>DATLGJ010000026.1:0-69330 GCA_035540555.1 Candidatus Limnocylindrales bacterium | reverse complement strand
GGTCTCGGCAGGTTGGTCAACCTCGAAAAAGAGGTGGACTTCGTCGGCCGCCGCGCCCTGCAGGCGGAGCGCGATGCTGGCGGCCCGGAGCGCAGGCTGGTCGGGCTGGCCATCGACTGGACGGACATCGACGCCCTCCATGAGGCCCAGGGCCTGCCCATCCAGGTGGCTCCGACCACCTGGCGCGAGCAGGTCCCGGTCTACGCCGGCAGCCGACAGGTTGGTCGCGCCACGAGCGGCTCGTACAGCCCGATCCTCAAGCAGCACATCGCGCTGGCCTCGGTCGATGTCGCGCATGAGCCGGCCGGCACCGAGCTGCAGCTCGAGTGGACGGTCGAAGGCCGGCGCGGCCGGGCCGGCGCGACGGTCACGCCCCTGCCCTTCTTCGATCCGGCGCGCAAGCGGGACTAAGCGCGCCTGCGCCGCCCGGCGCGGCGGCAAGTTCCCCGATCAGCCGCCACAGCTCGTGCCGGGCAGCGTGGGAGCGTTTGCCCGGTCCGCGAACGACACTGCAGGAACCTGGACGCACGGTGGTCTCGAGCGCATCGTCCGGACTGTGTACAAGCAGTGGACAATCTTCTGCGTTCACGGTACCATCCTTACAGCACCGTGCTACAAACATTGGACGTGCCGGCCACCAGCCAGTTCGTCTCGGAGACCGCCGCGGCCTCGACGAGCCCAGCGGCGCTCCAGCAGAGCATCAGGAGCGCCGATATGTCCCCCTACCGCCTGGCAACGCGCCAGCTGATCCCCGCTCCGATCGAGGAGGTCTTCGACTTCTTCGCCGAGCCGCGCAACCTGCGTCGCATCACGCCGCCCGGCATGCGCTTCGAGTTCCTGAGCGACGACTTCGATATGCGCGAGGGTCTCGAGATCGAGTACCGGCTCCGGCCGCTGCTCGGCGTGCCGGCGACCTGGACGACGCGCATTACCGACTTTCGTCCGCCCTATTCGTTCACAGACATCCAGGCGGCCGGCCCATACCGCCGCTGGGAGCACCACCACACCTTCCGCCAGGTAGAGGGCGGCACGCTCGTCGAGGACGAGGTCGTGTATGAGCTGCCGCTCGGTTCGCTCGGCGCGCTCGGCCACGCGGCGCTGGTGCGCGGTGAGCTGGAGCAGATCTTCCGCCACCGGGCGCGGACACTGGAAAGTGTCTTCACGCAGGCCGGCCCCAACCCCTTGCCCAAGACGGTGGCGGTGGCCGGCGGCACGGGCTTCGTCGGCGGCGAGATCGCGCTCGAGCTGTTTCGGCGCGGCCACCGCGTTGTGGTTCTCTCCAGCCGCGGCGAGGCGGCCCGCGGCGGCTTGCCCGACGCGATCGAGATTCGCCAGCTTGATGTGACGGATGAGGCCGCCGATGCAACCAAAGCGCTGCGCGACGTCGAGGCGCTGGTCATCTCGCTCGCCTTCAAGAACCTGCCCATCGAGGTCCCCCGGCGCGGGCGCACCTTCGAGCAGGTCGATGCTGGTGGCACCGAGCGGCTGGTCGCCGCGGCGGCCGAGGCCGGCGTCAGGCAGGTTGTCTATCTGTCCGGTGCCGGCGCCGCGCCGGACGCGCGAAGGCACTGGTTCCGCGCCAAGTGGCGCGCCGAGGAGGCGGTGCGTGCCAGCGGCCTGACCTGGACGATCATCCGGCCAACGTGGGTCTACGGCCCGCGCGACGTGTCGCTCAACCGCTTCCTGGGCTTCGCCCGACGGCTCCGTTTCGTGCCGCTGACCAACTTCGGCGGCCAGAAGCTGGCGCCGGTGTTCATCGACGACGTCGGTCGGCTGGTGGCCGATGCACTGCTCGAGCCCGCCGCCGCGAAGCAGGTCTTCGAGCTGGGCGGGCCCGAGACGTTGACGATGCGCACGGTGATCGGCCGGGCGCTGCACGCGGCGCAGCTGCGCCGGCCGATCGTGCCCGGCCCGGCACCGCTCATCAAGCTTGCCGCTGCGCCGATGAGCCTGCTGCCCGAGCCGCCGCTGACACCGGCCGCGGTCGACTTCATCAACCAGCCAGCGACCGTTGACATCGCATCGTTGCTCGAGCGGATGCCGCGGCGGCTGACGCCGCTCGACGAGGGATTGGCCTCGTACCTGAACCCCGCCGCTGGACCTGGCGAGCTGGAGATCGGAACCGGACGCGCCTACGGACGGATGCGCGACTCGTCGGCCCAGGCTGGTCAGTAGCCGGCGGCCGCCAACACCTCGAGGGCTCGATGGCGTGCGAAGTTCCACGATGGCCAGCCGGCGCTGGCGTTAGCCGCGCGCGCCACCCAGCACGGCGAGCAGGGAGTCGTCGATGCCGTATACCTCGGCCATCAGTTCGGCGCCGAGCACCTCGTCGGGCAGCCCGTCGGCCACCAGCCGGCCTTCGGATACGAGCAGCAGGCGCGGGAAATAGTGGCGCGCCAGGGCAATGTCGTGCAGCACGGCAAGCACGGTCACGCCGTCGCGCTCGGACAGGTCGGCCAGCAGCTCCATGACCGCCACCTGATGGCGCAGGTCCAGGTGCACCGTGGGCTCGTCGAGCAAAAGCAGGCGCGCTCCCTGAGCGACCGCCATCGCCAACACGACCAGCTGTCGTTCGCCCAGCGAGAGCTCGCGCACGTCACGTCCCACCAGGGACTCGACGCCCACCCGCCGCATGGCTGCGTCGACGGCAGCATGATCCGCCGGCCGCGGCCCGAGCAGCGGGTGCTCGTGCGGGATCCGGCCGAGCGCGACCAGCTCCTCGACGCGCAGCGGGAAGGCAACCGTCGTCTGGCCCGGCACCACCGCCACCTGGCGCGCCAGCCGCAGCCGGCCGATCTCTTCGACCGGTTGGCCGTTGAGCAGCACCGCGCCCAGACGCCTGCCCTCACCGCCGGTGATGGCCCTCAACAGGCTGGACTTTCCGGCCCCGTTTGGCCCGAGCAACGCCGCTCGCTCACCCGGCCGCAGGACCATGTGAACGTCGCGCAGCACCTCACGGTGGCCGTAGGCGAGGCCCACCCCGCGCAGCTCCAGCTCGATGTCGCTCATCGCGAGGTCACAGCGCGTAGCTCGCCCTGTATCGCCGCAGCAGGTACAGGAAGAACGGTGCACCGACGACCGCCGTCACGACGCCGACCGGCAGCTCGCCGGGCAGCCTGGCAAGCAGGTCGGCCGCGCCCAGGAAGGCGGCGCCGTAGATCGCCGACAGCGGCAGCAAAGTCCTGGCGTTCGGCCCGACGACGAGCCGCACCAGGTGCGGCACGACGAGTCCGACGAAGCCGATCAGCCCGCTCATCGCCACCGCCGCGGCGGTCACCAGCGTCGCGGCCCCGAGCAGCACCAGCCGCTGCCGGTTGACGTCCAGGCCCAGGTGACCGGCCGTCTCCTCGCCCAGGAGCATTGCGTTCAACACCCGCGCCCGGAGCAGGATCACGGTAGAGCCGAGAGTGATGATTGGCAGCCCGATCAGGACCTGCGGCCACGACGACAGGGCGAAGCTGCCCAGGAGGTACACGAATATCTGGCGCAGGCTGTTGCCCGAGAGGTACATGACCAGCGCCAAGGCAGCCGCCAGCAGCGCGCCGACAGCATAGCCCGTCAACAGGACCGACGTCATCGAGCCCAGGCCACCCGCCCGCGCCAGCCGGTACACAACCGCGACGGCCAGGCTGGCTCCCACGAACGCGCTGACGTTGACCAGGCCGATGCCCAGCACCACCATTTGCAGCGGCACGGTCATCGCCACTGCCGCGCCAAGCGCCGCGCCGCTGGCCGTGCCCAGAACGTAGGGATCTGCGAGTGGGTTGCGCAGTAGGCCCTGGAAGGTGGCGCCGGCCAGCGCGAGGCCCACCCCTACCGCCATCGCCGTCAGCACGCGCGGCAGGCGCAGCTCGAAGACGATCGTCTCGGTCGATGCGGGCCAGCTGACCGCCGGCCAGCCGAACAGTCGGTGCAGCAGCACGCCGACGGTGTCGGCGAGCGGGATGCCGACGCTGCCGAGAGCCACGCCCAGGGCCAGCACCAGCGCGCATAGTGCCAGGCCGGCGAACGCCAGCATGACCGGCCGACGGCGCAGCCCCTCTATCCGGCCAACACGAACGACCGGCGCGCTGACCGGCGTGCTGACACCTGCGCTCATCGGCTCACTCGGGGCAGAGCTCGAGCTGGTCGGCGGGCGGGGCGATCGCCGCTTCCGGATGGATGGCCAGCGCAAGCTCAGCGAGACCTTCAGCCAGCCGCGGGCCGGGCCGGGTCACGATCGTGTCATTGACCGGCCGGATGGCGCTTTCTGCGACCGCTGTCATCGTGCCCCAGCCGGGCCGGGCGGCCACGTCTGACGGGCACACGCCCCACTGTGCGTCGCCCACGACGATGACCTCCGGATCCAGCTCGACCAGCTCCTCGACCGCGATGGCAAAGACAGCCGGGTCACCGGTGGTGATCGGCTCGCCGCCGGCCAGCACAATCATGTCGGCGATGAAGGAGCCCGGTGCCGGCGCGTAGATCTCAGGCTCGGAGCCGATCTGGTAGAAAACCCGCCGCCGCTCAAGGGCTTCAACGGCGGTGGTGACCTCGTCGGCGCGGGCCTGCATGTCGGCCACCAGCTGCTCGGCCTCGACGGCCGTGTCGACTGCCTGCCCGATCAGGCGGATGTCGTCGAGCACGGCGCTGAAGGTGGGGGCATACAGAACCAGCACCGGGATGCCCAGCTCGCGGATGCGCTCTATGTCGGCCGGCGGTGTGAAGAAGTTGCCGCCGGCCAGGACAAGATCGGGTTCCAGCGCCACGAGCGCCTCGTGATTGACGCCGGTGAAGGCGGCTACGCCGGGTAGCTGGGTCGCCTCGGGCGGGTAGTCGTCGTAGTCGCCACGGCCCACTGTTCGGTCGCCTGCCCCCAGAGCGAAGAGGATCTCGGTCGTGGCGGGAGTGAGCGAAACGATGCGTTCCGGTCTGGCCTCGAGCGTGACCGTCGTGCCATCTTGGCCGACCAGCTCGAGTGGATAGCCTGCGACAGGGCTCTCGGCTGGCGACTCGGTGGGCCCGGCTGTCGGGCCGGCGGTCGCGGGCGCCTCGGTCGGCACCTCGCCCGAGGTGGTCCCCGGAGTGGTCGTTGGCGCGCTGGCCGGAGTTGGCAGCGGCGACTGAAGCGGCGTCCCCGTGGGCGCGGGTGCAGCCGCCTGACAGCCTGCCAACGCGATCGCCAGGACGATTCCCAGGACGGTCGCAATGGGCACGAAAAAGGCCCTGCTCGTGGTCGCCGAGGGGGCCTGTGTAGGGTGACTGCGCACGGGTGCCTTCCCTTTCTCGCGAAGGAACAGAGCACGACCGTGGTCCGGCGACCGGACTTCCAGCTGCGAGCTGGTAACCGTAGCGGGACTGTGCCGGATTCTCACCGGCTTCGCGGATCCCACGGTCCTGTCTATGAAGTTGACTGGCCGAGTCTAGCGCGGCTCGCGGATGTCGTCCGAAGGCCTCGGCCGATAAGTGGCCGCTAAGCGATGAGCCGAATGATTGCCGTCTTCGTCGTCCCCCGCCGGGAAAGACCCGCCGGAGGAGTCGGCAAGGTGAGGTCACGTGCCCCCAAGGAACATCACATTCCCCGCCCGGGTACCCGGCCCCCGGCAATACTGCTCGCTCGCCGGCTTGGACCGACGACGGTCCTCCTCCTGATGGCGGCCGTCGCTTTCGCAGTCAGCCCGTTGCCCAGCGGCGCCGGCCCTGCCGTCACCCCCGCGGACTGCCTGGTGGTGGCCAGCCCGTCGGGGGAAGAGCACGGCTTCGCGGGCACCAGCATGACGGTGGAGGCAGTGCTGAGCCGGCGCGGCGAGCAGATCGGCCGCCGGCTGGAGGTGCGCACACAGCGAGGTACGAGCATCAGCGTGGCCCTGGCCAGCGACTCCTTCGTGGGCGAACCGCGCGGCGGTCGCGTGCTGTACGCCCAGCGCAGCCCGACGGGCGGATCGGAGATCCGTGCGCTCAGCCTGGACAGCGGGTGCAACGCCCGGCTGATGGAGCTCCAGGACGTCGTCCGAAGCGTGCTCGAGTCACCGGCCGACGGGTCGCTCTTCGTCCATACGGTCGTAGGCGCTGAGCGGCACGACGGCGGAGTCACTCGGATCAATCCGGCCGCCGGCTCGGCCGAGCAGGTCGTCCCACCTTTCGTGCCGGCGGCCGACTTCGGGCGCGTCTACGCGACGCAGCTCGCCTGGGCAGCCGATGGCCAGACTCTGGCCGTGCAGTCCTGCGGTGCCGAGAGCTGCGTGACCCGCTTGCTGGCACCGGACGGCAACTTGCTCACGTACGACACTCCGCACGGCGCGTACGTTGGCCTCACCGATGACACGCTGATCGCCTTTGCGGCCGATCACGGCCGGCCGGCCGAGCTGCTCGCCATTGACCGGCGGACCGGGATCGCCCGCGTGGTCGCGGACGAGGTCTTCGAAGCCGAGCTCTCGACCGCTGGTCCGCCCAGTTTGCTGATCGAGACCCCCGCCGGCCGCCATGAGGTGCTGCCATGAAGCCGGTCTCAATCACGGCCATGGCGCTGGCCTGCCTGCTTGGTGCGGCGCAGGTCGCCCTGGCCAACCAGATCACGCCGATCAGCAGCAGGGACTGGCAGCAGGACCAACTGGTCCAGTACCGCTGGAAGGCGGACTCGGTGCCGCCCGACTGGATGCAACGCGCCATCAATGGCGCCGCTGCCGACTCGAACCGCAGCCGTCGCTCAAAGGCAGCTCGCCTGGGCCAGCGCGATGGCTCGGACAGCTGGGTGGCGTACGCGGCCGAGCTGCCGACGACGGCGGCCATCGCCTACGCATCGCGCAACGCGCCCGAGACTTTCAAGGTCTGGCTGCGCACGCACGGGCACGTCTTCGATTGGGGTGTGCTGCGCTGGTGTCAGTTCTTCGACAGCGCGCCCAACGGTTGCTTCGACGCTCGGACGGCGGCGCTGCACGAGTTCGGTCACGTCCAGGGTCTCGGTCACACTTCGGTTGGGCCGCCGGACTCGATCATGTACACGACCTCGTTGCAGAAGCCCAAGGCAGGCTACGACCAGCGCGACTTCGGCGCGTGCGACGTGGCCGCCCTGCAGACGCGCTATGAGCTGCTCACCGCCAGCACGGCCGTGAGCACGTGTCTGTCGCTGGGCACCAGCCTTTCGTTTGCGGCGTCGGCCACCAGCTTCGTGACAGGCGGGTCCGTCACCTTCACCGCCGGCCTGAAGATTGCCGACGGGGTCGCACACACCAGGCTGGCCGGCGACCCGTTGAGCGGCCGGACAGTACTGCTCCAGCGCCGGCCGGTGGGAGGGACGACCTGGACAACGCACGGACAGATGCAGACCGCGGCTGCGGAGGGCTCCTACCGCCTGGCTGTTTCCCCTGACGGGACCTATGAGTGGCGAGCGTTCTTCGCGGCGCCGGCCAACGAGGGGCTCAAGGGAAGCGGCTCGGCGGTCATCAGGGTCACTCGGCAGACAGGCTCGGGGTCCTGCCAGAGCGGCTGCGTGTCATAGGAAGGAGGCATTGATGATCGGGCGACGGGGACTCGGGTGGCTTATGCCGGTGGCTCTTGCGCTGGCGGCCAGCTGTGCCGGCTTGCCTGAAGCGGCCTCCTGGCCGCGGGTGGCGGCCGACGATGCTGAAGGGCTGCCCCCCATCGCCCGACTGCTCTTACCCGGCGCGGTGGTGGCAGGCGAGCTGGGCAGCTTTGCCTACCGCGAGGCGTACTCCGACACGCCATGGCCTGACGCGCGAGGACTCACGCCGGTGTCCGTGCCCGCCGGCCGGCCGCAGTTGACATTCGCCCTGCCGCCCGGCAACCACTTCGTGCGTTGGACGGCCACGTTCGCGGCCGCAGACGACCCGTCAGCTGAGATGCTCGTGCCGCTAGCCGACGGCAGCGGCGATGCGCGCGAACAGACTCGGGTCAACTCCCCGCCGGCGGGCGAATGGGTCGTGCAGCTCCACCTGACCTTCGCTGACTCCGACGGCGACGCGACGTACTACTGGCGGGTCGCCGTGCCCTAGGGCATCCGCTCATGGTCACCCTCATCTGGGCGCTGCCCGAGCGGGCCGCCCGCCTCTATCAGGCGGGGGCGGGCTCGCCGACCGCCAGCCGCTCGGCAGGCGGCCCGAAGAAGGAAGTCTGCGCCTCGTCGGGCAGCATCCCGCCAAGGATCTTCTGCATGGCCAGCACGTGCGCGCAGGTACGCCAGGAGTCGAAGTAATGGCAGTTGCACTGCCAGCGGTCAGCCTCGAGAGAGACGCGGTGGCTGTCGTTGTCCCCGCGGAAGGTGAGCGAGAGGCGGTCGATGCTTATGCGGTCCGTCTCGCGCGCGTAGCGGTTGGCCTTCTCGATCTTGCCGATCACGCTGGAGTGCATGGGCGTTCACCTCCGCGGGACCGCCCGCCGCGGCGGCCCCTTCCTGCCGCCCGGGACCGGCGACCGCTCGGCCGTCGGAGCCGGTACGCTGATCGGCCTAGCCTACATCAGGGTGGGCGTGGCGTCAGTCCCAAAAATGCCCGGACGGCCCCCGCCGATAGACCCAAATCGGGCTCTCAGCCGCCTGATGAGCGCCAGTCGTCATCCTCGTTCGGCTCATCGCTCATTCCTGCCTTGACGACGTCGATGGCCTCCACCGGCGTGGGGTCCACGCCATAGAGCAGAGCCAGGTACACGCTGACGTAGTCACCCAGCACGATCGCGGAGGCGGCCTGCCCGAGTCGTCCCTCGCCGGCCAGCGGCACGAGCTCGTGGGCGATGCCCGCGGCGTTCAGCAGCTGAGTCGAGATGGTCGCGCGGCGGGCATTGCGGGGGTGCTCGAGGGCGCTCGACAGCAGGATCACGTAGAGGTGGTCGCGGACGGTGTCCGGGTGCTCGTAACCGACGACGGTGTTATGCGTCGCCTCGGGCAGCTCCTCGGCCAGTGCGCCGCTCTTGGCGTTCTCGTTGAGCTGCGTCTTCCAGCGCCGAGCGACCGGGGCCAGGTACCCGCTCGCCTCGACGACCGGCAGCCGACCGACCAGGGACCAGGCCAGCTGCTTTGCTCGATTGTCATCGGTCGGCACGGATGGCTGGTTGGCCTCGATGATCGACTCGGCGGCGCGCGCCGCTGCCTCGACCTCCTCCTCGGCCAGGTCAAGCAGGCCGGCTCGCTCGAGCAGGCCGGCGAGCAGCACGAGACCGTAGCCGAGGGCGGCGCGAGGCTGCGATTCGTTCGCGTATACCAGGCTGGGCAGGCCCACCCGGCTGGCAACCTGAGCTAGCGGGCCACCCGAGCTGATCACCACCGCCGGGCAACGGCGGCTGAGCGCGGCCGAGAAGGCACTGATCGTCTCCTCCGTCGAGCCGCTGTGCGAGGCGGCCACGACGAGCGTGTCAGGCCCCACCCAGGCAGGCAGATCGTAATCGCGGACGGACACGATCGGCGCTCGCAGCCGGTCGCCGAAGATGCCCCGCACGAGATCGCCGGCAGCCGCCGATCCACCCATCCCGATCACCGCCACGGAGCGGGCCTGGCGATGTCGGTCGGGAAGCTCCAGGCCGCGGCTCAGCTGCCACGCGCTGCGCATCATCCGCGGGGTCTCCCCCACCAGCCGCAGCATGCCGCCCGGGTCGCGCCGTGCGAGCGTGGCCTGGTCGAGCGATGCGCCTGCCTCGCCGCTCACGCTACGGCCACCGGAGGTCATCGGCCGGTCACGAGGACGCCGCCTTCGCGGAGCAGCTGGTCGCGCAGCTCCGCCGAGCTGGCCTCCGCGTACACACGGACGAGCGGCTCGGTACCGCTGAAGCGGATGAGCAGCCACGAGCCGCCATCGAGCCAGAACTTGAAGCCGTCGTTGGTCGACAACGCATCCGTGCGCACGACCCGGTGGCCGGCAAAGGTCGGTGGCGCGCTTTCGAGCAGCTCGACCAGCAGGCGATCCTTGATCTGGGGATAGGCTGCCCGGTCGACATGCACGTCGTGGCGTAGGTAGAACGAGGGGCCGGCGATCTCATGGAAGCGCGCCACCGCCTCCGACACGGTCGCTGCACCACGCTCTCGCTCGCGGACGAACAGGTCGAGCAGCAACAGGTTGGCGTAGATGCCGTCACGTTCGGGCAGGTGCATGCCGAAGCCATAGCCACCCGATTCCTCGCCGCCCATCATCGCGCCGGTCTCGATCATCTTCGGGCCGACGTACTTGAAGCCGACCGGGGTTTCGTGGACGTCCACGCCGTAGTGCTGACCGAGGCGCCGGACCATCGACGTTTCGTTGACGGTGGAGACGACCGGCTCGCGCATCCCCCGATGCTCGAGCAGGTAGTACATCAGCAGGCCCATCACCTGCAGCTGGTGGATGAAGATTCCCTGCTCGTCGGCGGCGCCGGCCCGGTCGGCGTCGCCGTCCAGCAGCAGGCCGAGGTCGAAACCGCCGCCGGCCAAGATCGACAGCGCCTCGTCGATGTGTGGCCTGATCGGCTCCGGGTTGACGCCACCGAAGTACGGGTTCCGCTCCTGGTGGATCTCGACGACCTCGATACGACCTCCCGACAGCAGCCGGCTGGTCCAGCCTGCGCCCGAGCCCCACATCGGCTCGACCAGGACGCGCAGCGGTGCCTCGCGCAGGCGATCCAGTTCGAGCGAGCGGCCGAGGAACCGGGCGTAGCCCTCGAAGGGATCGAAATGCTCGACCAGGCCGGAGGTCTCGCCGTCGGTGAACGGACGCCGCGCCGGCCGGTCGGATGCGCGTGCGCGAATGGTCGACTCGAGGCTCGCCAATATGTCGGGACCAGCCGCGGCACCGGTCGAGGACTTGACCTTGAAGCCGTTGTCGAGCCACGGGTTGTGGGAGGCGGTGATGACGATGCCGCAGGCGGCACCTGTCTCGACCACCTGGTACGACACCATCTGGGTGGGGATCGCCGTGTGCGCGAACTGCACCGGGATGTCGTGCGCCAGCAGCACCTCGGCTGCAGCCATGGCGAACTGCTCGCTGGCGAAGCGCCGGTCATAGCCGACCACCACCCCCCGGCCGATGGAGCCCTCGTCAACGACGTACTGAGCCACCGCCTCGGCGCAGCGACGCACGTTCTCGTAAGTGAAGTCCTCGCCGATCCGCGCACGCCAGCCATCGGTGCCGAAGGCGATCGGTGGCATCAGGCCTCCGGTGCGCTCGGGTGCCGTCACGCTGCGCCCTCCTCGTTGTTGACTCGATCGAGCAGCGCGCCAATCGCCGGGCGGTGGCCCGACGCTGCGGGCAGCAGGGCCATTGGCTGCTCCGACCTCATCGTACTCGCCGGACCCACGGCAAGGACGAGTCGGCCCTGGTCACGCCGCACGACGAGATCGTCCTCGCCGAGGGCGACCTCGTGGCCAGCCGGCACAACCCGCGCAGTTTCTCGGTAGCCGCCGACCAGCGCGTCGACCAGCGCCACCCAGGAGCCGAGGTCGGACCAGCCCACGTCCATCGACGCCATCAGCACCCGGCCATCGGCCGCCGCTCCCTCCATCACCGCGTAGTCGATCGATATCGGCTGGACGCGTTCATAGGCGTCGGCCAGCAGCCCGGGCCGGGCCATCGCGCCCTCGATCAGCGGCAGCAGCCCGGTGTACCGGCCCAGGGCCGCTCGAATGGCTGCGCGGGTCCAGAGAAAGATGCCAGCGTTCCAGGCAATGCCGGGCTGACGGACGAGGTCGCCCGCGCGAGCGGCGTTCGGTTTCTCCTCGAAGGCCTTGAGGACGTGCCCGCCGGCGCTGCTACCACCGCGCTCAAGGTCCGGCACGAGGTAGCCGTAGTCAGTCGCCGGACGGCTGGGCTTAACGCCGAGCGTGACGAGCGGGGCCTCCACGCCGAGCGCGCCTCTGGCCAGCTCGTCATGCGCTCGGCGCAGCACCGCTCGGTAGGCCGGCTCATCGTCGATCGTGTGGTCGGCCGGCACGACCAGCATGACCTCGTCATCCGGCCGCTCTATGGCCAGCGCGGCCAGGGCGATCGCCGGCGCGGTGTTTCGACCACTGGGTTCGGCCAGAACGCGCGCCGAGGGCAGCTGCTCGTGGACCAGGCCGGCATAGCGCTGATCCGTTACGACGGTCAGGTCGACTGCGCTCATGCCCAGCTCTGAGCCGTCCAGCAGCCGGTCGGCCGTGCGTTGCAGCAGGCTCCGCTTACCCAGCAGCGGCAGGAAGGGCTTTGGCCTGGCGGGGGTGCTGAGCGGCCACAGCCTGGTTCCGCCACCGCCAGCCATGATCACGGCGTACATCGGAACCGATCCTGCGTTCCGCGATCCGCCGGACGGTGCGCCGCGCTCAGCCCGCCGCGCCTACAGGTTCGGGCATCTTGACCCCGGCGTCGGCGGCCAGCGCCTCGGCCATGTCCGTTCGCTCCCACGGCAGGTCCAGATCGGGTCGCCCGAAGTGGCCGTAGGCGGCCGTCTGGCGGTAGATCGGTCGGCGCAGGTCGAGCGCCTCGATGATGGCGCTCGGCCGCAGGTCGAAATGTTGCTCGACCAGGCCGAGGATCCGCTCATCGTCAATCCGACCAGTGCCGAAGGTCTCGATCGAGAGGCTGATCGGCCGAGCGATGCCGATGGCGTAGCTGAGCTCGATCTCGAAACGATCGGCGAGGCCGGCCGCGACGACATTCTTGGCCACCCAGCGGGCGGCGTAGGCGGCCGACCGGTCCACCTTCGAGGGATCCTTGCCTGAAAACGCCCCGCCGCCGTGGCGGGCCATCCCGCCGTAAGTGTCGACGATGATCTTGCGCCCGGTCAGGCCCGCATCGCCCATCGGCCCGCCGATCACGAAGCGGCCGGTCGGATTGATGTGGACCTTCGGATCGACCTTGCGCAACTCAGCCGGGACGACCTGCTTGATGACCATCTCGACGAGATCGTCACGCAACCGCTCGTTGCTCACGTCGTCGTCGTGCTGGGCGGCGATGACCACGGTCCTCACGGCAACCGGGCGGCCCTCGTTGTATTCGACGGTCACCTGCGTCTTGCCGTCAGGACGCAGGTAGTCGACCAGCTCCTGCTTGCGCACCTCGGCCAGGCGGCGCGATAGACGGTGGGCCAGCGCGATCGGCAGCGGCATCAGCTCCGGCGTCTCCCGGCAGGCGAAGCCGAACATCATGCCCTGGTCGCCAGCGCCCTGGTCGTGGGTGTCGCCCTTGCCGCGCGTCTCGAGGGCCTCGTCCACTCCCCGCTTGATGTCAGGGGACTGCTCGTGGATCGAGACCAGCGTGCCGCAGGTGCGGTAATCGAAGCCGAAGCGCGCGTCGGTGTAACCGATGCCGCGGACGGTCTCGCGCATGACCTCCTGGAAGTCAACGTAGGTGTCGGTGGTGATCTCGCCGAGGACGATCACCGTGCCGGTGGTCGTCGCGGTCTCGCAGGCCACCCGGGCCTGCGGATCGTCGCGCAGGATGGCATCCAGGATCGCGTCGCTGATCTGGTCGCACATCTTGTCCGGGTGGCCCTCGGTCACCGACTCGGACGTGAACAGGTACTGGGGCGCGCTCATGATGCTGGTCATCGGTTCGTTCTCCTTGGCCGGCCGGGCCGCCCGCTCAGGTTCCCTCCTGCCACGAGGTCGAGTACTTGACCTGCTCGTCGGTCATCTCGTCGATGGTCACGCCCAGCGCTGCAAGCTTGAGGCGGGCAACCTCCCGATCGATCTCGGCCGGCACGGTGTAGACCTGCGCGCTCATCTGCTGGTGGTTTTTCAGGACGTGCTCGGCGGCGAGGGCCTGATTGGCGAAGCTCATGTCCATGACCGACGCGGGATGGCCCTCGGCGGCGGCCAGGTTGACGAGCCTGCCCTCGCCCAGGACATACAGGCGTCGATCGCCCAGGTCGTACTCCTCGACGTCCCGACGCATCTCGCGCACGCGGCCGCCGGCCAGCTCCCGCAGCGTGGGCAGGTCGAGCTCGTCGTCGAAGTGGCCGCTGTTGGCCATCATCGCGCCATCGCGCATGCGCTCGAAGTGCTCGCTGCGGAAGATGTGGTAGTTGCCGGTGGCAGTGATGAAGATGTCGCCCCAGCCGGCTGCGTCGAGCGAGGACATGACCTCGTACCCGTCCATCAGCGCCTCGATGGCCCGGATGGGATCCACCTCGACGATTGCCACCAGCGATCCCATCCCCCGGAAGCGTGAGGCGATACCGCGGCCGACCCAGCCGTAGCCGGCGACGACCACCCGCCGGCCGGCGAGCAGCACGTTGGTCGCGCGAAGGATTCCGTCGACGGTCGACTGGCCGGTGCCGTATCGGTTGTCGAAGAAGTGCTTGGTCATCGCCTCGTTGACGGCCATCACCGGGTAGGCCAGCGCTCCATCGGCGGCCATCGCGCGCAGTCTGATGACACCCGTGGTCGTCTCTTCCGTACCGGCGATGACGCCGCCAAGGCGGTCCCGGCGGTCGCGGTGGAGCAGCGACACGAGATCACAGCCGTCGTCCATCGTCACCTGAGGCTCGCTGTCAACGACGGCATTCAGGTGGCGGTAGTAGCCGTCGCGGTCGACGCCGCGTCGGGCGAAGGTCGAGATACCGTGCTCGGCCACCAGCGCCGCGGCGACGTCGTCCTGGGTGGACAGCGGGTTCGAGGCACACAGCGCAATCCGGGCACCGCCGGCGGCCAGGGTCAGCATCAGGTTGGCAGTCTCGGTCGTGACGTGCAGGCACGCGCCGACACGCAGCCCCTCCAGCGGCCGCTCGGCCTCGAAGCGCTCGCGGATCTGGCGCAGGACGGGCATCTCGCGCTCGGCCCACTCGATTCTGCGCTGCCCCTCCTGGGCGAGGTCGAGGCTGGTCACGTCGTGGGCGGGCAGGCTGGCGGTCTGGGTCGGGGCGGTCACGGGGGCTCCTGGTCGCGGGTCGTTGATGGGCAGGTGGTCGGGCCGGGGGCCTGATCAGCTGGGCTGTCGGCCGACGAGCGCACGGCGCAGCGCGTTGACGATGCTATCCCATGCGCTGTTGCGCCGACGGGAAAGGCGCTCCTCGAAGCGATTGTGTTCGCGATAGCCGAGGGCGGTGTAGGCGGCGATCGCTGCCGGATTGTCCGAGCGGACGTTCAGCACGACCTCGTCGCAGGTACGCAGCAGCTCCTGCGTCACGGCGCTGGTGGTCAGCTTGGCGAAGCCGCGTGCGCGGTAGTCGGGATGGGTCATGACATTACCCACCGCGGCGAGACGAGCCTCCGGGCTGATCACGTGCGTCCCCGCCGCGGCCACCAGGCGGCCGCCGTCGCGGATCCCGTAATAGACCCCGGATGAGATCGAAGCGGCGGGCAGCCACGACGTGAAGCCATAGCCATAGAGCCGGTTCAGGTCGCCAATCTCGACCGGCAGGAGGCGCATGGCCACGCCCGAGTAGGGCCGGAACGAAGTACGGTCGACCCACATCCGCAGCATCGGTGGGCCCGGATCGATGCGATACACCTGCTCGATCGCCGGCAGGTGCTCGGCGTCGGCAGCCAGATAGGCCAGCCGCGGCCGGATGACCTGACGCAGGACCTCGCTGATACCGGCCGCTTCACCCATCACGAACAACGGCTGGGGTGTCAGGCCCGTGTACTCCAGCACGACTGCGATCGTCTCGCCGGCGCGGGTGGCCACTCCCCAGCGAGTCCGCCCGAACTCGCGCGCATCCAAATCGCAGATGGCGTAGGCGGCGCGCAGGCGGTCGCGTTCCAGGAAGGCGCGGAGCAGCGCCCGATCCCGCGTCGGCGCCACGACGATGCCCGACTCGACGACCTTGACGCTGCCCTGGCGGGCGAGGCTCGCCATCAGCCGGCCACGTCAGCGCCGCTGGCGGCTGTCCCCAGGCGCGACGCGCGCACGCTGGCCGCGTCGTGCAGCGCCACGTGGAGGGGAGCGGTCAGGGGGCCCTCATCGGTGAGCAGGGCATCCAGCAGCTCGGCCGGCACGACGTCAAGTGCCGGGTCGATCCGCGGTCCGGCGCCCGGGTTGGGGGCTGGCAGGCGGAGCTCCGTCGGCACCTGGGCACCGGTGCCCATGACCGGGTCGAAGAGGGTCAGCGGCGCAGACGCCACGACCGGGATTCCCGCCGCGCGGCACATCCGAGCGACAACCAGCGAGCCGAGAGGCGCCACCACGTCACCATTGCCGGCGACTGCCTCCGCTCGCAGCATGACCACGTCGACGCGACGGTGATGGAGCAGCCAGCCCAGCGCCGTGTCCGGGACGAGCGTGTGCGCTATTTCGAGCTGGGCAAGCTGCCACGCCGCGCGACGACCTTCGAGCAACGGTGCTCCCTCTGTGACCCAGCAATGACTGGGCAGGCCAACACCGGCAAGGCCCTGCAGGACGGCCACGCCCGGGCCGATCTGACCGCCGGTGAGGGGTCCCTGATCGCCATGCATCAGCACACCCATCAGGCGTCCCTGGTCGGCGGCTGCCTGAGCCGCGTCGCGCATCGCCTCCGCTCCGAGCTGTCCCAGGCGGGCATGCTCGGCCGCCGCCTCGGCGGCGATCCGGTCGGCCTCATCGAGCACTGCCATCGGCACTGAGACGGGGTCCGCCAGCTCGGCGACGGCCGCTCGGGCAAGCACGCGCTCGAGCGCGACGGTCAGCGAACGGTTTGTCGGTCGGGCGGCACGCAGCGTGTCGGCAGCACCGACCAGCGCCTGCTGGCGAGCGTAGGCCGTTCGCTCGGGATTGCGGGCGAGCACTGCCGCAAGGGTGTAGGCGACGAGCTGACCCAGTACGGGTCCGCCACTGACAAGCCCGCGGCGTATGGCACTGGCAACCTCGCTGGCTGCGGCACACTCGAGCACCGCTGCGCGCGCGGGCAGCTGCGTCTGGTCGAGGATCTCGATGGTCGTGCCGGCGAAGCGATACGGGCTGCGGTACGCAGTCGCGCCATGGGCGGCGACCGGCGTGCTGCGCTCAGGCGCGTCGCTCGGCGTTCTGACCCGGCTCGGATCCTCCTCGCCACCGACCAGGTCCCCAATCGCCTCCTGGCTGCTCCGGCGCAACGCCTCCACGCCGGCCAGCACGTTGCCCGCACTGCTCACCGTCTGGCGCCCGAACACTCGGAAGAACTGGCGCCGGGAGGCGCGCTCCCCCTCGGCAGCTCCATCGCCGGCGTTGGAACGGTCGCCGTCCGCCGTCATTGGTCAGTACTGGATGACGCTGTGAACCTTCTGGTCGCGGAGCCGCTCGCGCCCCTTGAGGAAGAGCAGCTCGACCAGGAACGAGAGCCCGACCACCTCTGCCTTCAGCATCTCCACCAACTCGATGGTGCCGAGCACTGTGCCGCCCGTGGCAAGAAGGTCGTCGACGACGAGCACCTTCTGGCCCGGAGCCAGCGCGTCGCGATGGACCTCCAGCGTGTTGGTGCCGTACTCGAGCGCATACTCGACGCTGACCGTCTCGGCAGGCAGCTTGCCCAGCTTGCGCACGGGCACAAAGCCCGCGTTCAGCCGGACCGCCATTGGCGCGCTGAAGATGAACCCGCGCGACTCCATCCCGACCACCACGTCTACCTGCGTGTCGCGGTAGGGCTCGAGCATCAGGTCGATTGCCTCGGAGAAGGCACCGGCATCCTTGATCATCGTGGTGATGTCGTAGAAAAGGATGCCCGGCTTGGGAAAGTCAGGGATCTCGCGGATCAGCGCGCGAAGGTCATCGGCGGGCACGGAAGGGGCTACCTCGGGCTGGTCTGGAGGTTCATCTGGGCCGGCAAAGTCTACCGCAGGGCTGCCAACGACCCGAGACGTCGGGGGGCGGACCGTGCGCGCTATGCAGCGCGGCTCAACCGTTCCACCACAGCCCGGGTCGTTGCCCAGGCGGCATCGCCATCACCCGGCAGGCGCACCCTCATCTGGTTGGATCCGTAGCTGATGCCGCCGGCGGGCACGCCGGGGAGCCGGTCGTCCATCGACATGGGAGCCATCCGACGGGCGGTCTCGGCGCGCGACCAGTCCGGCCCGAAGCGCACGACCAGCTCCCTCCCCTCGCGCGCCAGGGAGGCGATACCGGCGGCGTCCGCCGCGATGCGCAAACGGGCCACCTCCAGCAGGCGATCGACCGGCGGCGGCAGGGGGCCGAAGCGGTCGACCATCTCGGCGGCGACGGCCGCGACCTCGCCCTCGGTCGCCGCGCGGCCCAACCGGCGGTACAGCTCCAGCTTCTGCGGCTCGTGCTGGACGTAGTCGTCGGGCAGGTAAGCGTCGATCGGCAGGTCAACCACCGCCTGGGCGCGCTGCACCGGCGCCGGGCGCCCCTCGGCGGTCGCGCGTTCGACCTCGACCGCCTCGGCCAGCATGCGGGTGTACATGTCGAAGCCGACCGCGGCCATGTGGCCATGCTGCTCGGCGCCCAGGATGTTGCCCGCACCCCGGATCTCGAGATCGGACAGCGCGATCTGGAAGCCGGCACCGAGCTCCGATGCGTTGAAGATCGCCTGCAGGCGCTTGCGGGCGACGTCAGACAGCTGGCCACGACGGCGGTAGAGAAGGTACGCGTACGCCCGGCGGCTGCTTCGGCCGACTCGGCCCCGCAGCTGGTAGAGCTGGGCCAGGCCGAGCGTGTCGGCACGGTCGATGATGATGGTGTTGGCATTGGGGATGTCCAGCCCCGACTCGATGATCGTCGTGCAAACCAGGACGTCGAACTCACCGCGGGCGAAGGCCAGCATCGCTCGCTCGAGCGCTCCCTCCGCCATCTGGCCGTGAGCGACCGCCACGCGCGCCGCCGGCAGCATTCGCCGCAGCTGCTCGGCCTGGGCCTCGATCGTCTCGACGCGGTTGTGGACGAAGAAGACCTGCCCGCCGCGATCGAGCTCGCGCAGGATCGCATCCCGTACCAGCCCCGCCGAGGCCTCGGCGACCCTTGTCTGGATCGGCAGGCGGTCCTCGGGCGGGGTCTCGATGACGCTCATGTCGCGCACTCCCGCCAGGGCCAGGTTCAACGTGCGGGGGATTGGCGTGGCCGACAGCGTCAGCACGTGAACCTCCGTGCGCAGCTGCTTCAGCCGCTCCTTGTGGGCCACGCCGAAGCGCTGCTCCTCATCGACCACGATCAGGCCGAGGTCCTTGAAGCGCACGTCTCTCGATAGCAGCCGGTGGGTACCGATGACCAGGTCGACCGACCCGGCGGCGAGCCCGGCCAGGGTCTCGCGCTGCTCGGCCATCGGCACGAAACGACTGAGCGTCCGGATGGTGATCGGATAGGCCGCCAGCCGCTGGCGGAAGGTCTCGTAGTGCTGGGCCGCCAGCACGGTCGTGGGGACCAGCACCGCCACCTGCAGCCCCTCCTGGATCGCCTTGAAACAGGCGCGCAGCGCGACCTCGGTCTTGCCGTAGCCGACGTCGCCCACGACCAGTCGGTCCATCGGTCGACCACGCTCGAGGTCGGCCTTGACCTCGAGCACCGAGCGCAGCTGGTCGACCGTCTCCTCGTAGGGAAAGGCGGCCTCCATCTCTGACTGCCAGGGAGTGTCGGCGCCGATCCGCGGTCCGTGCGCGTCCGCGCGCGAGGCGTACAGGGCGAGCAGCTCGCGGGCCAGGTCTTCGACCGCCCGCCTGACACGCGTCTTCATCCGCTGCCACTCACCGCCGCCGAGGCGGGACAGCTGTGGGCTCTCGCCGCCGGCGTAGCGCGAGATGCGCTCGATCTGCTCGACGGGCACCCAGATGCGGCCACCCTCGGCGAAGTGGAGCTCGATGAAGTCCCGCTCCTCGACTCCTTCGTCTCCGACCGATCGCCGCGTCAGTCCGGCGTAGCGCGCCACACCGTGATCGATGTGCACCACCATGTCCCCGGGCTGCAGCCGCTCGAGCAGATCGCCCGGGGTCGCACGACGATGGACACGTGGGCGCCGGACCCGGACTGTCCCGAAGAGCTCGCGATCGGTCACTACGACGAGTCCGTCCGGGCCACCGGAGAACCCGCCGTTCAGGCTGCGGTCAACCAGCGCGACACCACCCTCCGGCGGCGACTCGCTCAACCGGCTGACCGGGGCAGCCATCACGTCGCCCTCGGCCAGGATCTCGGCCAGCCGAGCCGACTGGTCCGACGTCAGCACGACCCGCAGCCCTTCTGCCTGCCACCGTCGCACTGCCTCCGCCAGGTCAGTCAGGACCGCCGGCGGCATCGAGGGCTCACGCCAGCCAAACGGGTTGCCGCCGACCGGCGCGCCCGGGACGTCGCTCTCCCAGCTCAGCTCGAGCGTGCGCCATTCCGCCAGCCGCCGCTTCCATTGGCGCCGCTCGGGGAAGGGTGCCGGCCATCCCTTGGGCAGCTCGCCGGCGCGCTCCAGCTCGGCGCGTCGCTCGTCGGCCTGCGACCAGAGGAAGTCGGCCGCTGCGGCGACGTCTGCCGGCTCATCGAGCAGCACGATCTCGTCGCCGAGATGGTCCAGCGCGCTGGCTGGAGCGAGCAGCCCGGCCCAGACCTCGAGCGCGTCAGTCGGCTGTCCCTGCTCGAGCCGGTCCAGGTCGATGGCAAGCTGCTCGGGCAGCCGCGCGGCGAGCCGGCCGAGCCGTTCACGCAACGAGCCTCCCGAACTGTCCACCCCTGCCGGCAGCAGGAACTCGCTTGCCGGCAGCAGTCGCAGCGACTCGACCGTGCCGACAGTGCGCTGGTCGGTGGGGTCAAAGGCGCGCAGCGACTCGATCTCGTCGCCGAACCACTCGGCGCGCACGGGCAGGCTGTGTCCGGCGGGAAAGACGTCGACGATGCCGCCACGCCGCGCGATCTCGCCGCGCCCACCCACCTCGGGCAGGGACTCGTAGCCGAGTGCCGCAAGCTCGCGCAGCACGCGCGCCTGAGCGATGCGCTGGCCGACGTGCAGCTCGATCGGCTGCTCGGGCAGGTCGGCCGGGGGGAGGGTTCGCTGGAACAGGGCCTGCACGCTGGCCACCAGCACACGAGGCACTCCCGAACGCCAGGCAGCCAGTGCCGCCACCCGCGCCGCGCTCTCATCGCGGACCAGCTCCGAGCGCTCGAGAGCAAGCGCTGTGCGCGGCTCCAGCGTGACCACCGACGCCGGATCACCGAGCCAGGCGAGCAGTTCCTCCGCCACGCGGTCGGCGACCTCCGCGTCACGCGCAACCCAGACCAGCCGCTCACCGGTCGCAGCCAGCAGGCCGGCAGCCAGAAACGACTTGGCGCCGTGCGGCATCTCCGCGTAGGCAACGTGGCGCAGGCCGCTGTGGCGGGGATCGCGGCCCCGTGCGAGCCGTTCAGCGAGGTCGCGCAGGCTGCCGGTCGAGCCGAGCAGCGTTGCCAGCACCGAGAGGTCGGGCGTGCGTGCGCGCCCTGCCGCGGCGCCGGAAGACTGGCTCCACCGGACGGCATCCCGGCCTCCGCGCATACGGACGGCCTGCTCGGCGATCCGCCGGTCGCGTGTCGTTCGGCCGCGAGGCCTGAGCGTTTCCTGCGCCATCAGCCCTCCGGTCGGCCAAGCAGCTTGCGCCAGCCCGTCCGACGCCGGACTATGCCGTGCTCGTCGGGTTGCGGCGGTTGTTGCTCATCGCCCGTGTCGCGGGCCGCTGGCTCGCCGGCGCGCGCATCGGCCCCTGGTCGGTCATCGGGGCGCAGCGCAGCCGGCGGCTGCCACGCGTTCCACCGATTGGCGGCTGTGGAGATACCGGATCTGGCCCACTCCTCGACCGCGTCAGCGGCCGCCTCGAGGACCTGCTCGAGGAGCGTCTCCTCGGACGGATCGAATCGGCTCAGCACGTGATCGCGCGCGGCGCGCGCCATGCCGCCGTCGCCATCGCGGACCGGGGCGCCGATGCCGACGCGCAGCCGAGCAAACTTCTCGCTGCCCATCTCGGCGACGATCGAGCGGAGGCCGTTGTGGCTGCCGGCGCTGCCGCGCTCCCGCAACCGCAGGCGCCCGAGCGGCAGGGCGAAGTCGTCGACGACGACCAAAACGTCGTCCAGCGGCGCCCGCTGCCGGGCGAGCACCTTGCGCACGGCCACGCCGGACAGGTTCATGTACGTGGTTGGCTTGACGAGCATCAGGTCCAGCCCGCCGTAGCGTCCGTGCACGCTCGCCGCCGCGTCCCGCGCACGCGCATGGCCCGTCCAGCCGGCGCGCTCGGCCAGCCGGTCGAGCACCATCCAGCCCACGTTGTGACGGGTCCTGTCGTATTGCTGGCCCGGGTTGCCGAGGCCGATGACGATCTTCATTGCGGTGCGTCGCTCGCGGCAGGCATGCCGATCGGCCACTCCCCCGCCTGGGTGGGGAGTGGCGCTCGGCCTGATGGTAGAACGTCAGCCGAAGAAGCTAGCGCCGGGTGCCCCGAACGCTCCCGACGAGCCTCTGCTCGTGGTCGGCGGCGACGACCATGCACTCGAAGCTGCGCACCCCGGCAGACCACTGGGCTTCCACCGGGTAGGTATAGGTCAGCTCGAGCGTCGACAGCTCGAAGTCGGTCCCAACGTAGTTCGCAAACCTCTCGCGGCAACCCTCCTCCGAGTAGCGGGCCAGCTCCGCCTCGCCGGGATAGGCCCCGTCGCCCGTGCGGTCGAAGCGCCCGATGAGCTCGGCGTCGTGAGGCTCAGCGCAATCGACGACCAGCACGCCGAGGATCAGCGCGAGCTGGGAGCCGGTCGACTCGGCGCCGCCGCCGGCAGCTGTCATCCCATTGAAGCATTGGCCGACGGCCACCTCGGCGATCGGCGTTCGGCCAACGAGCGCGTTGCCCACGCCGCTGGCCAGCATGACCAGGAACGCACCGATCGCCACAACCAGGAGGCCGACCAGGAGTGCGATCAAAAGGATCGGCAGCCGGCTGCTGCCCCCTCCGCGTGCGGGCGGTTGCCACGCGTGGTCGGGCGGGGTCCAGGGCTCATGCGGCGGCGGCTGCGAGCTCACCGGCGGATTATCGCCCTGCCGCGCGGGTGCGACCAGGCAAGGTTGGGCCCGCAGCAGCAAGAATCCGCCTTTCCATGGCCCGCATGTCCGCCTCGTCGGCGGCTTCGGCATGGTCCCATCCACACAGGTGCAGCGTGCCGTGGACGACGAGCAGTGCAACCTCCTCGGCGACAGACCAGCGGACGTCGCCGGTCTGCCCGCCGCGGCCCTCGTGCGCCTGCGCGGCCGCGCGTTCGACCGACACGACGATATCGCCGAGATGTGGGCGGCGACCGGGTGGAAGCGTGAAATCTGCCGACGCGGCAGCGACCGGGCCGTCGCGACCAAACGCCTCAGCTGGCAGCAACGGGAACGAGAGCACGTCCGTCGGGCCCCGCTTGCCCATGTGCTCGGCGTTCAGTGCCGCCAGCTCGCGATCGTCGCTCATGAGCAGCCCGAGGCTTGCAGGCCGGGGCGCGAGGGCCGCGTCAAGGGCGACCGCGGCCAGGCGGGCGAGCGCGGCCATCGGCAGCGGCACCGACACCGCCGGGCGCACGCTCAGATCGACACGCCACGGCTTCAGATACAGCGAGCGAAAGCTCAGGCGCCGGTCCCCGTGTTCGCCGCCCGGCGCGTCTCGAGCTCGACGATCTTGTTCTGCGGGTACTCGATACGGCGGTGATACATGCCGAGTAGCTGGGCGATGAACGCCTCGCGGATCTGCTCGAGGTCACGCAGCGTCAGGTCGCACTCGTCGAACTGGCCGTCCTCGAGGCGCTCCCGGATGATCCGTTCGACCATCGCTCGGATGGCCGGCTCCTCCTGCGAGGTCAGGGAGCGAACGGACGCCTCGACTCCGTCGGCCAGCATCAGGATCGCCGCCTCGCGTGACTGAGGCTTGGGTCCCGCGTGGCGGAAGCGCGATGCCTCCACGGCGGCCGCCGCAGCCACGGCCTGGGGAGTTCCGGGCCGGGCACCGGCCTCCTCGATCGCGCGATCACGGGCACGGGCATGGAAATAGCTCATCAGCGCTGTGCCGTGGTGCTGCGGGATGAAGGCGATGACTGCTTTCGGCAGCCGGTACTGGTAGGCCAGGTCGATGCCGTCCCCCACATGCGACTTGAGCAGGGTTACCGACTGCTCGGGGGTCAACGTGTCGTGCACGTTCTCGCCGGTCGCCTGGTTCTCGATGAAGGCCATCGGGTTGGCCAGCTTGCCGATGTCGTGGTAGTAGGCGGCAACGCGCGCCAGCAGGGGATCAGCACCGATCGCCTCGGCCGCACGCTCCGCCAGGTTGCCGACCATCAACGAGTGGTGATAGGTGCCCGGGGTCTCCAGGAGCAACCGCCTGAGCAACGGCTGGGATGGGTTGGCCAGCTCCAGAAGCTGGAACGAGGTGGTGATGCCGAACAGGTTGCCCAGCACCGCGAAGGACCCGACTGCCAGCAGCGCGGACATGCCGGCGGCAGTCATGCCCGCGAGCAGCAGCTGAAGCAGCCCCGTCAGGTCGCGTTCGCCCAGCAGGGTGAACATCGACACAACGATGACGTTGACCACGGCGATGGCCAGTGCCGCCTGCAGGAAGTTCGACAACCGCTCTCCGCGTCGCACCAGGATGATGCCGGCCAGTCCGCCGAGGAATGTGTAAGCCGCGAACTCGACCGTCCCGACGATGGCTCCCGCCACCAGCGACATGATCGCCAGCACGATCAGTGCCGCCCCGCTGTCGAGCAGAACCGCCAGCAGGAGCGCGATCGCGGCCGTCGGCACGAAGTACGGCAGCAGCGAGCGATCACCGGTCACCTTCAGGGCGATCGCGGCGGCGAGCACGGCCAGGGAGACCAGCAGAAGGGCGCTGTTACGGTGCCAGATCGTGGGGCGGAAGCGCCACAGCCAGAGCAGCAGCAGGCTCGCCAGCAACAGCGCCAGCAGCCCCCAGCCGGCAGCGCGGGACGGGTCTGGGCGCGGGTCCAGCAGGCCGAATACGTCGAGCCGCTCGCGCAGCAGCGGATCGAGCCGCTGGCCACGCTGGACGAGGATCTCACCCACCCGGAACTCGTAGACGACCGGCTCGACCTGGGCGGCGGCAGAGTCACGGGCGGTCTCGGTCGCAGCGGGGTCGTAGGTCGAGTTGGCCACCAGCAGCGGGGCGACGATCTCGGCCGCCAGCGCGCGCTGGTCGCTGGGCAGGCTGTCGTCGATGCTCATGCCCAGTGCCAGGCGGGCATCGGCCAGCAGGGTGTCGCGTACCTCCACCCGTTGACGGGCATCGAGCGCTCGCTCCATCTCGGCACGGAGCACCAGCCACTCGTTGCGCTCGAGCGAGGCCAGCGTAGTGCGCGACGCCATCGACAGGCGTGGGACGGCGTTGCGCAACGCGACCGCCCGCGCCTCGGGCGTGAGCACTGCGGCAAAGGCCGCGTCGACGGACGCGATGGTCGACTGCAGCTCGGCCAGCTGGGCCTCGGCGGTCTGGCGTCCGCGCTCGGGCGTGTAGTCGTACTGCGGCGCGACCTGGGCGCGGGCCTGGTCCTGCCGGCGCTGGGTCTCCTCCGCGCTCTCGTAGCGGCCGGTGTACGGGGCGCGAATGTCGACCGTGGCGACGTTGTCGACCACGGCTCCGCTGCCGAGCAGGGGTCCGGGCAGGGCATCGACCGCCAGCACCGCGCCGAGGGAGAGGGCGAAGATGATCGTGACGACCGCCAGGCGGACCGCGTCGCGCTGGGTGAAGGCGGCGCGCAGGCGCCCGGAGCGTGCCAGCATCAGTGACCGTGCTTGGCCAGGTCTCGGCGGGCCAGCTGGCGGGCAACCGCCTCGCTGATCTGCTTGCCCTGCGCCCGGCCGCGGACGCGTGGCATCAGCACCGCCATCACCCGGCCCATGTCTCGGGGCGAGGTGGCGCCGGACTCGTCGATAGCCGCGGCGACCATGGCATCGAGCTCCTCGCCCGATAGCTGCTGGGGCAGGTATGCCGCAATGATGTCCAGCTTGGCCTGCTCCTGGCTGACATCCTCGGCCCGGCCGGCGCCATGCAGCGCTTCGATAGTCTCGCGACGCGCCTTCACCTCCCGCATGAGCACCCCGACGACTTCGTCGTCCGAGAGTTCCCGGCGGGCCTGCTTCTGGTTGTTGTAGACCGCAGCAACGGCCATCCGCAGGCTGTCACGGCGCAGGTCGTCACGCTCGCGCATCGCGCGAGTCAGGTCTTCTTGCAGTCGTTGAGCGAGAGTCACCGGAGCAGTTCCTCGGGCGGGCCGCCGCCCTGAGCAGCCTGGCGGAACCTTGTCCGCCGGACCGCTACTCGGAACGGGCAGCCTTCTTGCGCTTCGCTTCCTTGCGCTTGCGCTTCACGCTGGGCTTCTCATAGTGCTCGCGTCGGCGAGCCTCCGCGAGGATGCCGCTCTGCTGGATCTTCTTGTTGAAGCGACGCAGCGCGCTCTCGAAGGTCTCGTTTTCGCCTACGCGGACTTCAGCCAATCCGGAATCACCTCCCGCCGGCAGACTCGACCGATCCCCGTCCCCGGGGCCGGTCACCGGAGCAGGAGCGCGCGAAGCTCGGCGCTGGGCCGGACGCGCAAAGGCGGCCGCAGTCTACCGTTTGGGCCTCTACCGGGTCAAATGGCGCTTCGACTGGGTGGGCCTCAGTACACTGATCCGATGGAGCAGCCAGACCCGCGGACCTTTGATTCGCTGCTCGACCTGCTGGACGACGCCGCCCGGCGCTGGCCGGGTCGCCGGCAGCTGGCGCTGCGCACCGACGACGGCATCGAGCTGCCGTGGAGCGCCGAGGAGTTGCGCCGTCGGGCGCGCCTGGCTGCCTGGCGAATGCGCGCGCTGGGCCTACAACCGGGCGATCGACTGCTGACCTGGAGCCCGTCGACGCCGGCTCTGCCGGCGGTCTACTTCGGCGCCATGTACGCCGGCGTAGTGATCGTCCCACTGGACCTGCGCATGGCGCCCGAGGTGCTGCGCCGCATCGCCGATTCATCCGGCGCCCGCTGGTTGGCCATCGGCACTGGCTTCGACGCACCCGACGCCGAGGAAGGTGGCCTGGCCCATCTCGATATCCGGACGGTCGAGTCCTTCTCTGCCGACCCGCCCCACCAGAGCGCTCGCGGAGGGGACGAGGGCGGCATTGACGAGGCGTTTCCCGAAGACTGGGAGGCGCAGCTGGAGACCTGGCAGCGACCCTCGCGCGAGACGCTATTCGAGGTCATCTACACCTCGGGCACGACCGGCATGCCCAAGGGCGTGATGCTGAAGCACGGCACGATCCTCTCGACCCTCGAGGCGATCGCCAAGATCCTTCCCCAGCGTCACCACAGGACCGTCTCGCTGCTGCCCGCCTCGCATCTCTTCGACCAGGCGCCGGTCCTCTTCTACGGCACCATGATCGGGGCGGACATCCTGTACCTCCGATCGCGTACGCCACGGGTCATCTTCGAGGCGCTCCAAGAGCACCGGGTGACGACGATGGTGGTCGTACCGCAACTGCTCCAGCTGTTCTGGAACGGCATCGAGCGCGAGGTCAAGAAGCAGGGCCAGGAGCGCCGCTTCGAGCTCGCCCTGAAGGCGGCACGCTTCTTACCTTATCGGCTGCGGCGACTCCTCTTCCGACGGATCCACCAGCGGCTCGGCGGGCACCTGCGGCTGTTCGTCTCGGCGGCGGCCTTTCTGCCGCCCCCGCTGCAGGAGTCGTGGGAGCGCCTCGGCGTGGTCGTGCTGCAGGGCTATGGCGCCACCGAGTGCGGACCTGCCGCCGCCACCCGTGAGAACGACCATCCGACCGGCACGGTGGGCAAGCCCACGCCGCCGGTCGAGGTCCGCCTGGCCGACGGGACAAATGAAATCTTGGTGGGCGGCCCGACGCTCTTCTCGGGCTACTGGCAGGACCCCGCGGCGACGGCCGCGGTGCTGAAAGATGGCTGGTACCACACCGGCGACGTGGGCCGCTTCGACAAGCGCGGCAACCTGGTCCTGATGGGCCGGACCAAGAACATCATCGTCCTGCCCAACGGGCTGAACGTCTACCCGGAGGACATCGAGAACGTGCTCCAAGAAGTCGGGCTGGCACAGGCGGTTGTGCTCGAGACACGGCCCGGCCGAATAGAGGCGGTCGTGCTGTCGCCTGACGCCCCTCCCGTCATCACGCCCAATAACCCGCCGCCCAAGCCGCCCGAGAGCGAGGAAGAGCAACGCGAGCTGCACGCTCGGATCGAGGGGCTGGTCAGGCAGGCCAACGCCCGGCTGGGCCAGCACCAGCGCATCGACGGCTGGCGGCTCTGGCCGGAGACGGACTTCCCGCGGACCCACACGCTCAAGATCAAGCGCGACCGGGTTCGCCAGTGGGCCGGTGCGGACAACCCGCTGCAGGTGGTCGAGGGGGACTGAGCGCGGTCGCCTCGTTGCTGACCTGTCAGCCGGGCGGCCAGCGCAGCGTGCGACCGCCGAGCAGGTGGAAGTGCAGATGGTGGACGCTCTGCCCTGCATCCGCGCCGACATTGGTCACCAGCCGGTAGCCGCGCCCGTCGAGGCCGGCCTCGCGCGCGATCTGCGCAGCGACAAGGAACAGCCGGCCGAGCATCGCGCCGTCCTCATCGCCGAGCTCGGCGGCGGACTTCACGTGACGCCGGGGGATCAGAAGGACGTGCGTTGGTGCCTTGGGGGAGATGTCGCGGAAAGCGATCACGTGCTCGTCTCGCTGGACGATGTCGGCCGGGATCTCGCCCGCCACGATCTTGCAGAACAGGCAGTCAGGGTCGCGATCAGCCATGGCCTAACTCTAGCCCCGGCCGCCTACTGCGGCCGCGCCGACATCAGGAACGCGATCAGGCCGATGCCGCCGGCCATCACATAGGAGACATAGCGCTGGCGCCTGGCGCGCGCCTTCCACCGTTCGCGCTCCTCTTCGCTGCCCTGGCGGTTCACGCCTACCAGCCGGCGCAGGCCCGGCCGCTGGATGAAGAAGGCCAGCAGCAGGTTCGCCGCGTAGAGGACGAGCGCAATTTGCAGCCACAGCTGGGTCAGCAGGATCGGGCCAAGGATCACAAGCATCGCCACGCCGGTCACTGCCAACCCGCCGCCGATGACCAAACTGCCGTTGCTCTGGAGCCAGAGCAGCAGTCCGACGAAAGGTCCGGGTGCCCGGTCCGGCCCTCGCGAGCGCAGGGTCAGCGGCAGCAGCAGGCTGGGCAGCAGCAGCGCCAGCGCCAGGCCGATGTGGGTCAGCAGCAGGACCGGGAAGATCTGGATTGGCCCCAAGCTCATGCCGATGCTCAGCCGCGGGCCAGCTCGAGCGCAACCCAGTCACCCTCGGCCGACCGACCCGACCGCTCCAGCCCGGCGTGCTCCAGGGCCGCGAGGACCTCCGGCTCACGGTCGATGAAGATGCCGCTGGCAACAAGGCGACCACCCGTTCGCACGCTGGCGGCGAGCAGTGGCGCCAGCTCGATCAACAGTGACGAGATGAGGTTTGCCACCACCAGGTCGAAGGGGCCATCGGCGGAGGGCAGGCTTCCCTGCCGCGCGGCCAGCCGCCCGGCCAGGCCGTTTCGCGCGCCGTTGGCCATTGTCGCCTCCACGGCGATCGGGTCGGTATCCAGGCCGACCACCTGGTGCGCCCCGAGCAGCCCGGCGGCGATGGCGAGGACGCCCGAACCGCAGCCCACGTCGAGCACCCGGGCGCCCTCGACCAGGCCACCGTCGGCGAGTTGCTCCAGGGCGGCCAGGCAGAGACGAGTGGTGGGATGAAGGCCCGTGCCGAAGGCCATTCCGGGGTCCAGCGCGAGCACGACATCATCGGCAGCAGGCTGGTGCTCGCGCCAGGTCGGGCGGATCACCAGGCGGCGGCCGACCTTGAGCACTGGGAAGTGGCTCTTCCAGGCATCGGCCCAGTCCTCCTCGTGCAGCAGCCGTGTCTGCAGCTCACCGATCGGTCGCAGGCCGAAAGCCTGCAGGTGGCCGAGGTGCTCGCGTACCTGCTCGATCGCCAAATCAGCCGTCGTTTTGTCAACAGCGGGCAGAAAGCCGCGCACGAGCTGGGGCCTGCTCGTATCGACGCGCGCGGCCAGGCCTTCGGCAACCAGCTCGAACGCCGGCTCGACCGCAACCGCTCCGGCACAGGCTCGGCCAAGGATCTCCGACACCGCCTCGACCGCCTCGTGGTCTGCGGCCACGCTCAACTCGATCCAGGTGCCGGCGGCGGACATGCCGTCCTCTGCGACGCCACCGACGGGCAGCTCTGCCACGTTCAGCCGATCGCGTCCTTGAGCCGGTCGCGCAGGCCGCCGCCCTTGCTGCCGCGGCGGCGTCGGCCGGAAGGCGCCGACGGGGCTGACTCTTCCCGCTCGCCCATCTCGGCGGCGAGCTGCTCGAGCAGCTCACGCTGGCGGGCGGTCAATCGCGTCGGCACCCTGACGTCGACCAGCACGTGGAGATCGCCGCGCGAACCCGACCTGCGCAGGTGCGGCACCCCGCGACCGCGCAGCCGGATCTCGGCGCCCGGCTGTGTACCGGGCTTGATCTCGACCTCCTCCTGGCCGTCAGCCGTCGGCACCGCCACGCGCGCACCCAGCGCCGCCTGGCTGATCGACAGCGGCAGCTCGTAGTAGAGCTCGGTGTCGCGCCGGGTCAGCTGCGGGTGCGGCTCGACGTGAACGACAACGTAAAGGTTGCCCGGGTGGCCGCCCCGCGGCGGCGCCTCGCCTTCCCCGGAAAGGCGGATCTGGTGACCGTCGTCTATGCCCGCCGGCACCGCCACCCGAAGCGCCCGCTTTTTCTCGATGCGTGCCTCGCCGCGGCATTGCGTGCACGGCGTCTCGACGATGCGACCCGTCTGCCGGCAGCGGTCGCAGGGGGCGATGTTCACGATCTGGCCGAGCATCGTCGCGCGCACGTGGCGCACCTCGCCACTGCCGTTGCAGACCGGGCAGGTGGACAGCGATGTGCCCGGCTCGGCACCGCTGCCGGTGCAACGGTCGCAGCGAACGAGCGAGCTGAACTCGATCTCCTTCTCGGTACCGGCAATCGCCTCGGCGAACGTCAGCTGGAGGTCGTAGCGCAGGTCGGCGCCGGTCGGCGTCCGTGCCCGGCGGGCGCCGCCCGTCGCGCCACCGAAAAAGGCATCAAAGATGTCGCCGAAGCCGAAGCCGGCGAACGGATCGGTCCCGCCCGCACCCGATTGTCCCAGGCCGGCGCGCCCGAACATGTCGTAGGCCTGGCGCTGCTGCGGATCGGACAGCACCCGGTACGCCTCGGCGATCTCCTTGAAGCGCTCGTCGGCGCCGGGCTGCGTGCTCACATCCGGGTGCCACTGCTGGGCAAGCCGGCGGAACGCGCGCTTGATCTCCTCCTCGGACGCCCCTCGCGGAACCCCGAGCACATCGTAGTAATCGCGGGTCGTGGCCATGCGAGCGTCGAGTATAGGTCGAGGGCAGTGCCCGGCCCCGCTGCCCCCGATAATCGGCCGATGAAGCTAGACCGGTTCGATCGCCAGCCACTGCTGTTCGGCCCCTCTCCGATCCAGCCGCTGCGGCGGCTGAGCGAGCACCTTGGAGGGCCGGCGATCTGGGCCAAGCGGGAGGACTGCAACAGCGGACTGGCCTTCGGCGGCAACAAGATGCGCAAGCTGGAGTACCTCGTTGCGGAGGCGTTGGCCGATGGCTGCGACACGCTCGTCTCCATCGGCGGCGTGCAGTCCAACCACACTCGCCAGGTGGCGGCCGCGGCGGCGCACCTGGGCCTCAAGGCCGTGCTCGTGCAGGAGTCCTGGGTCGACTGGCCGGACGCCGTCTACGATCGGGTGGGCAACATCCAGCTGAGCCGGCTCATGGGCGCCGAGGTGCGGCTGGTGGAGGCTGGCTTCGGCATCGAGTACAAGCAGAGCTGGGAGCAGGCGCTCGACGACGTGCGCCGGCGCGGCGGCAAGCCCTACGCCATCCCGGCGGGCGCGTCGGATCACCGCCTTGGTGGCCTGGGCTTCGCGTCGTGGGCGATGGAGGTCGAACGCCAGGAGCGCGAGCTGGGCGTCTTCTTCGACACGATCATCGTCTGCTCGGTGACGGGCAGCACACAGGCCGGCATGGTCGTCGGTTTTGCCGCGCAGCCGCGCCGGCGGCGGGTGATCGGCATCGACGCCTCGGCCAAGCCCGCCGAGACGCGCGCGCAGATCCTGCGCATCGCCCGAGCCACCGCCGAGCTGGTCGAGCTGGGCCGCGAGATCGGTGAGGAGGACGTCGTCCTCGACGAGCGCTACCACGGCGGCATCTACGGCATCCCCGACCAGGCCACGATCGAGGCCATCCGTCTGGCCGGCCGGCTGGAGGGAATGCTGACCGACCCGGTCTACGAGGGAAGTCGATGGCCGGACTTGTAGACATGGTTCGCGAGGGCGAGATCAGCCGGGAGTCGAACGTGCTGTACGCGCACCTGGGCGGGGTGCCCGCGCTCTCTGCCTACAGCGCACGGGTCAGCTGACCGACGGCGTCGTCGTGGTCGAATCCGGAGGGCCGGCGTGCCGCTGAGCCTGACGCGCACCGAGGCGCGCCGCTTCCTGGTCCGCCGACACCTGCTATCGCCCGCGCGGTCGCTGCCGTCCGAGCCGGAGAGCGTGCTGCGCGTGTTCGAGCGCCTGGGGCTACTCCAGTTCGACCCGCTCGAGGTACCGGGTGCCCGCAACCACGACCTGGTCCTACACGCTCGGGTAGCCGGCTATCGGCGCGAGTGGTGCGATTACTGGCTGTACGGCCCTGAGCGGCGGCTGATCGAGCTCTACAACAAGAGCCTGAACATCGTGCCGCTGGCCGAGCTGCCGTGGTACCGGCTGACCTGGGACCGAAACCGATTGCAATATGAGGAGGGCATCCTGCGCGAACAGGCGGCGGTGGCAGAGGCCATTCTCGAGCGGATCACCGCTGACGGGCCGCTGTCGACCGCTTCGTTCGCCGATCACGGCCACGCAGTGAGCTGGTGGTGGGCGCCCACCCGGGCTGCCCGTGCGGTGATGGAGGCGCTGTTCGTGGTGGGTCGCCTGGGCATCGCCCGGCGGGACGGCAACCGCCGCTTCTACGACCTCATCGAGCGGCTCGTGCCGGCCGATGTGCTCGCGGCGCGCGAGCCGGTCGAGGCGCAGATGCGCCATCGCCTGCTCAGCCGCTACCGGGCGACCGGCCTGACGACGCCCGCCGCCCAGGCAGAGGTGATGTACAGCGCGGGCACGGCCGCCGAGCGCCGGGCGATGACGCTCGAGCTGGCCGATGAGGGCCTCCTGACCGAGGTGACGGTTGACCGGCTGAAGGGGACGCGCTGGATGCTGACGGAGGAGCTCGGCCTGCTCGAAGCCGTCGATCAGCCGGCCGACCCGACGGTCGCCTTCATCGCTCCGCTCGACCCGCTCGCCTGGGACCGCGGCCTGATGCGCGGGCTCTGGGACTTCGACTATCTGTGGGAGGTCTACGTGCCCGAGGCCCGTCGGCGCTGGGGCTACTACGTCCTGCCGATCCTTTTCGATGACCGGCTGGTCGGCCGGATAGAGCCGCGTATGGCGCGTCCAGAGAAGGTGCTGCGCGTCGTCGGCCTGTGGTGGCAGGAGGGCTTCCGGCCACGACGCGAGCGAGGCTTTCGGGCGGCCTTCCGTCGCGCGCTCAAGGCGTACGCTGGCTTCGTCGGCGCGGGCCACGTGGAGTGGCACGTCGAGCCACCCTGAAGCGGTGTCCTATTTGAGCAGCATCCGCCCCAGGCGGCGAGAGGCGACCCATAGGAAGAACAGGCCCATCACCAGCAGGTAGACCACCGAGATGGCCTGGTCAATGCCGACGTGGCCGGTGGTCAGACCGCGAACCAGGTCGACGCCGCGATACAGCGGGGTCAGCTCGACAATCCAGCGGATGGCTTCCGGATAGGCGGTTATCGGAAAGAAGGTTGCCGAGAACAGGAAGAGCGGCAGCGTGGCCACGAAGAACAGATCCAGATCCTGCCACGAGCGCATGAACGTGACCGCAGTCAGCCCGACCGCCGCTGTGGTGAAGCCGATCAGCATCGCTGCCGGCAGGGCCAGAATGCCCCACGCGGAGGGCATCAGCCCGAGAGCGAACATGATCACCAGGAAGCCGATGCCGTAGAGCGTGCCGCGCATCAGCGCCCAGATGATCTCGCCCAGCGCGATGTCGCCGATGTTGACCGGCGTGGCCAGCATGCCCTCATACGACTTCTGGTAGCGCAGGCGGAAGAACATGTTGGTGCTGTCGTAGATCGCCCCGTTCATTGCGCTCGTCGCGAGCAGCGCCGGCGCGACGAAGACGGCGTAAGGGATCAGCGTCCCGCCCGGCCCCTCGACCGCACCGATGATCGAGCCGAGGCCGATGCCGATGCCGGCGAGGTAGAAGAGAGGCTCGAAGAAGCCCGACACGATGAGCATCCACTGGCGCCGGAAGATCAGCCGGTTGCGCTCCAGGATGTGCACGGCGTGGCGACTTCCGAAGGGCAGCATGCGACCGCTCAGCAGGGCGCTCATCAGACGATCAGCCGCTTGTGGAAGGTGCGCAGGGCGACCAGCGTGCCAAGGACGGTCAGCCCGATGAGCACCAGGGCGTGGACGCCGAGCTGCAGCAGGTCAACGTCTTGCCCAATGGCGAAGCCACGGGCCAGCGCGACGCCGTGGTACAGCGGCGTCAGCCACGCTACCGCCTGGAGCGCTTCGGGCAGCCGCTCGATCGGGAAGAAGGTGCCGCTGAAGAGGAACATCGGCGTGATCACGAAACGGAAGATCAGCGGAAAGGAGCTCTCGTTCTCGCGCGATGCCGTCCAGGCGGCCATCGGCATGCCGAAGGCGAGGCCGGTCAGGATTGCTGCCGGCCAGGCCAGCAGGCCCTGCGGGCTGTCGATCGCTCCAAACGCGAAGGCCACGACCATGAAGATGCCGGTGACGAAGGCCAGGCGCACCGACATCGAGTAGAGATGACCGAGGACTATGTCGCGCGGCTCCTGCGGGGTGGCGATCGCCCCCTGGAACGTCTTATTCCACTTGAAGCCGGCCAGCAGCGGCCATGACGATTCGATGGTCGCTGTCTGCATCGCCGTGGCAGCCAACAGGCCAGGTGCCAGAAAGACCAGGAAGGACGCGCCGCCGAACTCCGCCAGGTCTGGCACCAGATTGCCCAGCATCACGCCCATCGCCGACAAGAAGAGAATCGGCGAGACGATCGTCGAGAAGGCCGTGCCCCGCCAGGTGCGGCGGTAGACCAAGAGGTTGTGCTCGAGGAAGCGAACGCCAGCGGCCATCGCGGGGCTTATTCGATGAGGGAGCGGCCGGTGAGGCGCAGAAAGACGTCTTCCAGGCTGCTGCGGCGAACGAGGACGCTCTCGGGCCGGAGACCGCGCTCGTGGGCTTCGTTGGCGGCGGCTTCGCCGTTGCTGGCGTAGACGAGCACCCGATCAGGGAGGTGTTCGATGCGCTCGCCCAGGCCTTCGAGCTGCCCGTCGAGGGTCTCCTGCACGCCGACCGGGAAGCGCAGCTCGAGCACCTCGCGCGTGGCGTAGCGCTCGATCAGCTGACGCGGGGATCCCTCCGCCACGATCTTGGCCTTGTCCATCACCACCAGCCGATCGCATAGCTGCTCGGCCTCGTCCATGTAGTGGGTCGTAAGGACCAGCGTCACGCCCCGTTGCTTGAGTCGGTAGAGGCGCTCCCAGACGAGGTGGCGCGCCTGGGGGTCGAGCCCGGTCGTCGGCTCGTCAAGGAGCAGCAGATCGGGCTCGTTGATCAGCGCTCGCGCTATGGTCAGGCGCCGCTTCATGCCTCCGGACAGTGGGTCGACCAGGTCGCGTGCCCGCTCCTTGAGTTGCACGAAATCGAGCAGCTCTTCCGAGCGCCGGCGGGTCTCGGCGTAGGAGAGGTCGAAGTAGCGACCGTAGATCAGCAGGTTCTCAGCCACGGTCAGCTCGGTGTCGAGCGTGTCTTCCTGTGGCACGACGCCCAGGCGGGCGCGGATGCGCGTGCCATCGACGGCCGGATCCATGCCCAGCACCGTCAGCTCGCCTTCGGTGCGCGGCGAGACGCACGCAACCATGCGCATGGTCGAGGTCTTGCCCGCGCCGTTCGGTCCGAGGAAGCCGAAGGCCTCGCCCGGGCTGAGCTGAAAGTCGATCGCGTCGACAGCCGTGAACGATCCAAAGCGCTTGGTCAGACGCCGGGCGCGGATGAGCGGTTCGACGGTCTGGCGGTCTGCGCTGGTCACGGCAGGTGGCATCCTACAGCAGCGCACTCCCGTGCCGACATCCCGCCGACGCGAAAATATGTTACCGTGCACTCGCTAGTTTCTTGCGCATGTGAGAGGCACTGGAGAACGGAGATGAGCAGGATGCCGCGCGCCGTCGAGGAGCTCCTCGAGGCGGCGCTCGTGACCGAGCTGACGGTCGTCCGTCATGACGGCCGGCCGATGACCTACCCGCTGATCCCATTGTGGGATGGCCAGCGGGTGCTGATGACCTCCAGCATCCTGTTCTCGCGCAAGCTTGAGCACATCAAGGCCAACCCGCGGGTCTCGCTTTCGCTGAGCGACCCGGTGGCGCTCGGCGGTCGACGCGACCGGGCGACGATCCAGGGTGACGCGCGAGTGATCGACGGAGACCCCCACACGGACTGGGAGCAGGTTCTGCCGCTGTGGGCGGCGAAGGAGCCGGTCATCCTCCAGTTCCTGAAGGCACGCGTCGCGTTCCCGCTCTTCTTCGAGCGCTCGGTCATCGAGGTCACGCCGCGCCGGATCCTGTATTGGCCCGATGGCGATACGTCTCGCCCGCCCGAGGTGCATGACGCTCCGCCGGCCACGGACCTGGAGGCTGCCTGATGGTCGACCTGCGCGCCGGCGTGCGCATGATCGAGCCGGCTGCCGGCCTGCGCCGCCTGAAGGAGTTCCCCTTTCACCTGCTGACCTGGGTCGGAGCCGATGGATACCCGCTCAGTGCCGCCGTCGAGGGCTGGATCGAGGGCGACGGAAGCACCGTCCACTTCACCCCTCCGGCCGGCGTGGAGATCCCGCTCGAGGGTGAGGTCAGCCTGACCGGAAGTCACATCCGGCCGCAGCCCGGAGTGGGCTACGACGAGCGACGACACGTGACGGTCTGGGGCCGCGCCATCGTCGAGCCGGGCGGACGCCTGGCCTTCCGCCCCCACGCCGCCTGGGGCTGGGACGAATCGGACATCCCGTTCCCGGAGTACGTCGAGCGCCAGGTTGGCCAGTCGCGCCGCTACCTCGCACGGCTGTCGGCAGAGGTCGGGCAGACGGTCCGTCCGCGTCTATCGCTCGGGTGGCTGGTGCTGCGCTCGACACGCCTGCCCTTCCTCTCGGCCACCTTCGTACCGGTGGCAGTCGGCATTGCCATTGCTGCACTGCATGGCTTCTTCGAGCCGCTGACGGCGCTGATCACGCTGATCGGGGCGGCGGCGGTCCATCTCGGGCTCAACGTTGCCAATGACGTCTTCGACGCGCGCCTCGGGGCGGATGAGAAGAACGTCAATCCAACGCAGTACAGCGGCGGCTCGCGGGTCATCCAGTACGGGCTGGTATCGCTGCGCACGATGGCGCTGATCTCGGCGGCCTGCTACGCCATCGCCATCGCCGCCGGGCTGCTGCTGCTCTGGCTGCGGCCTTCGGTCGAGCTGCTGGCCATCGGGGTGATCGGCGTGCTGGTGTCTTTCTTCTACACCGCTCCGCCGCTGAAGCTCGTCTACCGCGGGCTGGGGGAGGTGGCGGTGGCGCTCGGCTTCGGGCCGCTGATGCTGCTCGGCGCGTACGTCGTCCAGAGTGGCGGCGCACTGGCCGTGGAGCCGGTGGTCGCCTCGCTCCCGATCGCCCTTTTGGTGGCACTGATCCTGTACGCCAACGAGGTGCCGGACGCCCCGGCTGATGCCCGTGCCGGCAAGCGAACCCTGCCCGTCCGATTGCCCCGCACGACCGTCATCAACCTCTACTACCTCGGCGCGCTGACGGCGTTCGCGATCATCGCCGGCGGCGTTCTCGCCGGCATCCTGCCGATACCGGCACTGATCGCGCTGGTGCCGCTGCCGCTCGCGCTGCGCGTCCGCGACGGCCTGGCCACGCACTACGAGCAGCCGTACGCCCTGATGGCCGTTCTGGGGACCAACGTGCGGCTGCACCTGTATGTGGGTGGACTGCTGCTGGCGGCCTACCTCGCCGTGCTGGCGCTGTTGGCGCTGGCCCCCGGCCTGCCGTTGTTCCTCTGGCGCTGACCGAAGCAGCCTGGGCTCGCTCCGCCAGCTCCACCGTGACTGTTACCTGGTCGTGGTCACGGCAGGACGATTGCCTCCGCCACAGCGACCGGCGAGAGGCGGCGCAGGATGCCGAGCGGTTATTGACAGCAGATGCGCTGGCGGGACGGACGGCTCTCAGGGCATCTGAAAGCGGTCGCGAGGCGGCACAATTGGGCCATGCGCGTCTCCGCCAGAGCCGACTACGCCGTCAGGGCTGCTGCCGAGCTGGCCGCTTCGGCCGGACGCCCGCTCAAGCGCGAGCAGATCTCGCAGGCGCAGCAGATCCCATCGAAGTTCCTCGAGGCGATCCTGCTTGAGCTCAAGCACTCCGGCATCGTCAAGAGCACCCGCGGCAACGCCGGCGGCTACTCGCTCGCCCGGCGGGCTGAGGAGATCAGCCTGGCCGACGTCATCCGGGCGGTCGAGGGGCCGATGGCAACCGTCCGCGGCGAACGCGTCGAATCGGTCGAGTACGAGGGCGCCGCCGCCGGCCTGCGCGACGTCTGGGTCGCCGTTCGGGCAAGCCTGCGTCGGGTGCTCGAGACGACCAGCCTTGCCGACCTGGCCGGCAACGACCTGCCGCCGCGAGTGCGCGAGCTGACCGCCGACCCGGAAGCCTGGATCTCGCTCAACCGTCGACGCCGACCCCCGACCGAGATTCGCGACTAGCTTTCGAGCAAACCCCAGCGCCTTCGGATGGCCCGGTCAAGGGTGCCGAAGACGAGCAGGTCGACGATGATGCCGATGGCCAGGATGACGATCATCATCGCCATCAGACCTAGCGCGTTCGAGAACTCGCGCGCGAACTGCAGCTGGCTGCCGATCGACGGACGGCCGGCAATCACCACCAGCAGCTCGCCGGCCATAAGGCTGCGCCAGGCAAAGGCCCAGCCCTGCTTCAGCCCGCCCACGAACGACGGCAGAGCAGCCGGGAAGATCACGTAGCGGTAGCGCGCGACGCCTCTCGCGCCGAGCACCTGGCCGGCGCGCAGCAGCACGCGGGGAATGTGGTCAACGCCGGCGATCAGGCCGTTGGCGATGGACGGCGCTGCACCCAGCACCACGACGAACATGATCGCCGCCTCGTTCAGCCCGAAGACCAGGATGGCCAGCGGAAACCAGGCGATCGAAGGCATGGTCTGCAGGCCGGTGATCAGCGACGCGACTGCGGTGCGCAACAGCCTGGAGCGCACGATGGCCAGTCCCAGCAGAGTGCCGATGACCAGGGCAAGCCCGAAGCCTATGCCCGCCCGCTGGAGGGTGATCGCAGTAGCCAGTGGCAGCCGCTCGCCGACCAGCTCTCGGCCAAGCGTCTCGAGGACCGGGATCGGGCCGGGCAGCACGTACGCAGGCCGAAGCTGGGCCAGCACGACGAGCTGCCACATGACCAGGAAGATGCCGATCGCAGCCAGCTTTGGCCACAGCCCGGACCAGATCGCCCTGAGCCTGGCGCGGTGCGGGCGGAGTGGCAGCTCCAGGTTGTCGATGCCCCTGATTTCGTCCTCCAGCCGAGAGCCGGCTGGGCGGAGCACTCGCTCAGTCATTGGCGTGCCGCCTGACCTCGGCGCGCAGGCGCTCGGTCACGCTTGCCGCCAGCGCACCAACCTCGGCTGAGGCGATGTTGCGCGGCCTGGGCAGGTCGACGACGAACTCGTCGGCCACGCGGCCCGGCCGGCTGGTCAGGACCACGATCCGGTCGCCCAGCCGGACCGCCTCGCGCACATCGTGGGTGACGAACAGCACCGTCACGCCGGTCTCCCGCCAGATTCGCTCCAACTCATCGTGCAGCAGGTCGCGGGTCATGGCGTCGAGCGAACCGAAGGGCTCGTCCATCAGCAGGATGTCCGCGTCCTGGGCCAGCGCGCGCGCGACCGCCACCCGCTGGCGCATGCCACCGGACAGCTCGTGGGGCAACTTGTCGCCAAAGTCGGACAGGTGGACCAGGTCGAGCAGGCGCTCGACCTGCTGGTCGCGCCGATGCCGGGGCACCTTGGCCAGCTTCATCGGCAGCTGGACGTTGCCCGCGGCAGTCAGCCAGGGGAACAACGCCGCCTCTTGGAAAAGCAGGCTGGGCCGACCGTCAATCACGATCTCGCCGCCGCTCGGCCGGTCCAGCTCGGTGATCAGGTTGAGCAGCGTGCTCTTGCCACAGCCGGATGCGCCGACCAGGCACAGGAACTCGCCCCGCCGGACGTCGAGCGATATCCCCTCGAGGGCAAGCACCCGGTTGCCGACCGGGCCGTAGGTCTTGCGCACCCCGCGGATGCTGAGCACCGTCCTGGCCGGGACGGCTGCCGGCAGTTGGGTTGAAAGCGGCCTGGAGACAACGGTCATGGCAGGCTCACCTCGGGCTTGCCAGCATCGCGCAGGACCTCATTGAGCAGGCTCACGTCGTAGATGCCCTGCAGGCCCGCCTCGGGGTCGTAGCCATCCAGGAAGCCGAGCTCGAAGGCATCGCGCGCTGACTCCTCGAGTGACGCCACGATCGGGTCGACGGTGAAGGCCAGGTTCTCCCAAGATGCGCTGAGCACGCCCGTGTCCATCTCGGTGCCGGTGATCGCAGCTATGCCCTCGCTGACCAGGCTCTGGGCCTCGTCCGGGTCATCGTTCACCAGGTCGGTCGCCTCGAGGTGCGCCTGCAAGAAACGGTTGACCACGTCCGGATGCCGCTCCAGGAAAGAGGTGGCGACGAGCAGGTGGGTGGTGACGTACTGCCCGTCCGGCCAGAGGTCGCGCTCATCGACCAGCACCTTGCCGCCCTGCCCGATCATCCGCGTTGCCCACGGCTCGGGCACCCATGCACCATCGAGCGAGCCCGAGATGAAGCCCTCGAGGATGTCCGAGTTGGAGAGCGGTTTGATCGACACGTCACCGCCAGCGTCCGGGCTTGTCTCGAGGCCCCGGTCGGCCAGCCACGAGCGCAGCGCAACGTCCTGCGTGTTGCCCAGGGCGGGGCTGCCGACGACCTTGCCGCGTAGGTCAGCCGCTGACTCGATCTCCTCACGCACGACGAAGAAGGCACCGCCGGAGGTCGCGCCGGCGATGATGCGCACGGCTTGGCCCTGGGAGCGGATGAAGCCGTTGATCGCCGGGTTAGGGCCGATGTAGGTCATGTCGATGCCGCCGTTGAAGATCGCCTCGATCGCCTCGCCGCCGGCGTTGAAGTTCTGCACCTGCAGGTCGACCGAGTCTCCGAGCACTCGCTCGAAGATGCCGCCGCGATCGCCCACCAAGGCAGTGGCGTGAGTGACGTTGGGGAAGTAGCCAAGTCGAAGAGCGACCGCCTCTGAGCCCGGGGGGGCCGTGATCGGATTGGCGGGGCTGGCGGCCGGTGGATCGACGGCGCCGCAGGCAGCCACCATGAGCACGATCACCAGGCCAAGCGCTCGGCGAGAACCCGTCTTCAACAAGAGCCGTTCTCCTACCAACTTACTAGGATTGAGCGGAACGGCCGGCACCATAGCACATAGGTAGAGTCGCGGTGCGCTCGATCTGCCAGATCAGCGCCTTGACAATCCGGCCTGGCTCCGTCGGATTGCGTCCGAGGCCAAAGCGAGGTGCGGCCGCCGCGAACGCACGCTGAAAGGCCGCGCCCCCGGCGCGGCCTTTGTAACGGGCTTTGAGCGACCAGCGGTCGGCGGACTCAGACCTCCTTGTATTCGCCCTCCACGGCCTCCTCGGCATCCCCGTGGGACGCTTCGGCGGACTCGCCATCAGGGCCACCACCCGCCTCGGCTGAGGCACCGTCGCCGGCGCCCGTGTCGGCTGCCTGGTAGGCAGCCGTGCCGACGCGCTGGAGCGCCTCTGCCAGCTCCTGGGAGCTGCGCCGGACGGGCTCCAGATCGTCGCCCTTGAGCGCCTCGCGGACGGCCGATGCCTTGCTCTCCACCTCGGCCTTCAGCTCGGCAGGCACCTTGTCGCCGAGATCGCGCAGGGTACGCTCGGATTGGAAGGCCAGCGCATCGGCCTGGTTGCGCGTCTCGACGGCCTCGCGCCGCTGGCGATCCTCGTCGGCGTGCTCCTGTGCCTCGCGGACCATCCGGTCGACGTCGTCCTTGGACAGCATCGAGCTGGCCGTGATACGGACGGTCTGCTCGCGACCGGTCGCGCGGTCCTTCGCCCTGACGTCAAGGATCCCGTTGGCGTCGATGTCGAAGGTCACCTCGATCTGGGGTACGCCACGCGGGGCGGGCGGAATACCGTCAAGAATGAACCGGCCGAGCGTCTTGTTGTCGCCGGCCATCTCGCGCTCGCCCTGCAGGACGTGGATCTCGACCTGCGGCTGGTTGTCCGAGGCGGTCGAGAAGACCTGACTCTTGGACGTAGGAATGGTGGTGTTACGGTCGATCAGCTTCGTCATGACGCCACCGAGCGTCTCGATGCCCAGGCTGAGTGGGGTCACGTCCAGCAGCAGCACGTCCTTGACGTCGCCGGCCAGGACGCCGGCCTGGATCGCCGCCCCGATGGCCACGACCTCGTCCGGGTTGACACCCTTGTGGGGCTCCTTGCCACCGAACATCTGCTTGACGGCCTCAACAACGGCCGGCATGCGCGTCTGGCCGCCGACTAGGATCACCTCGTCGATGTCAGTGGGCTTCAGGCCGGCGTCCTTGAGCGCCGCCTGAACAGGTCCCTTCGTGCGGTCGACGAGATCCGCGACCAGGTCTTCCAGCTTGGCCCGGGTGAGGCTCATCACGAGGTGCTTGGGGCCCTCGGCGCCACCGGTGATGTACGGCAGGTTGATCTCGGTCTGGGTGGTGGACGACAGCTCCATCTTGGCCTTCTCTGCCGCCTCCTTGAGGCGCTGCAGAGCCTGCTCGTCCTTGGACAGATCGATGCCCTGGTCCTTCTTGAACTCGGCCAGCATCCAGTCGATGATCCGCTGGTCGAAGTCGTCGCCGCCCAGGTGGGTGTCGCCGTTGGTTGCCTTGACCTCGAAGACGCCGTCGCCCAGCTCGAGGATCGAGATGTCGAAGGTGCCGCCGCCCAGGTCATAGACGGCGATCTGCTCGTCCTTCTTCTTGTCGAGGCCGTAGGCCAGGGACGATGCCGTCGGCTCGTTGATGATCCGCTTGACGTCGAGGCCGGCGATCCGGCCGGCGTCCTTCGTCGCCTGGCGCTGTGTGTCGTCGAAGTAGGCGGGCACGGTGATGACCGCCTCGGTCACCTTCTCGCCCAGGTAGGCCTCGGCATCGGCCTTGAGCTTCTGCAGGATCATCGCGCTGATCTCCGGCGGCGAGTAGCTCGTGCCGTCGCCGACCACGACCCGCACGCCGTCGCTCGATGGATCCTTGTCGACCTTGTACGGCACGAGGCCCTTCGAGCGCTGGACCTCCGGGTCGTCCCAGCGGCGGCCCATGAAGCGCTTGATCGAGTAGATGGTGTTGGACGGGTTGGTGGTTGCCTGCCGCTTGGCCACCTGGCCAACCAGCCGCTCACCGCCCTTGGTGAATGCGACCACGGACGGCACCGTCCGGTTGCCTTCGGCACTGGGAATGACTGTCGGCTCGCCGCCCTCCATGACGGCCACGACCGAGTTGGTCGTTCCGAGATCGATTCCGATGATCCTGCCCATTGGTGGCTAATCCTCCGTTGAGCCGGCGTCAGCCGGCTGCTGATCTGTTGTCGCGTTGTCTGTGTTCTGGCTGCTGGGTGCTCCCGCCGGCGCCTTGGCGACGGCCACCAGCGCCGGACGGAGCACCCGGTCACGCAGCATGTAGCCGCGCTGGAACTCGCTGGTCACGGTGCCCTCCGGGACTCGGTCGGTCGGATCCTGGGCCACGGCTTCGTGCACCTGCGGGTCAAAGGGCTGGTCGACGGCCTCGATCGGGCTCAGTCCCTCGGACTCCAGCACCGCCCGCAGCTTGCGATCGATGGCCACCACGCCCTCGACCCAGGGCTCACCCTGCAAGCCTGCCGGGAGCTGGCTGACGGCCCGATCGAAGTCGTCAGCGACGCCGAGCAGCTTGACCAGCAGTGCCTCGCTGGCGAGGCCAAGGTTGGCCAGGCGATCCTGCTCCGTCCGTCGGCGGTAGTTGGCGAAGTCGGCCGCGGCGCGCTGCCAGCCGGTCTTGTTCTCCTCGGCCTCGCGCTCGGCCGTAAGCAGCTGCTCGCGCAGCTGCTCGATCTGCTCGACCAGCGCCGCAGGCGAGGCATCGAGTTCCGCGATGCGCTCCTCGGCGCGTGTCCTCTTTCCGTCACTCATCGATATAGCTGCTCCACAAGCTCGTTCATCAGCCCGCTTACGTAGCGCACGCTACCGATGGCCTGCGGGTAGGCCATCCGGGTCGGACCGAGCACGCCGACCACGCCGATGGCATGGCCGGGCCGGCCGTATGCGGCGAGGACGAGCGACACGTCGCGCATCTCCTCGGCCCTGTTCTCGGCACCGATCAGCACCTGCACGTCGTCGCTCTCGGCGACGCGGCTGACCAGTTGGCCGAGATATTCGTGGTTCTGCAGCACGCCGAAGACGGCGCGCAGCTTTTCGCTCTGGCTGAACTCCGGTGCCTCCAGAACGTTGAGCAGGCCGTCGGAAAAGACGTCCTCCACCGCCGCGGCATCGAAGTCGCGCATCATCCGCTCGATCCGCTCAGCCGCACGCACGGCCAGCGCCGGTGCCGCCGGCAGCTCCCGCAGCGCGCTCAACTGTGCCGCGACCTCGGCGGCCGTGGCCCCCTGGAAACGCTCGTTGAGCAGGCGCGCGACGGCACTCAGCTCCTCGTCAGCCAGCGTCTCGTCGACGGGCACCATCGCCTGCTTGACACCGCCTTCGGCCAGCACCAGCACGATGCTGGCGGTATGGGGGCTGTTCTGGAGCAGGTCGATCCGGCGCACCCGCGCCGCCGCCGGCTTGGCCGGCGTGGCCAGACCCGCGTTGTGCGTCGCTCCGGCCAGCGTGGCGGCCGCCAGCCGAAACCACTGCTCGCTGGCGAACTCCACCTGACCGAACTGGTGCCGGATCATGAGTTGAGCCACCGGTCCCAGGCTGACCCGCGGCGTGATCTGCTCGACGTACATCCGATAGCCGGCGTCGGTCGGCACGCGGCCGGCGCTGGTATGAGGGTGGGTCAGGTAGCCGGCCGCCTCAAGCTCGGCCATGACGTTGCGCACCGTGGCCGGGCTGACATCGAGGCGTCGCCGCTCGACGAGCGCCTGGCTGCCGACCGGCAGGGCGGTGGCGATGTATTCCTCGATGACGGCCCGCAGGATGTCCTGCGAACGCTGATCCAGCGGACCGCTTGGCCGATCTCTGCGGCGCGCCATTGCGGCTCCCTTGTCAGAGGGCTGAGCGTTAGCACTCTGGTGTTGCGAGTGCTAACCACGCTGGCAGCATCGTAGCGAACCCCACCGGGGAGTGTCAACGTGGCTGGGGCTCCACCAAGGTCGCCCGGCCGGCGGGTCACCTGCTGCTTGACCGGAGTGTTACCGTCGGTCGACATACGCAGGAGGCATCGAAGGCGTGGACGCCTTGCAGCGGTCGCCGGTCCACGCCCAGCCAGGGGCGAGACCGGCCTGCGGGAGGGGAGTTGGATGCGCTTCGTCACGGTGCTGCTCAGCGCAACCCTGCTACTGGTGGCGCTCGTCGGGCCCGCAGCGGCCAAGGGAAAGCCAGACCGGGCGCCCTATGTGCCCGAGGTCATCGCCTATCCGGCCGATCTCTACTGCGGCTTCGACGTTCTGCTGGCTGACAACTTCGCCAAGGGCATGGGTCACTTCACCGACACTCGTTTCGTGTTCGCCGGCACCTACAAGGGCACCGTGACGAGCCGACATGGGACCACCTTCTACTATCGACTCGCGGGCAACGTCAAGGTCACCTTCCGAGCGGACGGCAGCCTGGCGCAGGTGGTCGCCAACGGAACCTTCATGTCGTGGTACGAGCCCGGCGATCCGGCCGCGGTCGCGTTCGGGGGCCCGGGCATCTACCTGCACACGGGCCGGCTCGTCGAGCGATACGCGCCCAACGGCGCCCTGATCTCGGCAATCTCTACCGGTCCCCGAACAACCGACATCTGCGCTGCGCTGGCGCCGCAGGATTAGGAACAGGCAGCTTCGAGCGCGGGGGCCGGCGCGAGCGCACCGGCCCGCTCTCGTTGACTGTCGACAAGCATCCGGGTGAAGAGCTCGCTCGACAACAAGCGGCCACGCCGGGTAAGCCGTACGCGGTCCCCGGCACGCGCCAACAGCCCGGTGCGCAGTCCCCACGCGATCGCCGACGCAGCGGGGCCGGATGGAGCGTCGATCGGCGACAGACCCTTCACCGTGCGCAGCTGAAGGATGGCCCGTTCCACATCGGCGGTGAGCGGGTCGGCCACCTCGCGGCCGCCGGGTGGCGGCTTGCCGGCTTCCACGGCCGAAAGGTAGAAGTCCAGGCGGGCGGCGTTCCAGCGCCGCGTGCGAAGGCCGTCGAAGGCGTGCGCGCCTGGCCCTACGGCCTCCCAGGCGCCGCCGTGCCAGTAGTTGAGGTTGTGCCGGCTCTCGCTCCCGGGCCTGGCCCAATTGGAGATCTCGTACCAGCGCAGCCCGGCCCGCTCCAGGACCTCGTCGGCCATCTCGTACATGTCGGCTGCGCGGTCCTCGTCCTGGGCACGCCGGGCCTCCTCGCGCCAACGGCGTGCGCCGCGCCGCAACGGCAGGTGGTCTCCGCCGGCACCGGTGAGGCCCTCGGCGTCGGGGTCATCGAGCGACAGTGCGTAGGCCGATATGTGCTCGGGCACCAGCGCAAGTGACCGGGCCAGCGTGCGCCGCCAGGACTCCACGGTCTGGCCGGGCACGTCGTAGAGCAGGTCGAGGGAGATGTTCTCGAAGCCAGCCCGACGGGCGGCCGTTGCCGTCGCCTCGATATCGCCCGGCGTGTGGCGCCGGCCGAGTCGGCGCAGCTCGTCGGGGGCGAAGGTCTGCGCCCCGACGGACAGCCGGTTGACGCCGGCCGCGCGCAAGCCGGCGAGGTCGCCGCGCTCGCCAGGCCCGGGATTTACCTCGATCGTTACCTCCGCTCGCGGCGAGATGCCGAAACTTCGATCGACGGTGGCCAGCAGCCGCTCGACCTGGGGTGCCGACAGGAGCGATGGAGTGCCGCCGCCGATGTAGATCGACGACAGTGGCTGAGTGGCCGGCGGCCCGGTCGAGCGGAGCTGGACCTCGAGCTGCAGCGCCTCCGCGAAACGGTCAACGAGGCTTCCAGGTCCGCGAGCCGCGCTGCCCCCTGCGACCACGAAGTCGCAGTACGGGCACACCGACAGGCAGAGCGGGAAGTGCACGTAGAGCCCGACCGGCGAGACCGTCGACGGCTGCCGCGCCGCGCTCATGGCGGCTGCCGCGCCGCGCTCATGGCAGCAGCCGCTGGCCGCTCTCCCTCTCATGGACGACCTCCAGCCCCACCGGCAGCTCGTCGGCCAGCTCGTCGCGGAAGTCCTCCTCATCAGGTACCTCGCGCGGGCCGCCGTGGCCGGTGGCAACGAAGAAGGCCAGGCGGGTCAGGGCGTGGCCGAGCAGAGCGGCACCAATGCCCCCCGTCTCGAGCGTCAGCCAGCCACCCACGAAACCCTGCGCCAGGATCAGCACCAGCACCGAGATGGGCACGTTGTGGCCGCCCATCCGCGTTGCCAGCCCATAGAGCAATGCCTGGAACGCGACGGCGTACTCGATCGGCCACTCGGCCGCCACGAGCAGGCCGAGCAGTATTCCGCGAAATGCAGCCTCGTCGATCGCGGCGGTGCCGATCGCGCTGAGCACCCCGGCCGGATAGCGGCGCGCGGGCGGATAGCGCAGGCGGCGGTAGCGCACCCACGCGTAGGCAAGCACCAGCAGCGTGCCGATACCAGCCAGGGCGAGGCCGGCCAGCAGCGACTCCCCCGTGTCCTCGCCCAGCTGCAGGTGCAGGACCGAGATCGGCAGCGGATAGAGGTTGTACACGACCACGACGATCAACAGCCCGAGGAGGTACCACGAAAGCCGCCGGAACCAGAGCCGAACCGAGTTGGGGGCATCTTCGTCGTCGTGCTCGGCCGCGCTGAAGCGGCGGGCGTCGAAGCGCAGCAGGACCAACAGGCCGACGAAGGCGTAGAAGATCAGATCGCGCAGCAGCTGTTCCATCGGCAGCTCAGGTTCCCGATAGGGCGGTGCTCGCGGCGGCGCCCCGGGCGGCGCTCAACCGGCTTCGTTCGAGCGCAGAACGGCCAGAAAGGCCTCCTGCGGGATCTCGACCCGGCCGATCCGCTTCATCCGAGCCTTGCCCTCCTTCTGCTTCTCGAGCAGCTTTCGCTTGCGCGTGACATCGCCACCGTAGCACTTGGCCAACACGTTCTTGCGCATTGCCCGGATGGTCTCGCGGGCGATCACGTTCGAACCGACTGCAGCCTGCAGCGGCACCTCGAACATCTGACGCGGGATCAGCTCGCGCAGTCGATCGACCAGCGCGCGGCCCTCTGACTGCGCGCGGCTGCGGTGGACGATCAGCGACAGGGCGTCGACCGGCTCGCCGGCGACGAGCACGTCGAGCTTGACCAGCTCTCCCTCGCGGTAGCCGAGCTCTTCGTAGTCGAGCGAGGCATAACCCTGGGTCCGGCTCTTGAGCTGGTCGTAGAAGTCGACGATGACTTCGGCCAGGGGCAGCTCGAAGGTCATCAGCACCCGCTCGGGATCGAGGTACTCCATCCCCTGGAAGGCACCACGTCGATCCGTTGCCAGCTCCATCAAGGTGCCGATGTATTGGCTGGGGGTTACCACGCTGAGCTTCACCCAGGGCTCCGAGATGGTCTCAATGTCGTTCGGCGCGGGCATCCGGGCCGGGTTGTCGACGACGAGCTCACCACGGTCGTGAGTGAGCGCGACGCGATACTCGACCGAGGGCGCCGAGGCGATGAGCTCGAGGCCGAACTCGCGCTCGAGTCGCTCCTGCACGATCTCCATGTGCAGCAGGCCCAGAAAACCGCAGCGGAAACCGAAGCCGAGGGCAACCGACGTCTCGGGCTGGAAGCTGATCGAGGCGTCGTTCAGGTGCAGCTTTTCCAGGGCGTCGCGCAGCTCGGCATAGTCCTCGCCGCGGACCGGGTAAATGCCCGCGAAGACGAGCGGCTTGGCCGGCTGGTAGCCGGGCAACGGAGCGGCCGCAGGCCGCGAGGCAATGGTCATGGTGTCGCCGACCTGGCAGTCGCGCACGCTCTTGAGGCCGGTCGCGACGTAGCCGACCTCACCCGCCGCGAGCGTCTCAACCGGCACCAGCTGCGGCCGGAAGACGCCCAGTTCGAGGATCTCGCTTTCGGCCGACGAACCCATCAGGCGCACCGAGTCGTGCTGCCGCAGGCCGCCCTGGATGAGCCGGACGTAGGCGACCACACCCTTGTATGCGTCGTAGTGCGAGTCAAAGATCAGGCCCTGGAGAGGCCCGTGGGCATCGCCTTTGGGCGGCGGGATCCGCTCGACGATCGCCTCGAGCACCTGCTCGACGTTGGTGCCGTCCTTGGCCGACACGGCGATGACCTCCTCGCGCGGTATGGCCAGAACATTCTCCAGCTCCTCGATGACGATCTTTGGCTGGGCCGAGGGCAGGTCGATCTTGTTGATGACCGGGATGATGACCAGGCCCTGAGCGAGGGCGAGATGGACGTTGGCGAGCGTCTGCGCCTCGATGCCCTGCGCCGCGTCGACTACCAGGATGGCACCTTCGCAGGCCTGGAGGCTGCGGCTGACCTCGTAGCTGAAGTCGACGTGGCCCGGCGTGTCGATCAGGTTGAGGCCGTACCGTTGCCCGTCGGAGGCGTCGTAGTCGAGGCGCACCGCGCGCGCCTTGATCGTGATGCCCTTCTCTCGCTCGAGGTCCATCGAGTCGAGCACCTGGCTGGTCATCTGGCGCGCGTCGATGGTATGGGTCAGCTCAAGCAGACGGTCGGCAAGGGTCGACTTGCCGTGGTCCACATGGGCGATGATCGAGAAGTTGCGCAGTCGCGCCTGAGGGATGGCCACGAGCCCGGAGTGTACCGATACGGTCGGACGGGGCGTCCGGGCGCGGCCAATTGCGCCTCGATGGCGCGGCGTTCCAAGTGCTGATACCATCGCCCGTCGCGCCCCCTATTCGTGGCGTTGTGTCCTGACCACCTAGTCGAGGCCCGATCAACTTGGCTCACTCATCCCGTGGATGGAGCGGCGCAAGGACGCCGTCGGCCATCAAGCGCGTTCGCCAGACCACCCGCCGCCGCGCCGTCAACCAGCCGCGCCGCGCAGCGGCGAAGACGCTTGTCAGCAAGGCCATCGTCGAGGCCGGCAACGGTAACCCGGAGGAGGCCCGCGAGGCGCTCGCCCGCGCCCTGTCCGCGCTCGACAAGGCAGCCAAGACCGGCGCCATCCACCGGAACGCCGCCGACCGTCGCAAGAGCCGCCTGACGCTGAAGGTCAACGCCGCACTCGGTGGGGCCGAGGTCGTGGCCGCTGGCAAGGTCAATCGGACGACCGGAAAGGCGGCTGCAGCCAAGCAGGCTCGCGCCCGCATCGCCGCCTCGAAGGCCAGCCGCGCCAAGGGCGCCCAGACCGCGGCCGGCAAGGCCCGCGAGGCACTCGCTCGGACCACCCGCAGTGGTGATGCCTCGGGCAGCGGCGCGGATGCCGAGCAGCAGCAGGCTGCCGAGCCGGCAGCGACCAAGCCGCGTAGCACCGGGGCCCGGACCACGCGCGCGAAGAGGGGCGCAGCAGCGGCGAAGAGCGGCGCAGCAGCGGCGAAGCCCCGCAGCCGAACGGACAAGAAGAGCTGACCTGAGGGCGACCGGACCCGGTTGCCGCTCCGCCGGTGGCCCGCTCCGCCGGGCACCATCCCGACCAATTCAGGTCGCCAGTGCTTCCTCCTGGCGGGTCCTGCTCGTCCATCCCGTCAGCACCTGCGCTCCCCCGCCGATGGCGGCGCCGGCTACGGTGACGGCGAACATCAGCGCTCCCGCACCGCTGAGCTCGGCCAGCACGACCTGCTCATAGGCCGCGGCGTCCGTCACACCCAGGGCGTCCAACTGCTCCGCGTACCCGGCGCCAACCAGGCGCTGGTACACGCAGTCCGGTCCCCGCTGGCAATCCAGGCGGCTGCCGTCGGGCATCGTGCCCGTGTCGAGGTAGACGAACAGCAGGCGGACGCCGACGTAGAGAACGGCCAGCGCCAAGCCCGTGACGGCCCCCGCCCACAGCGCATTGCCGAGCACCCGCCGGCGCGGCCAATGGCGCTGGGCCCGAACATTGGCGTACGCGCCTATCAGGGCGCCGGCTGGCAGCGCGAGCAGGAACACCAAGGACTGGATCGGGATCACGAGGGCCAGGGCGATGACCAGCACCAGCGCCATGCCGGCACCGATCCAGCCGGCAACGACGGCGCCTCGATCGACGAAACGAGCCAACTGGTTCCCGTCAGCTATGGCCGACCAGCGCGCCTGCGCCCGGGAAACGGGCCGACGCACCCAGCTCCGCCTCGATCCGCAGCAGCCGGTTGTACTTGGCCACTCGCTCCGAGCGCGAGGGCGCGCCCGATTTGATCTGGCCGGCACCGGTCGCAACCGCGAGGTCAGCGATGGTGGTGTCCTCGGTCTCGCCACTCCGGTGGCTGATGATCGCGCCCCAGCCGTGGCCAATCGCGGCCTGGACGACGTTGAGCGTCTCGGACAGCGTGCCGATCTGGTTCAGCTTTATCAGCACGGCGTTGGCGGACTGCTCTTCCATCGCCCGGGCTACCCGCTCGGGGTTGGTGACCAGCAGGTCGTCGCCGACCAGTTGGACCTTTCGGCCGAGGCGCTCGGTAAGGGCTGACCAGCCGGCCCAATCGTGCTCGGCCAGGCCGTCCTCGATGGAGATGATCGGGTAGCGCTCGACCCAATCTGCCCACAGCTCGATCATCTCTCCCGTGCGCAGCGTCCTGCCCTCGCGCTGCAGCCGGTAGGCGTACTCGCCGTTGGAGTCGGCCGGGGCATCCAGATCGGCCAGCTCGCTGACCGCCGGATCAAGGGCAAGGGCAACCTGGTCACCCGGCTGATAGCCGGCCCGCTCGATCGCACGCAGGATCGTCTCGATGGCCGCCTCGTTGGTCGGCAGTGATGGAGCAAAGCCGCCTTCGTCGCCCTGGCCTGTGGCCAGGCCTCGATCGTGCAGCTCGGATCGCAGGGCGTGGAACACCTCGGCGCCGGCCCGCAACGCCTCACCGAAGGTCGGCGCGCCGACGGGCATCACCATGAACTCCTGGAAGTCGGTCGAGTCGAGGGCGTGCTTGCCGCCGTTGAGGATGTTGAACATGGGCACGGGCAGCGTTCTTGCGCCGGCGCCGCCCAGGTATCGATACAGCGGCATGCCGAAAGCCGTCGCAGCCGCGTGGGCGCAGGCGAGCGACACGCCGAGGATGGCGTTGGCGCCGAGGTTGCCCTTGTTGGACGTGCCATCCAGGTCGATCAGCAGCTGGTCGACCGCCGATTGGTCGGCGGCGTCCTCGTCAACCAGGGCAGGGCCGATCGTCTCCAGAACGTTGATCACCGCCCGGCGGACGCCCTTGCCGCCGTAGCGCTCCTTCTCGCCGTCGCGCAGCTCGACTGCTTCATGTGTGCCGGTGGAGGCACCGGACGGAACGGCTGCCCGGCCGACCGCGCCCGAGTCGAGCACGACGACGACCTCGAGGGTCGGGTTGCCGCGCGAGTCGAGGATCTCGTGCGCGTCGATCAGCTCGATCGTGGTCATCGGCGCGATTTCCTCTCGCCCGCGGCGACCGCCTCGCGATCCAGCAGCACGGCGACGCCGGGCAGCTCGCGTCCCTCGAGGAACTCGAGCGTGGCACCTCCGCCGGTCGAGACGTGCGTCATCTTGTCGGTCAGCTTCAGCTCCTCGAGTGCCGCGACCGAGTCACCGCCGCCCACGATGACAGTGGCACCCTGGTCCGCCCTGTTGGCAAGGAAGCGGGCGATAGCGCGCGTGCCGTCGCCGAACGTGGGCACCTCGAACACGCCGAGGGGGCCGTTCCACAGGACCGTCTGCATCGGCGCGAGCGCCTGCCGGAAAGCCTCGGTCGAAGCGGGCCCGATGTCGACTATGGACCACGAGTTGGGGATCTTGTGAACCGGCACCACCTTGTGCTCGGCGCCGCGGGTTACCTCCTTGGCCACCACCACGTCGGTTGGCAGGACGAGCTGGATGCCGCGCTGGGCGGCCGCCTCCAGCACGCGCTGGGCGTCCTCGACAAGCTCGCGCTCGAGCAGGCTCTTGCCCACCGTGTGGCCCTGGGCGACCAGGAAGGTGTTGGCCATGCCGCCGCCGATCAGCAGCGCATCGACCTTCTGCATCAGGTTCTCGAGCACCCCCAGCTTGCCCGAGACCTTCGCCCCGCCGATCACGGCCGCAAAGGGTTTGGTCGGCGACTCCAGCAGCTTCGAAAGGGCGTTGATCTCCGCCTCCATGAGCAGCCCGGCGTAGGCCGGCAGATGCTCGACCACGCCGGCCGTCGAGGCGTGGGCGCGGTGAGCGCTGCCGAAGGCGTCGTTGACGTAGACCTCTCCATACGCAGCGAGGGTCGCCGCGTACTCGGAGTCATTTGCCTCCTCCGCGGCGTGGAAGCGCAGGTTCTCCAGCAGCAGCACCTGCCCGGGCTTGAGCCGGGCTACCGCGTCGCGCGTGCCGATCCCCAGTGCATCGCCGGTCACAGGGACCGGCCGGCCGAGCAGCGCCGAGAGGCGTTCCGCGACCGGGCGCAGACGCGCCGACTCGACCACCTTGCCCTTCGGCCGACCCAGGTGGCTCATCAACACGACCGAAGCGTTCTTCGAGAGCAGGTAGCGGATGGTCGGCAGGGCGGCCCTGATCCGGGTGTCGTCCTTGACCTTGCCGTCCTCGACCGGAACATTGAAGTCCACTCGCACCAACACGCGCTTGCCCGATGGGTCAAAGTCGCGGATGGTCTGCTTCTCCATTGGTGTCACTCCCCAGGCTTTGGATGGCCACACCGCACGGCGGCAATGGCCTGCAGCGACGGCCGGTCGCGCTGGGCCCGTGCGTAGCCGCTGATGTCCGGGCCGAGATCAGGCCGAGGCCGTCTCCATCTCGCGATCGGCCTCTCGGTCACCCGAGAGGCGCTCGCCGACGTAGGCAACCAGGTCGGCCACCCGGCAGCTGTACCCCCACTCGTTGTCGTACCAGGCGACGACCTTGACCATGCGTTCACCGATGACCATCGTCGAGGGCGCATCGACGATCGCCGAGCGGGCGTCGCCCTTGAAGTCCATGGAGACAAGTGGCTCGTCACTCACGCCGAGGATGCCCTGCATCGCAGCGCCGGCAGCGGCGCGGAAGGCTTCGTTGATCGCCTCGGCGGTGGCGGGCTTCTCCAGCTGCGCCGTGAAGTCGACCACGCTGACGGTTGGCGTGGGCACACGCAGGCTGAACCCGTCAAAGCGCCCCTTCAGGTCGGGGATCACGAGAGCCAGCGCCCGCGCCGCGCCGGTCGTGGTGGGGATGATGTTCTGAGCGGCAGCACGCGCCCGGCGGGGGTCCTTGTGGGCCACGTCGAGCACGCGCTGGTCGTTGGTGTAAGAGTGGATCGTGTTCATCAGCCCATGGGAGATGCCCCAGCCGTCGTGGACGACCTTCGCCACGGGCGCCAGGCAGTTGGTGGTGCAGCTGGCATTGCTGATGATGTCGTGGCTGTCCGGGTCGTACGCGTCCTCGTTGACCCCCAAAACGACGGTCACGTCCTCGTTCTTGGCCGGCGCACTGATGATCACCTTGCGCGCGCCCGCGTCCAGATGGGCGCGTGCCTTCTCGGCGTCGGTGAAGAGGCCGGTCGACTCGACCACGATGTCCACGCCCAGATCCTTCCACGGCAGATTTGCCGGGTCCTTCTCCTTGAGCACGCGGATCTCGCGCCCATCCACGATGAGCGAGTCTTCGGTGTGGTCGACCACGCCCGGATAGCGGCCATAGGTCGAGTCATAGCGGAACAGGAGCGCATTCAGCTCTGTCTCGGCCAGGTCGTTGATGGCGACGACCTCGACGCCCTCCGTGCGCTCGAAGATTGCTTTGAGGCTCTGGCGCCCGATTCGGCCGAAGCCGTTGATCCCTACGCGAACAGTCATCTGGCAGACCTTCCTGTCGTTCGTACGGCCCTCTATCGGGCCTCACGGTGATCGGGCACGCCTGACGTGCCCGTGCCGCCGCCGGCATCATCGCCGCCATGGATCACCCGAGGCAGAGCCGGCCGGCCCGGGTTTGTTGCAGGTTTGGGCCGATGGTCACTGATGCGCTGATTGTACGCGGGCCCTCCAGCGGGGCCCGCCAGTCGGCTGCCCAGTGCCTGCGCGCCGCACGGAAAAGGCCCCGGCACAGGGCCGGGGCCTGGTAGGTCGCGTGGTGGTGGCTCAGCCGCCGCCGATCCGGAAGACGCTGGTGCCGCACTTCGGGCACTTGCCCTTCATCGCCGGCTTCCCATTCTTCATGGTGATCTTCTCGGCGTTCTCCATCTCCACCATTTCCTTGTCCTTGACGCAATAGGCCTGAGCCACGTTTCCTCCTTCCCGGGGTCTCGCCCGGTCCCTCCAGCGGTCCGCGGTCTTCTGCCCCGGCTCCGCAACCGATTCCCTTGCTGCTCAGGATGCCACTTTCGGCACCCACAGCGAGGGTCGCCAGTGCACCGCGCCCGCGGCACTCACGGCTTCATCCATCGCGGCCAGCAGGCGCAATGCCTCCAGCCCCGTGTCGATGCAGGCAGCCTCGGCCCGCTCCTTCTGCTCACCCTGCACGAAGGCGCCGCTGACGCGCTGAGCGTACGCCGTGCACACGACGCCCGCTCGGCAGCCGGCCAAGCCGGCCAGCACCAGCAGCGCCGAGGCCTCCATCTCGAAGTTGACCACACCCTGGCGGGTCATCTCATCGGCCAGATCAGGGAAACGGATGGGCAGCTGCGGGATGGGCCGGCCCTGTGCGCCGTAGAAGCCCGGCGCCGTGGCGGTGATGCCAAGGTGCGCCGTGTGGCCGAGGCTGTTGGCCGCCTCGAGCAGCGCCGCTACCGCAACGTAATCGGCGACGGCCGGGTATCCCTCGTGGACGAAGTACTTGGTCGTCGACTCGAGGCGGACGGCGCCGGTCGTGATGACGAGCTCGCCCAGCCCGATCTCGTCGCGTAGCACCCCGCACGAGCCGATGCGAATGAACGTCGGACGATGCACCAGGGCAAGGATCTCGGCCACCACGATCTCGACGTTGTCGGTGCCTATGCCAGTGGCGATGGCGGTTACGCGCTGCCCTCTGTACTGGCCGGTGACCGACGCGAACTCGCGATGACGACGCTGAAGCTCGATCGAATCCAGGCGCTCGGCAATGCGGGCAATCCGGTCGGGGTCGCCGGGCAGGAGGATGTAGTCGGCGACCTCCCCCGGTGCCAGGTCGATGTGGTACTGCCGATCGGTGTCCGGCAGCGCCACGCGACGGTCGGCGACTTGCAAGCGACCTCCTTGTAGGGGCCCACATGGCGTGAGCGTGGGGATGACGATAGGCCCGTGCTCCGGCGAGCGTCAAGGTGGACCGGTCCGACCGAGCCGGCCCCGCCAGCGATAGGCAGACTTGCGCAGGCGCGCCGTCGTCTCGCGCACGGCACGCCGATAGCGCGGCTGGCTGGCGAAGAAGGCCGTCGCGGAACCGGTCACCGCACCCATCACGGCAAGCAGGGCGATGAGCATGGCCGTCCCTTCGTCGCCAACCGACGCCGCGGCTCGCGGGGCCTCGACGTATGACGCCGCCGGAGAGGGGCTCGGCCGGCCGCTCGGGTACGGAGTCCTGGGCGGGAACGAGCCGGCACCCGTCAGCAGGTCGGCGGCGCTGTCGATGCGCACGGCCAGGCCACCCTCGTTGAGCCGAACGACCAGCCCGCGGGCATTGACGAGCAAGCCTGGCCGGAGCTGCATCAGCAGCGCGCGAGCCTCGGCAGCAAGCAGCAGGGCGGCCACGCCGGTGCCATCGCTGATCATCACCCGCTCACCGATGAACCGCTCGACGCGCCCGCCGACCTGCACGTACCGGCCCTCGTGTGCGGCCAGCTCGGCGAGAAAGATTGCCTGCGCATCGCCCGGTTGAGGGCTGGCACCGGCCGGGCCGGGCGTCACGTCAGGTGCTCCAGCGGGCCACCCGGCCACCGACGACGGCAGCGGTTCCCCCGGCTGTTCGCTGCCGCCCGGACCGGGAGTGGAGTCGGACAAGCTACCCTGACTGATGTCGCCCCTCGAGCGCGGCACGACGGCCAGGCGCTGGTCAGTGGCGGTGGGATAGGCGCGGCGAACAAGACCCGTGACGGTGGCCGATCGGCCCTTGACGAGCACGTCCACGCTGATGGCGCTGCGGGCGAGCCCTACCACAGGGATCGTGCCTCCGTCGACGGCGAGCTCGGCGCGCCACGCGTCGCCGTTGCGGCTGACCGACTCGACGTGCCCGGTCACGACGACGAGGCGCCACTCGGCAGAGCCGGGCAGGGGGGCACGGGCAATGCGCAGCGCCTCAACGCCGGCGGCGCCCAGGAGCTGTGGCATCTCCGACGCAGCCAGCTGCGGGGCACCGTAGTAGGTGCCCACCTCCCCGGCCGCGCGCACGCGCTGACCGACCGCGGGCGGCTGTGCGCCGGTTGGCAGGCGGAGCAGAAGCGCGCCACTGCCATCCTGCATGGTCACCCGCCGGCCGTCCGCGTCCAGCAGCCCGGCGGGCGCAGTGACCACGCCCTCCACGGTGACCTTTTGGCCCACTCGTCGCAGAGCCTCGCCGATCGTCACCTTCTCCGGAGCCGGCGAGGAGCCGGGTCCAAGGCCGCCTGCAGGGGGCGCAGGCGGCGCTGAAATGGGCCCGACCGGGGGCGTGGGCGCAGTCGGTGGCGGCGTGCTCGGCGTGCCCGGCGCTGACTCGGTGACGAAGTCGCCGGGGTCGCGCGGCCACAGCCGGTAGAGTCCGAGCCTGTCGCCGACGATCCCGTAGACGGCCAGCCGCCGGCCACGCGGAAACTGGTCGCGGCTCATGCCGAGCGGCGCATGGATGTAGATCCGTCCCTCGCCGGTGGCGTCCTCGAGCATCACCGTGACGGCGCCGGTCGAGGACGCGCTGGAGCTGGTGACCGTGCCACGGACGAGCGCAAGCAGGCCCTCCGTCTGCTCTCCCAGCTCGGCCGTGGTCAGCTGCCGGGCCGGCGGCATGGCAGCCGAGCCGACCTTTGTCACGCCATTGGCCGCCGGACGCAGCTCCAGGTTGCCGTAGGGATCGGCCAGGACGCCGTCTACGACCAGCACCTCGCCGGCCGCCGCCGTCAGGCCCTCTGGCAGCCTTACGCAGATGCCGCCCGACGAGTCCTGCAGGCAGATGGTCCGATCTCCCAGGACGCGCCCGGGTCGGACGGTTACGACACCCTGAACTGTCACTCTCTGGCCCACCGGCATCTGGCGGGCAAGCGCGATCGGCGCGACGGCAGGTGATGGAGTAGGCGAACCGGCAGCCGGGGAAGTCGGCGCCGGGGATGGGCTGGCGGCGGGCGCGCTCGCCGCGGGTGAAGGCACCAAGGTCGGCGCCGCTGAAGGGCCGGCGGTCGGCGTCGGCGTCGGCGTGGGCATCGGCAGCGGATGGACGTCCTCCGAAGAACGCAGGTGCAGACGGTATCCGCCCAGGCCCGTGCCCGAGCTGTCGCGCTGGCCGACGACACCGGTCAGGCGCAGGTGCCGCCCTCGCACCATCTCTCCTCGGTCGATGCCGGTCGCCGTCGCCACGACCACGCGCAGCGTGCCGGTGCCATCGTCGATTGCGGTGCTGAACCCGTCGACGAGGCTCGAGATGCCATCACTGACCACGCCCTCCACGGTCACCAGCCGCCCCTCCAGGCCCTCGCCGACCTCGTTGACGAACGCGCGCAACGGTGGCGAAGGGGGCAGGAGCGGGCCCGCTTCCAGCTGCTCGGGAGCGGCGAGCCGGATGGTCAGGAGACTGAAGCGAGTTTCGAGCACGCCGCTGACCTTGACCGACGTGCCGACCGCGGGTGCGTGCGACCATGGACCGGACGCCAGATAGAGAGCAATGCCGCCGGTGGGGTCCTCGACGAACCCACCACGGCCGGATTCGGTCAGGCCGAGCGGCGTGCTCAGCCAGCCATGGGCGGTGACGACCGTGCCGAGGGGAAGGTTGCGCAGCTCGGCGATGCTCGGCTGCCCCTCGTGCGGTGTCGTGGAGGGTGTCGGAGGAGGCGCGCTCGGCTCGGGAAACGAAGTGGCCGGTGGCGGCGTCGTCGGCGGAGCTGTGGCCGGTGGCACCGTGGCTGGCACCGCACTCGGGCCGCCGGCCAGCGCTGTGGGGCCTGGCGAGCCTGGTATCGGCCCAGGATCGAATGTCGGCGTGCCCTCGAGCGGCGCCGTGGGATCGGCCAGCTCGTCGGGGTCGTCACCTGGTGGGTCGTCCTCGAACGGTGGGGGAAGCTCTTCGGTGGGCAACGGAGCCTGCGTCGGCGTGGAGCCGGTTGGCAGCGGCGCCAGCGAAGGCAGCGGGGCGCTCGTCGCCAAGGTCGGGGTCGGCACCGCCAGCGGCAGCGCACCGGCGGACAGGTTGCGGGCGATCGGCTGGGGCTGGACGAGCGCGTCTGCGCCGTTGTCATTGCTGTCAATTGCATTGCCCAGCAGCCCCCCGGGACGGCGCTCCAGGCTGGATCCGGTCGGTGGCGCGGATCCGGGCGAGCCTTCGACGAAGCTGTTGGCGGCGGCGCCCCAGCTGAGCGAGTCGATCACCGGCCCCGCCGTGGAGCGCAGCACCACGGTCCCGCCGGTTGTCGAGAAACCACCGCTGAACAGCCCGTCCGCAATCGGCGCATAGGCCCCGGCCGCGTTGGCGATGAGCAGGTGATGCCTGGGCGGCAGCGACAGCTCGCTCCAGGCCTGCTTGCGCGTCACGGTCGCCCCGCTGGCGGTCACGTAGACCAGCTCCAGGCCGGCCAGGCCGAGCGGCACCGTGGACGCGTTGTAGAGCTCGACGTACTGGTCGGACGCGGCACCCCCGCGGGTGACGACCTCGGCCACCACCAGTCCGCCCGAGGGCGGCCAGCTGACGGTGCCGGCAGCCAGCGGCCACAGGTGCGGCGCAGGCGGTGACTCCGTCGGGGGCTTTACTGTCGGCCCGCTGAGGGCGCCCGCGTGAACGAGCACCAACGAAAGAGCGATGAGGATGAGGATCCAGCGCTCGACACGCGCCCCGGACATGAGCAGTCCTCCAGCGGCGGGCAGGCGGCGGTCCTGGCGGGCAGGGTGACCGACGCGGCCCGTCGGCGGGCGTTCGGCGGGCGTTCGGCGGGCGACACGGTCGGTCAGCCGGCGGCTCAGTCCAAGCCTGCCGCGTGCCGCTTAGCGTGCGCTTAGCGCGCACTCCGCGGCCGATTGGCACGCCGCTGCGCTACGATGCGAGACCCGCCCGCAAGAAGGAGAGCCACGCCTTGGCACGTGCCAAGAACACGTCCCGCGCCGAAGCTCGCCGCCGTGCGCGCGCCGCCACGCGCACCGAGCACGACGCGGAGACCCGGGAGCTGACGGCCGAGAGCGAGCAGCCGGCACAGGATCAGCCGCGGCCGAGCTTCTTCAATCCCCCGCGCTTCCGGGAGGACCTGCGCCTGCTCCCGCGCATCCTGACCAGCCGGCGGTTGCTGATCGTGCCGCCTCTGATGCTGCTGATCGGGTTCGCGCTGACCATGATGGCCGGGCAGCTGGTCGGCGAGGCGGCGGCCATCGCGGACCTGTACGTGCAGCTCTTCTTCCTGCCGCCCGCACTGCTCACGTTCTTCCTGGCCGGGTTCATCGCGCCACGAGCGTCCTATCTCGTCGGCGCGCTGCTGGGTGCCTTCAGCGGGCTACTGTGGGCAATCATCATCTTCGCCGGTCTGACGACGGCGGCCGATCCGGTAACCGATCCCCAGGCAGACGCAGCGGCGGTGACGAGCTATCTCTTTGTGCTCAACGTCGGCTACGGCACCTTCGCGGCCGCCTTCGCCGCTTGGTACCGTGACTTCCTGCGACGGATGCAGGAGCAGGGTCGCGCGCGGCGTGCCGAGCGCGAGGCGAAGGAGCGCGAGCGACGCCGCGAGCAGCGGCGCGGGGATCGCCAGTCGGTGCGCCGCACTCGCTGACGAGGGCCTTCAGCCGAGCCGGCGCATGCCGGCGTGGCCCATCTGCCTGACACCAACCGGGTGGAGCGGGCCGCCAACCGGACGGCCGATCTCGGCCAGCGAGCGCACGCTGTGCGCGATCACGTTGACCACCTCGGACTCCCGCTCCAGCCGACCTTCGACGTACAGCAGCGCGTGGCGCCGGACGGTCGAGCGGAAGCGCGCCCAGGTATCGGGCCATAGCGTCACATTGACCATCCCCGTCTCGTCCTCGAGCGCGAGAAAGACGGTCCCATGGGCGGTCATTGGGTGCTGGCGGGTAACCACCAGCCCGCCGACACGGACCTTGCCCGGTCTGCTGTCGACAAGCTGTCCGGCCTTCATGGCACCCAGCCGATCCAGCGCCGGCCGGAAGAGCTCAACGACCTGGCGCCGAGCGTCGAGCGAGAGGATGGCGTAGGCATCGCCGAGCCGCTCCAGCTCTGACGGTGGCGGCAGGTCAGGTGCCGCGGTCGGCGGCAGGCCCAGGTCAAGCGGCCGACCGGCAGCCTTCTTCGAGCCGACCGCCCGACCGTCGTAGCGGCCACGCGCCGCGCCGGCCACCTCGCGCAGCTGCCACAGCAACTGGCGACGGGGAACGCCCAGCGAATCAAGTGCGCCGGCGCGGATCAGCCGCTCGATGACTTCCTCGGGCAGCTCGGTCCGGGAGACAAGATCGGCCAGCGAGCGGAATTGTCCGTCCGCCGCCCGGGCGGCGTCGATCGCCTCTCCCTCGGCCTCGCCGATGCCTTTGACCAGGTGCAACCCGAGGCGAATGCCGTAGCCCTGGGCACTGGTCGCAGACCAATGCCGGCGTGCCGCCGGGCCGGGCACCACGCAGCCGGTCGAACGCACCGGCCTGGGCCGGCGCGCGATGCCCGCCCCCTCGGGCAGTGGCGCGCCCGGCAGGCCGACCCACTCTGTCGACGTCCGGAAACGGCTGCGGTTGACATCGACCGGCAGGACGCTGACGCCGTGGCGCTTGGCGTCGTTGACCAGCACCTCGACCGGATAGAAGCCCATCGGCTGGGCATTGATCAGGCCGGTCACGAACTGGGCCGGGTAGAACAGCTTCAGGAAGGCCGACTCGTACGCGGTCCGGGCAAAAGCCGCGGCGTGGCTTTTGTTGAAGCCGAAGCTGGCGAAGGCCGCAACCTGGCGAAACAGCTCCTCGGCCTGCTCGATCGTCAGCCCGCTGCGCGTGACGCAGCCGTCTACGAAGCGAGCATGCAGCTTCTCCATCTCCTTCGACGAGCGCCAGGTGCCCATCGCCCGCCGAAAGCCGTCCGACTCGGCCGCGCTGAAGCCGGCAACGTCGATGGCGATCTTCATCACCTGCTCCTGGTAGAGGATCACGCCGAGCGTTTCCTGCAACGCTGGCTTGAGGCTCGGGTGCAGGTAGCTGATCGGCTCTTTGCCCTGCCTTCGCCGCAGGTAAGGATGGACGGCGTTGCCCTGGATCGGGCCGGGCCGGATTATCGCCACCTCCACGACCAGGTCATCGAGGTTCTGCGGCCGGCTTCGTGGCAGGGTCTGCATCTGGGCGCGCGACTCGATCTGAAACACCCCGACGGTGTCGGCCGCGCAGATCATCCGGAATACGTCGGGGATGTCCTCCGGCAGCCGGTCAAGGTCGAGGTGCACGGCGCAGTCCGCGTATATGTCGCGCAGTGCATCGTCGATCGCACTCAGCATCCGCAGGCCGAGCAGGTCAAGCTTAATCAACTTGATGGTCTCAATGTCGCGTTTGTCGTATTGCACCACGACACGGCCCGGCATGGAGGCTCGTTCGAGGGGTGCGATGTCGACCAGCGGCGCCTGCGTGATTAGCATCCCGCCGGTATGGATCGACAGATGGCGGGGCAGCTCCGCGATCTGGGCGGTCAGGTCGAGCCACCGATCCCATGGAGTCCGGCCGGCGCTCCAGCCTGAAGGGTCTGCTGCGTCGGGAGCGCCTGGGGCGTCTGGTGCCTGCTTCGCGAGCATGGAGCGTCGTAGCACCGCCGGACGGTAGTCGTCAGTCGGCTCGGCCGGCACGATGCGCGGCACGCCGCCCTTCAGCCAGCGCACGCTGACCGCCGTGTCACCCGGACCGCCCTCGTCATCTGACGGCACACGCAGCCGGCCCATCCCGTCGAGCACGCCGCGCGATTCGGCCAGGCGGCTGGCTGATTCGGGCGACGACTCGGTCGGCGTGAAGAACTCGGCAAAGCCTCCTTCAGCCTCGAGGTCGCGGCGCACCATCACCGAGTCATAGGTCTCGAGTGCCTTGGCCACCCGGTCAACCAGCGGCCGCGGGAAGCCCAGGGCCTGGCCAACCTCGCGCACCGCCGAGCGCGCCCGGTAGGTGACGACGTTGCAGACCATGCCGGTGTGCTCGGGTCCATAGCGCTCGTAGCAGTACTGGATGACCTCCTCGCGACGCGAGGTGGCGAAGTCGATGTCCACGTCGGGGTAGGTCGTCCGGCCCTCGTTGATGAAGCGCTCGAAAAGCAGTTGGTGGCGGATGGGATCGACGCGGGTGATGCCCAGCACGTAGGCGACGATGGAGTCGCCAGCCGAGCCCCGGCCCTGGGCCGGGATGCCGCGCTCACGGCAGAAGCGCATCAGATCCCAGCAGATCAGGAAGAACTCGGCCAGGCCCGTCCGCTCGATCACCTCCAGCTCGTGGGCGAGCTGCTTGACGACTGCCGGCGTGAGCGGGTGGTAGCGCTTGCGTGCACCTTCATGGCACAGCCGCTCGAGCTCGCTGAACGGCGTCTCGCCGGCCGGCACGGGGAAGCCGGGGAAGCGGTATTGCTCGAACTCGAGGTTGACCGAGCAGCGCTCGGCGATGGCCACCGACCGGCCCATTCCCTCGGCCCAAGCCGCCGCGACTCGCGGTCCGAGGGAACCGTCGCCAGGCGGCAGGATTGCCATCTGCTCCGCGCTCTTGAGGTGGTACTCGCCGTTGGGCCGGCGCAGGTGCGCGCTGCTGTCGAGGGTCAGCCCATGACGGATGCAGACCAGCACGTCCTGCAGCTCGCGGCCCTCCGGCCGGGCGTAGTGGACGTCATTGGTCACCACCATGGGCAGGCCAAGATCGTCGGCCAGCCGCACGCTCTCGGTCACCAGCCAGTCATCGTCCGGCAGCAGGTGATGCTGGAGCTCGACGTGGAAGCGATCATCATCGTAGGTCGCCGACAGCCACCGCGCGGCAGCCGCCGCTCCCTGCCTGTCCCCGGCCAGCAGTCGGCGCGCGATCTCACCGTGCCGGCAGCCGGATAGCGCGATCAGCCCCTGGCGGTGCTCGGCAATGAGCCGATGAGTGAAACGTGGCACGCCCTTGGTGCCGGCCATATGGGCCGCGCTGACCAGTCGGCAGAGGCTGCGGTAACCGCTCATGTCGCTGGCCAGCAGGACCAGGTGAGGGCCGAGCTCCCGCGGGCGAACACCGCGCAGGTCTTCCCGACGCGGCTGGCGATGGCCGGGGGGCCGGAGCCGCTCGGGCAAGGGTCGTCGTGGAACGCCGGGTGAGCCAGCGGTACGGCCAGCCGCCGGGCCCGGCCGACTGCTGGGGCCCCGGCCACCTGGCTGAAGATTGGGCATCACCAGCCCCGCCGGATCCGGCACGGCCGAGTCGAGCAGCTCGATCTCCAGGCCGATGATCGGCCGCAGTCCGACCTCGCGCAGGGCGCTCGCGAAGCGGACGGCCCCGTAGAGGCCCTGGTGATCGGTCACCGCCAGCGCAGAGCAGCCGAGCGCGCTGGCTGCCGCGGCCAGCTCCTCGGCCGACGAGGCGCCGTCCAGGAACGAGAAGCTCGAATGGCAGTGCAGCTCGGTGTAGGCGCCGGCCATTCGGCAACTATAGAACAGATGTTCTCTTATGCCGCCCCTGCATGATCGGCCTCAGCATGGTTTGATTCCTCGGCCGCGATGTCCCATCACTCGTCACCACCGACAACGGGCGCGGGAGCGCGCCTGAACCGTCGTCGAGCCGCTCTGATCGCCGCGCCACTGGCCATCCTGCTGGTGGGCGCGCTGCTGGGAGGCAGCATGCTCGGCAGCCGGCCGGACCCTTCGCCGTCCCCCGACACCGGCGCGATCGGTGGCCCGAGCATCGACGCCTCGCCCTCGCCGGCCGCTACCCTGCCGGCGCCGACTGCCACCCCCACCAACCCTGCGCCGACCAGCCAGCCGAGCCCGAGCCCGTCACCCGAGGGTCCGACCAGCGTGCCGCCGGAGGAGCTGACAGGCTTCGTCTGGCCGCTGCGCAACGCTCGCCTGACGAGCGGCTTCGGCCCGCGCAGCGACGGCAACATCATCATCGACGGCGAGCGCTACCACGATGGCATCGACCTGGCCACGTGGTGCGGCGACAAGATCCGGGCGGCGCATTCAGGCACCGTTCTGTATCAAGGTCGCAAGTTTGACGAGTACGGCGGCTACTCGGATTCACTCGACGCGTTTTACGCTCGTCTCGATCGGATTGGCGGACTGTCGCTCATCCCGATCGTGGTCGTCATCGACTACGGCAACGGGTATCGGGGCCTGTATGCCCATTTGAGCAAGGCGATCGTGGAGGCGGGAGATGTCGTCGAGGCAGGGCAGGTCATTGGCTACGAGGGTGCGACGGGCCGGGCAACTGGCTGCCACCTTCACTACGCCCTCATCCGAATGGACGGCGAGTGGCTCCCGGTCACGCCTAGCCTCGTCGACAGCCTCCGCTATCCACCCTTCGTCCGAGAGCGGGTCGACCCGCTTCTTGCCTTCCCCATCCCCGACCACTACGCCCCCAAGCGCTTCAAGCCGCCCAAACCGTCCCGTCCTCGGCCCATTCCGCCCGAGCCCGGCTTCGGCGGATATGAACGGCCGTAACAATCAGCTACAACCGAGCGTCTCAGGCTCGATGAGCCTGGTACGCGGTGCCGTGTCCGTCGCCCGGCCGTTTGTCTGGTCGCTTGTCGCCGTGACGCTGATCATGGTCGGGCTGCCGGCGGTACTGGCAGCCGCAACCTAGCCTCCGCCTCGGGATCCCAATAGGACGGTGCCCGGCTCACCGGCGCGCGGCTGATCGGGCGACACAGGAAAAGGCTTCTTGCCTCAGCTGGCCGGTGCCTGCAGTCGGCACTGGTCATCGGTCGGGCTCGCTATCCTTGGTCCATGCGGCCAACCCCAGCCGAGATCGTCGCCGCCGGGCTGCTGGTCATCGTGCTGACCAGCCTGATCGTCGTGCTCGTCGTGGCGACCGTGCCCGAGGGCGGTCCCCCGACGCTGCGCTGAGCCGGTCGAGAGAGCGTCGCCGTTCGCCGACACGCTCCCCCGCACGGGTGTCGGACCTTTCATTTCGGGACTTGCGCTCGCGGCGCGTCACATCGTCCCGCGACGAGGCGTCTGTGAGGGCGTAACCACCTGACGGTCGGCCCTCGTGGTGCTCGGCACTCCTCCTCTCCGGGCTGGGGCGGCCTCGGAGCCCGGTCCCGGTCTCCCCCGGGACCGGGCCTTTTCATGCCCGGGCGGCTGCTTCAATCAAAGACCCGCTCCAGGTGCCAGCTGCCGTCGACGCGATCGAGGTAGACCAGTGCCAGCAGCTGGCCGCTGCTGAGCTTGAAGTAGTCCCGCCTGATCGGCCTGCGCCACCAGTCCTCCTCGATGCGCCACTGGTTGCACACCTCGACCTGCTCGCTGCCGCCAGGCCAGCGCAGCCGGCAGGGGCGACCGCGGGCATCAAGATCCACCTCGATGCGGGGGTGGTGACCGAGCAGACGTGTCATGTCGAGGCGACCCGTTCACCGCGACAGCGGCTCGGCGGTCGCCGAGCGCCACTCGAAGCGCCGCTCGGCGAGCCCCGTCTCAGGATCGAGGAGGCGCGCCTGCCAGATCCTGTCCGAGCCGAAGCGCAGTGTCAAACCAGCCAGTTGCCAGTCCAGCCGTGCGGCGCGGGCCAGCTGTGGTGTGAACAGGCCGAGCTGCTGGCCGGCCGCCGGGGCGGCCCGATCCAGCTCGAGCGACAGGCCGGCCACCGGCAGTTCCGGCAGCTGCGCGGCCAGCCGGGCAAGCAACAGACGCTCGAGCAGCTCCGCTGCGGCCGACGGCTCGGGCAACGGCTGCTCCAGGCGCACGCGGTCCGGCTTGTCCTCCAGCTCCAGCTCGAGCACCGCCCGACCAGCGCCGGCACCCCGCGCCGCGAGCTGGGCGCACAGCGCGCCACACAGGCGGCGCAGCACGAAGCGCAGCGGCTCAAGCTCGTCGACGGCCGGCTCGAGCTGGGCTTCGGCGCGCAATCTCTCGATCGGCCGACGTGGCTTCAGCGGCCTGCCATCCAGCCCGCGGGCGAGGTCATGCAACAGGCCACCCGACTCGCCGAAACGGGCCACCACCGACGAGCGCGAGATCGCAGCCAGATCGCCGATCGTGGCCAGGCCGAAGACACGCAGCCGCTCGCGGATCGAGTCATCCGCCGGCAGCAGGCCGATCGGCAGCGGCGCAAGGTAGGCGGCCTCGACCGCTGCGCCGCCGACCGGGATCGCCTCTGGCATGCGGCCCTGCCTGGCACCGATGACCGCTGCCACCTGCGCACCGAAACGACTGTTGCCGATGCCCAGCCGGGACCGGCCGGGCAGCAGCCCGGACACGGCGTCAAGCAGGCGCTGGGCAAGCACCGGCTCCTCGCCCCACAGCAGGTGCAGGCCCTCGATGCCGAGCAGCAGCCGTCCAAAAGCCGGCCCGGCCGGCTCCTCGTCCGCTTCGAGCGCCGGCGTGAACGAGCCAAGCGCTTCGATTACCGCCCTGAAGCGCTGCCGGTAGGCGGGCAGGTCGGCCGCCATGAACCTCGCCTCGGGCGCCAGCTTGTGGGCGGTGCCAAGCGGCTGGCCGCGCCGGATGCCCAGCCGGCCTGCCGCCGGGCTGAAGTCCACCACCCCGCCCGACTCCCACGGCTGGCCGCCGACAACCACCAGCTCGGGTAGGTCGGCCCTCTCGGCCTCCAGCCGGAAGGGAAGGTGCGGCCAATCTAGGTACAACAGTCGCATGGGTTGCCTGTCGGTCTGGCTGGGAGGCCGTCGGAGTCTGGTCGGAAAGGTCGGTCGATGGCGGGAGCCGTTCTGTGGAAGGTCAGGCGATCGAGGCACGCCGGATCGGCCGAGGCTCGTCGGCCAATCCTGCGTCTAGAGGCGAGGAGATCGACACGACAGGGCTGGCCGGCACGATCAGCTCGCCATCGGCGAGGTAGCGGATCTCGACCTCGGCCTGCCGCCCCGGTGCGCCAAACCGGCTCTTGGCCACGACCACGCCGATGCGCCGGCCGACGATGTCTCGGCCGAGCCTCAGCCAGCCCCGTTGCTCGAGCTCCAGCCGCAGCCCGACAGCCTCGGCCAGCGCGCCGTGGAGCGGCGCCGCGAGGCGCACCGGCTCGAGCACGATCAACCGCGCCCCCACGCGCCGGGCATGGGCTGCAAGTCGGCGCAGCGATGCTTCGTGACGAGCTGGCAAGCGGTCGGGCAGGTCGACCACCAGCAGCTCGACGGCATGCCCGCCGAGCAGGGCTGCCGCCAGGGCAAAGCCCTCATCCGGGTCAGCCGGTCGAAGCACCAGCAGCCAGCGCAGGTCAACGCCCCGGCTGACGGCCTCGAGCGGGTCGAAGCAACGAGCCAGGTCAAGGTAGGCCGCGATCGCGCCGTGGGCCTGCGCCTGCGCCAGCCAGTGGAGAGCAAGGGTGGTCTTGCCAGAGGAGCCGGCGCCGAGCAGCGAGGCTGCCGCGGCCGGTGGCAGTCCGCTCGGGCCGAGCAGCACATCCAGCTCGGGCAGGCCGGTGAAGAGCGCCGATCCATCAGCCACCGAAAGGGTTGATGGGCTCGACCCCGAGACGAGTTCGTCAGCGGGCGCGGGTACGCCATCGACGGTCCAGCCAGAGCCGGCACCCACCTTTACCGCCGCGCTGCCCCAGCGCGTCTCCAGGCGGGCCAGCGCGCTGCCAAGCGGATCGAGTGCGGAAGCAGCAGGCATGGGTCGAATGATAGAACAGATGTTCTATCCGTCAATCCCTGTGGGGCTGGTCGGCAGGCATACCCGTCCGATACCATCTGGCGTCAGATGAGCGACCGGCCGACCGATCCCAGCCGCTCCGACGGGCCACCTCCAGGCGCTGCCGACGACTCACCGACAC
>DATLGJ010000025.1:0-3037 GCA_035540555.1 Candidatus Limnocylindrales bacterium | reverse complement strand
CGCGGATACGTGCCACCGGTGTAGAGCGGCACGCGACCCATGTCGCGCGGGATGCTGATCATGGTCACCTGGTCCCGGCCCGGGAAGTAGCTGGCCAGCATCATCGTGTCGCTCAGCGAGTGCGTGCGACCAAGCCCGCTGTCCAGCCCGATGAAGAGCACGTTGATCGGACCCTCGCTGGGGAGCTCGCCAGCCGGTTCGCTGCCGATAGGCGGCGGCGTTGTCTCGGGCTCCAGCGGTGGAGGTGTGACGGTCGGGTCGAAGCTGGGACCCGGCTCGACGCCTGGGCTCTCATCCGGGCCCTCCTCGGGCGGCACTTCCTCCTCTTCGTCCTCGATCCAGCCGTCGTCGTTCCAATCGACCACGCCGTCGCCGTTGGTGTCGCCGGGAAGGCCAGGGCCGCCGTTGCCCGGGCCCGGCGGCGGGCCGCCCAGGATGTCGTCGATCGGGCTGTCGCCGTCTGGTCTGGTGCCGGTGAAGATCTTCTCGCCCGCTTCTGCGAACGACTGCACGAATACCGCCGCGCCAACATGGGCAGTGATTACGACCACGCTGAGCAGCACGACCAGCGGGAGATGCCGGTCAGTCAGCACGCGGGTGCCCGCGCGCGTCATGCGCCAGGCGTCAACGATCGCCGCCACTCGCCAGGCGGCATGCGCCGCGATGGCGCCGATGAAGATGAGCGCGAAACTGGGTGCGAGGAGCGACAGCGCGAAGGTGATCGGGTCAGCCGCGATGAGTGCGCCAATGGCAACGAGCAGCAGCAGGGGTGGAAGCGCGAAGAGCAGGCCGCGCATCCGCTGGTGAACGTAGGCATTGCCCAGGCCCGGCCAGAGGAAGGACAGGAAGGTGGCCGTTGCCGGCGACCCTGTCTGGCGGTGCCGCTTGACGCGGCGCCGGCCGCGACGCACGCCTTCAGACGCTGCGGCCGCGGGCGGCGGCGGTTGCTGTTGCGGCGCGAGCGCCCCCTCTGTCACGTCGCGAGAGTGCGCTCTCGCCCGTGGATAGTCAAATCGGGCGCGACCGGCAGCGCGTCAAACTGTGGATAACGGTACTACCGGGGGATCAGTACTTTCGTCTATCGTGCAGAACGTGACCGAGGGAAGCCGCTCAGCCGTCTGTCAACTCATGCTGTGGCCTGATGGTGAGCTCATCTGGCCCAACCAGGCCGTGCTGTGGCCCGCCCATGTCGCCGATTGGCCGCAGCGAGTGGTGCGCGCACGCACCGGTATCGAGCTCGTCTTCAGCGCGCCCGGTGGCTCAGCGGCCCGTGTCGAGCAGACCGTCGGCGCGACTGGGCTCGATCAATTCCCGACCGAGCGAATTGACGTCGCCTTGGACCTGCATTGCCACACATCGCACTCGAAGGATGGCCACGTTGACCCTCTGCGCGCTGCCCAGTTGGCCTTCGAGCGCGGGTTGACCCACCTTGCGATCACCGATCACGACACGATCGCTGGCGCGCTCGAAGCCCGCGCCGCCGCGCCGGCCGGGCTGACGGTCATCGTTGGCCAGGAGGTGACGACACGTGCCGGCGACCTGATCGGCCTGTTCCTGAACGAGCCCATCCCGCCGGGCCTTTCAGTGTCCGCGGCAGTGGCCGAGATCCGGGAGCAAGGCGGGGTCGTTGGCCTGCCCCATCCATTCGACAGCTGGCGCCGCTCCATCGCCGCCCGTATGGCTCAGCCTGACGAGCTGGCCCGGCTGGCCGGCATGGTCGACTACCTCGAGGCCTTCAACGGCCGCATCCACGACCCCCAGCACGATGCTCTGGCCGCCGACTTCGCGCGGCAGCACGGGCTCCCCGTAGTTGCGGTGTCTGACGCTCATGAAGCGAACCACGTCGCTGGCGCGTACACCGTGTTGACCGGCACCGTGACCGACGCCGCCAGCTTCCTGTCGGCGCTCAGGGGCGGGCAGCGACGGCACTACGTCACCCCGGCGGCGATGCGCGGTGAGCCAGAGCTTGAACCGGACGGTCGCCTGGCTGAGCGCGTGCGCCGGCTCACGCCCCCATCTCCGCGCCTGGCTCTAGCGCGTCTGCCGATCGCTCGCCGCCGCGGCTAGCGCGCTGAAGGCACACAGACTCCTGCGGAAACGCCAGCCCCTGCGCTGGCTGCCGGTCGTCGGTTGGATGGCCCTCATCTTCATCCTGTCGGCGACGCCCGATCTGCGCGTCGCTCCCGATCCCTTGGCGGACTACGTGCTGCGCAAGCTTGGTCACCTGGCCGTTTTCGGCGTGCTCGCCGTGCTGGTCGCATGGGCATGGAGCGGGCCGCGGCCGGAGGTCCTGGGCTTCGCGGTGGCCGTGGGCTACGGGATCCTCGACGAGCTCCACCAGACCAGTGTTGCCGGCCGCGTGGGTGATCCGTTGGACGTCGCCATCGACGCCGCAGGGGCGGCAATGGGCGTAACGGTGTGGGCATGGTGGGACCGACGCCGAGTTGACACTCGGGCTGGCCGGCACTGATAGTCGGCACCGACCGGGGATGCGGTCCGGCCGGTCGAGGGAGGGACGACTTACTTTGTGCAGACGGCTGGTGGGGGCGTGGTCGATGGGCTGCCGGGCGCTGCCGTGAGCAGATTGTTCGCCCGACGCGACGTAACGGCCAACTTCCCGGGCTTGGGACAGTGGCGGGACCGCACCGGGAGCATGGCGTTCGCGGGTAGCGAACAAACTGCATTGAGATCGTCGTCAGCGGCTGCTCGCCGGCCTTTCCTGGCCGTTACCTCGCCGGGCGCGAACACGCGGCATCGAGGCAGACGGCTGGTGGGAGCGCTGATAAGCGGCCTGCTGCTGACCGGGGTCCTCGGCTCCGTCGCGCACGCCGCCGAACCGCCGACCGTCACCGATTTCAGCGTCTCGGGCAGTCCATCCGCGTCGGGGGAGCTGGCGTTCAACCTGAGCTTCTCCGCTGAGGTGACCGGCCTGGAGCAGGCCGACCTGGCGCTGGTCGAGCCTGTGCTCGCTGGCTGCGCGATCGGCGATCCGGTCGTCGCGCCCAGCCCGGCAAACACGTTCACGATCGCCGTCACC
>DATLGJ010000024.1:0-5538 GCA_035540555.1 Candidatus Limnocylindrales bacterium | reverse complement strand
CGGCAGGTCGACGTAGCTCTTGAGCGGCGGCAGCGGGGCCAGCTTGCGCGCCTGCTTGGCGACTGACGCGGCGTGGTCACCGATTCGCTCCAGCTCGTAGGTGACGTGGTCCAGCGCGAGCAGGAAGCGCAGGTCGCGCGCCACCGGCTGCTGGGTGGCGATGGTCATCGTGATCAAGCCGGCGATGTGCCGCTGGGCCTCGTTGATCCGACCGTCGCTGACGATCGCCGCCGTGGCCGCCTCGGCGTCGTGGGCCACGAGCGCTTCCTTGGCGGCCGTGATCTGGGCGGTCACGAGGCTGCCCATGCGCAGAACCTCGTCCTTGATCGTGCGCATCTCCCGATCGAGCGTTTCGCGCGCGCCAAAGAGCGGCCGGCCCAGAGCGTCAGTCATGCGCGGCCGAGCCTGATTTTGGATGTCGCCCTGGCTGGCCGCGCTGCCGCCCGACACCTGGGCCCCCTCAACCGATGCGAGGTCGCCACCGGCCGGCAGGCGGCTATCGTCGCGCTGGTCTTCCATCTCGTGCTCCTATCCGAACCGGCCCGACACGTAGTCTTCGGTCAGCCTGTTCTGGGGGTTGGTGAAGATCTGCGGCGTCAGGCCGCGTTCGACCAGGTATCCGGCGCGGTCCTCGTCCATGGTCAGGAAGACGGTCTCATCGGAGACTCGCGCTGCCTGCTGCATGTTGTGAGTGACGATGACGATCGTGTAGTTCTGCTTGAGCTCGATCATCAGCTCCTCGATGCGCAGCGTGGCCACCGGGTCGAGCGCCGAGCACGGCTCGTCCATCAGGATCACGTCGGGCGAGACGGCGATCGCACGGGCGATGCACAGGCGCTGCTGCTGGCCGCCGGACAGGGCCAGGCCGGAGGTCTTGAGCTTGTCCTTGACCTCGTCCCACAGCGCGGCGCGGCGCAGCGACTGCTCGACCAGCTCGTCCATGCTGCCCTTGTAGCCGCCAACCTTGGGTCCGAAGGCGACGTTCTCGTAGATCGACTTGGGAAACGGGTTCGGCTTCTGGAAGACCATGCCGATGCGCCGGCGGACCTCAACCGCATCGACCTTTGGCGCGTACAGGTCGACGCCGTGGTAGCGGATCTGACCCTCGATGTGGGCGCTCGGGATCAGGTCGTTCATCCGGTTGAAGGCGCGCAGCAGGGTGCTCTTGCCGGTGCCCGATGGGCCGATGATTGCCGTGATCGCGTGGCTCTGGATGTCCAGCGTGATGTCCTTGACGGCTCGGAACGAGCCGTAGTAGCAGGACACGCCCTCCAGCTCGAAGACGACCTCGCGCTCAGCGGGCGCGGAGGCGGTCATCTCGGTCTGGGTCATCAGGCGCAACGGGACATCGCGCGTCCCTGGCTGATCGTCCACATTCTCGAGCTCGCGCTTGGTGTCAATCAAAATGGGCCACCTCGATCGTAACCGCTACCAGCTCTGCTCGAACCGGTTGCGCAGCCAGACGGCAAAAGAGTTCATCGCCAGCACCAGGCCAAGCATCAGGATCACGCCGGCCATTGCCAGCACCCGGAACTCGGCCTGGGGGCGGCTGGAGTAGTTGAATATCTGGACAGGCAGCGTCGAGTAGGCGCCCTCCAGGAAGCTCGGGTTGTAGGTCACGAAGGTCACCGCACCGACGAGCAGCAGTGGCGCCGCCTCGCCGGTTGCTCGCGCGATGGCCAGGATGATGCCGGTCATCACGCCCGGCAGGGCGGCGGGCAGGACCTGTCGGCGGACGGTCTGCCAGCGCGTCGCGCCGAGCGCGAGGGAGCCCTCGCGGATGGATGGCGGCACGGCGCGGATCGCCTCGCGGGCGGCAATGATGACGGTCGGCAGGACGAGCAGGGTCAGTGTCAGCGATCCGGCCGCGGCGACGAAGCCCAGGCTGAGCGGGCCGCGGACGATGAATGCCAGGCCAAGGATCCCGAAGACGATCGAGGGCACGCCGGCGAGGTTCTGGATGTTCAGCTCGATTAGGCGGTTCCACCAGCGTTCGCGATCCGCGTACTCCTCGAGGTAGACCGCGGCGCCGACACCGATCGGCACAACCAGTCCGATGACGCCGCCGACGACCATCAGCGAGCCCAGGAGGGCCGTGCGAAATCCGGCCTCCCCCGGCTGCACGGTCGATGGAGCATTGGTCACCAGCCGCGGGTCCACCCGCGGCAGGCCCTCGATCAGCGCCCAGATGATGATCGCGGCGAGGCTGAGCAGGGCGACACCGATGCCCAGCAGCAGCAGCGCCAGGAACACGGCGCCTCGAATCTGGTCGCCGCGATCGGACGCCTCCAGCGAGCGGGCCGTCACGGCCCGGGCGCCGCTGATCGCCAGGCTAGCGCGACCCGTTGCCGGCGTGATCGGGTTGCTGGCCATCACTCGTATGCCTCGCGGAAGCGGCGGACCAGCCGAATGGCCAGGACGTTGAGCACCAGCGTCATCACGAAGAGAAGCGTGCCGACGGCAAAGATCGTGTCGTAGTCGAGCGTGCCGGTTGGGATGTCGCCGGTCGCGGTGCCCGCGATGTAGGCGGTCATCGTCTGGACCGATTCGGTCGGGTCGAAGGTCAGGTTGGGCGTTCGGCCGGCGGCGATGTAGACGACCATGGTCTCGCCGACTGCGCGCGATCCGGCGAGCACGATCGAAGCGACGATGCCTGAGATTGCAGCCGGAAATACGACGCGCAGCGAGACCTTGAACTTGTTGGCACCGAGCCCATACGCGCCCTCGCGCAGCGCGCGCGGGACGGCGCGCATTGCGTCATCGGAGATCGACGCCACCAGCGGCACGGTCATCAGGCCGACCGCCACGCCGGCCACGCCGACCGAGAAGATGCCCGACCAGTCGAGGAAGGGCAGCGCCAGGCGGGCGGCCGGGTTGAGGGCGAAGAACGCGAAGAGCCCGATTGCCACCGTCGGGATGCCGGCCAGCACCTCGAGCACCGGCTTTACGATCTTGCGCGTGCGCGGGCTGGCGTACTCGGACAGGTAGATGGCCGAGGCAAGCCCGATCGGTATCGCCACCAGCAGCGCCCAGATGACGATGTTGAGCGTGCCTACCACGACCGGCCAGACGCCGAACCGGCCGGTCGCCTGGCGCGGTGCCCAGGTGGTGTCGAGGAAGAACTGCTCGAGAGTCACCTGGCGAAAGAAGTCGATCGTCGGCATCAGCAGCGAGATGACGATCGCGGTCGTGACGCCGACCGACAGGACGCCACAGAAGGCGAGGAAGGCGAAGATCGCCTTCTCTGCGTAGCGCGGGCTGGATGCCTCGAGCGACCCGCTCGGGAAGCCCGAGCGGGTCGTCGGTGAGGCAGACGCCTGGTTGGAGGTCAACGAAGGTCGATCAGGTCTGATAGCGGGGCGTGAGCGCCGGGACGGCTCAGCTGCCGCCTGCCAGCTGCTCGATCTTCTCACGCTGTTCGGTCACCTGCTCCTCTGTGAGCGGCACGAAACCGGCAGTCTCGGCGATCTGGATCGCGTTGTCGACGTAGAAGCGCATGAAGTCGAGCACCTCCGGTCGAGCCAGCGACGTGTCGCTGGCATAGACGAAGAGCGGACGGCCCAGCGGCGTGTAGGAGCCGTCCTGGACGTTCGGCAGGGTCGCTTCGACGCAGCCGTTGCCGTCGTCGATGGCCAGGGCACGCACGTCGCCGAGGACCTCCTGGTAGTAGGAGTAGGGGACATAGCCCATCGCCCCGATTTCGCCTTGGACGCCAAGCACGGCCTGGTGGTCATCCTCCCCAATGTCGGTGTAACCGAGGTTGATGCGGCCCTCCTCGCCGTTGATCTCAGCGGTGAAGAAGTCGAAGGTGCCCGAATCGGTGCCCGGGCCGTACAGTCGGATGGGCGTGTCGGCGAACTCAGCGGGCACGTCCAGCCCGTCGATCTCGCCCCACGTGGTGACGGTCGAGTCAAGATCCCATATCTGTCGGGCCTGCTGGACGGTCATGCACTGGACTGGGTTGTCGTTGTTGACGAGCAGCGACAGCGCGTCGTTGGCGACCTGGATTGCGTCGTAGCCGATCTTGCTGCCCGCGCACATCTCGATCTCGGAATCTTTGATCGGGCGGGAGGCATTGTTCATATCAGTCTCGCCCGTGCAGAACTTCTGGAAGCCGCCACCGGTGCCCGACTGGGCGACCGACACGGTCACGTTGCGCTGCTGGTTCTGGTACAGCTCGGCGGCCACCTCGGAGAGCGGGCCGACCGTGCTCGAGCCGTCGATTCGGATGCTGCCCGACAGGTTGCCTCCGTTCCCGGGTGTGGCGCCCGGGCTGCCGTTGGGCTGCGTCTGGCCTGGGGTGGCTGCCGGACCGCCGCAGGCGGCTGCCACGAGCAGCGCGGCCGCGCCGGCCATCGCGACTCGGGTGCGGATGTTGTCCATCAAAGCTGGGGATCCTCCTGTCCAGTCAGGCCGACCATGTGGCACGGCCGTCCGACGTTCATCTGCGGACAGGTAGAAGCCTCGAAGGCTCCCGTCAACGGCCCTTTTGTGGCCGGTTAATGCTTCGTTAACGGCGCCCCACGGCCGCGATCAGCGTGGCCATGTCGCGCCGCAGCTGGCGGCCATGCAGCGCCCGCAAATGACGGGCGATGGCTGTTCGCCGTCCGGCCGTCGAACGGCGCAATCGTGTCACGTGGCGCGCCACCGCGGCGCGTACGGCGGCGTTAGTCGTGCTGCCGGGTCCGGTAAGCCACCGCTCGGCCACGACGGCTGTGACTGCGGCATCGTTGACCTCGCCCAACAGGTCCTGCATCGCGACCAGCCGACCGTGAACGCGTGCCCATGGGCCGGACGGCGCCAGCTCGCGCAGCGTCTCCAGCGCATAGCGCAGCCGCTTGCCGTGGATCCGCAGTCGATGGAGGGTGGCATCGTCGGTGCCGATCAGCGACGGCGCCGCGGACTGGCGCAGCTGGGCAAGCGCGTCGTCCAGGCGCTGGCTCCCGAGCTCATGTAGGCGCATGGTGCGCATCCGCCGCGAGGTCGCCTGGCCGGGTGTCCCGACGAAGGCCCGGTGTCGGGCGACGAGATCCCGCCACCGAGCCGAATCTAGCTGTCCGAGCAGTCTCTGGAACGCCTCGGTGCGCTCGGCCCGCCACGCCTCGGCAAGCGGTGCCAGGCCGGGATCGTCGGGCAGCCCTTCGAGCAGCACGTCGAGGTCGCGCACCTCGCCCAGCCGTCGCCCGAGCACCCGCAGTCCGGCCACGTGGCGCTTCTGCTCTGATCGGCGGTAGGCGCCCTCGAAGAGGCGCCACGTCGAGCGCAGGCGTCGCGCTGCGACGCGCATCTGCTTCAGCGCCAGCGGGTCGCCTCCGCGCACGAGCGACTGACGGTCGAGCAGCCGCAGCAGGTGCCGGGCGAGCACCTTGCGCCCCGCCTCGGCGAACAGGTCATCGAGGCTGATGGGCGCCTGCGCCGCCGCAAGGAAGTGGCCGAGCTGCACCTTCGAGAGTGGCTGGGCCTCGACCAGGCCGCTTGCCTCGAGCTCCGTTGCCAGCCGGCGAAGAGCCTTCCGCTTGCCGCTCAGCAGCTCCACCT
>DATLGJ010000023.1:0-26877 GCA_035540555.1 Candidatus Limnocylindrales bacterium | reverse complement strand
GAACTCGAAGGCTGCGCGGCCGGGGACGGGGCCGGAGTGGGCTGCGGCTGGTGCGGTAGGGGGCTGGCCCCAGGGCTTGCCGCGAGCCCGGACGGCGCGGGCGAGGCGGTGGACGGCGGCGTGGGCTGGGCCACGTCCGGTGAGGGTCTCGGCGAGCCGAAGTACGTCATCAGGTCCCTTTCGGCGTCACAGCCGGCGAGTGTGAGCACGAGGAGCAAAGCCAGGCTGGCCGGGAGCGGCACCGAACGACGCACTGTCTGACGATACGCGATGGTCAGCTGGCCGCGCCGCAACTGCGGCCGTGGCCGCCTGAGTGCGCGTCGCTAACCCGGGAACCACCTCGTCGAACGCCACGTCGGATGGCCGCTATGCTCGGAGGGATGCCCCGGTCCTCGTACCCCGCCTTGGCGCGCCCTGCTCGATGGCGCACTCGCACCTCGGCGTCACTGCCGAAGTTGCTGCTCGCCCTCGGATTGGCGGTCGTGGCAGCGCTGCCGGGCATCGAGCCGGCTCGTGTCGCGGCGCAGGACGAGCCGCAGGCAAGGATCGTCGGTGGGGAGCCGCTCACCTGGGACCCCGCACGGGCGGGCGAGACGACCAGCGTCGGCGTGCTGGCTCAGGTCTTCGAGACGCTTACCGCTTTCGACGCCGAGAACCAGATCCGACCGGCCCTGGCGCGCTCGTGGAGCGTCGCGCCCGATGGGCGCCGGATCGAGTTCGAGCTGCGGCCGGAAGCGCAGTTCAGCGACGGCTCGCCGATAACGGGCCAGGACGTGGTCGACTCCTGGTTCCGCCTCCTCGATCCGGCCCGGCCTTCGCCGCTGGTCAGCCTGCTGTCAGACGTGCGCGGTGCAAACGATTACCTCGTTGGCAGCGCCGGCCGGGATGCCGTCGGCCTGCGGGCGGAGGGCAACCGGGTGATCGTCGAGCTGCGCCGGCCGGCGTCGTACTTCCTTGCCGTGACCGGCTCGCCGTCGCTGGCGGTCGTGCCGCGTCAGATGTGGGACGTGCTCGACACGCCGCTGATGCCCAGCGGCATGGTCGTTTCGGGCGCCTACCTTCCGACCGCCCAGACAGATGCCGGCATCCGGCTGGAGGCGAACCCGCGCTATTGGGCTGGCCCGCCTGCCCTTGCGGCCGTCCAGATCGTGACCGACCTCGGAGGCGTCGGCGCGGTCAGCGCCTTCGAGCGCGGCGACGTGGACTACGTCCAGATCGGGTCATGGGATGCGTCGTGGATCCGCTACGACCGACAGCTCGGCCCGCAGCTGCGTGAGGTGAGTGACTTCGTCGTCCACTACTACGGCTTCGACACGACCCGACCGCCGTTCGACGACGGGCGCGTCCGCCTCGCGTTCGCCCAGGCGGTCGATTGGGAGCGGCTGGCCATGCTGGACGACCGCGAGCCCGCCATGTCGATGGTGCCGCCGGGCATCCCCGGTGGCGGCGATGAGGACTTCAAGCCGCCTTACGATCCCGACGCAGCGCGCCAGCTGCTGGCGGACGCCGGTTACCCCGACGGCGAGGGCTTCCCCGAGGTGCCGCTCGTGACCCATGGCTATGGCCTTGAGGTGGCCGTTGCGACGCAACTGGAGCGCGAGCTGGGGATCAGCGTGCCGATCGAGTTTCGCGAGTTCGGCGACTACCTGGAGCTGCGCCGAACCGATGATCGGGCGCACTTCTGGAACGTCGCCTGGAGTGCCGACTATCCGCACGCTCACGACTTCCTGGGCCTGCTGCTCGAGACCGGCTCGGCAAGCAACGAGGGCCAGTGGAGCAATGCCGAGTACGACGCGCTGATCGCCGAGGCTGCGGCAACTGAAGATCCCGATGAGCAGTTGCGCATCTATGCCCGCGCACAGGCCATCCTGCGCTCTGAGGCGCCAGTGGTGCCGGTGGAGTACAGCAGCGGCTGGGCGCTGAGCCGCAACGGACTGCTTGGGGCTGACCCGTCCGGCGTCGGGTACATCCGCTTCGCGGGGCTGGCCTGGGCGGAGGACAGCGGTCGATGAGGGGCCTCGTCGCGCTGCTGGCGCTGCTCATCAGCGGCTCGCTGGCCGTCCCGGTCACCGCCGCAGACTCGATCACCTTCGGCACGCCGAGCGCCCAGGCGCGCGTCGGACAGCCGCTGGAGTTCAGCACCACTTTCGACTCGGATGAGCAGCCGGAGCGCGTCGAGCTGGTCTTCTCGATTCCCGGCGAGCGGGCCGTCAACGTGCTCGTCGCGGATGTTGCGGGTGGCAATGGCCAGTGGCGGGCCAGCGTGGAGCTCGCCGGACACACGGTGCCCAACACCACCTTCGAGTACCACTTCCGGGCGCGCGGCGCCGACGGCTGGACAAGCGGTCCACGCAGCCAGGTGACCGTGGTCCACGATCGATTTGATTGGCGGACGGTCGAAGGATCGCTTGTGCGGCTGCACTGGTACGAGGGCAGCGAGGCCTTTGGCCAGCGCGCGCTGGAGATCGGCGAGGAGGCAGTCCGCCGAGCGTCCGAGCTGCTGGGTGTCACCGAGACGGAGCCGATTGACTTCTTCATCTACGCCAGCCAGCCCGACATGTACGAGGCACTTGGCACCGGCACGCGGGAGAACGTCGGCGGTCAGGCCCACTCGGAGATCCGTACGATGTTTGGCCTGATCGAGCCTAGCGAGATCAACTCCGACTGGGTCGACACCCTCGTCGCCCACGAGCTGACCCACCTCGTCTTCGATACCGCGACGAACAACCCGTACCGGCTGCCGCCACGCTGGCTGAACGAGGGCGTGGCGGTGTACCTGTCCGAGGGCTACACGACATCCTGGCGGCTGACCGTCGAGCAGGCGGCGCGAGACGACGCGCTCATCCCGCTTGACGGCCTCGGCGGGCTCTTCCCGACGCCGGTGGACCAGTTCCGGCTGGCCTATGGCGAGAGCGTCTCGGCGGTCGACTACTTCGTCCGGACATACGGCGAGGAGTCTCTCTGGCAGCTGGTGCGCAGCTACGCCCAGGGCCTGTCCGACGATGAGGCATTCAGCGCAGCGATAGACACGGACCTCGCCGGCTTCAACGCAGCGTGGATGGGCTCCCTCGGGGTCGATGTCCCAAGCCCTTACGGTCCTCAGCCGGCTCCCCCCGGACCTGTGCCCGCCGATTGGCAGGATCAACCGGCCGGCTCGCCGGCTCCGAGTCCTACCGATCCGGGCGTCCCGGCCCAGACACCTCTCAGCACACCCGACCCGAGTCCTCCGCGGCCGGCGGGGGACAACGAGCCGCTGTCGGTGCTCGCCCTGGTTGCCGCGGGAGTGCTGCTGGCTGCGGTCGGCGGCGTGCTGGTGATGCGCCGCCGGCCAGAGGCTGATCAGGAGCGCCCGCCCACCGCTCGGTGACGGTCTGCTAACCTGACGCCGCCCATGCGAGATCTCTCCCGTCGCGCCCTTGACACGGCCGTGCAGCGCGGCGCTTCATACGCTGACGTGCGCGTCGTTCGGCGCGCCGAGGAATCGATCAACGTCAAGTCCGGGCGCGTCGAAGGAGTGGCCTTCGGCGAGAGCGAAGGCTTCGGCGTACGCGTCCTTGTTGACGGCGCCTGGGGGTTCGCCAGCTCCAACGTGCTCAGCCCGGCAGAGGCCGACCGGATCGCGGCCGAGGCCGTGCGCATCGCCCGCGCCTCGGCCACGGCGACCCGCCGACCGGTCGAGCTCGACGATCGACCGCCGGCCCACGGCAGGTACGAGACGCCGCTGCGCGAGGATCCCTTTGAGATCCCGATCGACCGCAAGGTCGACGACCTGCTCGAGGCTGATCGACGCATGAACGCGGTGAAAGGCATCGCCTTCACCGAGGCCCGCTACAACGCCCAGCGCGAGTGGAAGGACTTCGCCGCCAGCGACGGCAGCGAGACGGAGCAGGTGATCACCCATCTCGGCGCCTCCGTTGAGGCCAACGCCGTTGCCGACAACGAGATGCAGCGCCGCTCGTACCCCGACTGGGGCGGTGGCTTCAGCGCCGCCGGTTACGAATACATTCGCGAGCTGGACCTCGCCGGCCGGGCAGAGCAGATCGCCAGCGAGGCGGTCGAGCTGCTGTCCGCCCCGCAGTGCCCGTCGGGCCGCACGACGATCATCCTCCACCCTTCCCAGCTCTACCTCCAGATACACGAGTCGTGCGGGCATCCGATCGAGCTAGATCGAGTCTTCGGAACCGAGGCGTCCTACGCCGGTACGAGCTTCCTGACCACCGACAAGCTCGATGCCGGCTTCCAGTACGGCTCGGAGATCGTCAACATCGTGGCCGATGCGACGGCTGAGACCGGCCTTGGGACCTTCGGGTGGGACGACGAGGGGGTGGCCGCCCAGTCGGTGCCGATCGTCCGGGAAGGGCGCTTCGTCGGCTACCTGTCGAGCCGTGAGACTGCCCCGCGCATCGGCCGCCAGAGCGGCGGGGCGATGCGCGCTGACGGCTGGAACCGAATCCCGCTGATCCGCATGACCAACGTCAACCTGCTGCCACAGCCGGGCATGACCCTCGCCGACATCATCGCCGACACGGAGGACGGGCTGCTGCTCTCGGACAACCGCTCGTGGAGCATCGACGACCGGCGGCTGAACTTCCAGTTCGCCACCGAGATCGCCCGCGAGGTGAAGGGCGGCAAGGTCGGCCGGCTGTTCAAGAACGCCACCTACACCGGCATCACGCCCGAGTTCTGGCGATCGTGCGATGCGATTGCTGACGCATCGGACTACGTGATGCTGGGCACGGCCAACTGCGGCAAGGGCGAGCCGGGCCAGGTCGGCCACGTCGGCCACGGCTGCAGCGGAGCCCGGTTCCGCAACGTCCAGGTGGGGGTCGGCAAGTGGTAGCGGAAGTGGCCGGTGGGCTGGGCCTGGCCCAGCGCCTGCTCCAGCTGGCCGAGAAGGAAGGCGCGACGGAGGCCGAGGCGCTGGTGCTTGGCGGCAGCGAGCAGCTGACCCGGTTCGCCAACAGCGAGATCCACCAGAACGTCGCCGAGGACAACCGCACGATCAGCCTGCGGTTCGTGATCGGCCGGCAGGTTGGCGTTGCCTCCACCAACCGCTCCGACGACGAATCGCTGCGCCGACTGGCCCGATCGGCGGGCGACATTGCCCGCCTGCAGCCAGAGCGCGAAGACTTTGCCGGACTGCCCGGGCCTACCGAGGTGGCGCTCGTCGCCGGCGCCTACGCGGCGGCTACCGCCACCGCCTCTCCCGAAGACCGCGCGGCCGGTGCTCGCGCGGTCATTGGCGCGGCAGACGACGCCGGCGTGCTTGGGTTTGGCTCGTACAAGACGGTGACCGAAAGGGTCGCGGTGGCCAACTCGCGCGGGGTGGCGGTTGAAGAGGAGCGCACCCACGCGCACCTGATCACGGTCTCGATGGGCGCCGACGGCGAGGCGGGCTATGCCGAGGCCGCCGCCGTGGACCTCGGCCAGATCGATGCCGCGGCCGTCGGGCGCGAGGCGGCTGGCAAGGCGCGAGCCTCTCGCAATCCCCAGCAGGTCGAGCCGGGCGAATACCCGGTCGTGCTCGAGGAGTACGCCGTCGTGGACCTGCTCGACATGCTCGGCTACCTCGGCTTCTCGGCACTCGCGGTGCAGGAGGGACGCTCGTTCTTCGAAAGCGGCAGAAAGGTCGGCTCCGAGCTGGTCTCCATCTGGGACGACGCCACCGACCCTGCAGGCATGCCCGCCTCCTTCGATTGGGAGGGCGTCGCCAAGCAGAAGGTCAGCCTGCTTGACCGCGGTGTCTGCGTGGATGTCGTGCATGACGCTCAGACCGCCGCCACCGAGGGGAGACGATCCACCGGGCACGGCCTGCCTGCCCCCAACCCGTGGGGCCCCTTTCCGCTTAACCAGATGATGGCCGCCGGCGTCACAAGCCGAGAGGACCTCATTGGCGGGCTGGACCGAGGCCTGCTCGTGACCCGCTTCCACTACACCAACCCAGTCCACCCAAAGCTGGCGATCGTGACCGGCATGACCCGCGACGGCCTGTTCCTGGTCGAGGGCGGGGAGGTGCGCGGACCGGTACGCAACCTGCGTTTCACGCAGAGCTACCTGGATGCGCTGGCAGGTGTCGAGGCCGTGGGCAGCTCTCGCCGGCTGCTGCGCGGGTTCCTGGGCGCCGTGCTGGTGCCCGCCGTCCGCATCTCGGCCTTCACGTTCACCGGCGCGACCGAGCACTGACCCGGGCATGCCTGCCGGCGAGCCGGTGGTCGAGCTGCACATCGGTGACCGCGTGACCCTCGGCAAGCGCCATCCGTGCGGCAGTCAGGGCTGGCGCGTGACCCGCGTGGGCGCAGACATCGGCCTGCGCTGCGAGGGCTGCGGCCGACGGGTGATGCTGGAGCGCCGAGAGGTGGAACGACGGCTCGTCGGAGCGATCGATCCCGCGTCTGTCGACTCGGAGGCCACCGATGGCTAGCCACCTGCCGACAGGGGAGAACTGGACGCCCGAGGACACCGGCCGCCCGGGCACCCCTGATTCGCCGCTGCTCGTCCTGCGCAATCGCAAGTTCCTGTACCTCTGGCTGGCCCAGGTCGCGACCCAGATCGGCGCCAACATGGTCCTGTTCGGGCTGACCGTGCAGGTCTTCTCGATCAGCGAGCCGGGTTTCCGGAACACCGCGGTCAGCCTGCTGATCCTGAGCTTCCTCGTGCCGGCGGTCCTGTTCGGCGCCATCGCCGGTGTGTACGTCGATCGGCTGGAACGTCGGCTGGTGTTGGTCGCATCGAATGTGGTACGGGCGGTCGCCTTCGTGCTGCTCCTGTTCACCGGCGACCAGCTGGCTTTCATCTATCTGCTCACGATCGTGATCGCTACCGGCACCACGTTCTTCGGCCCGGCCGAGGCGGCGATGATCCCGGTGCTGGTCGCGCGGCGCCAGCTGCTTGCCGCGAACTCGCTCTACATCTTCACCCTGCAGGCCGCATTCTTCCTGGGCTTCGCCCTGCTCGGCCCGCTGGTGGTCAACCTGGCCGGTTATGCGGCGCTGCTCATCGTCGTGGCGGCCCTCTTCGTGCTGGCGGCGTTGCTCTGCTGGTTCCTGCCGGCCTACCACCCCCAACTCGGCGTCTCCCGGCCGGCGCAGGCGCTCGGCGAGGCCGGCAGCGCGGTGGCCACGACCATCGGGCAGCTGCGCGACGGCCTGGTCTACATCCGCGACAAGCGGACGGTCTTCTGGCCGCTGGCATACCTGGCCATCACCGCATCGCTGGTGGGTGTGCTCGGGGTGCTCGGCCCCGGCTATGCGACGGATACGCTGGGCCTCAGCGAGCGTGACTTCGTGGTCGTGGTCCTGCCACTTGGCATGGGCCTGATCACCGGCGTGCTGGCACTGAACGTTTATGGCAAGTACTTCTCGCGGCGCCGCGGCATCGAAGCTGGGCTGGTTGCGCTGGGCATCGCCATGGGCGCGCTCGCCATCGCGCAGCCGGTGACCGATGCCCTCGACCTGGGACCGGTTGTGTCGCTGCTGTCGGTCGTTGTCGTGGTCGCCTTCGGCGCGGGCATCGCCTATGCCTTCATTGCCGTGCCTGCCCAGACGCAGCTGCAGGAAGAGCTGCCGCCGGGCATCCGCGGCCGCGTCTTCGGGGTGCTCAACATGCTCATCAGCGTGGCCAGCTTCCTGCCCATCGTGATCGTGGGACCCATTGCCGACCTGCTCGGCCCCGGCCCGGTGCTGCAAGGTGTCGCTGTCTTCGTCCTGCTGTCGGCCGTCGGCTCCGTTGTCTGGGCTCATCCGACGCGCGATAGCACGAGCGCCGACGCCGACCTCATCGAACCGGTCGATCCGGTCGGGGTGACCCAGCGGTCGCTGACCCAGCCGATCGCGCTGGACCTGGTCGACGACAGCTTTGGTGGGCAGTCCTACGCGGCCTCGCCCGTGCTGCCGGGCCGCTCGGGGCCGGCCAACGTCGAGGACGTCGAGGGCACACCGCCGGATGACCGATCAGGAGAGCCGCGATGAGCGTCGTCGCGGTCTTCACCGGTGGCACCATCGCTAGCCAGCCGGATGCCGCCGCCGGCGGTGCCGTGCCGCGCCTGACCGGCGCCCAGATCATCGAGCGAACCCCGGCACTGGCCGGCATCGCCCAGGTCGAGCCGCATGACTGGGGCTTCGTGCCGGCCGCACACATGGGCTTCGACGTGCTCATTGCCATATCCCGTCTACTGGACGAGCAGCTGGCTCGCGACGACGTCACCGGGGCGGTCGTTGTGCAGGGGACCGACACCATCGAGGAGACGGCCTTCGCCTACGACCTGCTCGTTGACTCGGACAAGCCGGTGGTCGTCACCGGCGCCATGCGCAACTCGGCCGAACCGGACTACGACGGGCCACGCAACCTGGCCGATGCTGTTCGCTGCGCCGCGGCCGATGAGCTGCGTCGCATGGGTGGGCTGGTGGTCCTGGCCGGGCGCATTCTGGGGGCCGACCGGGCGATAAAGGCGCACTCATCGGCGCTGGAGGCGTTCCAGCCCCGCAACGGCGGGTTCCTCGGGACGGTGGGGGAGAGCGGCGTGGTGGTCGAGGAACCGCGCCATCCGGTGCGCCTGCCATCCATCCCCGAGCGTGCCGCCGAACCCGTCCACCTTGTGACCGCGGTGACCGGGCTGGACGGGAGCCTCGTGCGGCTGGCGGCCGATGCCGGCCTCGCTGGCCTGGTCGTTGCCGGCAATGGCACCGGCAACACTCATCCGGACCTGCTGGCGGCGGCTGAGGAGCTGATCGGGCGGGGAGTCCCCGTGGCCCTTACCACCCGCTGCCCGACGGGCGTCTCGATGCCCGCCTACGCGTTCCCGGGCGGCGGGGCGCAGTGGGCGCGAGCCGGCGCAATGCTCTCGGCGCTGGACGGGCCCAAGTGCCGCGTCGCCTTGGCCCTCGGTCTCGGAGTCGGGCTGGCGGGAGAGGAGCTGCGCAGGGTGCTGCGCGCTTGAGGGCGGCCCCGGCTGAGCTGCTGATCACGGGGCAGATAGCGACGCTGGCCGGCGAGCAGGGCCTCGGCTGGGTGGAGGCGGCGGCCATTCGTGGCGGTCGCATCGTGGCAGCCGGATCGGTGGCAGAGGTCGAGTCCGCCTGTGGCTCGTCCACTCGTCGCTGGGAGCTGGCCCCCGATCAGGCCGCGATGCCCGGGATGACCGACGCCCACATCCACCTGATGATGCTGGCCCGGGCACGGGACGAGGTTGACCTGTCGGCCGCGCCCGATCTCGACGGCTGCCTTCGGCAGATCGAAGACGCCCACCATCGCCGGCTGGCCGCGGGCGACAGCGAGGGCTGGCTGTTGGGCCACGGCTGGCATCCGGCCCGCATCGGTGGCTGGCCGGATGCCGCGCTGCTGGCGCAGGTCGCTCCGGGCAGGCCCGTCGCTCTATGGGCCCACGACCACCACAGCCGCTGGATTTCACCGACGGCCCTGGAGCGAGCCGGCATCGACGAGCGCACGAACGATCCGGCGGGCGGAGTGGTTCGGCGTGGCGAGAGCGGATGGCCGACGGGCATCCTTCACGAAACCGCTGCGGCGCTGGTCAACGAGGCGATCCCGGAGCCCGATCCGATGGCTCTCGAACGCGGTCTGATGGAGGTTGCTTCGGAGCTTGCGGCGCTTGGCGTGGTGGCGTGTCACGACCCGGGCGAGCTCGACACGCAGCCCGGGTTGGGGCGCGGACAGCGCCTCTATCGCCGTCTCGCCCGGGAGGGCCGGCTTCCGCTCCGCGTGCATGCCTCCATCCGGGACTACGAGCTGGGAGAGGCGGTCGAGATGGGTCTGCACAGCGGTGATCGCGTTGCGCCGGACGTTACCGGCGATGCGCTCGCCGCGCTCAGGGCGGACCGGTACGCGATGGGCTGGCTGAAGCTCTTCTCCGACGGCTCGCTTGGCTCGCGCAGCGCGGCGCTTCTCGCCCCGTACTCAGACAGTCGCGATCGACCGCCGACCGGCGGACCGAGCGGGATGCTGCTGCACACGCCGGCGGAGCTGGCCCGGCAGCTCGGTCGGGCAGCCGCTGCGGGTATCAGCAGTCAGGTCCACGCCATCGGCGACGCTGCGGTCCGGTTGGCACTCGACCTCCTTGCCGAGCTGCCGCGGCTGCCGCTGATGGCCCGCATCGAGCATGCCCAGCTCATCGATCCGAAAGACGTTCCGCGCTTTGGAGCGCTCGGGGTGGCGGCATCCGTCCAGCCGGTCCACCTGCGGACCGATGCACCCATCGAGCGCCTGGCCTGGGACGACCGGGCACGGCATTCCTTCCCGCTGGCTGGCCTGCTCGGCGGCGGTGCGCTGATCCCCTTTGGCACCGACGCGCCGGTCGAGCCGATTGATCCGTGGCCCGGCATCGCCGTCGCCCTCTGCCGACGTGACCCCTTCGTGCCGACCGACGATCCGCTCGGTCCGGAACACGCCATCGATCTGCCCACAGCGCTCCGAGCGGCGTGTGGGCACCCGGCGCTTGTGGCCGGCGAATCCGATCGTGGTCGGCTGGTGGCTGGCCAGCGTGCGGATCTTGTGATCGTTCCAGCCGAGGCGCTGTCGGAAGGCGTCGATCCGGCGACGCTGGCGGCCACGCGACCGCTCACGACGCTGATCGACGGCGAGATCGTCTACCGCTCGGATGACCTCAGCGGCTGATCGGGATCGAGCTCGGGTCGGGCCGGGTCAGCTCGCGAAGCGACCAAGCACGCCGGAGTCAAGGGCGATTGCGCTCCGGCGGGCCCCACAGGGCCATCGACACGGCCTCGTCCACGCCCAGTTGGCGGCCCGCCGCCACGGCCGCATCAAAATCGGGCGCCGTCATCAGCCGCTGCGCGCGCTTGAGTGGGGGGTCTCGACCCAGCTCGCTGAAGGTGATGTGGCTGCCGATATCCTCGCGGAGACGATCGGCGGCCGCGCTTAGGCGTGCGCCGCGGTCGAGCTCGCCGCGATCGAGGGCGACAGACGCGATCCCATCGAGCCCGAGCGCGGTGCCCACGTGCGCGCCCGCGGCGTGCGCCCGTCGCAGTGCCTCGCGGTACGTGTCGAGAGCTGCGTCGAGCTCGCCTCTCTCGGCCGCGAGGATGCCGTGGAGGAGCAGGGCGAACGAAGTGATGTACGGAGCCCCGATGCGATCGCCGATCTCGATGACCTCGTCGGCGCGAGCGCTTGCTTGATGTAGATCACCGAGCAGCAGGTGGGTCAGTCCCTGGCCCATGAGGGACTGCATTTCGGTAGATCTGTCGCCAGCTGCGCGCGCGGCGACCGTCGCCTCCACGAAGAGCGCCAAGGAGTGCTCCGGCTCCGCGTAGAAGGCCGCCCAGCCGAGACCGTTCTTGCCCATCGCCACAGCGTGCAGATCGCCGAGTCGCTCGGCCATCGCGGTCCCCTTCTCGGCCAGGGCGCGTGAACGTTCGCCTTCGGCCAGCCAGGTCAGAAGACCCCCCGCAATCAGCAGCGCTCGGGCGCGCAGGACCGTGTCGCCTCGGCCGCTGGACGCTGCCAGCAGACCCTCGAGCGCGCGCACTCCCTCGCGGATGTGGTTTCGAAGGTGCCAGAAGTCGTTCAGCGCGGTAGTCAGGCGTAGCCCGGTGTCAGTCTTGCCCGTTCGCAGAGACCAGGCAATGGCAGCGCGCAGGTTGCCGAGCTCGCGCTCCAGCCGGTCCAGCATCTCGTCTCGCCGTGCGTCGAGGATCACACCAGCGGCTGCCTCGCCCATCGAGGCGTAGTACTCAGCATGGCGCTCTTCGATCTCCGCCGTTTCGCCTGCCTCTTCGAGCCGCTCCGCCGCGTACTCGCGAATCGTTTCGAGCATTGTCAGGCGAGCCACTTCGTTCTCGTGTGCCGAGCGCAACAGACTGCGCTCCACCAGCGCGGTGGTCAGATCGAGGATGTCCGTGCCGAGATCTCGTTCGGGATCCACCACGGCATCGACTGCGTCCAGTTCCATCCCGCCCGCGAATACTGAGCAGCGACGGAACAGCACGCGTTCCGGCTCGGAAAGCAGATCATGGCTCCAGTCGATGGCCCCGCGGAGGGTGCGCTGCCGGTCAGGAAGATCGCGTCGGGAGCTCGCCAGCACTGTCAGGCGCCGATCAAGACGCGCCAAGATCTGCTCCGGACTCAGAACGTTGATGCGGGCCGCGGCCAGCTCAATGGCCAGTGGCAGTCCATCCAGGCGACGGCAGATGTCCGTAACCACCGGCGCGTTTCGCTCTGTCAGCGAGAACTCGGGACGGTGCGCGCGCGCACGATCTACGAACAGCTCGATCGCGGCCGAGTTTCGGACATCGTCATTCGGGCGACCAACTCCCGCCGGAAGGGCAAGCGAGGCCACTGGGTACACCTGTTCGCCGGCGACGGCCAGTGGCTGTCGGCTGGAGGCCAGGATGACCAGCGACGTGGTCGCCCGGAGCAGGCTGGCGATATCAGGCGCGGCCCCCACCACCTGCTCCATGTTGTCGAGAACCAGTAGCGCCTTCTCCTCGACCAGTCGCTTGGTGAGCGCTTCGACCGCCGTCTGGCCACGCTGCTCCGGTATACCCAGCGCCTGGGCAATCGTTGGAATGACGAGCTGCGGGTCTCGGACCGCATCCAGCGCGACGAACCAGGCGCCGTCGGGGAAATCGTCCAGCAGAATCCGCGCGCATTCGATGCTGAGCCGCGTCTTGCCGCTGCCACCCGGCCCGGTAAGTGTCACGAGGCGTCGTCAGCGATGCGGGCAGATTCGTGGGTGTCGTGAGGGTTGTCGTGCGCGGTGGAGGAAACTCGACGCCCAGGCCCGGCGCCACGAGCTGGTACAGGTGCTCTCGCGCGGGCATGTCCCGCAACTGGTGCGCGCCGAGATCGAGCAGGCCGACGCCTTCCGGCAGCGTGTCGCCGACAAGGGCACGGACCGCGTCCGACACGAGGACCTGGCCGCCCCACGCGGCCGCCATCAAGCGAGCGGTGCGGTGGACCTCCAGGCCGCTGTAGTCCCGCCCGTCGACCAGCGACGCCTCTCCGGCGTGGACACCCATGCGGACCCTGACTGACGCGTCCGTAGGCCAGCCATGCCTGGCCAGAGCGTGCTGGGCCGCGATCGCCGCATTGACCGCGAGGCGGGCGGACGAGAAGACGGCGAACACAGAGTCGCCTTCGGTGGAGACCACGGTTCCGCCGTGCGTTTGGATAGCAGTCCGCATCAACGCGTGGTGCACGGCCAGCAGATGCGGAAACGCCTCTCCAACCGCGCTGATCAACCGCGTGGAACCCTCGACGTCGCTCATCAGGAACGCGACTGTGCCGGTCGGCAGGCTCGCCATACTGCAACCATACGCCGTCGTCGTGGCCGCGGGGCCGTGCGCGTGGAGGCAGTCTTGGCCACGTTGAACGACGGGCAGGCAGTCTCGCGGGTTCGGCTACTTGCTGCCGATAACCGACCGGCGGCTCGGTGCAATCGCGGTAGAATGTGCCCCGAGGGCGGCTAGCTCAGCTGGTTAGAGCACTTGCTTGACATGCAAGAGGTCACTGGTTCGAGTCCAGTGTCGCCCACCATCCCCTCACCCGAGCATGGCGACGTTGCTAGACGGCGTGCAGCGCCTCCGGGCGCATCGCGACGAGCAGGGCCTCGATCTCTGACGGGTCGTGCGGCCGCGCAAGCGCGTAGCCCTGGGCCAGGTCGCAGCTGAGCGCAGTCAGCACTGGCTGCTGGTCGGGCCGCTCGAGACCCTCAGCGACGGCCTGGAGGCCCAGCGTACTGGCGATGTGCAGGATGGCCTGGACGAGGCCGTGGGATGCGTCGCCCGTGCCCAGCCCGTCGATGAAGGCCTTGTCGATCTTGAGGGTGTCAATGGGCAGCCGCTGCAGGTAGTTGAGCGACGAGTAGCCGGTGCCAAAGTCGTCGATGGCCAGCCTGACGCCAAGCCGCTTCAGCTCCTTCATGCGGCGAATGACCGTGGGCGCGTCATTCACCAACAGGCTCTCAGTGATCTCGATGGTCAGTGTCTCGGCCGGCATACCGGAAAGTGCCAAGGCGGCTTCGACCTCGCGAACGACCGCCGGATGCTCGAACTGGCGGGCAGACAGGTTGACGTGAAGCGCGAGCTCGGGGCGGCCCAGCAGCCGCTGCCATGCCGCGACCTGGGCGCAGCTGGTCCGGAGCACCCACCCACCCAGCTCCACGATCAGCCCGGTTTCCTCGGCGATGGCGATGAAGTCGGTCGGATGGACCATTCCGCGCTCCGGATGGTGCCAGCGCACGAGCGCCTCGACGCCCTCGATCCTGCCGCTCGACAGCCTGAAGATCGGCTGGTAATGGACGACGAACTCATCGCGGGCCAGAGCGCTGGAGAGGCTGGAGGCGACGTGGGCTCGGTGCCGCGCTGCATCCCGCAGACTCGACCGGAACGGCTCCCATCGCGCTCGACCGCGCTGCTTGGCGGAGTACATGGCGACGTCGGAGTCAGCCAGCAGCTGCTCGGCATCGGCCTCGCCGGCCCTGCCCACGGCCAGGCCTATGCTGGCCGTCACGACGTATTCCGCATGAGCGAGGTTGAGTGGAGCCTGCAGCGACTCGAGCAGCCGGTCTGCCACCTGACCGGCCTCCCCAACGCTGGCAATGGGATCGAGCAGCACGCCGAACTCGTCGCCGCCCAGCCGGGCGACCGTGTCACCTGGCCGCAGCGCCTCACGCAGTCTGGTGCTAACCGCGGCCAGGACGTGATCGCCGGCTGCGTGGCCCAGCCCATCGTTGACGTGCTTGAAGTGGTCCAGGTCGACAAACAGAACGCCGACCAGCCCTCTGCTCCGCCGGGCCCGGGCAAGGGCCTGGCCGACGCGATCGACGAACAACGCTCGGTTGGGCAGGCCGGTCAGGGAATCGTGCATTGCCTGATGCTCAATCTGCTCGTAGAGCCGTGACGTCTCGAGGGCCATCGCGGCCTCGTTGGCCATCGAGCGGGCCAGGTCAAGGCGGTTCGGCCCCAGGCGGACGCGCCGCCGCGCGGACAGCTCGACCAAGCCGATGCACTGGTCGCGGCTGATGAGCGGCAGCATTGCCGATGTCACAGCGCCGATCGAGCGCAGGTAGCTCACCTCGGACTGGTCGGCGCGCGGGTCGTTGACGTCGATGACCGTGCATACCTGCTCGGTCAGGACCCGGCGGGTCTCCGGGTAGTCACGCAGCAGGTACTCCGATTCGATCGCGGCAGCACGTTCGGCGGGGTAGTAACCATAGGTGAGCACCCGGTCGCCGGCCTTGTCCCAATAGCTGATCGCGCACTCATCGACGCCTACGGCGGCGGCCAGATGACGGGCAATGACCTTGGCCCGTTGCCGCACATCGAGCGTACGCGACAGCTCGCTCGACATGGCGAGCACCTTCTGCAGATCACTGCTGGCCCGGCGACCGCGAAGGCCTCTCCCCGGACGAGCCTGTTTTGCCACCGGGGCATCATGGAGTTGACCATCCCCCACCACACAGTGCCAAAAGGTACTCAGCCGCGCTGGTACCTCCCAGCAGGCTTGTGTCGTCCACGACAATCTCGGTGGAGGGGTCAGGAGGAGATCAGATGGTCGGCATCGAGCGGAAGCGGTTCGCGCAACCCGATGAAACGTACGAGCTGGCGCACGGCCGGATGGATGTCGTCAGGCTGGCCGATGGCGAGGTGTGGCTCTCGCGCTATGCACCCGGCTGGAACTGGGAAGAGGACTTCGCTCCCTTTGCCGAGGGGGCGACCAGCTGCCCGATGACGCACCGGGAATACGTCCTGGCCGGACGCATCCGCTACGTCATGGACGACGGCAGCGAGACCATTGCCTCGGCCGGCGACGTCCTCTACATTCGCCCGGGCCATCGAGCCTGGGTGGAAGGCGACGAGGAGTGCGTGCTCCTCGATTGGGGCAACGACTAGCCGACGGTATACTCGCAGCGAAATAGATCAACGCGTCGAGCGGGACACGCGTCCCGGCCGTGATCCCAGAGAGCCAGGGCAGGCGCATGCGCCGGCTGGAAGCCCGGGCGGTCAGATCGGCTGGTGGCGCACCACCCGCGAGCGACCGGCGAACCGGTCCGGCAGCCGCCCGTTATCGCGGCCACGAGAGCGCCACCTGTCCCATGGGACTTCCCAGTCAGGCTTGGCGAAGGCGGGTGGAACCGCGGAGGGGTATGACCCTTCGTCCTGTCGGGGCGAAGGGTTTTCTGATTCCGAGGAGTACGACGATGGCGGTTGAACAGGAAGAGCTCGAGTTTGAAGCGCCGGCGCGGGGATCGGCAGAGGAGCTGCTGGACGCCGAAGCGGGGGACCCGCTCGATCCGATGCGCCACTCGGCAGCCCACGTCATGGCCGAGGCGGTAATGGACCTGTTCCCGGGGACGCGGTTGGGCATCGGCCCCGCGATCAGCGGCGGCTTCTACTACGACTTCGAGCTGCCGCGCGCGCTGACGCCCGAGGACCTGGCCGCGATCGAGGCACGCATGGCGGAGTCGGTCCGAGCAGATCACCGTTTCGAGCGGCGTGTGCTCGACCCCGACGAAGGCCGGCAGTTCTTCGTCGACCACGACCAGCCCTACAAGGTCGAGATCCTCGACGACCTGCGCAGCGCAGCCCAGGCCGCACGGCAGTCGCCACCGGAGGTGTCCACGTTCCAGCACGGCCCCTTCGTCGACCTCTGCCGGGGCCCGCACGTGGAGTCGACGGGACGGATCGGGCCGTTCAAGCTGCTGTCGGTGGCCGGCGCGTACTGGCGCGGCGACGAGAAGCGGCCGATGCTGCAGCGCATCTACGGGACGGTCTGGACGAGCCAGGAGGAGCTCGAGCAATACCTGTGGCGGCGGGAAGAGGCCAAGAAGCGCGACCATCGACGGCTGGGCGTGCAGCTCGACCTGTTCAGCTTCCATGACGTCAGCCCGGGCTCGGCGTTCTGGCACCCCAAGGGCCAGCGCCTGTGGCGCACGCTGGAAGCGGCCGTGCGCGAGGTCCAGGAGCGACGGGGCTACCAGGAGGTGAGCACGCCGATCCTCGTCCACGGCAAGCTGTGGGAGCAATCGGGCCACTGGCCGCTCTACCGAGAGAACATGTTCGAGGTGGACGTCGAGGGCCAACCGTTCAGCCTCAAGCCGATGAACTGCCCCGAGAGCACATTCATCTACCGATCGCGCGTCCGCTCCTATCGCGACCTGCCGCTGCGCTTCAGCGAGTTCGGTCGGCTGCACCGCAACGAGCGCTCAGGCACCCTGTCGGGGCTGACTCGAGTGCGGCACTTCATCCAGGACGACGCTCATGTCTACGTCCGCCCCGACCAGCTGGGTGACGAGCTGCGTTCGCTGCTCGGCGAGGTAAAGGAGGTGTACTCCTGGTTCGGCCTCGAGCCGCGGTACGTCTTCGGCACCAAGCCCGATAAGGCGCTCGGCGACCCTGGCCTGTGGGGGCGGGCCGAGGGCTACATCCTCGACACCCTGCGCGAGTCGGGTGCCCAGTTCGGCGTGAAGGAGAAGGACGGCACATTCTACGCGCCCAAGATCGACATCTACATCGATGACGCGCTGGGCCGCGAGTGGCAGATGGCGACGATCCAGGTGGACCTGGTCATGCTGCCCGAGCGCTTCGACCTGACCTATGTCGACGAGAGCGGCCAGCAGCAGCGACCAATGGCCATCCACCGCGCGATATATGGCTCACTTGAGCGCTTCATCGGGATCCTGATCGAGCACTTCGGCGGGGCGTTGCCCTTCTGGTGCTCCCCGGTCCAGGCGGTTGTGGTGCCAATCGCCGACCGCCACAACGAGGCCGCCGGCGAGCTGGCCCACCTGCTGCGCGCTCGCGGCCTGCGGGTCGATGTCGACGACTCGTCGAACCGGATGCAGAACAAGATCCGCGTCGCGCAGGAGCAGAAGGTGCCGTACATGCTTGTGCTGGGCGACCGCGAGATCGAGGCGCGCAGCGCGGCGCCGCGCACGCGGGCCGGGGAGCAGCAGCCGGCGGTCGGGTGGGAAGAGCTGGCCGACAGGCTTGCCCGGGAGGCAGCTGAGCGCCGTCCAGGCTGACGGAGAGGGTCGGCACGAGTACCGCCGCCCATCGAGCGGAACAGGATGGCGGGAGCGTCTGGGGCGCCTGGCGTCGTAGACTATGAGGCGACCCGCGTGCTATAGTCCGCGGGCCCGCGGACCCGACGTTTCGCCGTCGTGTGCCCCGGACAGACAACATCTAGTGCCTACGAGGGATCAAGCCTGAGTCGAGACCTGCGAATAAACGAGATGATCCGCATTCCGCAGGTGCGGGTTGTGGATGAGGAGGGAAGGCAGCTGGGCGTGATGCCCACGCCAGAAGCCCTCCGGCTCGCGCAGGAGCGAGGTTTGGATCTCGTCGAGGTCGCACCCATGGCCGCTCCGCCGGTCACCCGCCTGCTTGACTACGGCCAGTTCAAGTACGAACAGGCTCGTCGGGAGAAGGAGGCGCGCCGGCACCAGCGGTCGGTCGACTTCAAGGAGATCCGGATCAAGCCGAAGATCGGCCGCGGCGACTTCGAGACCAAGGTACGACGCGCAATACAATTCCTGGAGGATGGCGATCGGGTCAAGGTGACCTGCCAGTTTCGCGGCCGCGAGGTCAGTCACGCCCACCTGGGGCGGGACCTGCTGATGCGGTTCGCCGGGCTGGTCGAGGAGCACGGCACCGTTGAGCGGCAGCCGCTGCTCGAAGGTCGCTCGATGTCGCTCGTCATCGCCTCGTCCCACAAGCCAAAGTCACAGCGTCGCGAGGAAGACACAGCAACAGAGACGGCCGCACGGGCGGACCAGGCCGACAGCACGGCTTCGGAGAGTCCCGTGGAAGCATCTGATGGCGAGCCCGCCGAAAGCGACCATGCCAAGCCGGCCCGGGCCAAGCCCGACCAGGCGGCCAAGGCAGAGCAGGGCGCCTCGTCCAAGCAGGCGGCCAAGCCGCGCGAGCCGGCAGTCAGCACGCCGGCCCGGCCGGCAGGAGGCTAAGCAGCAAGTGCCAAAGATCAAGAGCCACAAGGGCGCCCAGAAGCGCTTCCGCGCGACGGGCAGCGGCAAGATCGTCCGGGTGAAGGCGTGGCGCGGCCACCACCTGGAGATCAAGTCGTCGCGCCGTACCCGCCGTTACGCCGGCAAGGCCGTGCTCAACCCGGGCAACGAGCGGCAGGTTCGCCGCATGCTGCCCTACCTGTAGGCGCAGGCGAAACGATGGCACGAGTCAAGCGCGGCGTTGCCGCCCACAAGCGCCATAAGCGCCTGCTGAAGCAGGCCGAGGGTCGGCGCGGAACACGCTCCAAGCTGGTCAAGCCAGCGCGCGAGGCACTGCTCCATGCGATGGCCTACGCATACGTCGGCCGCAAGCAGCGCAAGCGCCAGATGCGCGGACTGTGGATCGTCCGGCTGAACGCCGCCGCCCGGCAGAACGGCCTGACCTACAGCTCGCTGATGAGTGGGCTCAAGAAGGCGGGCGTGGCCCTCGATCGGAAGGTCCTGGCCGACATCGCCGTCCGCGATGCGGCCACCTTTGCCAGCATCGCCGAGGTCGCCAAGCCCAGGTAGCGGCAAACAAGCCGTGGACCTGGCCTCTTTCTCCACCCAGCTCGACGCGCTTCGAGAGCGCGCCCTGGCCGCCATAGCAGGGGCGGCGGATCCGTCTGCACTCGACGCGGTGGAGGCCGAGTACCTCGGACGCAAGGGCCAGCTCAAGAACGTGCTCGGCGGCATCGGCGGCCTGCCCGCGGAGGACCGCCCGAGGGTGGGAGCACTTGCTAACCCGCTTCGGGAGGAGCTCGAGGCCGCCGTTGCCTCCCGCCGGCTACGACTCGACGACATCGCCCTTGAGGTCCGCCTGGCCTCTGAGCAGACGGACGTAACCCTGCCGGGTCGCCGCCTGGCACGTGGCTCGCTTCACCCGCTGATCGAGACCCAGCGCGAGATCAGCCGCTTCTTCGGCCACTTCGGGTTCGTGACCTACGAAGGACCGGAGGTCGAGACGGACGAGCTCAACTTCCAGCTGCTCAACATTCCCGTCGACCACCCGGCCCGCGACCTGTGGGACACCCTCTACCTCGAGGACCCGCGCGCCAGTGAGCGCGACGGCCAGCTGCTGCTGCGCACGCATACCTCGCCGGGCCAGATCCGAGCGATGCGGGACCTCGGCGTACCGATCCGGGTGCTGCTGCCAGGCCGCTGCTTCCGTTACGAGAACGTCGCCGCCGATCGGAACTTCGAGTTCTTCCAGGTCGAGGGCCTGATGGTGGACGAGGAGACGACGCTCGGCCATCTGCGCGGCATGCTGGACGACTTCGCCCGCGCCATGTTCGGGTCGCCGGCGACGCGCTTCCGGCCGGGCTACTACCCGTTCACCGAGCCGTCGGTGGCTTTTGACATTGCCTGCCTCATCTGCGGCGGCGCCGGTTGCCCGGCGTGCAAGCGCAGCGGCTGGGTGACGATCCTCGGTGCCGGCATGGTCCACCCGGTCGTCCTGCGCAACGGCGGCGTTGATCCGGAGCGTTACCAGGGGTGGGCCTTTGGCATGGGGCTGGATCGCATCACCGGCTTGCGCTACGGCATCCCCGACATCCGCCTGCTGATGGAAGGCGACATGCGCTTCCTCGAGGCGTTCTGACGATGCGCGTCCCGCTCTCCTGGCTGGCCGACTACGTTGACCTGGACCTCGACGTCGAGGATCTGGCGGCCGGCCTGACCCGCCTCGGACTGCAGGTGGAGGGTATCCAACGGGTCGGCGATGGCTGGCGCGGCGTGGTCGTTGGTGAGCTGCTCGAGGTCCGACCGCACCCCTCCGCCGGCCGGCTCTCGCTCACTCGCGTCACGGTCGGCGCGGGCGAGCCGCTCGACATCGTCTGCGGCGCGACCAACATCAGCGCCGGCCAGCGCGTTCCGGTGGCGCTGCCCGGCTCGGTCCTGCCGGGCGGTCGCCGCATCGAGCTCACGCGCATCCAGGGTGCCGACAGCAACGGCATGCTCTGCTCCGGCGCCGAGCTCGAGCTGAGCGCGGATGCCGACGGCATCTTCATCCTCGATGACGACGCCCGGTTGGGAACGCCACTCGAGGAGATCGTCGGGGACACGGTCCTCGACGTGGACGTGAAGCCCAATCGCGGCGACCTGCTCTCGTTGGTGGGCCTCGCGCGCGAAGTCGCGGCGCTGACCGGAGCGCGCGTGCGCTGGCCCTCGATCGAAGTGCCTGAGGGCGGCGACACCAGTGCGGACCATCTCGAGGTAGGGATCGAGGCTGCGGACCTGTGCAGCCGCTTCGTCGGGCGCTACGTGCACGGGCTCAGCGTCGGTGCGGCACCGCTGAAGGTCCAGCTGCGGCTGATGGCGGCGGGGATGAGGCCGGTCTCGAACGTGGTCGACGCCAGCAACTACGTGATGCTCGAGCTTGGCAAGCCCATCCACACGTTTGATGCGGCCGCAGTCGCTGACGGGCGCATCGTCGTCCGCCGCGCTCACAGGGGCGAGCGGATCAGGACGCTCGACCACGTCGAGCGCGAGCTCAGCACCGACGACCTGCTCATCGCCGACCCCGGCGGACCGCTCGGCATCGCGGGCGTGATGGGCGGCGCGACGAGCGAGGTGGGGGAGGGGACGAAGGCGGTGGTCGTCGAGTCGGCGATCTTCGATCCTGTCGCCATTCGTCGGACCGCTCAGCGGCACGCCCTGCGCAGCGAGGCCAGCCAGCGTTTCGAGAAGGGTCAGGAGTGGCGACTGGCCCGACTGGGCGCCGACCGCACCGCCCAGCTGTTGGCGGCCTGGGCCGGTGGTAGGCCGGCGGTCGGCGTGGTCGATACGAACCCTGTCGACGAACAGCCGACGCGGCTCGCATTCCGCCCGGCACGCGTGAACCGCCTGCTGGGCGCGCGCCTGTCCGCCGCGGAGATGCGCGACCTGCTGCGGCGGGTAGAGATCGCCACCGAGCAGCCCGAGGACGGCGCCAACCTGCGCGTGCCGGTAGTAGTCGGTGACGCGCCGATGGACGCAGCGGCTCAGGACGGACTTGTCGCGGTCGTGCCGACCCATCGTCGGGACATGGTCATCGAGGCAGACGTGGCGGAGGAGATCGCCCGCCTCCACGGATACGAGCAGCTGCCCGTCTATCTCCCGGCCAGCCAGACGCCACCCCATCGGCCCGACCCCCGCCGGTTCGTCGATCAGCTGCGCGAGCTGCTCGCCGGGCGCGGACTGAGCGAGATGATCAGCCACGTGCTCGTGGGCCCCGCCGACCACGCTCGGCTTGGGTTCCCTGCGGACGACCCGGCCACCATTCGCCTGTCCAACCCGATCAGCGCCGATCGTTCCGAGATGCGCCGATCGATGCTGCCCGGGCTGACTGCAGCGTTGGTCGTCAACGAGCGTCAGCGCCGGGAAAACGTCGCGCTCTTCGAGCTGGGTCCGGTTCACGAGTACCGCGACGGCCAGCCGTGGCAGTCAGGCAGGCTGGCGATAGTGCTGGCGGGCAATCTCCAGCCGCTGGGTTGGGCGGAACAGCCCCGGGCAGCTGACGTGGCTGACGCCAAGGGCTTGCTCGAATGGCTCGCCGAGCGGCTGTGTCACCGGCGTCTGTCCTACCGCGTCGCCGAGCCGCTCGTGGCGGTCGAGCATCCCGGTCGCACCGCCGAGGTCGTTCTCGCGGAGCACGGATCGGATGGCGCGCAGCGATCGATCGGGCGCGTCGGCGAGCTTGATCCGCGCTATCTGCGACAGGCCGGCGTGCGCGCCGAGCGCGCCATCGTGGCGGTCATTGACCTCGAGGCCCTCGAGTCGTCCGCGCGCCAACCCGCGCTCGGCCGCGTAGCCGCCCAGCTCGTTGATCGAGACCTGGCAGTGGTCGTCGGCGAGGCGACCCCCAGCTCAGATGTGGAGCAGCTGATCAGGCAGGTCGCTGGCGAGCAGCTACACGACGTGGTGCTGTTCGACCGCTACCGGGGCCGGCCGCTGGCTGACGACGAGATCAGCCTTGCCTACCGCCTGGTCGTCGGCATAGCCGATCCGGCCACCGCGGAGACCGAGCTTGACGGGCTGGTCGAGGCCATCGGCGGCAGACTGCGCCAGGAGGTGGGCGCTCGCATTCGCGGACTGGACGGCGCATGAGGTGGAGCGCGCAGTGCCGCCGCTGCTCGTCCTCGGGCCACAGCCAGGCCCTCATCTCGGTGCGCTGCTGTCGTCCCTGGTGCCGGGCGACGTGAGCGCGGCGCCGGCCTGACTGACGACGGAGCACGATGGCCGTCAGCGCCTCGCGATCAGCGGCTGAGCCGGCCCGGCGCAGCCCGCTCGAGCGCCAGTTCTACGCTGTTACCGCCGACGAGCTGGCCAGCCGGCTGCTGGGGATGGTCGTTGTCTCCACCATCGGCGGCCTCACCTGCCGGGGGCGGATCGTCGAGACGGAGGCCTACCTGGGCCCCGATGACCGGGCCAGCCATGCCCGAGCCGGTCGGACCAATCGCACGGGCCCGATGTTCGGACCGCCGGGCCACGCGTATGTCTACCTCATCTACGGCCTTCACCAATGCCTCAACGTGGTGGCCGACCGAGAAGGCACGGCGGGGGCGGTGCTTCTGCGCGCACTCGAGCCTCTCGAGGGCGAGGACGTCATGCGCCGTCGTCGCGGCCGTGTCCACGACCCGGCAAGCCGGCTGTGCGCCGGTCCGGCCCGCCTGTGCCAGGCAATGGCCGTCACCCGCACCTTCAGTGGCCACGACCTCACGGCCGGCGAGCAGCTCTGGCTGGAACGGCCCGCGGCTGACACCGGCCAGCGGGCGCCAGCCGCCCGGCAGGTGGCAAGCGGCCCGCGGATTGGCGTGGCCTACGCTGCCGAGCCGTGGGCGAGCGCACCGCTGCGTTTCTGGCTGCACGACAGCCCGGCCATCTCGCGATGACCGACCGGCGCAGTCGGCAGATCCTCGAGCTGCCCCTGGTCATCGATCGCCTCGCCGCGCTCACCGCCTTCTCCCCGTCGCGTCGCCTCGCCGAGGCGCTCGAGCCTTCGTCTGACCCCATCGTCGTCCGACGCCTGCTGGACGAGACCGATGAGGCACGGGCATTCCTGGCCGACCGTCCCGACACCGGGGTGGGCGGCGCGCGGGACATCGAGCCTCACCTGAAACGGGCCAGCCGCGGCGGTCGTCTGTCCGGGGCGGAGCTGCTGGAGGTGACCGACACGCTGGTTGCCGCGGTACGGCTGAGTGACGCGCTGCGTCACGAGCGCCGACCGCTGCTGCACGCGCTCGCGCGTGAGATTGCCACCCTGCCGGCGCTGCGCAATCGCCTCGAGACGAGCATCGACCCGGCCGGAGATCTGCTCGACAGCGCCTCGCCGACCCTTGGCGGGCTGCGGCGTCAGGTCCGCGTGGCCTATGAGCGGCTGCGCGGCCGCCTTGAGCAGATGGTCCACGGCAGCGAGCTTGCCGGCGCGCTGCAGGACCCGATCATCACACTGCGCAACGGTCGCTACGTGATCCCCGTCCGCGCGGACGCCAAGGGTCGGGTCAAGGGCATCGTCCACGACCAGTCGGCGAGCGGCCAGACGCTGTTCATCGAGCCACTGGCGGTGATGGAGCTCGGCAACGCCTGGCGGGAAGCGCAGCTGGCTGTCGAACGAGAGGAGGAGCGCATCCTCGATGAGCTTTCCGCGCTCGTGGCCAGCCAGTCGGCGGCGCTTTCGGCGACGCTCGAGGCGTTGGCCAGGTTCGATCTCTGGTCCGCGCGGGCGAGCTTGGCCGAGGAGATGGATGCCGTCCGTGCGGCATCCTCGGAGGATGGCGAGGTCGAGTTGCTGTCCGCTCGTCATCCCGGCCTCTCCGGGCCTGTCGTGCCGATCGATATCCGGGTAGGGGGGGACTACCGGGCGCTGGTGATAACCGGCCCCAACACCGGTGGCAAGACGGTCACCCTTCGTACGCTCGGGCTGCTTGCGCTGATGCACCAGTCGGGGATGCATGTGCCCGCGGCCGCTGGTAGCCGGCTGCCGGTGTTCGCTGATGTCTTTGCCGACATTGGCGACGAGCAGTCGGTGGCCCAGTCCCTGTCGACGTTCTCGGGCCACATGCGCGCCATCGTACGCATCGTCGAGGCGGCCGGCCCGAAGGACCTGGTCCTCCTCGACGAGCTGGGTGCGGGCACCGACCCGACCGAAGGGTCCGCGCTGGCCCAGGCGCTGCTCGATCACTTCATCGGGGTCGGCGCGATCGTCGCCGCGACCACCCACTACGCCGAGCTCAAGACCTACGCGTACAACCAGCCGCTCGCCCGCAACGCTTCGGTGGAATTCGACCTGGAGACGCTCAGCCCGACCTACCACCTGTCGATCGGTCTGCCCGGCACCAGCCATGCCTTCGCGATCGCCGAGCGGCTCGGCCTGCCGGGCGGTCTGGTAGCGAGCGCACGCAGCTGGCTCAGTGCTGCCGAGGTCGAGCTCGAGCAGACGCTGGCCTCGATCCGCCACGCTCAGCAGTCGGCCGAGGAGGCGCTGGTCCGGGCGACCGAAGCCGAGCAGCGAGCCCGCCAGGCCCGAGCAGCGGCGGAGGACGAGCGCCGGCAGGCCCGCTCGGAGCGTGCGTCCACGCTCGAGGAGTCACGTCGTGCTGCCGACGAGGCCCTGGCAGAGGTCCACAGAGAGGTCCGCGCAGCGCGCGAGCTGCTTGCTCGTCAGACCCTGACCGAGGAGCTGCTCGACCAGACGCTGACTGCGCTCGAGGCTCGGGCCGCGCCTCACGCTCTCCCCGAAGAGGCTGCTGAGCCGCCCACGACGCCGCCTCTGCTCGCGCTGGGGATGGACGTGCGCGCGCCTGATGGCTGGCAGGGTCGTATCGTCGAGCTGGATGAGGAGGCGGGGCGCGCGACGATCGTCGCGGGCAGCCTGCGCGTGGAGGTGCCGACCCGGGGCCTGGCGCCGGCGCCGGGGGCCGGCCAGCGGCCCGACCCGCTCGCGGCGCCGCCTGTCACGCCTGCCACCGCTCCGCGCGCGGTCCCATCCACCCTCGACGTTCGAGGCGCGCGGGTGGACGATGCGACTCAGCTGCTCGACCAGCACCTCGATCGAGCGGCGGTGGCCGGCGCCAGTCGCCTCACGATCGTTCACGGTCACGGCTCAGGCGCGCTGCGGGACGCGCTGCGGTCGATGCTGAGCGGCCACCCGCTGGTCCGATCGTGGCGTCCGGGGGAGCGCGGCGAGGGCGGCGACGGGGCAACGATCGTCGAGCTGTGACCCGCGGGTTTGGTAGGCTCGCGCGACCCGATGTTGCAGCAGGGAGGGCAGGGTGCACGTCCAGGTCGTCACCTACAGGATCGGCGAGGTCAGCGATGAGGACTTCATCGAGGCCAACCGGGAGTTCGCCGAGATGATGTCTGTCGTACCCGGCCTGTTGGCCAAGATCTGGCTGAAGGCGCCGGGCGACGGTGTGTACGGCGGGGTCTACCTGTGGCGGGATGAGGCCGCCTACGCGGCGTTCATGGCCAGCGAGCTATGGGCTTCGGTTGTCAGCGACGAGTCGCTCACGGACCTTCGCTCGCAGGACTTCGAGACGATGGAGGAGCTGAGCCGGGCCACCCAGCCCGGCCTCGCTGTCTTCGGCTCGACCGCCTGACGCCATGCCCGATCGGGCCGTGCACCGCTCAGGCAGGCTATCTCCGTGGCCGGCGCTGCCAGCCCCATAGGACAAGGAGCAGACCGACCAGCACCCACGGGCCGATGAAGAGCCACAGCAGTGGCAGGTCGGCGGTAAGCGCCCACAGCCCTGCGGCGACCATCGCCACGGTCAGCGCGATGCCACCCAGGATCGCCGTGCTCCACCGCGGGTGCGGCTCGAAGGGCCCGTCAGCCACTGGCTAAGGAGCGGCCGGCGACGGCGATGCGGGTGGGGGTGACGGCGGTGGAGTGGGCGTCGGCGTCGCCGGCGGTGGGGTCGGCGTAG
>DATLGJ010000022.1:0-80297 GCA_035540555.1 Candidatus Limnocylindrales bacterium | reverse complement strand
GCTCGCCGCCGGCCACTCGCATCCCGCCCTGGCCGAGGCGCTGCAGCACCGCGTCGCCAACGGCACCTGCTACACGTTCCCGGTCGAGGACGGCATCACCCTGGCCGAGGAGATCAAGGAGCGCTTCGGCGCCGATCTCGTGCGCTTCAGCAACTCCGGCACCGAGTCGACCATGGACGCCGTACGCGTGGCCCGTGGCTACACCGGGCGCGAGAAGATCCTGAAGTTCGAGGGCGGCTACCACGGCCATCACGACGACGTGCTGGTCAGCATCCAGCCGCCGCGTGAGCTGATGGGCCCCGCCGACGCACCGGCCACAGTCCCCGCCTCAGCCGGCCTTCCCCGCTCACGCTCCGAGGAGACGGTGGTTGCGCCCTACAACAACCCCGACGCGCTCGAGCGGATCCTCGAGCGCCACAGGGGCGAAATCGCGGCGATCCTGATCGAGCCGGTCCAGTTCAACATCGGTGTGGTGCCACCGCTGCCCGGGTATCTCGAGCGGGTTCGCGAGCTGGCTACCGCCCATGGCGCGGTGCTCATCTTCGACGAGGTCAAGACGGGCGTGGTGCTGGCCTATGGCGGGGCGACCGAGTGGTTTGGCGTCAGACCCGACCTGTTCTGCCTGGCCAAGAGCATCGGCGGCGGCGTGCCGATCGGCGCCTTCGGTGGGCGTGGTGAGGTAATGGGCGTGATCGAGAAGCTGCCCGACCGCGCCACCGATCCCACTACCGGCCTCACCCACACCACCATTCCGGGCGGCGCCACGCGGGTCGCCCACCTGGGCACCTTCAACGGCAACCCGCTCTCGATGGCCGCCGGGCTGGCAGTGTTGACGAGGATCCTGACTCCCGACGCCTATCCGCGCCTGCACGCGCTTGCCGGGCGGTTGAACGACGGCTGCCAGCAGGTGGTCGATGAGTACGGCCTGCCGGGCTATGCGGTCAATGTGGGCCCCAAGGGCTGCGTCATGTTCACGCCGGCGCGGGTGACCAACTACCGCGACTTCATCGGCCTTGACTCGGAACTGTGGGCGGCGTCGTTCTTCTACCTGGCCAACCGCGGCGTGCTTCTGCCGCCCGGTCCGGACGACCAGTGGACGTTGTCGGTGCAGCACTCCGATCAGGAGATCGACGAGTACGTCGACACGTTCCGTGAGTTCGCCCGCGAGCTGACGGCCTAGCGAGGGAGGGCCCGGCTCCTCAGCGCTCCGCCTCCGGCGCGCGGATCGAGGCAGGCAGCGTCGCCTGGGAGCCGGCTGAGCGACGCTGGATGACGATGTAGCCGAGGATGAAGACGAGCGCGATTGCGAAGATGATCGTGCCCATCACATTGACCTCGGCCGGCACGCCGAAGCGCGAGACGCCGTAGACCCACAGCGGGAAGGTCGTCGTCTGCCCGGCGGTGAAAAGGGTCACCACGAAGTCGTCGATGGACAGGGCGAAGGCGAGCAGCGCGGCGGCGAGCACGCCCGGAAAGATCAGCGGGAAGGTGACCTTGCGAAAGGTCGTCCACTCGTTGGCGCCGAGGTCCATGGCGGCCTCTTCGAGCATGCGGTCATAGCCGGCGATGCGGGCCCGCACGGTCACCACCACGAAGCTTATGTTGAACAGGATGTGCGCGATGGTGATCGTGCCGATGTCGCGGGCCATGCCGACGGCCAGGAACATCGCCAGCAGCGAGGCGCCCAGGACCACCTCGGGCGTGGCGATGGGAATGAACACGAGCAGGTTGACCGGGCCGCGGCCGCGGAACTGGTAGCGCGTAAGTGCCAGCGCGATCAACGTCCCCAGCGCGGTCGCGACGATCGTCGAGATAGTCGCCACGATCAGGCTGTTGGTCAGCGCGGTGTTGAGCGCCGGCAGGTTGAAGACCGACGCGTAATTCGCCAGCGTGAAGCCCTGCCAGGTGAAGTTGAACCGCCCGGCCGGGTTGTTGAAGCCGAAGATGATCATCACCGCGATGGGCAGCAGCAGGTACGCAACCGCCAGCGCGGTATAGACCGGCAGCGCCCAGTGCAGCACGCGCCGGCCCAGCGACATGCGGCGCCGAGCCGCCGGGATCGGCTCGACGAGCGGCTTGGCGGCGGCGGCCCGGGCCATCAGCGCGTCAGCTCCTCCGTGCCCACGAGGCGTGTGTAGAGGACGATTCCGACCAGGATCAGACCCATCATCAAAAAGCTGATCGCTGCCGCCTGCGGATAGTCATTGTTGGTCAGGAACAGGCGCTGGACCACGTTGCCGGCCATCGTCGTGTCTCGGGCACCCAGGAACTCCGCGTTGACGAAGTCGCCGAAGCCCGGGATGAAGACCAGCAGCGTTGCGGCAAACAGGCCGGGCATGGACAGCGGCAGGGTCACCCGAAGGAACGTCGAGATGCGCGACGAGTACAGATCGCCCGCTGCCTCGAGCAGACGCTTGTCGATCTTCTCCAGCGAGACGTAGATCGGTAGCACCGCGAAGGGCAGCAGGTTGTAGGTGATGCCGCTGATCACCGCCGTGCCCGTGGCCAGCACGTGGAAGCCCGACTCCAGGATGCCAATCTCCTTGAGGGTGCCGAGCACGAAGCCCTGGTCGGCGAGGATGAACTTCCAGCTGATCGTCCGGATCAGGTAGCTGGTGAAGAACGGCAGGATGACCAGCAGCAGCAGGATGCTCTTGAAGCGCCCGCCGCGGAAGGCGATCGTGTACGCCAGCGGGTAGCCGATCAGGATCGCCGCGACCGTCGCCATGAAGGCGTACTGGAAGCTGCGCACCAGCTGAGTGCTCCAGCGCTGGATGACCTCGGGGTAGATCTCGAAGTTGAAGGTCAGCTGGAAGCCCGTCGCCAGAGTGCCCTCCTGCAGCGACATCGAGAACATCGTCGCCATGGGCACGAAGAAGAAGACCAGCAGCCACAGCCCTCCGGGCAGCAGCAGCAGGTAGGGAGCGGCAGACCGGAGCCGGCGGCCGAGCGTCGGCCGCGCGCGGGCCCCCCCGATCGCCGTCATCCGGGCAGCAAACTCCCTCGCTTCAGCCCTGGACGATCTGCTGGAACAGCTCCTGCCACTGCCGCTCGGCCTCCTCGTCGAGGTTCGGGTAGCCGACCGTCTGCGCCAGCGTCTCGTCGCTCGGGAAGATCAGCTCCGAGTCGGCCAGCTCCTGCTCCTCTTCGTCGTCCGAAGCGGCGAGCACGTCACGCGCCGCGGGCACCGGCGAGATGAACTGGACGTAACCGGCGATCTGGGCGGCGATCTCCGGGTCGTAGACAAAGTCCATCATCTGCTTGGCTGCGGTCGGGTTCTCGGCGCCACGAGGGATGCACATGTTGTCGACCCACAGGTTGGCGCCCTCCTCGGGGATGACAAAGCGCAGATCCTCGTTGTCGGCCTGCAGCTGGTACACATCGCCAGACCAGGCCATGGTGATCGCCACGTCGCCATTGGCCAGCGCTTCGGCGTACTCGTTGCCGTAGTAGGCCCGCACGAGCGGCGCCTGAGCGAGAAGCTCCTGGGCGGCTCGCTGGGCGTCCTCGAGCGTTGCCTGCTCGGGGTCGATGCCCAGCCTGAGCATGGCGAAGTTCATCGAGTCGCGCATCTCGCTGAACATGCCGATTCGGCCGCGGAACTCCTCGTCCCACAGGTCGTTGATGCTGGTGATCTCGCGTCCGGTCAGGGCGATGTTGTAGCCGATGCCCGTGAAGCCGGACTGCCAGGGGACGCTGTGGCCGTTGTTCGGGTCATACCAGGGGTTCTTGTAGGCATCGGCAGCGTTGGCCACGAACTGCGGCACCTCGCTATCGACGTTGATCTGCTCGAGATAGCCCAGACGAATGAGGCGGGCGACCATCCAGTCGGTGACCACGATCAGGTCCCAGCCGGTGCTCCGGCCGGCGGCGAGCGCGGGCGCGATGGTGCCGAAGAAGCCGTCGTTGGACTCGATCCGCTCCTGGTAGTTGACCTGGATACCCGTCTCGCTGGTGAACTGCTGCAGCGTGTCGCTCGCCCCGCTGTCCTCATCCTGATCGATGTAGAAGGGCCAGTTCGCGAAGTTGAGCGTGTCGCCGGCGGGCGGAGGCGTACCGGCCGGCGGAGTGCCCTGCCCCGGGGTGGCCTGGGGAGTGGCGGCGGGCGGGGTTGAGCAGGCGGCCAGCAGCGCCGGCAGCGAGACAGCTGCGCCGGCGGCCAGCGAGGCACGTCCGGCATGACGCAGGAAGCGACGTCTGGTCAGGCCGCGCATGAGGGCGTGCCGCACGACCGAGTCGAGGGGGGACTGGCGGCGAACATCAGGCATGAGCTGCTCCTCCTGTGGCAGTTCCTTCATCCGGATCGATGGCATCGTGCGCGACCACGAAGGTGTGCTGCGGCTTCCACGACAGCTGCACCCGCTTGCCTACCGAGTGCTGCTCGCCGCTGCCGGTGGTCTCGAGGTTCTGGGCGTATACGACGACATCGTGGCCTTCGTCGACGCGGACCACGTACTGGGTGCTGACGCCGACGTAGCTCGCGTCCCTGATGCTGCCCTCGAGGACGTTCAGGTCGCGGCCGGCGGTGGCGCTGCCCGTGCTCGGCAGGAGGCGCACTTTCTCCGGCCGCACGCCGACATCGACGCTCGTGCCGGCGGCCAGGCCGTCGGCAGGGGCGGTTACGAGCGTGCCGTTGTCCAGCATGATGCGCGCATGCGTGCCCTCGACCGACTCGAGCCGGCCGGCGAGCAGATTGGAGACGCCCAGGAAGCTGGCAACGAAGCGGGTCTGTGGCTGCTCATAGAGCTGCTCGGGCGTGCCCAGCTGCTCGATCCGGCCCGCGCGCATGACCGCGATCCGGTCCGACATCGTCATTGCCTCTTCCTGGTCGTGAGTGACGTAGACGAAGGTGATGCCCACCTCGGTCTGGATGCGTTTCAGCTCCAGCTGCATCTGCTTGCGCAGCTTCAGGTCCAAGGCCCCGAGTGGCTCGTCGAGGAGGAGCACCCGGGGCTGGTTGATCAGCGCCCGGGCGAGGGCGACGCGCTGCTGCTGACCGCCCGAAAGTTGGTTCGGCTTGCGCTTCTCATATCCCGGCAGCTCAACCAGCTCGAGCATTTCGCGGACGCGCCGGCGGACGTCCTGCTCGGGCACGTGCTGCCGGCGCGGACCAAAGGCAACGTTGTCGTAGACGTTGAGGTGGGGAAAGAGGGCGTAGCTCTGGAAGACCGTGTTGACGTTGCGCTTGAAGGGCGGAAGGTTGGTCACGTCCTGCCCGGCGAGGTAGATCGTGCCGGTCGTGGTGTCCTCGAGACCGGCGACCATGCGCAGCGTCGTTGTCTTGCCGCAGCCTGACGAGCCGAGCAGCGAGAAGAACTCACCCCGCTCGATGTCGAGGGTCAGGTCGTCAACGGCGACGACGTCGTGAAAGTGCTTCGATACCCGTTCGAGGCGGACGTCAGTCTCGGCCACGGATCCTCCAGGGCCCCCAAGCTGGTCGCAAGGATATCCGAAGGGGTCAGTTTCTACGCAGCAGCCCGGCGAAACGTCCGCCGCGGCGCTCGCCGTGCTCCTGGTCCCCGGCCTGCTCGGCCGCCGGTGCCTCCGAGACCAGGCCGGCCAGCCTGCGCATGGACTCGGCAATCTGCGAGCGGGGCGCCATCTCCACGACCGGCTGACCGGCGTTGATGGCACGGCTATTGGCCTCGCCGTCGTGCGGCACCTGCAGCGCGATCGGCACCACGAGGTGGCGCTCGATGTCCTCCCTGTTGATCGCGTTGTGGGCAGAGGGCTGGTTCAGCACGAAGAGCATCTGCTCGCCGAAGCCGCCGGCATCGTTGAGCGCTTCGATCGCACCCTGCACGGCGCGCAGCCCCGGGATATCGGGGGTCACCACCATCACGGAGCGGTCGGCCATGGTCAGCAGCGCCATCGCCCGGCTGGCGATCAGGCTGCCCGCATCAACGACCACGACGCGATAGGCGTTGCGCAGCGTCCTGATGAGCTCAACCGCGTCGTCCACCCGGACCATGCCGCTCTCGTCCGGCCGGTTGGGCGCCGGAAACACGGCCAGCCCGCTGGGATGGGCCACGGCGGAAGCGCGCAGCAGTTGCGCGTTGCGGGCGACCTGCTCGTCGCGCGCCAGGTGCGCACTGGAGTGGGCCGCTGTGCCGGTCAGGTTCAGGTGGCTGGCGACCTGGCCGCGGTGGAGGTCGAGGTCGACGATGGCCACGCCGGGGCGCTGGCCCGCCAGCACGAGCGCGGCATTGACGGCGAGCGTGGTGCCACCTGCGCCGCCACGGGCCGAGGCGAAGACGATCAGCCGGCCGGGCCCGATTGGCATGTCGTCGGCGGCGTGGGCGACGGCAGGCGCCGGCTCGCGACGGGCCAGCAGCGCTTCGATGATCGCCTCCAGCTCGCGCCGGTCGAAGCTCGTACCCAGCACGTCGTCGGCGCCCGCCTCGAAGAGGCTGATCCGGTCCTCGATGCTGTCAGAAGCGGCGATGGCCAGGATCGGCAGGTCCGGGCCGCCCTTCTGGCGCAGCCGCTTGCATGCGTCGGACGCAGCCCCGGTCGCGGAGGCGGCGTCGATGATCACCAGGTCGCGGTCGCCGAGAGCGCCGGCCGCAGCGGTCGCTCCGCCAACCTGCTGTACGTCGTGGCCGCGTGCCAATAGTGGGTCTCCGATGCGCTCACCGGTGGCCCCTTCCAGCAGGACAAGCAGGATCCGCGCCGACACGTTGCTCCTCGATGGGTTCGGACGTGGCGCAGTCTAGCAACCCCTTCACGGGCCAGAGGCAGGGACCTGCACATGGGGCGGCGCCGAACGCAGGTATACTGGCGATCAGCCTTTCGGCTCCGCTGTCGGCGCCAGCCGGCCCAGCGGGGCGCATCCCATAGGAAGGAGTCCTGTACCGCATGCGTCGCTACGAGCTGATGCTCGTCCTACGTCCCGACGTCGGCGATGACGTCGTCCAGTCGATCATCGACCGTGTCACCCGCTCGCTGATTGCCGGCGGCGGCCAGATCGCCAAGGTGAGCCCATGGGGCCGTCGGCGGCTGGCTTACCAGATCGAGCAGTTCCGCGAGGGGTCCTATTTCCTGATCGTGTTCGATGCCGCGCCGGAGAGCGTCGCCGAGCTGGAGCGCAGCCTCAACATCACTGAGGAAGTGATGCGCCATCTCGTCGTACGCGTCGAGCGACCCGTCTCTACCCGCCGCCCGGCCGCCGGCCAGGACGAGCCGACGCTTGACGACGACGACGTCGCGGGTCCACCGCCCGAAGACGACGACGACATCCCGGACACCGAGTTCATCGACGAGTCCGAGAGCGAAGCGGCTCCGGCAGCGACCGACCGCTAGGCACAGCCAGGAGGGTCCGCGATGTCGCTCAACAAGTGCCTGATCATCGGCAACCTCGGCCGTGATCCGGAGATGCGCTACACACCCAGCGGCCAGGCGGTGACTCAGTTCACCGTGGCCGTCAACCGCTACTACAAGGACCAGCAGGGCGACCGCCAGGAAGAGACGGAGTGGTTCCGTGTCGTGGCGTGGGGCCAGCAGGCCGAGTTCGCAGCCGAGTACCTGCGCAAGGGCAACAAGGTCTTCGTCGAAGGCCGTATCCAGACTCGCCAGTGGGAAGGACAGGACGGCCAGAAGCGCTACACCACGGAGCTGGTCGCCAACACCATCCAGAACCTGGAGCGTCGCTCGCGCGAAGACGGTCCGCCCGGTGGCGGCGACATGCCCCCGCGGCGCAGCCAGCCATCCGGCAACCAGCCGGGCGACGGTGGCGGCACCGACGCCGACTACGACGACCTTCCCTTCTGATCGAAAGGAACCGAGACGATGCCTCCTCCCAGCCGGAGTCGCAAGCGCGACGACTACTACCGGGATCGCCGGCGCCGCAAGGTCTGCTCCTTCTGCGCCGACAAGACCACCTTCATCGACTACAAGGAGGTCAACCGCCTCCGCCGCTACCTCTCCGAGCGGGCCAAGATCGAGCCGCGCCGCAAGACCGGCACCTGTGCTGCCCACCAGCGCGAGCTGTCAGTCGCCCTCAAGCGCGCTCGACATGTAGCGCTCCTGCCATACGCGCCGGAGCACCTGCGTCCTTAGCGGGAGGCACCGCACGTATACTCGGCGCGGATGCTGACCGAGAAGCCTTCTAGGCCACCGCTGCCCGGCACGGGCGCCCGACCTGACGACGATGCCAACATCGTGGCCTGGTTCGGTGGCGAGTTCGTGCCCCTGGCCGACGCGCGTATTCCCGTCATGACCCATGGCTTCCTTTATGGGACGGCCACCTTCGAAGGGGTCCGCGCGTACTGGAACGAGGAGCAGGAGCAGCTGTATGGGCTGCGCCTGCCCGAGCACTTCCAGCGGCTCCTCCATTCCGCGCACATCCTGCTGATGAAGCCCAGGTACACCGTCCAGAACCTGGTCGACGTGACCGTCGAGCTGCTGCGCCGCAACCAGTTCCGGCAGGACACCTACGTCCGGCCCACGATGTACAAGTCGACCGAGGCGATCGGGGTGCGGCTGCATAACCTCGAGGACGCCATCACCATCTTCGCCGTCCCGTTCGGTGAGTACATCGCCATCGACCGCGGCATTACCGCCCAGACAGTCTCCTGGCGACGCAACAGCGACCAGGCCCTGCCCGCGCGGGCCAAGATCACCGGCGCGTACGCCAACAGCGCCTTCTCCAAGAGCGAGGCGGTTCTCAACGGTTACGACGAGGCCATCGTGCTGACTGCCGACGGCCACGTCTCGGAAGGAAGCGCAGAGAACCTGTTCATCGTTCGCGACGGCCGCCTGATCACCCCGGCGGTGACCGACGACATCCTCGAGGGCATCACCCGCGCCGGCCTGATCGAGCTGGCACAGGGCGAGCTGGGGGTCGAGACCGTGGCCCGCCAGATCGACCGTAGCGAGCTCTACATCGCCGACGAGGTCTTCCTGTGCGGCACCGGTGCCCAGATCTCGCCGGTCGTCGAGATCGATCACAGGGCGGTGGGCACGGGCGACGTCGGCCCGATCACCGAGCGGCTGACCGAGCTCTACTTCGACGTCGTGCGAGGGCGCAACGACAAGTACGCCCACTGGGTGACGCCCATCTACTAGCGGGCTCTGTCCGCCCATCGCCGGGCGGTCGACGCCCCGCCCGCGGGGACGGCTAACATTGGCGGCCCATGTCGGTCGATCAGCCCGTCGCCAGCCCCTTCTCTCCAGTTGCCCGCCAGCCGGACCTGCCCGCCCTCGAGCGCCAGGTGCTCGAGCTGTGGCAGGAGCGCCAAACCTTCCAGCGCCTGCGCGCCCAGAACGCCGGCAACGAGCGCTGGTCATTCCTTGACGGGCCGATCACAGCCAACAACCCGATGGGCGTGCACCACGCCTGGGGACGCACCTACAAGGACCTCTTCCAGCGTTTTCGCGCGATGCTCGGCCACGATCAGCGCTGGCAGAACGGCTTTGACTGCCAGGGGCTGTGGGTCGAGGTCAACGTCGAACGCGAGCTCGGCTTTACCAGCAAGCGCGACATCGAGAGCTTCGGTATCGGCGAGTTCGTCAGCCTGTGCAAGCAACGCGTTCTGACCTATGCGGCGCTCCAGACCGAGCAGTCGATCCGGCTCGGCATGTGGATGGATTGGAACGACCCCGCCGAGCTCCGCCGCCTGCGTGACCTGCTCGCCGAGGACCCCGCGCAGCAGGTGACCGTCGAAGGGCCCGAGGGCCCGGTTACGGACAGCGTCGAGATGATCGTCGGGCGGCTGGGCATGCCCGAGCTGGGCGGTTCGTACTTCACGTTCTCGAACGAGAACAATGACCTCATCTGGGGATTCCTGGCCGAGTGCCACCGCCGCGGCTGGCTTTACAAGGGCTTCGATTCGATGCCGTGGTGCACGCGCTGCGGCACCGGCATCAGCCAGATGGAGATGAACGAGGGCTATGCCGAGCGAGAGGACCCGGGCCTGACCGTCCGCTTCCCGCTCGTCGACAGGCCCGGGGAGTGGCTGCTGGTCTGGACCACCACGCCCTGGACGCTCAGTGCCAACGTGGCGGCGGCGGTCGGGCCCGATCTGGCCTACGTCAAGGTGCGCCAGGGGGGCGATCTCTACTGGCTGGCCAAGGGCACGCTCAACACGGCCCTGCGCGGCGAGTTCGATGTGCTGGAAGAAGTTCGTGGCAGCGAGCTGGTCAGCTGGCGCTACGGCGGTCCGTTCGACGACCTGCCGGCCGTCGGAGCTGCCTTTGCCGGCGCAGGCGAGGACGGTGCCGACTACGAGCATCGGGTCATCCCATGGGACGAGGTCGGCGAGGACGAGGGCACGGGTATCGTCCACATCGCGCCGGGCGCCGGCGCAGAGGACTACCAGCTGGGCAAGTCGCTCGGGCTGCCGGTGATCGCGCCACTGAGCGAAGACGGGCATTACCTGGACAGCTTTGGCCCGCTGGCCGGCCTGGACGCCCACGCCGTGGCGCCACGGATCGTCGAGACGCTCGAGCAGCGCGGGCTGTTCTATCACCTGGAACCGTACACCCACCGCTACCCGCACTGCTGGAGGTGCGGCACGGCGCTGCTGTTCCGCGTGGTCGATGAGTGGTACATCGACATGGGCCCTGTCTACGACCAGCCGCGAGAGTCGCTCAGCCGCGAGCAGATCGACGCGAGCCTGCGCTACCAGATCATGGAGGTCGTCGACCGGATCCGCTGGATACCGGGCTTCGGCTACGAGCGCGAGCTCGACTGGCTGCGCACGATGTCCGACTGGATGATCAGCAAGAAGCGCTATTGGGGCCTGGCCCTGCCCATCTGGGAATGCGCGTCGTGCGGGGGCTTCGACGTGATCTCCGGCCGCGACGAGCTGAGGCAGCGCGCCGTCGCCGGCTGGGACGAGTTCGAGGGCCATACCCCGCATCGGCCCCACGTCGATGCCGTGCACATCAGCTGCCCGCACTGCGGCCAGCAGGCCGAGCGCATCCGCGACGTGGGTAACCCGTGGCTGGATGCCGGCATCGTGCCCTTCTCGACGATGCACTACCGGACGGACGAGGACTATTGGCGCCAGTGGTTCCCAGCCGACTTCATCACCGAGTCGTTCCCGGGCCAGTTCCGCAACTGGTTCTACTCGATGCTCGCCATGAGCACGGTGCTGCGGCGTGAGCCGCCGTTCCGCAACATCCTCGGCTTCGCCACGCTGTTCGGCGAGGACGGCCGGCCGATGCACAAGTCGTGGGGCAACGCGATCGAGTTCAACGAAGGCGCCGAGCGGATCGGCGTGGACGTCATGCGCTGGATGTTCAGCCGGGCTCGCCCGGAGGACAACATCCTGTTCGGCTACGGCACGGCGGATGAGGCCCGGCGGGAGCTGCTCATCCTCTGGAACGTCTTCGCCTTCTTTGCGACCTACGCTCGGCTCGCGGGCTGGCGGCCGACCGAGGCGCAGCCGGCGCCGCCCACAGAGCAGGTGCTCGATCGCTGGATCCTCTCGCGCGTGGCCCGGACCGGCGAGGCCGTCCGCCAGGCACTGGCCGACTACGACAGCCGCGCCGGCGCCCTGCGCCTGTCAACTCTGATCGACGACCTGTCGACCTGGTACCTGCGCCGCAGCCGCCGTCGCCTCTCGCGCAACGACGACCAGGCCGACCGAGACGCCGCTTTCGGCGTGCTGCACCTGGCCCTGGTCGCCACCACGCGCCTGCTCGCCCCGATGCTGCCATTCCTGGCCGAACACCTCTACCAGCAGCTCGTGGTGGAGCCGGGCGTCGACGCACCCGATTCGGTCCACCTGACGAGCTGGCCCGACTCGGAGCTCGCTGGCCACAGGGATCCCGAGCTGGAGTCGGCGATGGCCACGGTCAGGCGCGCGGTAGAGCTGAGTCGCACGCTGCGTGGCCAGGCCGGCCTGCGCCTGCGCCAGCCGCTCCGGCAGATGTGGCTGGCGTTGCCGGGTGGTCGGTTAGGCGCGGACACGGCGGTCGAGCGAGCCCTCCTGGACCTGCTGCGGGACGAGGTCAACGTGCGCCGCATCGAGCTGATCGGTGACGAGTCCGAGCTGGTCGAGCGACGCGTGAAGCCACTGCTGCCGGTTCTCGGGCCAAGACTCGGCGCTGACATCCCGAAGGTGATGGCCGCGGCACGCGCCAACGATGTGGAGTACCTGCCCGGAGGCGGCGTGAGGCTGGCCGGGATCGAGCTCGCTCCCGAGGAGGTCGAGATCCTGGCCACGCCGCGACCCGGCACGGCGGTCGCCCACGACGACGGGCTGGTGGTCGTGATCGACACCGAGATCGACGACGACCTTCGGGCCGAGGGCGACGCCCGCGAGCTCATCCGCGCGGTGCAGGACCTGCGCAAGCAGGCCGGGCTGGAGCTAGATGAGCAGATCGACCTATGGCTGGTCGGGCCGACGGACCTGCTCCGGTCGTTGGAGCCGTTCCTGGGGCGGCTTGCCGATGACACGTTGGCGGCCCGCATCCACCACGACGAGCCTCCCGCAGGCTCGGTGCGTGCCGATCAGGAGCTGGTCACCGGCAGAATCGGGCTTTCCCTGGCACCGGTGTCGACGGCCGGCCGGTGAGGCAATCGCCCGTCAGGAGCCGCTGGTTGGCGTTCGCCGGCCTTGCCCTGGCGGTCGTGATCGGCGACCAGCTGACCAAGGCCTGGATCAGCGCAAACCTGGCGCCCGGACAGGGCGTGGCGATCTTCGGTGACGTTCTGCGCTTCGTCCACGCCCAGAACCGGGGCGGCATCTTTGGTCTGTTTGGTGACTCCGCAATGGTCCTGGCTGCTGCCAGCACGGTTGTCATCGGGGTCATCCTTGTCTACATGGCTCGCGAAGGAACGCGCGGCCACTGGCTGCTCAGCGTCGCGCTGGGCCTGCTGATCGGCGGCGCGGTGGGCAATCTGATCGATCGGCTGCTGTATGGCTACGTGATCGACTGGGTGGATGCCGGCGTCGGCGAGCTGCGGTGGTACACCTTCAACGTGGCCGACTCGGCGATAACCGTCGCGTTGGCGCTGCTGGTCGGCATGGCTCTGCTGGGTGAGCGCCTCCTCAAGCCGGCGCCGGCGAGCGGCAGGACTTCGCTCCAGCCATGACCGAGCGCCTGACCGTCACGGTGCCTCCGGGGGAGGGGAGTCGCCGCGCCGACCGGGTGGTGGCGGACGCTGCCGGCCTCTCCCGCAGCTATGTACAGCGACTGATCTCCGAGGGCCGGCTGACGATGGACGGCCAGCCGGTCAAGAGCAACACGCTGCTTGCGCCGGGGACCAACGTCGAGCTCGAGGTGCCGCCACCGGCCGACACCAGCCTGGCTGCGGAGCAGGTCGCGTTGGCGGTCCTGTACGAGGACGAAGACGTGCTCGTGATCGACAAGCCGGCCGGCATGACCACCCATCCGGCCCCGGGCCAGAGGGATGGCACGCTGGTCAACGCGCTGCTCGGCATGGCCGATGCCTCATCCTACGGCCAGGTTGCCGGACCCGAGCGTCCGGGGATCGTGCATCGGCTGGACCGCGACACGAGTGGGTTGCTGCTCGTGGCCCGGAACGACCGGGCACAGCAGGCGCTGATGGACCAGCTGCGCGCACGCCGGGTGAAGAAGACCTATTTGGCCCTCGTCCATGGCTCGCCCCCGGCCGAGGTGGGCCGGATCGAGGCACCGATCGGACGCGATCCGCACCGGCCCACGCGGATGTCCGTGGTTGCCACCGGGCGGCCCTCGACAACCGGTTATCGTGCGCGCGAGCGCTTCGATGGCTGGACGCTGCTCGAGCTGGACCTGGTCACGGGTCGCACGCACCAGCTGCGCGTGCACCTGGCCTCGATCGGTCACCCGATCGCGGGCGACCCGCTCTACGCGAGCGGCCCTGCTCGGCCAGGCCCGGTCGACCTGGGCCGGATGTTCCTCCACTCGTGGCGGCTCGAGTTCATCAGCCCGGCGGCGGAGCGGCTGGTGCGCGTTGAGGCGGCGCTGCCGTTAGACCTCGACCAGGTGCTCGTGCGGCTGCGCGAGGAAGGCCCGCGATGAGCGACCGACGGGCGCGAGACGCCAGTGTGACCGGCGCGCCGGGCGCCCTGGTGATCATCATCTCTGGGCCCTCGGGGGTGGGCAAGGACACGATCATCCGCGTCCTGCGTGATCGCCACCCGGACGCGCGCCGACAGTTCATCGTGACCTACAAGACCCGCGCTCCGCGGCGTGGTGAGGTGGCGGGAGTCGACTACAACTTCGTCAGCATCGACGACTTCCTGCGCATGCAGGTCGAGGGCGACCTCCTGGAGGCGAGCGAGGTGCACGGCCATTGGTCGGGCACGCCGCGGGACCAGGTCGTGGCGGCCATCCAGGAGGGCCGGCACGCGATATTGAAGATCGACGTCCAGGGCGCCGACAAGATCAAGGCGCTGATCCCAGAGGCCCTGCGGATCTTCGTGGCGCCACCGTCTGACGATGAGCGGCTGAATCGGCTGACCGGCCGCCAGACGGAGACCGCCGAAGAGATCGCGCGACGCGACCGGGACGCGGAGTACGAGATGTCACGCGCCCCGGACTACGATCACGTCGTCGTCAACGAGACGGACCAGGTCGAGGAGACCGCCCGCCGGATCGACGAGATCATCCGCGCCGAGCAGGATGCCAACGCCGAACGGCGGATCAGCCTCTGAGCCGATGAGCGCGCGCGAGGGCGGGCGCTGGGTCGAGGTAGCGGTCGACTCCGCCGGCCCGGCCGGCGGACAGACGTTCACCTACTCCCTGCCAGACCGGCTGCTGGACGTCGAGCCGGGCGAGGCGGTGCTCGTGGACTTCGGCCGCCGGCGGGCGCTGGGCATCGTGCTCGCTGCCCGCGTCGAGCAGCCGCCGGTCGAGACCCGCCCGATCGTCGACCGGGTCCGCAGCGATGGACCCCTCCTGCCGCAGCTCCAGCTTCGCCTGGCCGAGCATGTCGCTCTCCACTACCTCGCCCCGCCCGCCCTGGTGGTGCGCCAGCTGCTGCCGCCCGGGCTGCTCGAGCGGGTGACGCTGTATGTCAGAGCCGGCGAGACGGCCCAGCCAGGCGACGAGCTGACCGAGCGCATCGTCGCCGCCGGAACGGCCGGCATCGAGGTCGGCGCGCTGCCGGCTGCGGATGGGCGCGCCGGCCTATTGCGCCGGCTGCAGGCACGTGGCCGTGAGGGCGCGGTGGTGCTCGAATGGCGGGTGCGGCCGCCGAGCACGCGCGAGCGACGGGAGCGCCGCGTTGCGCTGACCGACGAGGGTCGGACAGCCGCACGGCGCCTGGCCGAGGGTGAGGAGCCAGTTGGCCGGCCGCTCGGGCCCCGCCAGCGGGCGCTGCTGAGCGAGCTGCTGGCGGAGGCACACGCCCAGCCGGCGGCCAGGTTGGCGGAACGCCACGGCGGCAGCGCCATACCCGGCCTGGTCCGCCGGGGCTGGCTTGACCTGCAGACGGTCGCCGTCGAGCGGCGACCGCTGGCCGGACGGGCGGCCAGCGGTCGCGGCGCGCTGCCGGACGGCGCCGCGCTGACCCCGGAGCAGGCCCGCCTGGTCGATCGCGTCGGGGAGCTCAGCCGTCAGCGACAATTCGCCGGCTTGCTGGTCGAAGGGGTCACCGCGAGCGGCAAGACGGCGGTCTACGCGGCCGTGATCGCCGCCGCCCTGGCGGCCGGCCGGCAGGCACTGGTGCTGGTGCCAGAGATCGCGCTGGCCACACCGCTGGTCGATCGGTTGCGCAGCGACCTGCAGGCGGAAGTGGCACTTCTGCACAGCGCACTCTCGGACGGGGAGCGCGCCGACGAGTGGCGCCGAGTGCGCTCGGGTGAGGCACCCGTCGTCGTGGGCACGCGGCTGGCCGTGCTCGCGCCCCTGGCCGACCCGGGCGTGATCGTCGTCGACGAGGAGCACGACGCAGCCTACAAGTCCGACCGCACACCGCGCCTGCAGGCTCGTGACGTCTGCCTGCGCCTCGGCGAGCTGGCCGGCGCGCCGGTGCTGCTGGGCAGCGCCACGCCCGACGTGGTTTCAGTTGGCCGAGCCCTGCTCGGTCAGCTCGAGCGCGTGCGGCTGCCCGCGCGCGTCACCGGCGCCCGCCCGACAGTCAACGTCGTTGACCTGCGCGCGGAGCTGGCCGGCGGCAATCGGGGGCTCCTCTCAGGGCAGCTGGTAGATGCACTCGCGGCTCTCGATCGGCAGGCCGGGGAGCGGGCCATCCTGGTGATCAACAGGCGGGGCAGCGCGTCGGTGGTGCTGTGTCGCGATTGCGGCTATGTGCAGGTCTGCCCGGAATGCCACCGGCCGCTGGTCTTCCACGCGGCCTCGCTCGCCCTGCGCTGTCATCACTGTGGTGCCAGCGCCCCGGTCGCTCGCCGCTGCCCCGCCTGCGGCTCGCCGCGCATCCGCTATCTGGGGGGCGGCACGGAGCGGGTCGAGCGCGAGGTCGCGATCCGCTTCCCGGAGTACCGCATCGGTCGGCTCGACCGCGACGTGGTGGAACGGCGCGGGGCAGCCGACCGCGTCGTCGACGCATTCACCAACGGCGAGCTCGACGTGCTGGTCGGCACGGCGCTGGTTACCAAGGGCCTGGATGTGCCCGAGGTGACCCTGGTCGGGATCGTGTCCGCCGACGTGGCTCTGAACCTGCCCGACGAGCGTGCGGCCGAGCGCACGTACCAGCTGCTCGTCCAGGCAATCGGACGCGCCGGCCGCGGTCAGCGCGCAGGTCGGGCGCTGATCCAGACCTACCAGCCGTTTCATCCGGCCATCGTGGCCGCCGCCGAGGGCGACGGAACGGCCCTCTACGAGGCGGAGCTCGAGATGCGCCGGCGCTTCGGTTCGCCGCCATACGGACAGATCGTCAAGCTCACGATCGCGCTCGAAGATCGCGCCGTCGCCGAGCGGCGTGCGTCAGAGATGGCGGACGCCCTGCGCGAGCGGGCGGACAGAGGGCCGGCGGGGGCGAGGACCGATGTGCTCGGGCCTGCGCCCGCCTACATCGCTCGTCGAGCCGGTCGCTGGCGTTTCAACCTGGTGCTGCGCGGCGGGGATCCGCTGGCGCTGCTCGGCGGCGACCCCGGCCCCCCCTGGAGCGTGGACGTGGATCCCGAAAGCTTGCTGTAGCGACGATCCAGGTCATCGCTCGAAACGAAAATGTGACGTATGGCTGGGCCTCGCCCATTCCGCCGGGGGCTCAGCTTCCGATACTCCGCTGCGTAACTCCAGGGGGATCAATGTCAAAGCCGACGCTCGTGGTCAATCCGACGGGGGACGACCTTTTCGTCTCGTTCTGCGAAACGCTGGTCGAGCACGGCACCGCGTCACCGGAGGAGCTTGAGCGCCGCCTGCGCTCAGAGTATCCGGCGGCAGCCGTGCACGCGCGGCAGCTCAGTGGCGAGCCGCGCCGGGTGTGGTACGTCTATCGTGACGGCCACTGGGTCAATGGCGGCGGCAAACTCGACAACCGGGGAGGGCACGCCGCCGATGTCCGATATGCGCGAAGACCTCAGGGCTACTTCCGAATCGCTCCAGCGCGACGCCCAGCTGGTCCAGGAGATCGAAGAGCAGAAGGGTCGGCTGGATCCCGCTGATCCGCACGTCGACGAGCTCTCGGCGCGGGTCGACGCGTTGATCGAGCGGATGGCCGCCAAGTCATCCGCCGAGCGCCAGATCGCCGCCCAGCTCCGCGGCGACCAGCCGGCGGACCGCGACGCTCGCTGAGAGGGCGAGCCAGCACCGACCTATACTCGGCGGGTATGACAGTCCGCCCCATCGTCACGTTCGGTGACCCGCGGCTGCGCCTCAAGGGCGAGCCGGTCGACTCCTTCGGCAGGTACCTCCACGGCCTGCTCGATGACATGACCGAGACCATGCGAGCTGCGCCCGGCGTCGGCCTGGCCGCGCCTCAGGTCGGCATCGCACTGCAGGCTTGCGTGATCGAGGTCGGGGGGCAGGTTTACGAGCTGATGAACCCGCGCATCACCCGGGCTTCCGGTGACGACCGCGATCTGGAGGGCTGCCTGTCGCTGCCGGGCTACTACGCCTACGTCACCCGGCGCGAGAAGGTGTGGGTCGTGGCCCAGAACCGGCACGGTCGCAATGTCAGGGTGTCCGGCGATGGCCTGCTGGCGCGCGCGCTGCAGCACGAGATCGACCACCTGAACGGCAAGCTCTTCATCGACCTGCTCGACTCGATGGACGAGCTGATCCCGGTCTCGCGGCTGCGCGAGGAAGCCGACGAGGACGAGGAGGGTGAGCAGTCCGAGGAGGAGCTGGCCCCGCTGGCGTGAGTGGCCGGCCGGTCCGGACGGTGTTCCTGGGCAGCGGCGGGTTTGCCGTGCCCGTCCTGGCGGTAGTTGCAGAGCGACCCGACCTCGAGCTGGCCGCGGTCGTCACCGCGCCGCCGCGACCTGTCGGCCGACGGCAGGCGATCACTCCGACGCCCGTCGGCGCATGGGCGGCCGAACGCGGCCTGCCGATCATGTCGCCCTCCCGCCTGCGGGATGAGGCCAGCGTGGCGGCCCTCCGCGAGCTGGCGCCCGGGCTGCTTGTGCTGGCCGACTATGGCCAGATCGTGCCGAAGTCGGTGTTGGACCTGCCCCGCCACGGCGCGCTCAATCTGCACCCCTCGCTGCTGCCCCGCCACCGCGGAGCGGCGCCCATCCAGGCAACCATCCTCGCCGGCGACGAGCAGGCCGGCGTCACCCTGATGGTCATGGACGCGGGTCTCGACAGCGGACCGATTGTCGCCCAGCGGGCGGAGCCGCTTACGGGCCGCGAGTCGGCGCCCGAGCTCGAGCGCCGGCTCGCGCAGCTTGCCGCCCGGCTCCTGGACGAAGCACTGCGGCCCTGGCTGGACGGGAGGCTCGCCGCTCGACCCCAGTCGACCGATGGCGTGACGATGACCCGGCCGCTGCGGCGCGATGACGGTCGGCTCGATCCACACCGGCCCGTCAGCGAGCTGGAGCGCCAGGTGCGCGCGCTCCAGCCATGGCCGGGCACGTTCGTCGAGACGCCCGCCGGCCGGCTGGCCGTCCGTGCTGCTCAACTCTCCGACGACGCGGCGAGCGACAGGGGGGAGCTGGTCGGGCTGGTCGGGCTGAGCGGCGGTCGGTTGGGCCTTGCAACCACTGACGGGGTGCTCGAGCTGCTCGAGGTGCAGCCGCCGGGCGGTCGGCCGATGACCGGCGCAGAGCTGCTCCGCGGCCGTCCCGGGCTGCTGACGGTAGGATGAGCCGATGGACTCCGTCCCCGTATCGGAGCCGCAGGCCCTGCCGTTGATCCCTGTCCCGCCCGTCGGCGAGCGCGATCGCCGACCGGGCCTGGCGGGACTCGACCAGGCCGACCTCGGGCGATGGTTCGCTGAGCGCCGGCAGCCCGGCTACCGCGTGCGCCAGCTGTTCGATCACGTTTGGCAGGCAAGCGCCGTCAGCGCCGACGAGCTGCGCACGCTGCCGGCGGCCCTGCGCGAGGAGGTCGAACAGGCCTTCCGCATCGACACCCTGGTCGAGACGGAGGTGCGGCCGGCCGATGCCGGCCTGACCGAGAAGGCACTTCACCGCATCGACGACGGCCGGCTGGTCGAGTCGGTGCTGATGCGCTACCCGGCCCGTGGCCAGCGCCGCTGGCGAGCGACCGCCTGCATCTCCAGCCAGGCCGGGTGCGCCGTTGGCTGCCCCTTCTGTGCCACGGGCGAGCTTGGCTTCATGCGCGACCTGACCACGGCCGAGATCGTCGACCAGGCGCGCTTCTGGCGCCGCCGCCTGGCGGCCGAAGGTCGGCGGCTGACCAACATCGTCTTCATGGGCATGGGCGAGCCCTTCCTGAACGCCGACGCGGTGCTGGCCGCAGCCGAGGCGCTGTCCGATCCCCGACGCTTCGGCATGGGCGCGCGCCACATCACGATCAGCACCAGCGGCGTGATCCCGGGCATGGAGCGGCTGATCGAGATGCGTCCGCAGTACACGCTGGCCGTCTCGCTCCACGCCGCCCGGCCCGAGCTGCGGGACGTGCTGGTTCCGCTGAACCGGCGCTACCCGGTCGGCGATGTCGTCGCCGCGGCGACGGCCTATTCCCGGCAGACAGGCCGCAGGGTCAGCTACGAGTACGTGATGATCGACGGCATCAACGACACGCCGCGCGACGGCGATGAGCTGGCCCGGCTGCTGGACGGACGGCATGCGCACGTCAACCTGATCCCGATGAACCCCGTCGCCCACACACCCTGGCAGGCGAGCCCGCGAGAGCGGATCGACGATTTTGCGGCCGGCCTGCGGCAAGCCGGTATCCGAACGACCGTCCGGCGCAACCGCGGCTTTGAGATCGGCGCAGCCTGCGGCCAGTTGGCCGCCGATCAGGCCGGCGCGCCGGCGCCGGCGGCCGTCGCCCGACGGCGCGAGCTGCTCGTCTCGCGCAGCGCGGCGGCGCTGGCCGGAGTGCAGACGGCGCGCGGCTGAGCATGGACCGGGTTGCGGTAGCGGCAAGCATCCTCACCGCCGACTTCGGCAACCTCTACCGCGTGGTGCGCAAGCTGGAGCGGGCCGGGGTTGACCGGCTCCACCTGGACGTGATGGACGGCCACTTCGTGGAAAACATCACCTTCGGGCCGACCGTCGTGGCAGCCATCCGCCGGCTGACCGCGCTCCCGCTCGATGTGCACCTCATGATCGCCGAGCCCTCGCGCTATATCCAGCGCTTCATCGACGCCGGAGGCGACTCGCTGACCTTCCACGTCGAGGTTGCCGAGAGCGACGACCAGAAGCGCGAGACGCTGCGCCTGATTGGCGAGGCCCGGCGCCAGGCCGGCCTCGCGATCAGCCCGGACACGCCGGTCTCTGCGGTACGGCCGTTCCTCGACGACGTCTCGCTGTTGATGATCATGACCGTCCATCCGGGGTGGGGCGGCCAGCGCTTCCTGGAAGACCGCGCGCCGAAAATAGCCGAGGCACGCGCGCTTCTGGGGAGTCGTCCGGACGCCGCCGTCCATGTCGATGGCGGCGTCAGCGGCGATACCGCGGCCGTCGTCGGCCGCGAGGGGGTCGACGTCTGCGTGGTCGGCTCGGCGCTGTTCCAGCGCCGCCGGGACACCGCCTCGGAGGTCGAGCGGGTAAGGCGCGCCGCCCAGCAGGCGCGACCCTCCTGAGCGCGCGCCGGACGAGTCCACGATGAGGCTGCTCATCCAGCGGGTGACCCGCGCACAGGTGCGCGTGCACGGCGAGCAGGTGTCCGCAATCGGACCGGGGCTCGTGATCCTCGTGGGGATCGGCCATGGAGACACGCCGGAGGTCGTCGAGCAGATGGCCGCGCGGTGCGTCGCCCTGCGCATCTTCAGCGATGAGGCGGGCAAGACCAACCTGGCCCTGGCGGACGTGGCCGGGGAGGTGCTGGCGGTCAGCCAGTTCACGCTCTTCGCGGATACCAGCCGCGGTCGGCGACCCTCATTCCTGGGAGCCGCCCGGGCGGACCTGGGAGAGGAGCTTTACGGGCGTTTCGTGTCCGGCCTCGAGAGCCTCGGCGTGCGCGTGGCGCGCGGGATCTTCGGCGCAGAGATGGAAGTCGAGCTCGTGAACGACGGCCCGTTCACGCTGTGGCTGGACAGCGCAGGGTCCGGGCCAGGGGCGCGGGGCTGACCTGGGGGCGCGACGGACGATCGGCGGCGCCCGAGGGCCGCGCTAGCTCGTCTTCTCGAGCGAGCGGCGGCAGCGGTTGCAGACCAGCTGGCGCTTGACCGAGCCGGGCAGCCGCAGCGGCTGGAGGTTCGGCTGGTAGCGGCGATGCGCGCGCACTCGGTTCATGCCGCTCGACTGGGGGTTGAACCCGCCCATCGAGACCTTGCCGCAGACTGCGCAGCTTCGAGCCATGTCTGTTCCAGTGCTCCAAAAATGTGGTGGACGGCGCGCGGCACGAGGCGCGAGCCAAGGGCTGGCTACTATAGCACTCGTGTTCGGACGCAAGCGTTCCGCGAAGCCTGGCAGCGTGGTTGACGGGTTGATAAACCGCCGATCGATGGGCATGTCGGGGGTCTCGATTCGGCCCCGGCGGTATTGAGCGCCGAGGCCTGGGACGCAGCGGACCTGCTTGGCGCCCTGCGCCACGCGACGGCCAGCCTGCGAGCGGAGATCGACGAGGTCAACGCGCTGAACGTCTTTCCGGTGCCCGACGGCGACACGGGCACGAACATGCTGGCGACGATGCGCAGCGGGCTCGAGCGGGCGGGCGACATCCCGGCTCGGGACCGCACCATAACGACCGTCGTGGAGGCCCTCTCGCAGGGAGCCCTGATGGGCGCCCGCGGCAACAGCGGCGTCATCCTTTCGCAGCTCGTGCGCGGTATGGCGGCCGCCCTGCGTGGCCGGGACCGGGTCGATGGCAGCGCTCTCGCCCTCGCGCTCGAGCAGGGTTGGCAGGCGGCGGTCGCGGCGGTCGCGCATCCGGTCGAGGGCACCATGCTGACCGTGTCCGGCGAAGCCGCCCGGGCGGCCCAGGGGAAGGCGGCTGGTGGGGCAGGGCTCAGGGATGTGCTCGCGGCCGCCGTTGACGCCGCCAGCGAGGCGGTGCGGCGCACACCCGGACAGCTGCGCGTTCTCGCCGACGCGGGCGTGGTCGACGCCGGGGGCCGCGGCGTGGAGCTGCTGCTGCGCGGTGCCCTCGGCTACCTCCGCGGCGAGCCCATCCCGACCGCACCGCGCGATGTCCTGGCCTTTCCATCTTTTGCGGTCGATGAGGAGGTGGGGTACGGCTACGAGACCGTGTTTCTCGTGCAGCCGCGAGCCGCCGAGAGCCTCGACCCGGACGCCATCCGCGAGCGTCTCGACGAGATGGGCGAGTCGGTCCTGGTGGCGGGCGACGAGCGCGTCGTCAAGGTCCACGTCCACAACGAGCGACCTGACGAGGTGATCGCCTTCGGGCTGTCGCTCGGCTCGCTCAGCGAGATCACCATCGAGAACCTCGACCGGCAGACGCGCGAGCTTCGGCTGCAGGGTCGACACGTGCCTTCGGCGGAGCCATCGGTCCGTGCGGTCGAGCGGACGGCCGGGCCGGCGGTCGTGGCGGTGGCGGCGGGACCAGGGCTGGCCGGCATGTTCGCCGACCTCGGTGCTACCGGCGTGGTCGCCGGCGGCCAGGGTGCGAACCCGGCCGCGGGCGACCTGGTTGCGGCGATCCGTGCAACCGGGCGCACGGAGGTGATCGTGCTGCCCAACAACCCGAACGTGCGCATGGCTGCCGAGCAGGCCGACCGGCTGCTGCCCGATGTGAATGTCAGCGTCGTCCCGACGCGAAATGCGGCGGAAGGGGTGGCCGCGATGCTGACCCTCAACCCGATGGAGGATGTGGCGGCCAACGTCCAGCGCATGACCGCCGCCGGCGCCGCCGTCCAGACGCTGATGGTCACGATGGCGGTTCGCGATTCCCGCATCGGTCGACACCAGGTCCGGGCCGGCCAGCACATCGCGCTCAACAGCAGCGAGGGGCTGCTGGCTGCCGACAGCGACGCCAACCGGGCGATCATTGCCGCCCTGCGCGAGATCGAGCCAGGCTTCGAGCTCGTCACGCTGTATCGCGGCGAGGGAGTGACGCAGGAGCAGGCAGCCGAGCTGGCCGACACGATCGCCGATCAGCTCGACGGCATCGAGGTCGAGGTCGTTGACGGCGGGCAGCCCCACTACAGCTACCTGATCGCGGCGGAGTGAGTACCGGCGCGGCGTCCACCGAGGTTGGCCGTGGCTCGGTCCTCGACCTGCCCCTGCGCGAGGCCGGGGTGCCTGTCGGACGGGCCAGCGCCCCGCTTCGGCGGCTGGGGGTGACCTCTGTGCGTGACCTGCTCTTCCATCTGCCGCGCCGCCATGACGACTTCAGTCGCCAGCTGAGCCTGCGAGAGCTGCGCGAGCGCACGTTCGAGGGACCGGTGAGCGCAACCGTCACGATCGTCGACCTGCGCGTCGAGGCAGGCTTCCGGCGGCGGGTCCAGCGCACGGTGGCGCGGCTGCGCGATGACACCGGGGAAGGGGAGGCCATCTGGTTCGGCCGGCGCTACGTGGAGCGCCGCATGAAGGCCGGCGACGTGGTCGCACTGTCCGGCAAGGTCGAGCTGCGCGGCTGGCTGCCTCGCTTCCAGAACCCGGAGTTCGGCCTGGCCGGCGAAGGCACCCTCCACGCCGGCAGGATCGTGCCCGTGTATCGGCTCACCGCCGGGTTGACCGTCGGCTGGCTGCGCCAGCGGATCCATGACGTCCTGGAGCGCACTGGCGCCGATATCGAGGACTACCTGCCGGCGGCGGCCGAGCCGACCGAGGAGCAGCTTGTTGGCCTGCGCGATGCGCTCGAATGGGTGCACTTTCCGCCCCGCTGGGAGGACCTCGAGCGCGCCCTGCGCCGGCTGGCCTTTGACGAGCTGCTGGCGCTTCAGCTGGGCATGGTCGCACGGTCCCGCCAGCGGACCTCGGAGAGGGCGCTGCCGATCGCCGTCGAGGCGAGCCGAGCGGCCGAGGTGGTCGAGGCCGTCGAGCAGGTCATCGGCGAGCAGGTGGCGGCCCGCCGGCGCGAGCAGGCCCAGGCCCTCGAGCAGGCACAGGCCCCAGAGCAGGTACGGGCCCGGGCCGAAGATCCAGCCGCGGAGGCCGAGCGGGCGGGACCTGACGATGGCCGAGCGAGCCGCTCGACGACTGCACCTGATCTGCCGGCAATCCGTCTGACCGACGACCAGCGGTCAGCGATCGCGGCGGTCGCCTCCGACCTTGGTGGCGAGCGGCCGATGATGCGCCTGCTGCAGGGTGACGTCGGCTCGGGCAAGACGGCGGTTGCCGCCGTCGCCCTGTGCCTGGTTGCCGATGCCGGCGCGCAGGGCGCGCTGCTTGCACCGACCGACCTGCTGGCCCGCCAGCATGCGGTCACGCTCGGTCGGCTGCTTGAGCCGGTGGGCCATGAAGTCGTGCTGCTGACCGGATCCCTTGCGCCGGCCGCGAGGCGGAACGCGCTCGATGCCATCGCCGCGCCGCAGGCCTCATTGGAGGGCCGCAGCCTCGGTCGCGTGGTGGTCGGCACGCACGCGCTGGTGCAGGAGCACGTCACCTTCGAGGACCTGCGCCTGGTGGTCGTCGACGAGCAGCATCGTTTCGGCGTCGCGCAGCGTGAGGCGCTGGCCGGCAAGGGTCGCGCGCCGCACGTCCTGCTGATGACGGCCACGCCGATCCCGCGCACGCTGGGCCAGATCGTGCACGCGGACCTGGAGGTCTCCGACCTGCGCACCCCGCCGGCCGGCCGACAGCGGGTGCGCACCGGCATCCGGCGTACGGACGAGCTGCTGCGTCGACGTGACGGCAGCGCGGGAGCGCTGGTGCTGCTCGCTCGGGAGGTCACGGCAGGCCGGCGCGGTTTCGTGGTCGTGCCGCTGGTGGAAGAAGACGAGGACGCCGGCGCACGCTCGGTCGAGCAGGCCGCCGAGCTGGTCCGCAGTCAGTGGGCACAAGCGTTGTCCATCGCCGGGCTGGCGGCGAGCGAGCCACGCATCGAGATCGTCCATGGGCAGGTGCGACCAAGCGAGCGTGACGAGCGGATGGAGCGGTTCCGCAGTGGGGAAGCGCAGGTGCTGGTCGGCACGACCGTGGTCGAGGTGGGCGTGGACGTGCCGCAGGCAAGCGTGATGCTGATCCTGGACGCGGATCGCTTTGGAGTGGCCCAGCTGCACCAGCTGCGCGGCCGCGTCGGCCGTGGCGAGGCGGAGTCCTACTGCGTGCTGGTCTCTGAGCGTTATCCCGCGGGCCAGCCATCCACCGATGAGGAGGCGACCGTGAAGGCCAGGCTCGACGCGCTGGTCTCGACCAGCGACGGGTTCGTGCTGGCCGAGATGGACCTCGAGCAACGACGTGAGGGTGACCTGCTCGGGCTGACACAGAGCGGCATGCCGCCGCTGCGGGTCGCCTCGCTGGGCCGGAGCGATCACCGTGAGCTGTCGGTGGCCGCCCGCCGGGTGGCCGAGGAGCTGCTCGACGAAGGCGGTCGCCTGCCAGGCTCGGCCGCTGCGCTGGAGCGTGAGCTCGCCCACGGATGGCTGGCGCGGGTCGGCGCCGGGGAGGTGCTCGGCTCGGGCTTGGCCGGGGCGGGCGATGGCTGAGGCCGGCCGGGTCATCAGCGGCCTGGCACGAGGCATTCGCCTTCAGGCACCGCCGGCGGTCACCCGCCCGCTGACCGATCGGGTCAAGCAATCGCTGTTCGGGGCCATGCTGGCCGACGGCGCCGTCGGAGAGGGCACCGCTTTTCTCGACCTGTTCGCCGGCAGCGGAGCGGCCGGCATCGAGGCGCTCAGCCTGGGCGCTGGGGAAGCGGTGTTCGTCGAGCGCGACGGCGGCGCAGCACGTGTCATTGGCGCGAACCTCGAGCGGACCGGGCTGACCGGGGGGCGGGTCGTCAGGCTCGACGCCGTCCGGTGGCTCGACCGACCGGCTGAGCCACCGGCGCCCTTCAACGGCGCGGTGGTGGATCCTCCGTACGGCGACGAGGAGCTGCTGGCGGCCACGTTGGAGCGGCTCGGGCGGTCGGGGGCCGGCTGGCTGGCCGACGGTGCGCTGGTCGTCGCCAAGCACTTCTGGCGCGACGAGTTGCCCGATCGCGTCGGCCAGCTGACGCGCGAGCGCGATAAACGCTTCGGCGAGACGATGCTGACGTTCTATCGTTACCAGCCATGACGACCGCCCTGTATCCCGGCTCCTTTGACCCGATCACGCTCGGCCACCTCGACGTGATCGGCCGCGCCGCAGGGCTCTTTGACCGGCTGGTCGTGGGCGTGCTGGTCAACCCACGCAAGGCTCCCTTGCTCAGCGTGGAGGAGCGGATGACCGTCATCGGCGAGGCGTTCGCCGAGATGCCGTTGGACGTCCAGCAGCGCCTCGAGGCCGCCTCGTTCGACGGGCTGACGGTCGACTTCGCCCGGCGCATCGGCGCCGGTTTCATCGTCCGCGGCCTGCGCGCCGTGTCGGACTTCGAGTCCGAGCTGCAGATGGCCCACACCAACCGCAAGCTCGCGCGCGAGGTGGACACCGTCTTCCTGATGACTGCCCTCGAGCACGCATATCTGAGCTCGACCCTGGTGCGCGAGATAGCCGCCTTCGGCGGCGACGTGAGCCGAATGGTGCCGCCTGCCGCAGCGCGTCGTCTGGCCGCGCCGGTGAAGGAATAGAATGCGGCTCTGACGTCAGCCCCGGAGGCCATTCCCATCGACATCGTCTTTCTTCTCGAACAGCTCGAGCGCGTGATCGCGGGCGGCCGCGCCATGCCGCTGACCAACAATGTGATCATCGACCGCGAGCGCGCCTACGACCTGCTGGACCAGTTGCGCGCGGCCGTGCCAGAGGAGATCCGCCAGGCCAAGCGGATCAACGAGGAGACGGAGCGCATCGTCGAACGAGCCCAGGAGGAGTCCGAGCGCATCCTCGCTCGTGCCCAGGAGCAGGCCGCCTTCCTGATCGAGGAGCGCGAGCTCACTCGCGCGGCAGAGGAGCGCTCGCGCGAGATCATCGCCGACGGCCAGCGCGAGGCCGACGAGATCAGGCGCGGCGCGGACGAGTACGCGCAGAGCGTGCTGGTGCACCTCGAGGGGGAGTGCATCAAGGCACTGCAGAGCATCAAGCGTGGGCTGGCACTGTTGGACGAGCGCCACGGCACGGTACCGATGGCCGCCTCCAGCGATGATCTCGGGCCGGACGCGGGCGACGCCGAGCCGGAGCCGAGTCGTGCTCATCTTTAACGTCGCCTCCCTGCTGCGCGCCGCCCCGGGCACATCGCGCACGTACCCTGTCGACGTCGAGCAGATGCCCATCGCCGAGGACGTCAGCCTGGCCGCGCCGATCGCCGGCGAGGTGCGCCTCGCCCGAACCGGCCGCAGCATCCTCGCCACGGCTGACCTGTCGACCGCCATCGAGTCGCACTGCAGCCGTTGCCTGCGCCGGGTGGTCGAGCCGATCAGCGTACGAATCGAGGAAGAGGCGCTACCCTCTATCGACATCGAGTCGGGCCAGCCGGTCGACCAACGGGCCGAGCCGGACGTCCTGCGTCTCGACCAGAACCACGAGCTGGACCTTGCTCAGCCGGTGCGCGAGGCGATCTCTCTCGCCGAGCCGATCAACGTCGTGTGCCGGCCCGACTGCCCCGGGCTGTGCTCGGTCTGCGGCGTCGACCTGAACGAGGAGCCGGTTCACCAGCATGACGAGGAGCAGGTCGACCCGCGCCTGGCCGCCCTGGCCGAATGGCGCGAGCGATCCAACCCGCACTGAGGAAGAGCTGAACGATGGGAGTTCCCAAGCGCCGCGTGTCGCATGCACGCCAGGGGGAGCGACGCGCGCACCAGGCCCTGACCCTGCCCAAGCTGGAGGAGTGCTCGCACTGCCGCCAGCCGAAGATGATCCATCACGCCTGCCCCAACTGCGGCTGGTACGGCGGCCGTGAGGCCGTGCGCGTCAAGTCGCGGACGCGCTCTGACGGCGGCGCCGCCTAGCTCGCGCGCCAGCCCACCTGCCACCGCCAGCACCGCCCGGCCGGCGAGCATCGATGGATCCGCGCATCCTCGCCACTGAGGCCTCGACGTCGACCCGCGTTCGCGTGGCCATAGACGCGATGGGTGGCGACCACGCCCCCGAGGAGGTGGTTCGGGGCAGCCTTGAATGGGCGGCCGGACACCCGGAGGTGGAGTTGCTGCTGGTCGGCGATCGACCGCGCCTGGAGCCATACTTCGATGGCCCGCTGCCGGACCACGTCTCGGTCGTGCAGTCTTCTGAGACGGTCGAGATGGAAGAGCATCCGGCCGCCGCCGTGCGGCGCAAGCGCGATGCGAGCATCAACGTCTGCATGCGCCTGGTCCGCGAGGGACGCGCGGATGCCGTCGTGACGGCCGGCCACACCGGCGCCGGAGTTGCCTCGGCGATCCTCCACCTCGGGCGGCTGCGGGGCGTTGATCGTCCGGCGCTGGCCGTGCAGGTGATCAGCGACCGCGGGCCCTTCGTTCTGCTCGACATCGGTGCCACGACCGATTCGACCGGCCTGAACCTGGCCCAGTACGGCCGGATGGGAGCAATCTTTGCCGAGCAGGTCCTGGGCGTAAGCGATCCGTCGGTGGCCCTGCTCTCGATCGGCGAGGAAGGCGGCAAGGGCGAGCAGCGCGTGCAGGACGCGACCCCGCGGCTCCAGGCGAGCGGCATGCGCTTCGTCGGCAACGTCGAAGGCAAGGACCTGCCCAGTCACCCGGCCGACGTCGTCGTCTGCGACGCGACGGTGGGCAACGTCACGATCAAGTTCTTCGAGGGCCTCTCCTCGTTCATCTTCGACCAGCTCCGAACCGAGTTCCGGCGCTGGCCGCTCGGTCCGATCGGCTACCTGTTCATGCGTCCCGGCATCAACCGCATCCGGCGGCGGTTGGACTACGAGCGGCTGGGTGGTGCGCCGCTGCTCGGCGTGAAGGGCACCGTGCTGATCACCCACGGCCGCGCCCGCCGCCGGATGATCGGCTTCGCCGTGGAGGTCGGCGCGGCAGCTGCTCGGGCGCGCATCCCCGAGCGGATCGCCGCCGCGCTCGCGCTCGACGAGGCCAACGCTGAAGCGGCCACCGACCCGCCAGGGACGCCGGCGCCGGCCTCGTGAGCGCCGATCGGCACGCGCACGAGGCCGAGCAGGAGGGACGCCGGCTCGCCCTCGGCGTCGTTTTCGAGGCGGACTTCGGGCAGCGCACCGCGCCCCGCGCGCTGGAGCGCCGCCTCGACGATGAGGGCACTCCGGCGGCGGCCGCTGCCCACGCCCGGACGATCGTCGAGGCGGTGGTCGCCCATCGCGACACGATCGACGCTCAAATCACCCGCGCGGCACCGCAATACCCGGTCACCCAGCTGGCCCGAATCGATCGGGCATTGCTGCGTTGCGCGCTCGGTGAACTGCTACACTGCCCGACGACGCCGACCCGGGTCGCCATTGCCGAGTGGGTGGAACTCGCCCGGACCTACAGTGGCGAGCCGGCCAGGCGCCTTCTCAACGGTGTGCTCGGTCGAGTCGCCAGCGAGGCTGTGGGCCGTGGGCGGGAGCTGTCGGCCTCCGACAACGGAAACGAAGGCGGAGGAGAAGACCGCCGCACAGGAGGGAGCACTGCGTGACTGCTTCGACATATGAGCGCATGAAGAAGATCGTCGTTGAGCAGCTCGGCGTGGACGAGGAAGAGGTCAAGCCCGAGGCTTCGTTTGTCGACGACCTCAATGCCGACTCGCTCGATCTCGTCGAGCTGATCATGAGCCTCGAGGAGGAGTTCGGCGCCGAGATCTCGGACGAGGACGCGGAGAAGATCCGCACCGTGCAGGACGCGGTCGACTACATCGAGGAGCGCGCCAACCACTAGGCCCCTCCGACGGCGGCCCGATGTTCACGGACGTCGCCGATCTGGCCTCGCGCCTCAATCTCGACTTCAGCAGCCTCGAGCTGCTCCAGCAGGCGCTGGTCCACAGCAGTCACAGCAACGAGCGCCCGTCGGCCGGTCCGCCGAACGAGCGGCTCGAGTTCCTTGGTGACGCCGTCGTCGGGCTGGTCATCTCAGAGGAGCTGTTCGCCCGCCATCCGGCAGAGGACGAGGGCTCGCTGACCACTCGCCGCGCGGCGATCGTCTCCGCCCGCGGCCTGGCTCGCATCGCCGATCGGCTGGGCCTGGGCGATTTCCTGCTGCTCGGTCACGGGGCCACGGCGGCCGGCGAAGGGCGCCGCGCATCGGTGCTGGCGGGCGCCTTTGAAGCTGTCTGTGGCGCGGTCTACCTCGAGTTCGGCCTCGATCGCACAAGGCACTGGCTGCTCGACGTCTGCGCGCCCGAGCTCAGCGCCGAAGCTGCCGCGGCGACCTTCAAGGCACCCAAGAGCCAGCTGCAGGAGCTGAGCTACAACCGCGACGGCCGGGCTCCGCACTACCGACTGGTCAGCGCCGAGGGCCCGGACCATGACCGCCACTACGTCGTCGAGGTGCTCGTCGGCGGCTTGCCGATGGGTCGCGGAGAGGGCCGCAACCGGCGTGACGCCGAGACCGAGGCGGCGCGCGAGGCGCTGACCGCCCTGACCCTCGACCAGGTGACGCAGGACGGCGCTGAGGTCGCGCGCGGTGGCGAGGGGATCGAATGAGCCGGGCCCGCCTGCGTGAGCTGCGCCTGGTCGGCTTCAAGTCATTCGCCGAGAAGACGACCGTCGAGTTCGGGCCGGGCATCAGCGCCATCGTCGGCCCGAACGGGTCCGGCAAGAGCAACCTCGCCGATGCGCTGCGCTGGACGCTTGGCGAGGCCGGCCGGATGCTGCGCACGCGGCGGTCGGAGGACGTGATCTTCGCCGGCTCTTCGGCACGCCGAGCGATCGGAATGGCCGACGTGACGCTCGTGCTGGACAACTCCGATCGGTTGCTGCCTGTCGACTACGGCGAGATCGAGCTGGGTCGGCGACTGTACCGATCGGGCGAGAACGAGTACCTGCTCAACCGCCAGCGGGTGCGCCTGCGCGATCTCGTCGAGCTGCTCGACGCGGGTAACCTCGCTGACAACGCGTTCCTGTTCATCGGCCAGGGCATGGTTGACCAGGCCCTGGCGTTGCGACCGGAGGAGCGCAGGCCGCTGTTCGAGGAAGCGGCCGGCGTGCGCAGGCACGAGCGCCGCCGACGACAGGCCGAGAACGAGCTGGTCGAGGCGGAATCGAACCTCGAGCGACTGCGCGACGTGCTGGCCGAGCTGCGGCCGCAGGCTCGCCGGCTGGCCGCCCAGGCCGAGCAGCTGGAGGCCCGCCACTCCGCGGGCCTCGAGCTTGCCGAAGCTCTGGTCGCGTCGGCCAGGGCTCGCTGGCACGAGGTCGGGCCACTCCTTCAGCGCGAGCACTCCGCGCTCGAGAAGGCGCGCGCCGACGCCGACGGGGCGATGGCCGAGCTGCGCGCGGCGGAGGTACTCGCCGAGCAACTCTCGGCGGCGCTGGGAGATCGCGCCGAACGGGAGCGGAAGCTGCGCAGTCGGCTCGAGCAGCAGCGCGCCAATACGCTCGAGCTGCGCCTGGCCCAGACCCGCCGACTGAGCGAGGGCGAGGCACTCGCGCGCGACTTGGAGCGCCTGGCCGCTGAGCGAGCGGCGATGGAGGGGCGGCTTGCCGAGGCTCGGCGGGTCCTCGCACAGCCGCTGCCCGAAATCGAATCGACGCACGGGCTCGAGCTCGGCGAGGTCGAGCGTGAGCTGGCCGACGTGGCCCGGTCACTCGAGCAGCGAACCGCCGGTCGGGTGGCGGACGAGCGCGCCCACCGAGACCGTGAGCTCCTGCTCGCGCGGCTGCGCCAGCAGCGCGAGGAAGCGGAGCGGCGCCTGAGCGCGGCTCGGCCCAAGGCCGAGCTGGCCACGCGTACGGCAGACGAGTCAGGCGCGGCGCGTGACGAGGCCATTGCGCGGCTGGACGGCGCGATGGCATCAGTCAGGGATGCCGAGGCGGCCGAGCTGGAGGCCAGGGCGAGGCTTGAGACGACCACCGCTCGCCACGCCGCCGCGGCACGCGAACACGCCCAGGTCGAGGCGCGCCTCGGGGCCCTCAGGGCCCGGCTTGACTCTCTCGAGGATGCGCTCGTGGCCTCGGTCGACGGCACGCTCGCGCGGCAGGCCCGTGCGCGTGGTGGGGCCCTCGTCGCGGAGGGTCTCGAGGTAGACCCTCAGCTCCGCGTCGCCGTGGCGGCGGCCCTGGGCGAGGCAGCGCGCGGCCTGGCCGTGGACGAGGAAGCGGCACCGTCGCTGAGCGGCGGTCGCGGATTGCTGCTGCTGCCGCCGCCGCCGATGTCCGGCCGCAGCCGGACAGCGGGGAGGCCGATGGATGGCGAGGCCGCGATTGCTGCCGCCCAAACGGCCGGAGGCGGCCGGCTGGCGGAAGGGCTGCGGCGCGATCCCAACGGTCACGTCGGCAGGCTGCTGGCACGCACGCTGTGGGTGCCGTCACTGGCGGAAGCGCTGGCGCTGCGCGGTAGCCTGCCGCCCGGCTGGCGCGTGGCGACGCTGGCCGGCGAAGTTGTCAGCGAGGATGGGCTGCTGCGCCTGGCCGGGGCAGACCCCTACCTCCAGCTGCGCGCCGAGCGGGACGAGCTTGCTGCGGCCCAACATGACCTCGCTGCCGACGAGGAACGCATCGCGGCCGAGCTGGCCGCGGCAGCGACGGCACGTGACTCCGCCGATCAGGCCTGGCAGGCGGCGCGCACCGGCCTGAACGAGTCTCGCCGAGCCGTGCGCGTGGCCGAGGAGGCGGAGCGAGCCGGCCAGCGTCGCGCCGAGGCGGCCGAGCGCGAGCAGGCGTGGGAGCTCGACCGCATCGCACGGCTGGAACGCGAAGCGGCATCTGCAGCTTCGCGGCTGGAGGAAGCCGAGGCAGAGGCGGCAGCAGCCCGCAAGGCCGGCAACGGCCCGCAGCCGGCGGATGACTCGGCTGAGCTGGAGGCCCGCCTGGCGGCCGTGCGGGCCCGCCGAGAACGTCTGCTGCGCGCCCAGGCAGAGGAGCAGAGCCGCGTACGGGGCGCCGAGGAAGCGCATCGCCGAGCGGAGGTCTCCGTTGGCATGGACATGGCACGCTCTGCCGACCTCGATGCCGAGGCGCAGCGGCTGGCTGCTCGCGAATCGGAGCTGGCGGCGCTGCGCGATCGGCTTGCTGCCGACCTGGCCGCGGCCGAGGAGAATGAGCGGCGCGCGGCGGACGAGCTCGAGCGAGTGGTCGGCGAAGGCGCGGACGAGCGTTCGCGGCTGCTCGCCGCAGAGCGTGCAGCGATCGATGCCCGGGAACGGCTGCGCATTGCCGAGACCCGCAGTCGATCAGCCGAGGTGGCGGCGATGGAGGCGCGCCTCCAACTCGAGTCGCTGCGCGAGCAGCTGCTCGTCGAGCTGGCGGGCATAGGACCGGATGCGCTGGCGGCGCTGCGCGAGAGCGGCGCGCCGGTGGGAGTCATGGCCGCCCCCGCCCAGATCGACCCGGAGCATGTTGCCGCCGCCCTCGAGCAGGCGTTGGAGTCGGCCGTCGAGCGCTGGCAGGCCGAGCCCGAGGCGTCGGTCGGGCCGTCATCGGCACGTCTCAGCGCGCTGCGCCGGCGCTTCCACGAGCTCGGTGCCGGCAACCCCTTCGCGGCCGACGAGTTCGCCGAGCTGCGCGAGCGATTGGAGACGCTCGAGGGGCAGCGCGAGGACATGGAGACGGCCATCCGGACCACGCGCGAGCTGATCGCGGCCCTGTCGACGCTAATTGCCGAGCAGTTTCGCCAGACCTTCGCTGCGCTCGAGGACGCGTTCGCCAGGCGGTTCCAGCAGCTCTTCGACGGCGGGGAGGCGCAGCTCTCGCTGACCGCCCCCGACGACCTCTCCGCCACGGGCATCGAGATCACCGCGCGGCCACCGGGCAAGAAGCGACAGCCGTTGGCGATGCTCTCGGGCGGGGAGCGAGCGCTGACCGCGGTCTCGCTGCTGTTGGCGATGCTCGAGGTCAGGCCGGTGCCCTTCTGCGTGCTCGATGAGGTCGACGCCGCGCTCGACGAGGCCAATGTGGCCCGCTTCCAGGCCGCCCTGCGCAGCCTGTCAGACCAGATCCAATTCATCGTCATCACCCACAACCGGGGCACGATCGAAGGCGCAGATGCGCTCTACGGCGTGACCATCGGCGAAGACGCCGTGAGCCGGATCATCTCGTTGCGCCTGCCTCCGGTCGAGGCAGAGCGGGTGCCGCCGCCGGTCGACGCCCGGCAACACGCGTTGGCCGACGCAGAGGCGGAGCCGGCGACCGAGGAAGCCACGGAAACGGTGGGCTAGGACATCGCCTGGCGGCCGGCTGATTGCCCCGATTGGGGCTTGGACCCCGCTTATTCCAACGACGTAGGCGATGGGGGCGACACCAAGGGCTATCCACTCGGCAAAAGCCGGGCGCGGGTACAGTTCAGAGCGTGATCCTTCGACGCTTCAGGCAGACCCAAGAAGAGCCCGCGCGCCAGGCCGACGAACCCGCGGCGGACTCCGAGCTCGCGCCGGCGGTGGAACCGGCGACTGATTACGAGCCGCGTGCGGCCGACGGCCAAGCGCAGGCCGTCCACGAGGAACCATCCGCAGCCGACTACGAACCGAGGGCAGCCGACGACGAACCGCAGGCCGCCGACTACGAGCAGGCCGTCGCCCGCACACGTCAGGGGCTGGGCAGCCGCCTGCGCTCGCTGCTGCGCGGCTCGGACATCTCCGACGCGACGTGGGAGGAGGTGGAGGAGGCGCTGATTGCCGCCGACGTGGGCGCCGAGCTGGCGATCGATGTGGTCGATCGGGCGCGCCGCCGCAAGGACGTCGAGAATGCCGAGGCGGCCGTCGTTGCCGAGCTGATCGACCTCTTCGCGCCGCGTGACCCGACGCCCTGGCCGCGCATCCCGGCGCCCGGCGTTCCGGCAGTCGTGCTGGTCGTCGGCGTCAACGGCACGGGCAAGACAACGACCATTGCCAAGCTGGCCCACCGCTTCTCGACGCGCGGCGCGAAGGTGCTGCTTGCCGCTGGCGACACGTTCCGCGCAGCAGCGATCGAGCAGCTGCAGGTCTGGGCAGGCCGGATCAGCGTGCCCGTGATCGCCCACGCCGCTGGCGCCGATCCGTCGGCCGTCGTCTACGACTCGCTCGACGCGGCCGCGGCGCGCGGCACGAACGTGGTCATCGTCGACACGGCCGGCCGGCTGCACACCAAGGCGAACCTGATGGACGAGCTGTCCAAGATCCGCCGCACGATCAACAAGCGCATGCCCGAGGCGACGCCCGAGGTCCTGTTCGTGCTCGATGCGACCACCGGCCAGAATGGCCTGGCCCAGGCCAGGGCCTTCCACGAGGCGGCGCCGCTCTCGGGCATCGTGCTGACCAAGCTCGACTCGACCGCTCGCGGCGGGATCGCCTTCGCCATCGAGAAGGCGCTGGAAGTGCCGGTGCTGTTCGTCGGCGTTGGCGAGAAGGTCGACGACCTGCTCGACTTCAACCCGAACGCGTTCGTCGAGGCGCTGTTCGGCTAGTCGGCTCTACACTCGTCTGGCGTGTTTGACCAGCTCTCTGACCGACTCCGCGGCGTAATCGGTCGCCTGTCCGGCCGCGGCCGGGTGACCGAGGCCGACGTCGATGCCGCGCTGCGCGAAGTCCGCCTCGCCCTGCTCGAGGCCGACGTCAACTTTCGTGTGGTCAAGGACTTCCTGGCGCGAGTGCGTGAGCGGGCCGTCGGCGCCGAGGTGCTGGAGAGCCTGAACGCCGGGCAGCAGGTGATCAAGATCGTCCATGAGGAGCTGACGACGATCCTCAGCCAGGGCGATCGGACGTTCCGCCTCGACGGCTCGCCGGCGGTCATCCTGCTCGTTGGCCTGCAGGGCTCCGGCAAGACCACCTCGGCCGCCAAGCTCGCCCGTCACGTGACCAAATCGGGCCGGCGGCCGATGCTCGTCGCCGCCGATCCCTATCGCCCGGCCGCCATCGACCAGCTCAAGACGCTCGGCCGCCAGCTCGACATCCCAGTCCACAGCGCGCCGGTCGGCACGCCGGTGCTGGACATCGGGCGGACCGGAGTGGCAGAGGCGCGACGGACGGGCCGCGACACGCTGATCGTGGACACGGCCGGCCGGCTGACCATCGACGAGCAGCTGATGGCGGAGATCGGCGACCTGGCCGGTGCCCTTCGGCCGGCCGAGACGCTGCTGGTGGTCGACGCGATGGTCGGCCAGGAGTCGGTCGCCGTGGCACAGGCCTTCGCCGACGCCGTGCCGGTGACCGGCCTCGTGCTGACCAAGATCGACGGCGACGCGCGTGGCGGCGCGGCCCTCTCGATCGGCGCCGTGACCGGCCTGCCGGTCAAGTTCCTGGGCAGCGGTGAGCGGCCCGACGCGTTGGAGCCGTTCCATCCGGACCGACTCTCGGGCCGGATCCTGGGGATGGGTGACGTCCTGACCCTCGTCGAGCGGGCGCAGGAGACATTCGACCAGAAGCAGGCCGAGCAGATGGCCGAGAAGCTGCGGCGCAACGCCTTCACGCTCGACGACTTCCTGTCGCAGATGCAGCAGCTCAAGAAGATGGGCCCGATCGGTGGCCTGCTCGAGATGATGCCCGGCATGGGTGGCATGGCCAAGCAGGCGCAGGCGGCGGTCGACTCAGGCGAGCTGAAACGGGTCGAGGCGATCATCCAATCGATGACCATCGCCGAGCGGCAGGACCCGCACGTGCTCAACGCTTCGCGCCGGCGGCGCATCGCCCGCGGCTCGGGCACCACGCTGCAGGACGTGAATCGGCTCGTCAAGCAGTTCGGCGAGATGCAGAAGCTGATGCGCCAGCTCTCCGGCGGGGGAGGCAAGCGGCGAGGCTTCCCCGGACTGCCTTTCGGCTAGAGACGGGCGGGCGGCGAGGCTTGGCGCCCGGCCCGCGGAGCTCGGCGGTCGGACGCGCCATCGCAACAGCCGACGCCAGCCGAGGCGAGATCTCCAGCCGGGCACCATCCTTCGGCACAGTCGAGTAACCTTGTACATCCTCGTCCGGCCCAGAACCCGGCCGGCATAGCCCAGTCCCAGGAGGCTCCCTCAGCCAGTGGCAGTACGCATTCGTCTTTCACGCGTCGGCATGACCAAGCAGCCGAGCTACCGCTTCGTCGTCACCGACAGTCGCAATGCCCGCGACGGGCGCTCGATCGAAACCCTTGGTCACTACAACCCTCGAACCGATCCGATCGAGATCAACGTCAACGAGGAGCGGGCCAGGGAGTGGCTGAGCAAGGGTGCCCAGCCGTCGGACGTCGTCGACCGGCTGTTCCGCCGGGTTGGCGTCCTGCCCGAACGTGCCGACCAGCGCCCGAGCGCCCCGGCCCGTGGGCCCAAGAAGGCCGGCAAGACCACCAAGGCAGCCAAGCGCGCAGCGGCCGGTGAGGCCGCCGCCAGTGCTCCGGTACCCGTGGCTGAGCCCAGCGGGGCGGATGCCGAGGCCGGCACTCCAGCCGCCGAAGCCGCCGCGCCGGGCGCCGCCGAGACTGCCCCCGAGCCCGCAGCCGCGGAGCCGGCCGGCGAGGCCACCAGAGACACTTCGCCGAACGTAGCGGGCGAGGCCGCCGCGAGCGCGCAGGCCGAGGCGACCATGGAGGACGCGCCGGCGGCTGAACCAGAACCCGCCCCGCAGGCCGAGAGCGCGAACGAGGAGGAGAACGCCTGATGTCCGCCGTCGAGCTGGTGGAGTACGTTGCCAAGTCGCTGGTCGACGAGCCGGACGCCGTCTCAGTCGAGCTGATCGAGGAGGGGGACGGACGCGTTATCGAGCTGCGCGTGGCCGAGAATGACATGGGCAAGGTCATCGGCCGCAACGGCAGCGTGGCCAAGGCGCTGCGGACCCTGCTCAAGGTGGTCGCCGCCCGCGAAGGGGAGTCGGTCAGCCTCGAGATCGTCTAGCGCCGCAATGGCGCCACGATGGCCGGCCGACCCCATCGACTCGGGCCCGGCTGAGGCTCGGCTGGTCGTCGGGCTGGTACGCGGCCTGCACGGCCTGCGCGGTCACGTCCGCGTGGAGGTGCTCACCGACGAGCCGGGCCGCTTCGAGCCCGGTTCCATCGTCCATCCCGAGGGGAGCGAAGCCGTTCTGACGGTCGCTGAGGTGCGCTCGAACCGTCCCCCCGGGCTGCTCGTTCGCTTTCGTGAGGTGGCCAGCCGCGACGCGGCCGAGGCGCTTCGGGATGTCTACCTGGAGGCCGACGTCGGCCAGGCCGAGCTGCCCGAGGGTGCCTACTACTGGCACGACATCGTCGGCTGCCGCGTGCACACCGCGGAAGGCACGGATCTCGGCGAGGTGGTCGACGTCTTTCGCGTCGGTGAGGCGGAGGTCTACACGGTTCGCGGCGCCGACGGCCGGGAGCTGCTGGTACCGGCGGTCGCTTCGGTCGTGCGTCAGCTGGAGCCCGCTCAGAAGCGGATCGTGGTTGACGGGGAGGCGCTCGGGCTGGCCTCGTCGGACGACGGCGAGTGAGCGTCCTGCGCATAGACGTCGTGACGATCTTCCCGGGGATCTTTCCCGGGCCGCTCGCGGCGAGCATTCCCGGACGCGCCCTCGAGCGCGGACTCGCCAGCCTGACAGCGCACGACATGCGCCGCTGGGGCGTGGGTCGGCACCGGAGCGTGGACGACACACCATATGGCGGCGGCGCCGGCATGGTGCTGCGACCGGAGCCCATCTACGGGGCGCTCAACGACCTGCGCCGGCCAGAGACGACCGCCATCCTGCTCGACCCGACCGGCGTCCGCTTCGACCAACTCCTGGCAAGGGACCTGGCGGCGAGGGAACACCTGCTCTTCGTCTGCCCCCGCTACGAGGGCGTGGACGACCGCGTGCGCGGGCTGTTCGACATCGAGCTCTCGATCGGCGACTACGTTCTGTCCGGCGGCGAGCTGCCCGCCATGGTCGTCATCGACGCGCTGCTGCGCCTGCTGCCGGGTGCGATCGAGGCGACCTCGGCAGCCGACGAATCGTTCAGCGAGGGGCTGCTCGAGTACCCGCAGTACACCCGGCCGGCCGAGTTCGAAGGACTGCGCGTGCCGGAGCTCCTGCTCAGCGGCGACCATGGGGCGGTCGAGCGCTGGCGCCGAGAGCAGGCTCTCGAGCGGACCCGGCAGCGCCGACCCGATCTTCTTGGGCCGGATGGCCGCCCGAACTGATGAGCTGACCTGTCGACAATGAGACCGGGGTTTGACCGATGAGTGACTACATCTCGCCCTACGAGTTCAAAGCCTCGGAAGGCGTCGAAGACTGGCGCGTCATCGGCGATGGCATGTGTGCGTACTTCGCGACCGGCTCCTTTGAGCGCGGTGCCCAGCTTGTTGCAGCCATCGCCAAGCTGCCCGACGTCGAGCCGCGCCGCCCCGACGTCGACCTGCGCCACGACGGCGTGACGGTCCGCCTGTTGACCTACGCCGAGGACTGGTACGGGCCCAGCCGGCGCGATGTCGCCATGGCCAGGGCGATCTCGGCCACTGCCCGCGAGCTTGGCCTGACGGCCGACCCGGGCATGGTCCAGTCGGTGCTGATCATCCCCGGCTCGCTCGCACCCGCCGAGGTGATGCCCTTCTGGCAGGCCGTCCTCGGCTACGAGCTGCGCGCGGACAGCCCGGAAGAGGACTTGATCGATCCGCGCTGGCGCTGGCCGGGCCTGTGGTTCGAGGAGATGGACGATCCGCGCCCCGATGCTGGTGGCTCGATCCATGTCGCCGTGTGGCTGCCCGAGGAGCATGTCGCGGCACGCGTTGAGGCGGCCCTGGCTGCCGGTGGCCGGGTTGTCCGCGAGGGGCCTGAGGGGGCGTGGTGGACGCTGGCAGATGCGGCCGGCAACGAGTGCGACGTCGCCTCGATCAAGGGCCGCGGCTGAGTCGGTGCTATACTCCGGCGCCGATCCCACCTGACAACCCGGTCGCCGCTTGCCCGCGAGCAGACCCGAACAGAGAGCCCAACCTTGAGCGTCATCGACGAGATCACCGCCGACCAGATCCGCACCGACCTGCCCGAGCTCCAGTCGGGCGACACCGTCCGCGTGGCCCAGCGGGTGCGCGAAGGCAACCGCGAGCGCACGCAGGTGTTCGAGGGCACCGTCATGCGCCTGCGCGGGGGCGGCATCGGCCGCTCCTTCACCGTCCGCGCGATTCGCAGCGGCGTGGGCGTAGAGCGCACCTTCAAGCTGAACTCGCCGCGCATCGAGAAGATCGAGGTCGTGCGTCACGGCCAGGCCCGCCGCGCCCAGCTGTACTTCCTGCGCAAGCGCGTCGGCAAGGCTGCCTCGCTGCGTGAGCGCCGCCAGGCGCGCAATCAGCCTGCCCGACGGGAGCGCGCAGAGGTCTGACCTCCGGCCGGCCGATGGGCTAGCCTTGGGCCGTGGCCGTCATCGTCCCGACCCGCCGCCTGGAGCTGCGTTTGGCGCGGGAGGGCGGGCACCGCGTCATCCTGGGCGTCGACGAGGTCGGCGTCGCCTGCTCGGCCGGCCCGGTCGTCGCATGTGCCGTGGCCATGCCGCTCGACAAGCGGCCGATCAAGGGCGTGCGTGACTCCAAGACTCTTTCCGCCGGCCAGCGCGAGAAGCTTGCTGTTTCGATCAGGCGGCGGGCGCTTTCCATCGGCATCGGCGCAGCCTCCGTCGCCGAGATCGATCGGCTGAACATCTACCACGCGACCGTGCTCGCCATGCGCCGGGCAGTTGCCCGTGCCGGCGAGCACGACTTCGTCATCGTCGACGGTCGGCGTATCCGCGGCTTCGAGGACCATGCCGGCCCGTACCAGGCGGTCATCGATGGCGACGCCCTGTGCTACGCCGTGTCGTGTGCCTCGATCATCGCCAAGGTGACTCGCGATCGGCTGATGCGCCTGCTGTCTGCGCGCCACCCGGGCTACGGCTGGGAGCACAACTGCGGCTATCCCACACCGGACCATCGCAGCGGCCTGGAGCGCCACGGCGTGACGGCCCACCATCGTCGCTCCTTCGTGACCACCCGCCGCATCCTGTACGGCGAGCAGGCAGCGCTGCCGCTGTTCGCCGAAGCGGAGGTGCCGTCACCGGCGCTGCTGGCCGGCGGCTGACCAGGCTGCACTCGCAAGGGAGCCGCCCCCCGCAAGGTCGGCGTGACGTAAGCAGCCGATAAGCCGCGCTCCGCAGCATCGGTGCATGGCCACCATTCGGCAGCGGCGCGGCCTACGTGCCGAAGAGATGGTTGCCGCTCATCTGGTAGGGGCAGGATGGTCTGTCCTGGCGCGTAACGTACGAGTCGGCCGCGACGAGATCGATCTGCTCTGCATCGACCCCGGTCCGCCCGCTGAGCTGGCCCTGGTCGAAGTTCGCAGCCAGCGGCATCCGGGGTTCGGGCCGCCGGAATGGAGGGTCGACCGGAACAAGGTCAGTCACCTCTATCGCGCAATGGCCACCCTGTTCGCCGGCGCTCGTGTGCCCGGCGCGGGCCCGCTGCCGCGCCTGCCGGGTCGAGTAGACCTGGTGGTGCTGGACGACCGAGGACCGAAGCCGGTCCTGCGCCATCTCCGGCGGCTGCTGCCGCCGTAGCGTGCCCGCGGGCGGGTCCGGTTCGGCCGAGCCATGCCTTCCGTGAACCGCTCCCCTCGCGGCCGGTGCCCATCCTTCGTGCTAGACTCGCCGCCGGCTGCCGACGGGCAGCCTGCACCGCCGCACGCCCGCGGCCATCTCACACGCGTGTCGCTCCCCGCGCAGGTGCCGCGCGCCACACAGGCGCCCGGTGCGACGGATAAGAGACACGCGGAGGCACAACAAAACAGGAGGAAGCCCGACCATGCCGTCCGTGTCGATGCGCGCACTGCTCGAGGCCGGAGTCCACTTCGGCCACCAGACCAGGCGCTGGAACCCCAAGATGCGCCCGTACATCTACGCCGAGCGCAACGGGATCCACATCATCGATCTCGCCCAGACCGCCCGCCGGCTCGAGACCGCCCTCGACTTCGTTCGCGACACCGTGGCCAGCGGTGATTCGGTGCTCTTCGTGGGCACCAAGAAGCAGGCCCAGGAGCCGGTGGCCGAGGAGGCCGCGCGCGCAGACATGCCATACGTCAACCAGCGCTGGCTGGGTGGCATGCTGACCAACTTCGTCACCATCCGGAAGCGGCTCGGCCTGCTCGACCAGCTCGAAGCGCGCCAGCAGGCAGGCGAGTTCGACCGGCTGTCGAAGAAGGAAGCCGGTCGCCTGACCGACGAGATGACCAGGCTGCAGCGGACCCTCGGTGGCGTGCGCCGCATGCGCCGGCTGCCCGGCGCAATGTTCGTCATCGACCCGCAGCGCGAGCGCATCGCTGTGACCGAAGCGCGCAAGCTCGAGATCCCGGTGATCGGCACCGGCGACACGAACGTCGACCCGGACCAGCTCGACTACATCGTCCCGGCCAATGACGACGCGATCCGCGCCATTCGACTGCTCTGCAGCCTGGTCGCGGATGCGGCGCTCGAAGGCGCCAATGAGCGTGCGGCTCGGCCTGAGCCTGAGCCCGAGGCAGTCGTCGAGGAGCAGGAAGAGGCGAGCGACGAGATGATCGCCGCCCTGGCCGCAGGCGGCACCTTCAGCTTCGAGCCCGAACCTGACGAGGACGAGCTCCTGCCCGGCGAGCAGGCCGCCGACGCGAGCGGAAGCGCCCCAGGCGCCGCCTCTGGCGACGCCCCGGCAGCCGGCGAAGCTGCTGCGCCGACTGCAGAGTCGGCAGCCGGCGAGCGCTGACCGACTCCGGCAGCCACCTTTGACCGATACAGAACAGGACGGAACGACCACGATATGACCCAGGCACAGATCTCAGCCGACACTGTCAAGGAGCTTCGCGAGCGGACCGGCGCCGGCTTCATGGACTGCAAGCGAGCGCTCGAGGAGACCGGCGGTGACCTCGAGCAGGCCGTCGCCCTGCTGCGTGAGCGAGGCCAGGCGGCCGCTGCCAAGCGGGCCGGCCGCGAGGCGCGCGAAGGCGTCGTCAGCAGCTACATTCACCCCGGCGGCCGCATCGGCGTGCTCGTCGAAGTGAACTGCGAGACCGACTTCGTGGCCCGCACGGACGATTTCCAGAGGCTCGTCCGCGATGTGGCGATGCAGGTCGCCGGCCTGGCGCCGGAGTACACCACCATCGAGTCGATCCCGGCCGAGGTCGTTGCCGGCAAGCGCGCGGAGCTGCTTGCCGACGAGAAGACCCAGGGCAAGCCGGAGAACGTGCGCGAGCAGATCGTCGAGGGCCAGCTGCGCAAGTGGTACCAGTCGGTGGTGCTCTATGAGCAGCCGTTCCGGGACACCGACCAGACGGTGGGCCAGCTGATCACTGAGGCAATCGCCCGCATCGGGGAGAACATTCGCGTGCGCCGCTTCACCCGCTACCAGCTTGGAGAAGAAGTTTGACCGACGCTGTCGCCCAGTCGGCGACCGCCGTCCCGCGCTCATCAGAGCAGGCGGGGCGATACCGACGCGTGCTGCTGAAGATCAGCGGCGAGGCGCTTATGGGAACGCGCTCGTACGGCGTCGACCCCGAGGTGTGCAAGCTGATCGCCGGCCAGCTGCGGGACGTGCACGGGTTGGGCATCGAGCTGGCGCTGGTCGTCGGCGGAGGCAACATCTTCCGTGGCTTGGCCGCTTCGGCCAAGGGCATGGATCGGGCGACCGGCGATTACATCGGCATGCTCGCCACGGTGATGAACGCACTGGCCCTGCAGGACGCGCTCGAGAAGGCGGCAGTGCCGACCAGGGTGCTGTCGGCGATCGCGATGAACGAGATCGCCGAGCCGTACATCCGGCGGCGGGCCATGCGTCACCTCGAGAAGGGCCGGGTCATCATCCTCGCCGCCGGCACGGGCAATCCGTATTTCACGACCGACACGGCAGCCGCGCTCCGCGCCGTGGAGATCGGCGCGGAGGTGCTCCTCAAGGGCACCAAGGTCGACGGCGTGTACGACTCCGACCCGATCACAAACCCGCGCGCCGAGCGCCATGAGCACATCTCGTTCGCTCAGGTGCTCTCCGACCAGCTGGGCGTGCTCGACTCCACGGCGGTGACGATGTGCCGTGACAACAACCTGCCGATCATCGTCTTCGATATGAACCAACCGGGCTACATCCGCGCTGCAGCCCTCGGCGAGCCGGTGGGTACCCTGATCGACGGAGACGGCCCGGCGGAGGGAGGAGCGAGCAATGACTGACGAGCTGCGTCACGACGTGGAGGAGCGCATGAGTCGCGCGCTTGAGGCGCTCGAGCGAGACCTCACCGCCGTGCGCACAGGTCGCGCCTCGACCGCCCTCGTCGAGCGTGTGCAGGTCGAGTACTACGGGACCAGCACTCCGCTCAACCAGCTGGCGAGCATCAGCGTCCCCGAGGCCCATTCGATCGTCATCCAGCCGTGGGACCGCAGTGCGTTGGGCGCGATCGAGAAAGCCATCCTCAGGAGCGAGATCGGGCTGACCCCCAACGTCGACGGCACTGTCGTGCGGCTCAACATCCCGCCGCTCACGGAGGAGCGCCGCCGCGACCTCGTGAAGCTAGTCCACAAGCGCATGGAGGAGGCTCGGGTCGAGCTGCGCAACCACCGCCGTGAGGCTGCTGACGAGATCAAGCGCTCCGAGCGCGATGGCGAGATCGGAGCGGACGAGGGTCGTCGCCAGCTCGACGCGCTGCAGAAGCTGACCGATCGCTGGACGGCCGAGGTCGACCGCGTCGGGAAGCACAAGGAACAGGAGATCCTGGAGGTTTCGTGACCTCGCTCGAGCTGGCCAGCACGATGAGGGAGGGGCCGGCCGCCGACGCCACCGCCGAGGAGACGCGGGCGCCCGAACGGGACGCTCGTCCCGAGGCCCACCTGCCGCGCCACGTGGCAATCATCATGGACGGCAACCGTCGCTGGGCGCGCCTGCGGGGCGTTCACGAGGCGCAGGGCCACGCCGCCGGCGTGGAGGCCATCCGCCCCATCGTCGAGCGGGCGGCCGAGCGCGGCGTCGAGGTCCTTTCCATCTACGCGTTCTCGCGCGAGAACTGGAATCGGCGCAGCGACGAGGTCGAGACCCTGTTCTCGCTGCTCGACTCTGCCATCCGCAGCGAGACGCCCCAGCTGGCCCGCGAAGGCATCCGGGTGCGGCTGCTCGGCCGACTGGAGGAGCTGCCGGCCCACACTCGCGCGTCCGTCGAGCAAGCTCTTGCGACGACTGCCCACGGCCGCCGGATGACCCTCAACGTGGCCTTCAACTACTCCGGTCGGTGCGAGATCGTCGACGCCGTGCGACGCGCCCTGGACGAAGGCCTGGCGGCGGACGAGATCTCGGAGGAAGCTCTCAGCGCCCGGATGTACGGCGCGGACCTGCCCGAGCCGGACCTGCTGATCAGGACCGGTGGTGAGCAGCGGACGAGCAACTTCCTGATCTGGGAAGCGGCCTATGCCGAGCTCTACTTCACCGAGCGACTGTGGCCGGACTTCGACCCGGCCGCCTTCGACGCTGCGCTCGATGAGTACGCTCGGCGCTCCCGCCGCTTCGGTCGTTGAACCCGGCCTGATGCTCGTTCCGCGGCTGCTCACCGCGGCCGTGGGCATCCCGCTGCTTGCCGGCGTGATGTGGGCCGGCCAGCCGTGGCTTGCCGTGTTGATTGGCATCATCACCCTGCTCGCCGCGGTGGAGACTGGTGAGCTGCTGGCCCGCGCCGGCTACCCACCGGCGCACGGGCTCCTGGTGCTGTTTGGGGTCGGCGCGGTCGCGCTGGCAGCCAGCTGGTCGGCCGAAGCAGGCTGGAACACGTTGGGCCCGATGCTTGCCGGTTGGTTGGTGCTGCTGCTGACGTTTGCTCTCGCAGCCGCGCTGCGGATGGCGGATGGACCGGCCGTGCTGGGGAGTTGGGTAAGCACGGTGGCCGGCGCCACCTACGTCGCCATGCTCGCGTTCCTGCTGCTGATCAGCCTCACTCCCGCACCCGGCGCTGGACAGGGCCTGCTGGCAGAGTGGCTCGACGACGGCCGGGTCTGGCTGCTCATCGTCGTGCTGACCGTGTGGGCATACGACAGCGCGGCGTACGCGGTGGGTCGAGCCTATGGCCGGGGCCGGTTCTTCAACCACATTTCGCCTAATAAGACGTGGAGCGGCGCGATTGGCGGAACGGTCGCGGCCGTTGCGGCCGCTGCCATCCTCGGTGGACTGACGGGCCGGCCCCTCGAGGGGGCGGGACTCGGGCTGCTGGTCAGCATCGCCGCACCGGTAGGGGACCTGGCCGAGTCTGCGCTGAAGCGCGCCGCCGACGTGAAGGATTCCGGCCGGCTATTCCCGGGCCACGGAGGCATGCTCGACCGTGTGGATGCGTTTGTCACGGTGGCGCCTCTCGCCTGGCTCTACCTGCTGGCGGCCGGCATTGCCTGAGCGGGCGCCGGGTGGCCGGCTTGAGGCTCGGCTGCGAGTGGCGCTGCTGGGCTCGACCGGCTCGATCGGGCGCCAGGCGCTCGAGGTGCTGGACGCAGTGCCCGACAGGTTCGAGGTCGCGGCGCTCGCCGCTGGTCGCAACTCCGCCGCTTTGCGGCAGCAGGCGGCTCGCTACCCGGATGCCCGAGTGCACCTGGCCGGCGACGACCCGGCGGGCGGCGTCCAAGCCATGGTCGACATGGCGACACAGCCCGACGTCGACATCGTGCTGGTGGCTACGGGCGGCATGGTCAGCCTCCGCCCGGTGGTCGCAGCCCTGGAGGCCGGCAAGGTGGTCGCAACCGCCAACAAGGAAACGCTGGTGGCGGGCGGCCACCTCGTCATGCCGCTGGCACGGGCCCTCGCCCAGCGACTCGGTGCTGCCGGCGCGGCTGCCGGCGCGCTGGCCTGGCTGCGTCCGATTGACTCCGAGCACTCGGCCATCTGGCAGTGCCTGGCCGGGGAGCACCACGCAGACGTCCAGCGGCTGGTGCTGACCGCTTCAGGTGGGCCGTTTCGCCAGGCTACCGTCAGCCAATTGGCGGCGGTCACGCCGAGCCAGGCGCTTGCCCATCCGACCTGGCGAATGGGCGCCAAGATAACGATCGACTCGGCCACGCTGATCAACAAGGGCCTGGAAGTGCTGGAAGCGCGGTGGCTGTACGATGTCGATGACCGCGCCGTGGACGTGGTCATCCACCCCCAGAGCATCGTCCACTCGATGGTGGAATTCTCCGACGGCTCACTCAAGGCTCAGCTTGGCTTGCCCGACATGCGCATCCCCATCCAGTACGCCCTGACCTACCCGGCCCACGTGCCGTCGCCCGCACCGCGGGTGACGCTCCACGAGCTGCCGGCGCTCACCTTCGAGACCGTCGACGACGAGCGCTTCCCGGCGATCGAGATTGCCCGCGAGGCCGGTCGGCGCGGGCAGGCCGCCGCCGCCGCGCTGATCAGCGCCGACGAGGTGGCGGTGAGCCGCTTCCTGGACGGGACGCTGGACTTCCCGGGGATCAGTCGTCTGTGTGCCTCCGCTGTCGAGCGGTTCGCCGACATGCCCGATCCCGACCTCGACGGGCTCATTGCGCTGGATGCTGAGGTGCGCAGCTGGGCAGAAACCTGGCACAGCAGCGGAGCGTCTGGACGGCCATGATCGACCTGCTCATCAACATCGGGCTGCTGCTCTTCATCCTCGTGGTGCTGGTGGTCATCCACGAGTTCGGGCACTTCATCGTTGCCCGCAGGGCGGGCGTTCGGGTGCACGAGTTCGGCATCGGCTTCCCACCGCGGGCCGCCGTGTTGGGCAACGACGGCGAGACGACATACACCCTCAACTGGCTGCCGCTGGGCGGATTCGTCCGGCTGGAAGGCGAGGAAGGCGAGTCGGACGATCCGCGCTCGTTCGTCCGCCAACGCCTGCCCACCCGGCTCACGATCCTGCTCGCCGGCGTGGCGATGAACTTCGTGCTCGCCGCGCTCATCTTCACCTTGATCGCGATGATCGGCGACCCGGTCGCCGACGTCCGTATCGCCCAGGTCCAGCCCAACTCACCGGCCGAGCAGGTCGGGCTGCAGGGCGGCAATGTCATAGGCACGGACGGACAGGGCAACCCGGTCTACGACGAGACGGGCGACGTCATCATCGCCATCGACGGTCAGCGCTTCCCGCGCTTCGACAACATCGAGTCACCCGCGCCGAGCCTCGCCTACCTGCGCCAGCGGGCGGGCGAGCAGGTGATGCTGACCGTCCGCTCAGCCGACGGTACGGAGCGCGAGGTGCCGGTCCAGCTGCGCGTGCCAAACGCCGAGCAGGGTGCGCTGGGAATTGTCATCCACCCGATCCTGGTCACTGACGAGATCCGCCACGACCCGCTGGCGGCCGTCGGCAAGGGCCTTCAGCGGACGGTGGACGCCTCTACATTGATCCTGCGGGCGGTGGGCCAACTGGTCACCAACCTGGCCGACCCGCCGGTGGCGGGCCCCGTCGGCATTGTCGGCATCGTCGGTGGCGTGCGCGCGGAGCTGCCACCCATCTTCATGCTCTGGCTGGTCGGGCTGCTGTCGGCCAACCTGGCCGTGATCAACGCACTGCCCTTCCCGCCGCTCGACGGCGGCCGCGTCGCGGTCAGCCTGATCCAGGCGGTCACCGGCAATCGCATCAGCGAGGCGGCCGAGCGCCTGGCCTACCTGACCGGCTTCATCCTGTTGATGATGCTGCTTGCCTGGGTGACCCTATTCGACACCGGCATTCTCCAGCGCACGGGCCTCTGATGTCGGCCGCCGGCGAGCCGCGCGCGGCAGTCCAGCAGGCGGCCATCCAGCACGAGCGGCGCGAGGTCGGCGTGGTCGAAGGCGAGCCTCACCTGCCCGGCCGGCGTCCCACGCCCACGGTCGTGGTCGGCGGCGTGCCGATCGGCTCGCGGCACCCGGTGGTGGTCCAGTCGATGACCAACACCGACACCGCCGATGCCGACGCCACGGCGCTGCAGGTCGCCGCGCTGGCCCACGCTGGGTCCGAACTGGTCCGAATCACGGTCAACAATGACGCGGCGGCGCGGGCTGTGCCGCACATCCGGCGCAAGCTTGACGACCTCGGCATTGCTGCGCCCCTCGTCGGTGACTTTCACTACAACGGGCACCAGCTGCTGGTTGCGCAGCCGGCCATGGCAGCGGCACTGGCGAAGTACCGGATCAACCCCGGTAACGTCGGCGCCAAGAGACGAGACGAGAATTTCGTGACGATCATCCGGGCGGCGCTGGAGCACGACCGACCGGTGCGGATCGGCGTCAACTGGGGCTCGCTCGACCAGGCCCTGCTGACCGAGTTGATGGATGCCAATGCGCGCTTGTCAGAGCCGGCCGACTCGCGCGATGTGATGATCGAGGCGATGCTCCAGTCGGCGCTCCGCTCGGCCGAGCTGGCCGAGGCCACCGGCCTGGGCCACGACCGGATCATCATCAGTGCCAAGGTCAGCCAGGTGCGCGACCTGGTCGACGTCTACCGACGGCTGGCGGCGCGCTGCGACTACCCGCTGCACCTTGGCCTGACCGAGGCGGGTATGGGCATGAAGGGCACCGTGGCCTCGGCAGCAGGCCTGGCCATCCTGCTCGAGCAGGGCATCGGTGACACCATCCGGGTCTCCTTGACGCCGGCGCCGGGCGGCGACCGAACAGAGGAGGTGCAGGTCGCCCAGCAGGTCCTGCAGTCGCTTGGGCTGCGCTCGTTCACGCCGCAGGTTTCGGCCTGCCCCGGCTGCGGGCGCACGACCAGCACCTTCTTCCAGGAGATGGCGCAGGAGATCCAGGCCTATCTGAGGGAGCAGATGCCCGGCTGGGCGTCCCGTTACCCGGGCGTCAAGGAGATGCGCGTGGCGGTCATGGGCTGCGTCGTCAACGGCCCGGGCGAATCGAAGCACGCCGACATCGGGATCTCACTGCCCGGCACTTTCGAGGATCCGGTGGCGCCGGTCTACGTCGATGGCGCGCTGCACACGACGCTGCGCGGCGAAGGGCTGGTGGGCGAGTTCATCGGCATCCTCGACGAGTACGTTGAGCGTCGCTACGGAGCGTCGAGCCCGGCCGTTTAATTGAAGGCGTTCACGGCCAGCGCGGCGGCCGATCCTGTGCCTGTGGCAGGCCTTCCCAGTCCTCCCGGTTGGGCGTGAACACATCGATCACGACCGCGCCTTCCGGGCCAACCGTGAATTCGTGCGGAATGTCGGGTGGAATGTTCCAGGTGGAGCCGGGGCTCACGTCCATCACCTCGTGGCCGACGCGAAAGCGGCCGCCGCCCGTTAACACCAGCCCGAGCTGCTCGTGCGGATGCCGGTGCTCGGGCACGGCAGTGTTGGGCTCGAGCTCTACGACGGCAAACATCGACCGCTGGCCGACCAGGCGGCGGGCGACGACGCCGCCCCAGACGGCGATGGCCGTCGCGTCTGCGATGTGGCCGAGGGCGTTCTTGCTGGCCATGGCGCACCTCCTTTTCGGCCACATCATCGGACACGGGCCTCACGGCCGAGGCTCGGCCAGGTTCCGGCCAGGAGTGCCTGTCGTATAGGATGGCCGCTCCGACCAATGGACTCCCGCGAGTGGAGGGGCCGTGCCCAGCGACAGCAAGCAGTTCGTCACATCGATCACCCGGCAGTCGGACGACTTCCCGGCCTGGTACAACGACGTCGTCCTGAAGGCGGAGTTGGCTGACTACTCGCCCGTCCGCGGCTCGATGGTCATCCGGCCATATGGCTACGCGATCTGGGAATCGATGCGCGACGAGCTCGACCGGCATATCAAGCGGACCGGACACAGCAACGTCTACTTTCCGCTGCTGGTGCCGCGCTCGTTGCTCGAGAAGGAAGCCGAGCACGTCGAGGGCTTCAATCCACAGGTCGCCTGGGTCACCCACGCCGGCGGCGAAGAGCTCAACGAATGGCTGGCCATCCGGCCGACCAGCGAGGCGCTGATCGCAGAGGTGGTCAAGGACTGGATCCAGTCTTACCGGGACCTGCCGCTGCTGCTCAACCTGTGGAACAACGTGATGCGCTGGGAGCTGCGCACGCGGCTGTTCCTGCGCACCGCCGAGTTTCTGTGGCAGGAGGCGCACACCTTCCATGCCACCGAGCAGGAAGCGGCCGACGAGGTGGCCATCGGCCTTGAGGCTTACCGGGCCGTGGCCGAGGACTGGCTGGCCATCCCCGTCATCAAGGGGGTCAAGACGCGCAATGAGACCTTCCCCGGCGCGGTCTACAGCCACGCCATCGAGGCGATGATGCGCGACACGAAGGCGCTCCAGGCCGGTACCAGCCACATGCTCGGTCAGAACTTCGCCCGTGCCGCGGGCATCGAGTTCCTGGATCGCGACAATCAGCGCAAGAACCCCTACGGCACCTCGTGGGGCTTCTCGACTCGGATGGTCGGTGCCACGATCATGGCCCACGGCGACGATGCCGGCCTGGTGCTGCCGCCCAACGTCGCGCCCCACCAGGTGGTCGTCGTGCCCATCTGGCGGCGGGAGGACGAGCGGGTCGAGGTCGCCGCTGCTGTCGAACGGCTGGAGCATGCGCTGGCCGAGGTGCGCACCGACTCCGGGCCCCTGCGCTACAGGGTCGACTGGCGCGAGGAGTCGCCCGGCTTCAAGTTCAACCACTGGGAGCTGCGCGGGGTTCCCTACCGGCTCGAGGTCGGGCCGCGTGATGTCGCCGAGGGCAGGGCCGTGCTCGTCCGGCGGATCGATCGTGACAAGGCGGTCCTGCCGCTCGAGGCGCTGGCCGAGGAGCTACCTTCCCGCCTGGCCTCGTATCAGCGCCAGCTGTTCGGCCGCGCGCTCGAGTTCCGACAGCAGAACAGCCACCACGTCGACGACTACGACGCCTTCAGGGCGACCCTGGATGAGCGCGGCGGGTTCCTGATGGCGCATTGGTGCGGCGATGGCGCCTGCGAGAAGCAGGTCAATGCCGACACCGGTGCCACCATTCGCGTGGTGCCGTTCGACTCGCCCGACGAAGATGGGCGTTGCGTTCGTTGCGCCAATCCCTCGCGGCGGCGGGTCGTGTTCGCCCGGGCCTACTGAGCTGCCGCGGCGTCAGCCGCCGAGCATTTCCGTGAGCCCGTCGGCCAAGCCGACGAAGACCGGCGCAAGCAGCAGCGCCGGCAGGAAGCTGACCAATCGCACGCGCCTGATCTCGAGAAGGCGCAGCCCCACGCCCAGCAGCAGCACGCCACCGGCGCTCGTGATCGCCATGACCGACACCGGATCAAGGCCGGCCCCGACCAGCCAGGCGACCGCTGCGATCGGCGCCTGGACCACGAATACGGTTCCGCCGGACAGATAGACACCGGCGCCCAGGGCGGCGGCAAACGCGATGCTGGCGACCCCGTCGAGCAGGCTCTTGACGGCGAGCAGCTGGAAGTCGCCGGTTAGGCCGTTCTGGATTGAGCCCAGGATGGTCAGCGGGCCGACACAGAAAACCAGGCTGGCAGTGACGAAGCCCTCGCTGAAACGCGACTGCTCATCGTCGCCGGCCAGCCGCCGCTGTGCCCAGGCGCCGACCGCGTCGAGGCGATCGGAAAGGCGCAGAGCCTCACCGACCATGATCCCGACCAGCAGGCCGGCCAGCACCCCCAGCTGCTGGCCGGTGGTCACCGTCGGGTCCAGGAACAGCTGCAGCGCCAGCGATGCGCCGATGACCAGGGTGAAGAGGCCCAGCCCGTCGGTGATGCTCTGCTGCATGCGCTGTGGCATGCGTGCACCGACGAGCATGCCGATCGTCGCGCCGATCAGCACGGCGACGACATTGAGGATGGTGCCGGTCAGGAACACGGCGCGACCTGGCTGCGTGGCGTGTGCATCGGCTGCAAGGGTAGCCGTCGAGCATGGCCTGTCGGCTGGCGATTTGTCGGCTATCGTGCGCGCCGTTGTCCGTCACGCCCGCTGATACCGCCGTCCGCCACAACGGTCGATCAAACGATCGGTCGCGAGTGGCGCTGCTCGGTGTGGTGATCGCCGTGTTGATCGGGCTTTCGTCGGTGCTCAGCGCCGTCGTCGCGTGGCGGGCGAGCCTGTCGGCAATCGAGGCGGGCCGCTATGAAAGCCTGGCCGTCCAGCAGCAGGCGCGTCGGGCCCAGCTCGAGCGTGAGCTGGAAGGCATCGTCGCGCAGGACCTGCGCCTCGCCACGGCTTATCGCGAGCACGCCGCCGCGGCGCGGGAGCTTCAGCAGCAGGCGCACGACGTCCGCGCGGACGATCCGGAGCTGGCCGATGAGCTGGACATGGAGGCTGCTGGCCGTCGCTCCCAGGCCCGATCACTGCAGCCATTCTTTGTCGGCCAGCTCGGGGTCGCGTTGCGCGATGACGGCACGGTCGATTACGACGCGGACCGCGTGCTGCGCTGGCTGCGCGAAGGGGAGCTGGAGCTGCGCGAGCTCCGCCCGGACGACACACTCGAGCTGGCCAATGTGGCCGACCGGCGCACCCTCGGCCTGATCGGAGTGGCGGCTATCTTCGTTGGGGCGCTGCTGGTACTGACCCTTGCCCAGGTCGTCGAACGACGCTTGGGCCTGCGGCTGGCGTTCACGCTGCTGGGCGGTGTGCTGGTCGGTGTCGGCGCCGTGACGTTCATGGCCCTGGGCGTCCTGGCCGGATGACCGCCCGCCTCGACCGGCTGCGCCGGATGCTGACGCCGCGTCATGCCCTGCCAACGCCAGGCGATGCGGTCGAGGAGGACGGTGCCGGAGAGCAGCAGGCAGAGAGGTCCGGCGGTGCACCCGATGACCGGCGTGGCGATCGTTTCGCGGGCGCCATCGCCGTCGTAATTGCCGTAGCAACGCTGCTGGCTGCGGTCGCCGGATTGCTCCAGGCAGAAGCCGCCGAGCTGGCCGAGGACGACCGCTTGGCGGCGACGCGTTCAGCGCTCGAGGCAGCAGCCAGCGCACAGCGTGGACAGCAGCTGGCACAGGTCGAGTACCAGTCCTACATCGCCGCGGTCGAGCAGGCTACGAGCGCCGGCAATGCCCAACTGCGCTCGATGCTCGCGGATGAAGGCAGCGGCAGGCATCGCCAGCTACTCCTCGAGCACGAGCGCTGGCAGAGGCTGGCGGAGGTCAGCCTCGCCGGCTCGGAGATCGGCCGGTCGGAGGAATACGGGCCGGAGCAGGACCCCACCTTCCCGAGACGCTACTTCGCCGCGGCGCGTGAGGAGAGCCACCGGCTCAATGCACTGCAGGATGCGTACAACGAGCGGGCCAACCAGATCGACGAGCGTGGCGCGGCATACACCGCGATCCTCGCCGTGCTTGCGGTCAGCGTCTACCTGTACGTCCTGTCGGTGGCGGTCAGCGCCGCGATGCTGCGGCGAAGCTTCGTGGCCGTCGCTTCCCTGATGCTCGCTGTTGCGGCTTGCTGGATGGGGTTGACGGCCCTGCAGACGGCGCCCGATATCCGTGAGGACGCGGCGGCCGCGTACGCGGCCGGCCGGGTGGCCAGTGAGACGGCCCACGACAGCGCGGGATATGCCGATGCCAGACGGCACTTCGACCGCGCCATAGAGCTCCGTCCGAGCTTCGGCCCGGCGTACCTCGGGCGGGCCGATGCGATCTTCCTAGGCGCTTCACAGCAGCGCGGCGGGCTGGTCAGCCTCGTCCCGGTCGACGCGCTCCGTGCAGCACGAGCTGACACCACTCGCGCCCGCGAGCTGGGCCTGGCCACCGCGCAGGTCGAGGGCCGGCTGGGCTTCTATGCCTTTGCCGAAGGCATCCAGACCGGCGACATGTCCGCGCTCGAAGCCAGCCTCGCCGCAACCACGCGGGCGCTTCGACTGGACCCCGCTGAGCCCGTCTACTGGCTCAACCTCGGGTTGGTGCATCTTGCGCTGGAGCGGCCAACCGACGCCCAGGCCGCCTACACCGATGCAGCCAAGCACGCGCTCTACGTCGACGGCGATCGGCACCAGCCGCGCAACGAGCCGTGGCTCGAGCAGACATGGCTGGCCGGCGCGCTGACCGACCTCGAGCTGTTGGCTCGCCATAGGCCTCACCTGTCCGGCCTGGTCGATGGCACCAAGGAGTGGCTAGTCGGGCGGATCGGCGCCGGAACGATGGACCAACCCGAACAGTCGGACGCACGCATCGAGGACGTGGTCGTGACGATCTTCCCGGGTCAGGTCCAGTGGCAGGCTCAGATTCCCGGCTATCAGCCCGAGCGCGATGTCATCTCTGCCCAGTGGTACCACCGCCTGCCGGGGGCCGAGGGGTGGGCGGTGATGCCTGAGGTATCGGGTCGTTCGGGTATTGCCGCCGACCCCGCCGGCGGATACTTCCAGCTCAGCCGCTACCTCGGCCTGACCCAGCCGGCGGCGTGCATGCCGCCCGGCAGCTACCGCCTCGAGCTGTACCTGAACGGCCAGCGCGTCGCCAGCCAAGAGGTCGAGCCCGACTTCGGCGTCCTCGAGGCCGCCCTGGCCCGCGACATCACGATGGCCTATTGCCGTCCCGCGGACTGGCAGCCTATCGAGGAGCAGGTGCCGGGGCTGCTGCATGGCTTCACCGCGACAGACGGTTACACCGGCGTGTACGGGCTCCGCTTCGACCTGCCGCGCAGCTTCAGCGAGGTACCTGGCCTGCCGGAGCTGATGCTCGGCTCGATGATGGGCTCGATGACCGATCTCTTCCCGGCAGTGCCGGTGCTTGTCGAAGAGGCCGGCACCACAGACGGCTACTTCATGGGCCTGTCCCAGACGGCGTGGCAGTGGTACGACTACGGCTCGGGCTGGGTTCGCGCGGCAGCCGGACTGGATGAGGACGGAGCGGTCCTCATCGGGATCGTCTATGGGCCCTACGCCTGGTTCGACTCGCCCGTTGCGGACGCAATTCACGATTCGATGGTTCGTCACGAATAGCCGCGAATTGAGCCGCCGCCCGGCCCCGGTGTATACTCGCCAGCGTCTGAATAAGGCCGCCTCGACGAACGTGGGTGACGCCCACGTTTTCTTATGACCGGAGGCAGAAACCAGGGGAGTTCGCCCGCGGGGGAACGAGCAACCGAACGGGAGGTGTCACTTGAACCGAGACTTCATCGGTGCCCTCCTGCAGCTCAACGCAGAGAAGAACATCTCGCGTGAGTCTCTGGTCCGCACCGTCGCCGAGTCCATCCAGGCCGCCTACCGGCGCGTCGCCCCCGGCAACGAGAACGTCTGGGTTGATGTCGACAACGAGACCGGCCGCATCCGCGCCTACCGCGCGATGTACGCAGTCGATGAGGTCGAGGACCCGTTCACGGAGTTCACCCTCGACGACGCACGCAAGCACAAGGCCGATGCACAGGTCGGCGATCTGATCGAGATCGAAGAGCTGCCCGAGTCCAGCTTCGGGCGCATCCACGCCCAGGTGGCCAAGCAGCTGGTCCTGCAGCGCCTGCGCGAGGTCGAGCGCGAGCAGGTCTTCGGCCAGTACGCCGAGCGTGAGAACGAGATCATCACGGGCACCGTCAGCCGGGTCGAGCCGCGCGGCGTGATCCTTGACGTCGGTCGAGCGGAGGCTGTCCTGCCCGCGACCGACCAGTCGAGCACCGAGCACTATCGCATCGGCCAGCACGTCAAGGCCTACGTGCTCGAGGTCAGACGCACGACCAAGGGTCCCCTGATCTACGTCAGTCGAACGCACAAGAGCTTCCTGCGTCGTCTGTTCGAGCTGGAGGTCCCCGAGATCCACGCGGGCACCGTCGAGATCAAGGCGATCGCACGTGAGGCAGGCAGCCGCAGCAAGGTTGCCGTGGCCAGCCGACAGGAGGGCCTCGACCCCGTCGGTGCCACCGTCGGCCAGCGCGGAGGGCGGGTGCAGGCCGTCGTGGCCGAGCTCGGCGGCGAGAAGATCGACATAATCCCGTGGCACGAGGACCCGGCCGTCTTCGTCGCCAACGCGCTCAGCCCGGCGCAGGTGGTCGGCGTCAACATCGACGAGGAGGCGCGGATCGCGACGGTCACCGTGCCGGAGCGGATGCTCTCGCTGGCGATCGGCCGCGAGGGCCAGAACGCGCGCCTTGCGGCCAAGCTGACCGGCTGGCGGATCGACATTCGCAGCGACCAGCCCAAGCCGGCCGACGATCGTGCCCCGGCCGGCGGCGATGCCGCCGCGCAGCCTGAGACGGCTGCCTCGGCTTCGGAGGAGACGCCGGCTATCGATCAGCCTGAGGCCGACCGGGCCGACCGGGCCGAGCAGGCCGAGCTGGCCGAGCAGGCCGAGCCGGCCCCGGCAGTGCTCGAGCCGGCTGCGGTGGCGGGCGCTGGTGAAGGCGATGGCGCCGCCGCGGCCAAGCCGCGGGCAAGGCGCTCGAAGGCCGCCGCCGCGGTTGCCGTGGAAGGGGAGGAGACCTCTTGACGAGAGTCCCTCGCCGAACGCCGCAGCGCACCTGCGTCGCGTGCCGCAACACTACTGACAAGCGTGACCTGGTTCGTGTCGTCCGAGCGCCGGACGGCAGTGTCAGCTTCGATGCCAGCGGTCGGGCGTCCGGGCGAGGTGCATACCTCTGCGCGGACGGTGCCTGCTGGTCGACTGCGCTGAAGAAGTCGTCAATCGAGCGCGCCCTGTCGGCCCCACTGCCGGCCGAGATGCGCGCCCAGCTGGAGCAGGGGGGTCCGCTCCTCCTGGGAGGTGTACATGGCTCGTAGTCGAAGCGGGACGCGCAACATGCGCGGGCCCCGCAAGCCGCAGCGTCGTCAGGGACAGCAAGCCGACAGCGCCGTCCAGACGCTCGAACCGTCGGCCCGCGGTCCGATCGAGATCCCCGGCTCGATCACCGTCAAGGAGCTGGCCGAGCTGCTGCGCGTCAACCCGGCGGACATCATTCGCGAGCTGATCAAGAGCGGCATCTTCGCCAGCATCAACCAGCCGCTCGACAGGGACACAGCCAGCCTCGTTACCGGGGAGCTGGGCTTCGAAGTCGCCGAGGCGCGCGCGCCCGAGCAGGTCGAGACCAATGGCGACGCGCCCACCCCTGAAGCGACCAAGGAGGTCCTGTTCGAGGAAGAGGACCGCAGCCAGCTGGTCGCTCGGCCGCCGATCGTCACCGTCATGGGTCACGTGGACCACGGCAAGACGAGCCTGCTCGATGCCATCCGCGCGACGGACGTGGCGTCGGGCGAGCGCGGTGGGATCACCCAGCACATCGGTGCCAGCGAGGTGGTCAAGGACGGCCGCAAGACCGTCTTCCTCGACACCCCAGGCCATGAGGCCTTCACCGCGATGCGTGCCCGTGGCGCGCGCGTGACCGACATCGCTGTGATCGTGGTCGCGGCGGACGATGGCGTGATGCCCCAGACGCTTGAGGCGATCGATCACGCCAGGGCGGCCCAGGTGCCCATCGTGGTCGCCCTCAACAAGGTGGACAAGGCGGATGCCAACGCCGATCGCGTCAAGACCGAGCTGTCGGAGCACGGTGTGGTCATCGAAGAATACGGCGGTGACGTGCCGCTGGTACCGGTCAGCGCCAAGACGGGCGAAGGCGTGGAGGACCTGATCGACACCATCCAGGTCGTCGCCGACGTGGCCGAGCTGCTGGCCAATCCCAAGCGGTCAGCAATCGGCACGGTCGTCGAGGCCGAGCTGCACAAGGGCCGCGGTCCGGTCGCCACGGTGCTCGTCCAGACCGGCACGCTCAAGATCGGGGACACGGTCGTCGTCGGCGAGACGTACGGCCGCGTCCGAGCCCTCGAGAACAGCCGCGGCGAGCGGCTGACCAAAGCCGGACCCGCGTCGGCCGTGGTCCTGCTCGGGCTCGGCGACGTTCCCGCGGCAGGCGACATCCTGCGCGTGGTGCCGGACGAGAAGACGGCCCGTTCGATGGTCGAGGACAAGAAGGCGGCGGGTGCCCAAAAGGATGTTTCCGGCCGGGCGACGCTGGATGACCTGTATCGCCAGATCCAGGCCGGCCAGACCAAGGAGCTGCGAGTCATCCTCAAGGCAGACGTGCAGGGGTCGCTGGGCGCGATCACCAACGCGTTGGAACAGCTGCAGACCGAAGAGGTCAAGATCAACGTCCTGCACGAGGGCACGGGCGACATCACCGACAACGACGTGCTGCTCGCCTCGGCGTCGGACGCCATCGTCGTCGGCTTCAACACCCGGCTCGACCCCACCGCGCGGCGCACGGCCGAGTCGGAGGGGGTCGACATCCGGCTGTACGACATCATCTACCGGCTGACCGAGGAGATGCAGGCAGCCCTCGGCGGGATGCTCGAGCCCGAGATCGTCGAGGTCGTCGAGGGCCGAGCCGAGGTGCGCCAGATCTTCCGGATCGGGCGCAGCGTGGTCTGCGGCTCATACGTGACCGAGGGCCGGATCATCCGCGGAGGCGCTCGCGTCTACCGCGGTGGCAAGGTCATCGCCACTGATCGAATCGACTCGCTGCGGCGCTTTCGCGACGACGTCCGCGAGGTGGCCACCGGCTACGAGTGCGGTATCGGCCTGGCCTCGTTCAACGACGTCCAGGAGGGTGACGTCATCGAGTGCACCAGCCAGCAGACGGTTTCGCGCATCGCGAGCGCCTGAGCCGGCAGAGGAGGCAGGCTTGAGCGAGCGAACAGCGCGGCTGGACGAGCTGCTGCGTCAGGAGATCAGCTCGATCGTCGCGCGCGAGGTCGACGACCCGCGCATCGGCTTCGTGACCATCACTGACGTCGAGGTCTCGCCCGACCTTCGCCACGCCTCGGTCTGGGTCTCGATCATCGGTGCGGACGACGAGCGGCGCGAGACCATGCGCCTGCTCGGTCGGGCGATGCCCTACGTTCGTCACCAGCTGGGAAAGCTGCGCCTCAAGCGAATTCCCGAGCTGCACCTCAAGGAAGACCGCACGGCGGAGCGAGGAACGCGCGTGCTGCGGCTGCTCGACGAGCTCGAGCGGCAGGACGGCGTTGATGCCACGGCGGGCGACACGGCCGGGCCGACGCTGCCAAGCGAGACTCTGCCCACTCCGAGCGGCCGGGCGCCGGTCGAGCCGCGTCCGCCGCGCCGCGGGCGCCGTCCGACAGCCGAGGTGGGCCGACGCCGTTCCACGCGGGGACGACGGTGAGTGCCGCAGTCGGCTCCGCTGCCGGGCTGACCTCGCTCTCAGCGCAGGACGTGGCGGCGGTTCCCGCCCCGGTGCTTGCCGCGATCCGTGGCGGTCGCCGTGTGCTGACCGTCTGCCACGAGAAACCCGAGTCGGACGCGCTGGGATCCGCCCTGGCGACCGCGCTCATCGTCGAGCAGCTCGGTGGGCGGGCCACGCCGGTCTGCTCCGATCCAGTGCCCGAGATGTATTCGTTCATGCCCCATATCGAGCGCTTTCGGCAGGACCCCGAGCCGGAGATGGACTACGACCTGATCGTGGTGGGCGATTGTGGCGACCTGCAGCGAGTGGGCAGCGTCCTCACGCGCCACGCCGAGCTGTTTGGCCGCGTCCCGATACTGAACATCGATCATCACGTCTCGAATACCGGCTTCGGCGCGGTTGACTGGATCGACCCAACCGCCGCGGCGACGTGCGAGCAGGTGACCCTCCTGGCGGCGGCGCTGGAGCTGCCGATGGACGCTGCCGAGGGCGCAATCGCGGCCAACCTGATGGCCGGCGTGGTCATCGACACGGCCAACTTCCAGCACCCCAACACCACCCCGCGCACGTTGCGCGTGGCGGCCGAGCTCGTGTCGGCCGGCGCGCCGTTGCATGAGACGGCCCGGCGGCTCTATCGGACAAAGCCGAACCGCCAGCTGGTGCTCTTCGGACGCGTGCTTAATCGGCTGCAGGAGGACCTCGAGGGCCGGCTCGTGTGGACCAGCCTGCACGACAGTGACCTCGATGAGACCGGGGCCATGCCGGACGAGGCAGAGGGCCTTTCCGATCTCATCAGCCAGTCAGAAAGCGCAGCCTTGGCCGTGCTTTTCAAGCAGGACAGCTCGCGGTCCACGCGCATCAGCGTACGCACGCGCGAAGGTGGCCTGGACGCGACGGCACTCACCGGCCTTTTCGGTGGGGGAGGGCATGCACGCGCGGCCGGCGCGACGGTGCCGCTGCCGCTTGCGGAGGCCGAGGAGGCTGTCCTGGCCGCCGCGCGCCAGCTGGTAGAAGCGGCCGAATGAGCCAGCCGCGGGCGGTGCCCGACGGCGTCGTGCTGGTGGCCAAGGAGGCCGGCCCGACGTCCCACGACATCGTCGCGCTGGTGCGCCGGCTGAGCGGCGTCCGACGCGTGGGGCACGGCGGCACGCTCGACCCATTTGCCGCCGGGGTGCTGCCCGTCTTCGTCGGGCAGGCAACGCGCTTGGCCGAGTACCACCTTGGCGACGACAAGGAGTACCGCGCTCTGATTGCCTTCGGCGCCCGGTCAACGACCGATGACCTCGAGGGTGAGCTCACGCCACTTGATGCGCCGCCGCCGGCGCGCGCGGCTGTCGAGGAGGCCCTGAGCAAGTTCCTCGGCCAGGTCGAACAGGTCCCGCCCGACTATTCGGCCGTCCATGTCGGCGGTCGGCGTGCCTATGAGCTGGCTCGCCACGGCCGCAAGCCGGAGCTGCGGCCGCGCGCGGTCACTTTCCACCGGCTGGAGCTTGCCGGCTGGGACGACTCGATACCGGAGCGTCCCGTCGCGACGGCCGAAATGCGCTGCTCGGCCGGCACGTACGTGCGCGCACTCGCGCGCGACCTCGGCCAGCGGCTGGGCACCGGCGCATACCTGGCGGCTCTGACACGCACCGCCAGTGGACCGTTCAGGCTCGACCAGGCGCACCCGCTGGACAGGGTGCGTGAGGAGCTCGCCGCGGGCCGAGCAGCGGCGATCATGCTGCCGCCGGACGCCGGGCTGGAGACGCTTCGCCGCGTGACGCTCGAGGGGCGAAACCTGCAGTCGCTGCTGCGCGGTCAGGCCGTGGCAGCAGGCCGCCTGGAGCTGGCGCCGCCGCTTGCCGGTGACGAGTTGGTGCGCGTGGCCGGCGGCGACGGACGCCTGGCCGCGATTGCCCGGCTGCGAGACGGCCGGCTGCAGCCCGAGAAGGTCCTCGTCCCGCTTGCCCAGGGTTGAGCTGCCGGCCGCCTGATGCAAGTCCTCGAGCACGTCGACGCCCTGCCCGCGGGGTTGCGCTACGTGATCGCGGTGGGCATGTTCGATGGCGTCCACCGGGGCCACCAGCAGGTGCTCCGGACGACCGTCGAGGCGGCTCGTGCCGAAGGCGCCATGCCCGTCGTGCTGACCTTCAACCCCCATCCCGCCGCGGTGCTTCGAGGCGCGGCCCCGCCCTTGCTGTGCGACCCGTCCGAGAAGATCTCCCGCCTGGCCCGCGCGGGCATCGGGCTGACGGTCGTCTGCCCGTTCGATCATCGGTTCGCCGAGCAGTCGCCGGAGGCGTTCCTGCGGCGGTTGGCAGATCGTCGTGAGTTGCGCGGCGTGGTGATGAGCGCCGAGTCAGCGTTTGGACGCGACCGCGCCGGCACGATTGCCGCCGTCGAGAGCCTCGCGCCCGAGCTGGGCTTTCGCGTCGTGCAGGCTCCGGAGCGGCATCTGGCTGGCTCGCGTATCTCAAGCAGCCGGATTCGCGACGCGCTGGCGGCCGGACGGCTTGCCGACGTGCGCCGGCTGATGGGCCGCGATTACGCGGTCATCGGCACCGTCGTACACGGTGATGCGCGCGGCCGCGAGCTGGGCTATCCGACGGCCAACCTTGACTTTGATGAGCCGGTGGCTCTGCCACCGGATGGGATCTATGCCGCGCGAGTGTCGTGGGGCGGACCGGATCCGCTGGATCCCGACCATGACGCGCTGGGCGTGTGCTCGCTCGGTGTCCGGCCCACCTTCGGCGTGAGCGGTCGCACGCTCGAGGTCCACCTGTTCGATTTCGATGGCGATCTGTACGACCGTCGCCTGCGGATGGCCTTCGTGCGCCGCCAGCGCGGCGAGCGGCGCTTCGCCTCGGTCAGGGCCCTGGTCGAGCAGATGGATCGCGACTCCGAACGCGCGCGGGCTATCCTGGGCCCGACTGCGTCAGCGGCCACGCAGCAGCCGCGGCGCGCTCGCGAAAGCCGAACGCGTGTTAGACTCCGCCCGGTTCAAGAGAGATAGAAGAGACATCGGAGGACCGGGTTGCCGCTCACGCGGGAAACCAAGGAAAGCATCGTCGCCGACTACGCCGTCCAGGACGGTGATACCGGCTCGCCCGAGGTACAGATCGCGCTGCTCACCGAGCGGATCCGCGGCCTGACCGAGCACCTGCGCAGCTTTCCGAAGGATCATCACTCGCGCCGCGGCCTCCTGAAGCTCGTCGGGCAGCGCCGCCGGCTCCTTGCCTACCTCATGCGCAAGGACAACGCACGCTACCGCGCCGTTATCGGCCGGCTCGGGCTGCGCCGCTAGGGCGCTCGTGATCCGCGACCGGAGGTCCGGTCGCTAATCAGCTCACAGCCGAACGCAGCCGTCCTCCGCCAGATGGAGGACTGATGTCAGTCACCACCCTGTCCGCCGAGATCGGCGGACGCACCCTGACCATCGAGACCGGTCGCATGGCGCGGCTCGCCGGCGGCTCGGTCACCGTTCGCTACGGCGACACCATGCTCCTGGGCACGGCCAACCGGTCGGATCCGCGGCCCGGCCTGGACTTCTTCCCGCTGACGGTTGACTTCGAGGAGCGGATGTACGCCGCGGGCAAGATCCCGGGCGGCTTCATCAAGCGCGAGTCACGGCCGTCCGAAGGCGCCATCTTGGCCGCGCGACTGACGGACCGACCGATCCGGCCGCTGTTCCCCGAGGGCTATAAGGACGACGTCCAGATCGTGCTGACCGTGCTGTCAACGGATCAGGAGAACGATCCGGACATCATCGGCACCATTGCCGCCTCGGCCGCGCTGACGATCAGCGAGATCCCTTTCCTCGGCCCTGTGGCGGCCGTTCGCGTGGGCCGCATCGGCGGGGAGCTCGTGCTCAACCCGACGATCAGCCAGCTGGAGGAGTCGGAGATCGACCTGGTCGTCTCCGGCACGCGCGACGCGATCATGATGGTCGAAGCGGGCGCCAAGCTGGTCTCCGAGGACGTGATGGCAGAGGCGATCATGTTCGGCCATCGCTCACTGGCACCGATCATCGACCTGCAGGAGCAGCTGCGCGAGCAGGTCGGCAAGCCCAAGCGCCTGCCCTACCTGGAGCCCGGCCCCGAGTCGGTGCTGCAGTTCCTGGAGCAGGCTGAGAGCGATCGACCGTTTGTAGTGTTCGATGTCGAGACGACGAGTCGCGACGCCGGCATGGGCAAGCTGGTCGAGATCGCCGGCGTGAAGGTCGAGCGTGGCCAGATCACCGACCGCTGGTCCACCCTGGTCAACCCGGGCGTATCGATCGAGGGTAAGCAGCTCCACGGCATCACCGATGCCGACGTGGCGGACGCACCGACTCCGGCCGAGGCGGCACGCTCATTCATGGAGTGGGCCGGTGACGGGGTCCTGGTCGGCCACAACGTCAGCTTCGACATCTCCTTCCTCGAGGCTGCCCTGGCGAACGACGAGAAGATCGGCCCCGGCCGCTACCTGGACACCTTGACGCTGGTCAAGGAGGCCTATCCGGACGCGGACTGGAAGCTCGCCGAGCTGGCCAAGTTCTTCGGCCTCGAGACCGAGCCGACCCACCGCGCGATGCCCGACGCGGAGGCCACCGCTCAGCTCCTGGTCCGGCTCGCCCAGGATCTCCCCGAGCGCGTACGGCTCTACCGCGAGCAGGTGGCCGACGCCATCCGTGCCCGGCGGAACGGCGCCAGCGCTGCAGACGCCGACAGGGCGATCGACGCCGCGCGCAAGCTGTCGCGCTTCTCGAAGGGCCTGGCCAGCGTGCTGCAGAAGAAGGTCGTCCGCCAGCTCGTGCTCGATGAGGGCATCCGCCTGGACGGCCGTGACACGGACACCATCCGGCCGATCACCGTCGAGGTCGGGCTGCTGCCGCGCGCGCATGGCTCGGCGCTGTTCACCCGCGGCGAGACACAGGCGCTGACAGTCGCCACCCTCGGCCCGTCATCTGACGTGCAGCGGATCGACACGATCAGTCCGGAGGAGTCGAAGCGGTACCTCCACCACTACAACTTCCCGCCCTACTCAACCGGCGAGAACAAGTTCATGCGCGGCCCGAGCAGGCGCGACATCGGCCACGGCGCGCTCGCCGAGCGGGCGCTGGTGCCCGTCCTGCCAGACCACGAGGAGTTCCCGTACGTGATCCGCCTCGTGTCGGAGGTGGTGACGTCCAACGGCTCAACCTCGATGGCTTCGACCTGCGGCTCGACGCTGGCCCTGATGGACGCCGGCGTGCCGATCAAGGCACCGGTGGCCGGCGCTGCAATGGGCCTCGTCACCGAGGGCGACGGGCGCTTCGCGGTGCTGACCGACATCCTCGGCAAGGAGGATGCGTTCGGCGACATGGACTTCAAGGTGACCGGCACGCAGGAAGGCATCACCGCGCTGCAGATGGACATCAAGGTCCGCGGCATCAACGAGGAGATCATCCGTGCCGGGCTCGACAAGGCTCGTGTGGCGCGGCTGTTCATCCTCGACAAGATGACCGAGGTGATGCCCAGCAGCCGGACTGAGATGAGCGACTACGCGCCGCGCATCATCACCATCAAGATCAACCCCGAGAAGATCCGCGACATCATCGGCAAGGGTGGGGCCACGATTCGCAAGATCCAGGAGGAGACGGGCACCGAGATCAACGTCGAGGACGACGGCACGGTCGAGATTGCCGCGGTCAACTCGGATAACTCGCGCAAGGCGATCCAGTGGATCGAGAGCCTGACGCGGGAAGTCGAGGTCGGATCGCTGTATCTCGGCAAGGTCACCCGGATCATGGGCTTCGGCGCCTTCGTCGAGATCCTGCCGGGCAAGGAAGGCCTCGTTCGCATCGGTGAGCTGGCCGACTACCACGTTCCCACCGTCGAAGACGTCGTGTCGGTCGGCGACGAGATCATGGTGGTGGTCCTCGAGATCGACCGGCAGGGACGGATCAACCTGTCGCGCAAGGCCGCCATGCAGCGCCACCTGGCCAAGACCACGGGTTAGTCCGGCGGTTCTCCCGCTTCTGACGAACGGCCCGCCTTCTGAGGCGGGCCGTTTCGATTCGCCCTGAGCCGCTCGGACAGCCCTTCTGGCACCGCACGCTGCTTCACCCCAATAGCCGCTATCCCGGAGGCGTTTGCCATAGACGCCTACGGAGCAAAGGTGGTTCAGGCTTGACCCAGTGCGAGCGCGACCGCCTGCCCGGTTGTCAACCGCCGTCCCTCCTCGACGACCTCCGTGGCTGCGACGGCCCCGAGCTGGTGGGAGAGCATGGCCATCGTTTCATCATTGCGCTCCACGTCCCATGAGGGCCTGACCATGCCGATCGCATCGCCCATGGCCAGCGACGCGCCAAGCAACCGGGCGGCTTCGTGGGGACGGCCGGCGCGTACGACGACCGCGGCGAGACGGGCCAGCTCGATTGCCACGTCCATCACCTGCCCCCGCTGATACTCGATGCGGATGGCATCGCGCAACATCGTCTCCGCTTCGCCCAGTTGACCATCTTCCCGCGCGCGGTAGGCAAGCTCAGACAATACGAACGCTTCCATCCGCTGGTTGCCCAATGCGCGAGCGCGAGCAAGGCACTCGTAGTGCAGCTCTCGGGCCCGGTCAACAGCGCCCTGATCGTCGAGCAAGCGGGCGAGGTTGGCCCTCGAAAGAAGAGCATAGGTCTGATCGTCGAGTGCATCGAACGCCCGGATCGCCTGCTCCAGATGGTGCTGAGATTCAATCCATCGCTTCTGCTCGGCCAGCGCGTTGCTGATCATCATCAGCGAGTAGGCTTCGCCCCACTCATCGCCGAGCTGCCGATCCAGCTCTAGGGCCTGGGTTGCTCTCGCCTCGGCCGTCATGCCGTCGGCCAGATTAAGAGCCATCACCGACGCCCCGCGTAGCGCCTTTGCTCGCGCCCGCGTTGATCCCTGGTCGGCGGTGAGGGCGTGTTCCAGCCGCTGCTTACCCTCGGCGATGTGGCCTCTCAGGTACCAGTAGCGCTGAAGGTCGCCGGCCATCTCGAGCAGCGGTTCGGCATCGGCGGCTTCTTGCAGTCGGTCGAGGGCCGCGCGCAGGTTGTCACGCTCAGCGTCCAGGCGATCCAGCCATTCGATCCTGTCCTCGCGCAGGTGCGGCTCCGCCGACCGGGCCAGCAAGGCGAACTGCTGGGCATGACGGCCGCGCAGATCGGCAATCTCGCCAGATGCCTCCAACCGCTCGGTGGCGTACTGGCGGATCGTCTCGAGCATGAAAAAGCGCTCGTCGCGCACGCGTACGAGGCTCTTGTCCACGAGCGACTGGAGAATGTCGAGATCGGCGTCGCAGACCCGCTCGGCCGCCTCGAGCGTCCAGCCTCCACGGAAGATCGAGAGGCGGGCAAACAGGCGCTGCTCGTCGTCAGTGAGCAGGTCGTAGGACCACTCGATCGTCGCGCGCAGGGTCTGCTGGCGATCGCCGACACCGCGACCCCCTTTGAGGAGGTCAAGCTGTTGGCCCAGGCGGGCCAACAGCTGTTCGGTACTGAGCATGCGCACGCGGGCGGCGGCCAGCTCGATGGCCAGGGGCAGATTGTCAAGGCGCGCGCACAGCTCGGCGATGGCGCCGTCGCCGCTGAAGTCGGGCCGTACGGCGGCCGCACGGGTGAGAAACAGCTCGACACCGTCGGCCGTTTGGAGTGATGGCACCGGGTACGCCTGCTCGCCGGGCACCTGGAGCACCTCACGGCTGGTGACCAGCACGCTCAGATTCGGACAGCGCGCGAGCAGCTCGCCAACATCGCCGGCGGCTTCGACCACGTGCTCGAAGTTGTCAAGCAGCAGCAACAGGCGCCTGTCACCGATGTGCTCGACCAGGCCTCCGCTGGCGCCGAGCACGCTGGCCGCCGTGGTCAGCACCAGGGACGGGTCGCGCAACGGGCTGAGTGACACCCACCAGACACCGTCGGAGAACTGCTCGGCGCTGGCGCCGGCGGCTGCCAGGGCGAGCCTGGTCTTACCGGTACCGCCCGGCCCGGTGAGCGTGACCAACCGGACGCCGTCGCGGGCGATGAGCGCGGTGACTGCGGCCAGTTCATGCTCGCGGCCATGGAACGAGGTCACCGGCACGGGCAGGTTGGTCCGGAAGAGGGTGTTGAGCGGTGGGAACTCGCCATCGGCTAGCTGGTAGATGCGCTCGGGCCCCGAAAGGTCCTTCAGCCGATGCTCCCCCAGATCGTGCAGGGAAGCGTCTGGCAGCAGCCCGGCGGTAGCGGCTGAGACCAGAACCTGCCCCCCGTGGCCAGCGGCGGCGATGCGTGCCGCTCGGTGAACATCGGGCCCGACATACCCCTCACTGGTGAGCAGCGGCGTGCCCGTGTGGATGCCCATCCGCACCCTGATCGGCCCCCCGGCCAGCGCCTCCTGTGCCTCCGTGGCGGCGCGCACTGCTCCTTCGGCAGTCGGGAACGCGACGAAGAACGCGTCGCCCTGGGTGTCCACCTCGCTCCCGCCATGGCGGCTGAAGGCTTCCCGCAATCTCTGCCGGTGCTCGGCCAGCGCATCGGCATATGCCTCGGCGCCCAGCTCGTCGAGCAGGCGCGTTGAGCCCTCCACATCGGTGAAGAGAAACGTGACGGTGCCTGTGGGCAGCTCGGGCCGCATCGAGCGCGATGATGCGCCAGCGCGATGTCCTTGGCCAGCGGCTGCAGGATGACACCCTGGGCCGGGTGCAGGACTGGCGCCGCGGGCGTCCGCAGACGTGACGCCCAGGGGCGGTCGAGAGCGGGGCGGCGCTGTATCATCGGCCGGTGCCCCTTTGGAAGACGAATAGAGCGTAGCCATGTCCATTGAATCAACCGCCAGGCCGCTCACCGTCGCCGTCGTCGGGGCCACCGGCCTGGTCGGCCAGACGATGACCCGATTGCTTGCCGAGCGAGGCCTGCCGGTACGCGAACTGCGCCCGTTGGCTTCGCGCGCGGATGGCCGCACGATCGAGTTCGAGGGTAGCCCGGTGGCCGTTCAGGAGGCGCGCGCAGACGCATTCGAGGGCGTCGACATCGCGCTCTTCTCGGCCGGCGGCGACGTCTCGCGCGACCTTGCCCCGCAGGCGGTGCAGCGTGGGGCGCTGGTCATTGACAACTCATCCCAGTGGCGCATGGATCCGGCCGTGCCACTGGTCGTGCCGGAGGTCAACGGAGACGACGCAGCCCAGCATCAGGGCATCATCGCCAACCCCAACTGCTCGACGATGCAGCTGGTGCCGGTGTTGATGGCGCTGCGCGACAGCGTCGGCGTCGAGCGCGTCATCGTCGACACCTACCAGTCGGTCAGCGGTACGGGTGCGGACGCGGTCGCCGAGCTGGAAAGCCAGATCCAGGCTTACGCGCGTGGCGAGGCGCCGCAGGCACACGTGTACCCGCACCCGATTGCCTTCAACGCCCTGCCCGAGATCGACGTCTTCCTCGAGGACGGCTACTCCAGGGAGGAGTGGAAGGTCATCGCGGAGAGCCGCAAGATCCTGCACCTGCCGGACCTGCGCGTGTCATGCACCGCCGTCCGGGTGCCGGTCTTCTTCGCCCACTCGGAGGCCGTCCACGTCGAGACCTCACGGCCGATCACGCCGGTCGAGGCGCGCGACCTCTTCGCCGCCGTGCCCAATGTAGTGGTGCGCGACGATCCTGCCAGCCACCAGTATCCGCTCGCGACCGAGGCGGCCGGCCGGGACGAGATCTTCGTCGGTCGAGTCCGACAGGACCCATCAGTGCCGGGCAACCGTGGGCTGGCCTTCTGGGTCGTGTCGGACAACCTGCGCAAGGGAGCCGCCACGAACGCCGTGCAGGTAGCCGAGCTGGTCGCCCAGCGCGACTGGTTGGCCCCGGCCTCCCGACGCAACGGCCACGGGTCCTCGTGACCCCGGAGGAGCGCCGCAGAAGGCTCGAGGCGATCGCCTCGGAGGTGAGCACATGCACCCGCTGCCCACTCTCCGTGGGTCGGACGAACGCCGTTCCGGGGGAAGGCAGCGCCGAGACCGAGGTGGTGTTCGTCGGCGAGGGACCCGGCTTCAACGAGGACCAGCAGGGTCGGCCCTTCGTCGGCGCGGCCGGCACACTGCTGAACTCGCTGATACGAGCGATAGGCTGGCGAAGGGAGGACGTTTTCATCACCAACGTCGTCAAGTGCCGCCCGCCGGGCAATCGCGATCCTGAGCCCGCTGAGATCGCGGCCTGCGCGCCATATCTGCGGCGCCAGCTGGAGGTGCTCGATCCGGCCCTGGTGATAACCCTCGGCCGGCATTCGATGCAGACCTTCATGCCCGGAGCGCGAATCGGGCAGGCGCATGGCACGCTGCGTCAGGCCGAGCCGGGTACCGGCGCCCGCGACGCCAGCGTGCTGGCGATGTACCACCCGGCTGCGGCACTGCGCCAGAACAGCCTGCGCGAGACGATGCTGGAGGACATGGCCCGGGCTCCCCAGGCGCTGATCGACAGCCGTGCCCGGCGTGACCGCACGAGCCCCCAGTCGGGGGCTGAGGCGGCCGAGACGCTGCCCCAGGCCCGCATGGACGTCCAGGCTCCGGCTGCAGGGCCTCCCGTGGAAGGCTCGGCCAGCATGGCCGCACCTGAATCGCCGGCAACCGCCGGTGCACCTGAGCCTCCGGTCAGTGTGCCCCAGCCCGACCGCCGGGTGGCCATACCGGTGAACACTCCAGTGCTTGTAGAGCCGGCCGCCGTGGCGGTCGGTGAACCTGTCCCTGAAAACCAGATGGAGCTTTTTTAGAGCTGATGGAAGACCTGCTTCGGATCCTGCCGCTTGGCGGCGTCGGCGAGATCGGCAAGAACATGTACGTGTTCGAGTACGGCGACGAGATAGTCGTCATCGACGCCGGCCTGATGTTCCCCGAAGAGGAGATGTTCGGCATCGACCTCGTCGTACCCGACGTCACCTACCTCCGCGAGCGACGCGACAAGGTCAAGGCGTTCCTGATCACCCACGCGCACGAGGACCATGTCGGCGGCCTGCCGTACGTGCTGCCCTACTTCCCCGGCGTCCCGGTCTACGCCTCGACGCTCGCCCGCGGCCTGCTGGGCAACAAGATCAAGGAGCACAAGCTCAAGGACAACCCGCTCAAGGCGCTCGAGCCGGGGGAGACCGTGGAGCTCGGAGCTTTCAAGGCGACCGGCTTCCGCATCGGCCACTCCATCCCCGACGCCATGGGCATCGCCCTGGACACGCCGCTTGGAATGGTCGTGCACACGGGTGACTTCAAGTTCGATCACACGCCGGTCGACGGGAAGATGTCCGACCTGCATGCGCTGGCCGAGTTTGGCAAACGCGGCGTCCTCTGCCTGCTGTCGGACTCGACCGGTGCCGAGCGACCGGGCTACACGCCCTCGGAGCGCACCGTCGGAGAAGCGTTCCGCGACATCATGGAGGGCCTGCAGGGCCGGGTCATCGTCGCGACCTTCGCCAGCAATATCGCGCGTATCCAGCAGGTCTTCGATGCAGCATCGACCTTTGGTCGTCGGGTGGCGGTGATCGGCCGCTCGATGGAGCAGAACGTGCGCATCGCGACGGACCTTGGCTACCTGCGCTATCCGGACAGCCAGCTCGTCTCGAAGGACCGCCTGCGCGAGGTGCCGGAGAGCGAGCTATGTATCGCCACAACCGGTTCCCAGGGCGAGCCCATGGCAGGCCTGGCGCGGATGGCCAATCGAGATCACCGGTGGGTCGAGATCCAGCCCGACGACACGGTCATATTCAGCGCCAGCCCCATCCCCGGCAACGAGGAGAGCGTCGGACGCACCATCGACAACCTCTTCAAAGCCGGGGCAAACGTGTATTACCACGACATCAAGCGCGCCCACGTCTCAGGCCACGCCAGTCAGGAAGAGCTGAAGCTGATGCTCAACCTGACCCGGCCACGACACTTCATCCCGATGCACGGCGAGTTCAGGATGCTAGTCCAGCACGGGCGTCTGGCGGCTGAGCTGGGCGTGGCGCCCGAGAACATCTTCATCATCGAGAACGGCCAGCCGATCGAGTTCCTGCCGGACGGGAGCGCACGACGCGGGAAGCCCGTCGAGGCCGGCTACGTCTATGTCGATGGGCTGTCCGTCGGTGAGGTGGGCGACATCGTCCTCCGCGACCGGCGTGCGCTGGCCAATGACGGCATGCTGCTGGTCGTGGTCACGGTCGACAAGCAGACCGGCGCGTTGATCGGACAGCCAGAGATCGTCACCCGCGGGTTCGTGGCCGGCGACGCCGACCCGGCGATCGCGGGCGCCGCGGACCGGGTGCGCAGCGCGATCACGACCGAGGGTGACCACACCTCCGAGATCGCGCTTCTCAAGGCCCAGATCAAGGACAGCCTGTCCCAGTACCTGTACGACCGCACCAGGCGCCGGCCGATGGTCTTCCCGGTCGTGGTCGAGGTCTGACCCCGGTGGCCGAGCGTCGGCGCGCCGCGACGCGCTCGCGTGGGCAGGCGCGCAGCCAGGGCGGCCGTCGCACCAATGGTGGCAGCGCGGCGGCCCGCCGCGCCATCGCCGTCTCGCCCGACGTGGTGCGTTCACTCCTGGGGCTGGCCCTGATCGTGCTCGGGACGGTAACCCTGGTGGCACTGCTCTTCGAGGACCAGGGCGTCCTCAGCCGCTACGTCAACGACTTCCTGCGGCCCAGCTTCGGCGTCGGCGCCTGGCTGCTCGCCCTGCTGCTGATCGTGGGCGGCGGGATCGTCGAGCGCGCCCCGCGCGTGGGCAACGGCTGGGCCATCACGGCCCTCGGCGGCCTGCTCCTCTTCGCCAGCGGCCTCGGGTTGATCCATCATCTGACCGGCAACGGCGGGGGCCGGGCCGCGCTTCACGATGGCGGCGGAGCACTCGGCCACTGGCTCTCCGGCGCGCTGGGGGACCTGCTCGGCCCGGCCGGCGCCCTGGTGATCATGCTCGGGCTGGCGGTCGCCGGCCTGATCCTGCTGCTCAACACGAGCCTGCGCGAGCTGGTTGGCCCGCTGCAGGGTGGCGGACGGGTACTGGTCACCGCCGTTGCCGCACCCCTGCGCTCCCGCTCACAGAGGGACGCCTCGGGGCAGCCGGAGGCCCAGCGCCGGTCACGACGCGAGCCGGTCGCTGTATTGGATCAGGAGCCGCGCAATGGACGCACCAGGCGGGAGCCGGCGCCGGCTGAGCCATCGCCGGAAATGCCCCAGCCGACGCCCAGCCCGGCCCCGATAAGCCAGACCGTGTGGTCCGTCGATCGGAGCGCAGTGGCGACGGCTTCGGGGCCTGCACCCAATGCGGCCGCAACTGCCCTCGCCGTTGCAGCCGCGACCCCATCGTGGCAGCTGCCCCCGATGGAGCTCCTGGCCGAGCATGCGCCCTCCCTGTCGAGCGCCGGCGGTCCCCGCCTCGATCACGAGCGCAACATCCGGATCATCGAGGAGAAGCTGCGCAGCTTCCAGATCCCGGCCACGGTGACCGGCACCAACACCGGGCCGGTGGTCACCCAGTACGAGGTCCGTCCGGACGCCCACATCAAGCTGTCGCGGATCGAGTCGCTCGCCGACGACCTGGCCATGGCCCTGGCCGCCCGCTCGATCCGAATTGAGGCGCCCATCCCCGGGCGGGATGTGGTCGGCGTCGAGATCCCGAACCATGCCAGCGAGGTGGTCGGGTTCGCCGGCCTGGTCGAGGAGTCCGGCATGCTCGAGGCCACGAGCAAGCTGACGTTCGCCCTGGGTCGCGACGTATCGGGCAAGCCTTACGCCGTCGACCTGGCGCGCATGCCGCACCTGCTGATCGCGGGTGCAACCGGCTCGGGCAAGAGCGTCTGCGTCAACGCCCTGATCGCCAGCCTGCTGCTGCGCGCCACGCCGGACGAGCTGCGCCTGGTGCTGGTCGACCTCAAGCGAGTCGAGCTGGCGGCTTACAGCAAGCTGCCGCACCTGTCGGTGCCGGTCCAGGTGGAGGCCCACGGCGCCCAGCGCGTGCTCAACAACCTGGTCAACGAGATGGAGGATCGCTACCGCATCCTGGCCGATGCGGGGCAGCGCAACATCGGCTCATACAACGCGTCGATCGACACCGACCCGGAAGGCGACAGGGCGCGGATGCCGTACATGGTCATCGTCATCGACGAGCTCGCCGACCTCATCCTGAAGGAGGGCCGCAAGGTCGAGGAGCCGATCGTCAAGCTGGCCCAGAAGTCGCGCGCGGTGGGCATGCACCTGGTGCTGGCCACGCAGCGCCCCAGCGTCAATGTCGTCACCGGCCTGATCAAGGCCAACGTGCCCAGCCGAATAGCCTTCGCCATGGCCTCGAATGTCGACAGTCGGACGGTCCTCGACCAGCCCGGCGCGGAGGACCTCATCGGCCGCGGTGACATGCTCTACCAACCGGCCGACCTGCCCCGTCCGGTCCGCCTTCAGGGAGTCTTCGTCAGCGATGACGAGGTCCGAGCGGTGGCTCGCCACTGGCAGGAGCAGGGACCGCAGCAGTTCCAGGAGGAGCTGCTCGAGGGCTCCGACTCTGAAGGCGCCGAAGACAACGGCCAGTTCGCCTGGCTGGCCAGGCTGGCCGAGGACGAGATGACCATTCGCGCGGCTGAGCTGGTCATGCAGACGGGCAAGGCCAGCACGTCGATGATGCAGACCAAGCTGAAGGTCGGCTTCAACCGGGCGACCCGGCTGATGGACGAGCTCGAGCGCTACGGTGTCGTCGGCCCGCTCGACCCGCGCAACCCGGCCGTCCCACGCCAGGTCTACGGGCCCGACAACTGGTTGCGCGGACCGGCCGACGTGGATTCCGACTGACCAAACTCCCATCCCTCGTAGCCCGAATAAGCAGCCCTGCGCGATTGGAGCGGATGGGCATTAGCGCGTAGACTGGGCACCGTCGCGCTCGCCGGCGTGGCCCCCAGGACGACCACCGACACGCTCAAGGAAACGCCCACCGCGATGACCGCCCGTCATCAGATTCGAATCGGGAGCCACCGTCTCGGTCGCGACCGTTCCGTCATCGACGCCCAGCCCGCGCCGACCCTCGGCGAGGTGCTGCAGGCGGCGCGCGAGCGCAAGGGTGTGGACCTGTTCAGGGCCGAGCGTGACACCAAGATCCGGCTGAAGTATCTGGCTGCCCTCGAAGACGACGCGCTCGCTGAGCTGCCGCCGCCCGTTTACACCAAGGGCTTCCTGCGCAACTACGCCCTCTACCTGGGCCTGGAGCCCGACGAGGTGATTGACCGCTGGCGCGGCCAGCTGCAGGTTCCGCGTCGGCAGGAGAGGGTGGTCGTCGCGCCGCCGCCACGGCCGCTGGTGGCACCGCGTCGCGGCTTCTCGATCACTCCCGGCATGATCGTGGGGTCCGTGCTGACCGTGGCCGTGCTCGCCTTCGTGGGGTACATCGGCTGGCAGGTCATGCGCTTTGCCCTGGATGTGCCCACCATCGCCATCAGCTACCCGGCGAGCAGGGTGGTAGAGCTCGATGCCGAGGCGGTGACGCTGCGCGGCACCCTCTCGCAGCCCGGTGAAGTCACCATCACCGACGCCGAAGGTCGCGTCTATGTCGTCAACGTTGGCCGCGAGGACGGCAGCTGGTCGCAGCTGGTGCCCTTGAGCAAGGGGCGCAATACCTTCTCGATCGTCGGCACCAACCGCGCCACCGAGCGCCCTTCCGAGCCGGTCCAGGTGATCATCACCGTGCCCCTGCCCGAGGTCGGCGGATCGCCATCGCCGGCCGCCAGCCCGCAGCTCATTGAGCTCGCCCTGACCAGTCCCACCAGCGGCCAGAGGGTCAGCGCCGGTACGGTGACCGTGGCAGGCAGCACGACCGGCACGCGGATCACGGTGCTGGCGGAGTTGCTCGCACCATTGCCGGGCAGCTCTCCCTCGCCTTCGCCAGAGCCGGAGCCGGATCCCGATGAATCGCCCGCGCCCATTGGCTCGCCGGCCGCGACGACGCCGCCCGGCGCGCCGATCGACATCACGGTGCCGATCAGTGGCACCTTCAGTCGGGCGCTGGAGCTCGATCCGGGCCGCTGGCGGCTGACGGTGACTGCGCATGCGACGGGTCGTTCGCCGGTCAGCGAGGTGCGCACGGTCACCGTCGAGGGCACCGCGCTCGCGCCCGAGGGAGCCATCACGCTGGTCATCGAGGGCCGTGGCGGGTCGTCGTGGATGCGCATCGTCGTCGATGGCGAACGGCTTCGACCACGGGATTGGGGCGGGCCCACCCTGCGCAACGGCGAGACGGCAACGATCACCGCCGAGCGCGAGATCTGGATCCGAACGGGCAACGCCGGGCGGGTCCACATCACGCTCAACGGCCGCGATCTGGGAACGCTCGGCAGTCGCGGCCAGGTCGGCAACTGGATCATCACGCCGGGCAGCGACCCGCAGCGGACGTCTGAGACCCGCTGAGGGCGCCGGAGCCGAGCCGATCACGACAGCCGAGCCCTCCTCCGCGGATGCGCTCTACCGGCTGTGCCGTGACATCCAGCAGGCCTGCCTGGAGCGGAGCCTGACGCTGGCCTCGGCCGAGTCATGCACCGGTGGCCTCGTCGGACACCTGCTGACCGAGCAACCGGGCTCGAGTGGCTATTACCTGGGCGGGCTGATCAGCTACAGCAACCGGCTGAAGGAGGATGAGCTCGGGGTGGCGCGGGTCACGCTGGAGCATCACGGCGCCGTCTCCGCACAGGCGTCCGTTGCGATGGCTGAAGGCGCGCGGCGACGCTACGGCAGCGACCTGGCCGTTGCAGTGACCGGCATCGCAGGCCCGGACGGCGGGTCGCCGGCCAAGCCGGTCGGGCTGACCTACGTGGCGGTCGCCGACGCCACTGGTCACGACGTCGAGCGTCATCAGTGGTCGGGCGATCGGCAGGCCAACAAGCTGGCCAGCGCGGGCGCTGCCCTGGCGCTGCTGCTGAAGTGGCTGAAGGACGGGCCATGACCCGGTCGGCGGCCGAGATCGGCGCCGGGCTGCTTCCGGCGCGACCGGCGCGGCCCATCGAGACGGGTTCTCGACTGCACGTGATCGGCGCGGCCGGCGCCGGCGCCTCAGCGGCGGCGTTGCTCGCCCACCACGCAGGGGCGAGCGTGTCCGGCTGTGACGCGGGTGGAGAGTCGCCCTATACGCCGGCGCTGGCCCAGGCCGGCATCCCACTCGCCTGGCGCCACTCCGCAGAGCACCTCGGCGACAGCGCCCCCGGTGGGCGGCCGCAGCGGCTTGCCGTGACAAAGGCCCTCACTTCCGTGGCGGCCGACCATCCGGAGCTGGTCGCGGCTCGCCGGGCCGGCATCCCGCTCGAGCCGTGGCAGCAGCTCGTGGCGGACGCTGCCGCGACGCGCTCGTCTCGCCTGGTCGCCGTCGCCGGGACCCATGGCAAGTCGACAACCAGCGGCTGGCTGGTTGATCTGCTGGTGCGGGCCGGCCGTGACCCGTCCGCGTTCGTCGGGGCATTGCTGCCCGCGGCCGTGACGGGCGGCGAGCCGGCTACGGCTCGCTGGGGCGGCGGTGATGCCTTCGTCGTCGAGGCCGACGAGTACGCGGGCAACTTCGATGCCTATCGACCGGAGGTCGCTGTCCTGCTCAACGTCGAGTGGGATCACCCGGACGTGTTCGCTGACCAGGCGGAAGTCGAGGAGGCATTCGTGCGCTGGTTGCGCGACGCTGCAGTGGACGGCAGGTCGGTGATGCTCGTGGCGAACGTTGACGACCCGGGCGTGGTGGCGGTGTGCCGGAAGCTGGCCGGATGGCCCGGCCGAATCGTGGCGGTCGGCACCGGCGCCGCGGGCCAATCGGTTGGAGATGCGGCGCTGCAGGCGCGGGTGATCAGCCGCGACGAGGCGGGGACCGCGCTGCGCGTCATCCGCCCGAGCGGAAGCGACCTGGAGCTGCACGTCTCGCTACCCGGCGACCATAACGTCGCGAATGCCCTTGCGGTCGTCGGCGCCGCCTATTGCCTGGCAGCCGACGATCAGGCAGTCCGGGACAGCCTGGCATCGTTCGGCGGGGTGGGCCGCCGGCTCGAGTTGAAGGGCGAAGTGGCCGGCGTGACCGTGCTCGACGACTACGGCCATCACCCGACGGCGATAGCGCGCACCATTGCCGGCGTCCGCCAGCGTTACCCGGCGCGGGCGCTGTGGGCGGTGTACGAACCGCTCACGTACCACCGGACTGCGGCAATGCTCGACGAGTTCGCCGCGGTTTTGGCGGACCACGCCGACAGGGTCGTCATCGCCGACATCTGGGCCGGACGAGACCCGGACACGACGCTGACCAGCAGCGAGGCACTCGCCGCGGCGGTGACTCGGCGTGGCGGGGCTGCGGCGACCGCCTCCGGCTCGGTTGAGCAGACGGCCGACTACCTGGCCGACCACGTGCGTGCCGGCGATGTCGTGCTGGTGATGGGTGGCGGCCGCTCCTACGTCATCGCGGAGAGGCTGCTCAGACTGCTCGCGGGCGAGGCTCGATAAACTGGCCTCGATGCCCAACCTCACTCCCGGTGACGGCCACGACCTGCTCGCGGCGTTGAAGGCCGGCTACGAGGCGCGCGACCCCAACGCGATCCTGGAGCTGTTCGATGAGGACGCCGAGATGCGCATCGATCCGTTCGCCGAGCCGCTCAACGGTAGCCTGGAGATCCGCCGCCACTGGAATAACGTCTGTGCCGAGCAGGCCCACGTCGAGTTCGAGCCGGAGCGGACGTGGGTCAGCGGCTCGGCCGTGCTGAGCTCGTGGCATGGGGCTTACACCCGCCGCGCGACAGGGGAGAGGGTGCGGGCGCGTGGCTTCATGGTCCTCGAGCTCGGTGAGGACCGACGAATAGAGCGGCTGCGCGGCTGGCCGATGGAGCGCGTGGTCGGCATGGACGGCTCCTTCAGGCCGCAGACGACGGAGGATGCAGATGGCCGGTGACGCCTCGTTTGATGTGGTCAGCGACTTCGACCAGCAGGAGCTGGTCAACGCGCTTGACCAGGCCCGGCGCGAGATCCAGCAGCGCTACGACCTGAAGGGCGGCCTCGCCGAGCTGGAACTGGGCAAGGACGAGATCACCCTGCGCACGGATAGCGAGTACAAGGCCGGCGCCATCCGGGACCTGCTCGAGTCGAAGGCGATCAGGCGCGGCCTTTCGCTGAAGGTTTTCGACTGGGGTGAGCTCGAGCCGGCAGGCGGGAGCACTTACCGCCAGCGCGTCGGCCTGCGCCGCGGCCTTCCGGAGGACCTCGCCAAGAAGATCCAGAAGCTGATTCGCGACGAGTTTCCCAAGGTCAAGTCGCAGATCCAGGGCGATGCCGTCAGGGTCAGCGGCAAGAGCAAGGACGATCTCCAGCGAGTGATCGCTCGCCTGCGCGAGGAGTCGGAGGGCTATCCCGTGCCGCTGCAGTACGAGAACTACCGCTGACGATGATGCCCGGCTCCCGCCTGGCACGCTGGGCGATGATCGCGGTGGTCGTGCTGATCGTCCTGTCTTTCCTGCTCAGCGCGGTCCAGTGGGGGATCTGAGCCAGGCCAGCGTTGGCCGGATGCTGGCCCGGGCGCTGGCCGAGGCCGGCGTCGAGTGGGCATACACGGTGCCCGGCGAGTCGTTTCTCGGCGTGCTCGACGAATTGCCCGCCGCCGGCGTGCGCGTGGTGGCCACGCGCCACGAGGGCGGTGCGGCGTTCATGGCCGAAGCCACCGCCCAGTTGACCGGTCGGCCGGCGGCTTGCCTGGCGACGCGTGCCGTCGGTGCAGCGAACCTTGCCATCGGCATTCATACCGCCCGCCAGAACTCGACGCCGATCGTCGCCCTCGTAGGGCAGGTCCAACGCAGCTTCCGTGGGCGTGAGGCATTCCAGGAGGTCGACCAGCCGGGCACCTTTGGACGGTTGGCCAAGTGGTCGGCCGAGCTTGACGATCCCGCCACGGCGGCGGGGGTGGTGGGGGAGGGC
>DATLGJ010000021.1:0-95656 GCA_035540555.1 Candidatus Limnocylindrales bacterium | reverse complement strand
GGTGATGGCGTCGCAGGGGGCGCCGTCGGCGGGGGCGTCGGTGACTGGAAGTTGATGAGCAGCACTGCCACGCGCTTCTGGATCGCTGCCGTCGAGGCGGCCGCGACGGTCTCGCCGCCGCTGGTAGTGGTAGCGCTGCCGGAGTCGGATGAGGACGACTGGAGCGTGATGCTGCTGCTGCTCGCCAGCACGATGCGTCCGCCGCGGCGGTGACCGCGGATCCGCACCCGCTGGCCGGGCTTCAGCGACTCGGCGGCTTTGCCTTCGAGGGTGTAGCGCTCGCGCCCGGTGTCCAGCGCGATGTAGGGAATTTCGCGCCTGTTCTCGAAGTCATCGCCATGCTCGAAAACCACCTCGCCGACGACGTTGACCTGGTCGGTGGCGAAGCCGGCCAACGGCACCAGCAGCGATGCTCCGAGCAGGACCACCAGCGCCAGCGTGGCGGCGCCGAACGTCCTCGATCGAGCGCCGGTGCTCAGGAGCGCGCGCGAACGGTTGCCGTACATCCCCAGCAGTCCCCTCAAACGGTCGTGGCCCCCCTCGGGCCAGATCTCCTGAGGCAGTCTGGTCGTGCGGCAGCGCGTTCTCTATCGGACTATCTGCCCAGACGGCACCGGACCGATGTCCATCCGAGTGGACTTGACCGGCCAGCCGAGCGGCCGCTTGGGGCCGTGCAGCGCCGGCCCTCGACACCGCCCTACGCGCCAACGCGACTACGCGCCTAGGCTCCGATGCCGCCCAGGCCGCACTCTCCCGCCGGGGCCTGCAGGCAGCCGCCCTTGCTACCCCGGCCGGCGCCAGTCGGGCTCGCGTTTCTCCAGGAAAGCGCGCAGGCCTTCCTGCCCCTCCGCGCTCGTGCGCTGGGTGGCGATGCGCCGAGCGGTGTGCCAGCGCGTCGACTCGTGGGGCAGCCCCCGCACCTCGCGTACGATCGCCTTCGCCGCTCGGGCGGCCGTGGGGCCCGCGGCAAGGATGTCCTCCACGGCCGACTGTACCGCCGCGTCAAGCGATTCCTCGCCTTCGACGACCTCGTGCACGAGGCCGATCCGTGCGGCTCGGCCGGCATCGAACCGGCGTCCACCGGGGAACAGCGCCCGGGCGTGGCTCTCGCCGATCTTGGCGATCACGAACGGGCTGATCACCGCCGGCAGGATGCCCAGCCGAGTCTCGGTGAAGCCGAACCTCGCGCCGGACTCGGCAATGACCACGTCGCTCACGGCGCACAGGCCCATTCCGCCCCCCAGCGCCGCTCCCTGGACGCGGGCGATGACCGGCACCGGACAGCGATCGATGGCGTCGAGCATCTCGGCCAGGACCATCGCGTCCTGCTCGTTTTCCTCGCGTGACAGGCCCAGGCTGGCGCGCATCCAGCTGACGTCTGCGCCGGCGCAGAAGGACGGCCCCGCGCCGGCCAGAACCACCGCCCGCAGCCGGTCAGGCGGCTCGTCGGGGAGTCGGCGGAAGGTGGCTCTCAGCTCGCCGATCAGCTCGGCGTTGAACGCGTTGTGCAGCTGCGGCCGGTTGAGCATCACGCGCAGCACGGTGCCCTGCGGCCCGTCGCGCTCGACCAGCAGCAGTTCGCTCATGCCGCGGGTCGATCTGCTCGGGGCTTGTACAGATAGTGCCGGCGTGTGCCGATGCGCTGGAACCCCAAGCGAAGCATGTTGCGCGCCGCCGCGCCTTCAGGCTGGACCGCCGAGCCCACCAGCCGCCAGCCGCGCTCGGCGGCGAGTCGGGCGCGCTCGCTGGTCAGGGCGGCGTGGATGCCTCGACCCCTGGCGAGCGGATCCACGACCGCAGCGCGCAGCCAGCCGGCCGAGTGATGCCCGAAGAGCACCGCCGTCCCCACCGGCCGGCCATCCTCCTCGGCAAGCAGGACGGTACCGTGCGCGTGGTCCGCAACGGCGGCCAGAGCTGCGCGCCAGGCGTCGACGGCGGCGCGGGCCGTGTCGGTGCCGCTGGAGCCCGCGGCGACCATCAGCTGGGCTGCCGCGGCTGCCCGCTCGGGCGTGACGACGCGTATCGAGACCCCCGGCGGCGTCTCCGCCCGCCCGATCTCGGTCGGGAGGGCTGCCATCACAGCGAGCTCGAGCACGGGCTCCGCCCCCGGCCACGGCGGCTCATCGCCCTCGATCCACCCGGGGCAACGGTGGCGATCGAAGAAGTCCGTTGCGTCCCGCCCCAGGTTGGGCAGTCGTGCGAAGCCGGTGGCGTGGTTGAACGCAGGGCCGGGCAGCTGCGGCGAGGCCACCATTGCCAGGTCGCCGTCCTCCTTCACCCGCACGTCCAGCCCCGCCGCGCCGGCCGCGCGCCAGGCCACCAGACTGGCCTTGGCCACTGCCTGGTCGAGGTCGGAGAGCAGGCGCTCGTGCTCCGCCTCGACCAGACGCGGTTCGGGCAGCAGCTCGATCTGGTCCCCGGGGCTGACCGATCCCTCCTCGACCACGCGTGCGTACATCCGGCTGTCCGATGGATGGCGCTCGATGCTCATGCGGCTGAAGCGGCCGCCACTGAAGCTGCGCCTGATCGTGGCGCACGGGGTGGCCGAGTCGGCCAGCTCGATGACCAGCTGCTGTCCGATCCGGGCGCGCGTGCCGAGTGGCAGCGTCGCCCACTCGATGCCGACGGTGGTCAGGTTCTCGCCGGTGCTGCCCGGCTCGATCGGATGGCCCTCGGAACGGATCCGATCGATCGCTTCGATCGAGAAGAGGCAGACGGCCCGATGGGGACCACCGTGAAGCGTCCGGTCGTGATGCCCGTCGCCCTCCACCCCGTAGCGGCTGACCCACGCCTGCTCGACGGGCAGCTTGGGCACGCCGCCGCGCGAGACGTTTACCTGCAGTACGCGAGCCGCCTGAGCCATGCCTGGCCGATGCTACAGGCTGGCCCAGTCACCCCGCATGGGTCACCCCTGCCGGCCGGGGCTGAACCTCCCTCCTGGGCACGATCGCTATGCCGCAGCGTCAGCGCACTTCGTGCCGCCCTGCAGGTGGCAGCGCAGCGGCCGGCGAGCCGGCCGTTCTGCCACAGAAATCGACCAGCAGCGAGGTGAGCCGACCGGGTGCATCGCGCGGGATCCAGTGCCCCGCTCCATCGACCCGCTCGTAGCGGTAATCTCCCGCGACGTACCGGCGTGAGAGGCGCATCTGCCTTTCGGTCGTCGCGGGCTCGCCCGTGCTCCACACACCCATCACCGGCCGCTGCGCCGGCGGCAGCTCAACCGTCTGAAGGCGCGCGTTCGCGCGGTACCAGTTGAGGCCGGCGGTCAGCCGGCCCGGCCGGCGCAGGTCGGCCAGCCACAGCTGCAGGTCCTTCTCGCCTCTCAGCAGCCGCCGCGGCAGCGCGAAGTCGCCCGCCTTGAGAACTTTCTCGGCGAGGATCGGCACCCGGAAGAGGAGCATGTAAGACGAGCGCAGCAGCTGCCTCGGGCCGGCATCGAGGAAAGCCTGCGGATGGCCGACCGATATCGCCACCAACCGATCGACGCGCTTGGGATGAACGGCGGCCAGGTACCAGCCAACGGTCGCGCCCCAGTCATGGCCGACCACGGCGACCGGTTCCGGCACGCCCAGCGCATCCAGCACGCCCAGCGCATCGGCTGCCAGCACCGGCAACGCGTAGCCTCGGCGGTCGGTCGGCGCGTCCGACCGGCCAAATCCGCGCTGATCGAATGCGATGACCCTCAAGCCGGCGGAAACGAGCGGCGCAACCTGCTCGCGCCACAGGCGGAGAGAATCGGGAAAGCCGTGGAGGAGCAGGATCGGTCGGCCGCTGCCGGTGTCCGTCACGTTGAGCTTGATGCCGTTGATCCGCAGGAGGCGCTCGGTTCCGGGGTGGGTCACATCCGGTACAGGCTGAAGCCTGGCTCGGGGATCGGTGCGTTGAGCGCGGCCGAGATGGCCAGCGCCAGCACGTCACGCGTCTGGGCGGGGTCGATCACGCCGTCGTCCCACAGCCGCGCGGTCGAGTGGTATGGATGACCTTCAGCGTCATATTTCCCACGGATCTCGGCCTGGTGCGCCTGGCGCGCCTCGTCCGAGTCGAATCGTCCGACCATCGACAGCACCGTCGCGGCCTGCTCACCCCCCATCACGCTGATCCGGGCGTTGGGCCACATCCACAGGCCCCGGCTGCCGTAGGCCCGGCCGGCCATGGCGTAGTTGCCCGCCCCGAACGAGCCGCCGATGATGACCGTGAACTTGGGCACGTTGGTCGTCGCCACTGCCGTGACCAGCTTCGCGCCGTCCCGCGCAATCCCGCCGTGCTCGTACTCACGGCCGACCATGAACCCCGTGATGTTCTGCAGGAAAACGAGCGGGATGCGGCGCTGGCTGGCCAGCTCGATGAAATGGGCGCCTTTCAGCGCAGACTCGCTGAAGAGCACCCCGTTATTGGCCAATATCCCCACCGGATAGCCGTCGATGTGGCCGAAGCCGGTGACCAGCGTCTCGCCATAGCCCGCCTTGAACTCGTGCAGCTCTGAGCCGTCGACGAGACGGGCAATGACCTCGCGAACGTCGTAGCCGCGGCGAAGGTCGGCAGGTACGACCTCGTAGATGGACTCCGGGTCATAGGCGGGTTGACGTGGCTCCCGGCGCGGCCAGGGCGCGTCCGGCTTGAGCCGGGAGAGGCTGGCCACGATCTGGCGACCGAGGGCGAGGGCGTGCTCATCGTCGAGCGCCTCGTGATCGGCCACGCCGCTGATCCGGGCATGGACGGCCGCGCCGCCCAGCTCCTCGGCCGTGACCTCCTCGCCGGTGGCGGCCTTCACCAGCGGCGGCCCACCAAGGAAGATCGTGCCGGTGCCCTGGACGATGACCGTCTCGTCGCTCATCGCCGGCACGTACGCCCCCCCGGCGGTGCACGAACCCATGACCAGGGCGACCTGCGGGATGGCGCGCGCCGACAGCTGGGCCTGGTTGTAGAAGATCCGGCCGAAGTGGTCGCGGTCGGGAAAGACCTCGTCCTGCAGCGGCAGGAAGGCGCCGCCCGAGTCGACCAGATACAAGCAGGGCAGCCGGTTGGCCAGCGCTATCTCCTGTGCTCGGACGTGCTTCTTGACGGTCATCGGGTAGTAGCTGCCGCCCTTGACGGTCGCGTCGTTGGCGACGATGACGCACTCTGTGCCGCTGACCGTGCCGATGCCGGTGACGATGCCGGCCCCCGGCGCCTCGTCGTCATATAGGCCGTTGGCGGCCAGGGCGCTCAGCTCCAGGAACGGCGACCCGGGATCGAGCAGTCGATCGATCCGCTCGCGGACGGGCAGCTTGCCCCTTTCGCGGTGACGCGCGATCGAGCGCTCGTCGCCGGCGGCGCCGTTCTCTGCCAGCGCCTGGGTGCGGGTGCGCAGATCGTCGACAAGCGCCTGCATGGCGGCGCGGTTGGTTGCTGCTTCATCGCCAGCGGGGTCGACATGCGAGATGAGCACGGCCATCGCCGCGATGATAGGGCCGTCGCCCTAACGCTCGGTGGCGCGTCGTGCCTACGAGAGACGTAAGGGCCGCGATCCCGAAAGGCCGCGGCCCGTGCTGCCAAGTTGAGATGATCAGGGCCGATGTGGCGCCATCTCCAGGATTCGACCATTTCGCACGAGGACAAGCGAGGTGAATGCCTCCCTGTCCCCCTTCTTGGCCCGATCGACGAGAGCGCGGTCCATGCGGACCTCCAGCAGCGTGGTCTGCTGGTATGACTCACCAGCAACGCGAGACGCTCAATACTCGCGCGGCAAGCGCACAAAGGCCGCGCCCTGAGGGGCGCGGCCATTTGTGGCGAAGCGGGCCTCAGGGGTTGCCGTCGAGCCGTTCGCGCGTCGAGTAGTACATGTCGGCCGAGCCTTCGCCGCCGGGCTTGCCGGAGCCGAAAAGCAGCGTGCGGCCGTCCCAGGAAAGTGAGGCGCGACTCTCCCCGGCCGCCGAATTGATCTCGGAGCCGAGGTTGGCCGCCGTAGACCACGTGTCGCCGACGGACGAGCGCGTCGCGGCGTAAAGGTCGGTGGCACCGTAACCACCTGCGCGGTCGGAGTCGAAGACGATCTCCAGGCCGTCGCGCCGGACATTCGGGCGGAAGTCGTTGGCCGTCGTGTTGAGCTCGGCAACCGCAGTCGCTGCGGCGAAGCTGCCGTCTGCCTGCTGCACGCTCCGATAAATGTCGTGATCGCCGCCCCGGTTGCTCGAGAAGTACAGGACGTTGATGCCGTTCTCCTCGAGATACGCCGGACTGAACTCGTCGCCGGCCGAATTGAGCGTGCAGCCCAGATGCTGCGCCGATGTCCAGCCGTGGGCCGGGTTGTTGCGAGCGAAGTAGATGTCGGCGCTGTTCGGTCCGCAGCCACCGGCCCGGCGGCTCACGAAGAACAGCCCCTTGCCACGAACGGGCGTCGGGCAGAAGTCATCCGCCGCGCTGTTCACCGGCGGGCCGAGGTTGACCGGGTCGCCGAAGCCTTCATCGGTCGAGGATCGGTGCGCGACCCAGATGTCGATGCCGCCCTCGCCGCCCGGACGATTGCTGGCCGTGTACAGGCTCAGGCCGTCGGGAGACAGGATCGGGCACCCATCCGACGAGGCCGTGTTGACCTCGGCGCCAGAACCGGGCAACGACTCAAGCGATCTTGGCGTGGACCAGTCACCGAAGCTTTTGGCCGCGACCGGACCAACGACCAGTGTCAACAGGGTGAGCGCAACGAGCAGGTGCAGCGAGTGTCGATGTGAACGCACGTCAGGTTCTCCTTCCCATCAGGGTTGACCGGCCGGGGCGGCCTCTCGGCCAGACCCGGAGAGCTGAAAATCGGCAAGTGCGTAAGCAGGCGAAAGAAGTCGACCGGGCTCCGTGCCCGGTTTGCGATCAGCTGGCGAGGTGGTCAGGGCACCTCGAAGGTGGTTGACTCGACGATGCCGCGCATCTCCTCGACGAGCTCCGCCGACGTGTCCGGGCGCCACATCGCTTGGATGGTCACGAAGGTTCCGTCGACGTCCAGGATCCAAAACTGGTCGATCTGACCCGGGCCCTGGTGCCAACGGTCCGGTTCGTTCGCTCCCGCTCGACCGTAGCTGGCAAATCTGCCCTGGTCACAGTCGCTGAACTCGACGTCGTCGGGGACATGGAGGACGACCGACTTGCCGGCGACTCCTCCGATCGTCACGTCCGTCGGCTCCGACGCATCGCGAGATGCCTGGGCGGCGAGGGCAGCTGCAAAGTCGTGGACCGTGGTGACGGTCTCGGGAGTTGTCGATGCCCACTGACAAGGGTCGCCATACACGTCGAACTCCGACACACCCGGATGGGTCCAGAACACGATCTGCGCTTCGGGCATGTTGTCGCGCTCGACTCCCTTGACCAGGCCGTTCCATTCGTCCCCAAACGTCCAGCCGGAGGTTGGGATGGTGACCGTCATGACCGTCCCAAAGTCTTCGACTTCGAACGGACCCACGGGGAGGTCGGCTTCCGGCGTCCTGGTCGGACGTGGGGTGGCGGTCGGCGATGGCTGAGCTGTTGGCTCGGCAGTCGGCTGCAGGGTCGGCCCACTCGTCGGCGGTGGGCTAGGCTGACCGCCCATGCCAGGCCTGTCGGCGTTCAGGCCAAGGGCCAGCACGCCCACGATCACCACCACCACCGCCGCTCCGGCTACGCCGCCAAGTGCAAGCAATGTGCGGCTCATGTCTTGTCTCCTCGGAGGCCAGCCCGGCCTCCGCTGCCTGGTTTGATGAAGGTGTTTGACGATGTCTTCGATCGAGCTGTCGGAGAGCTGGCTCGGGCCTTCCGCCAGCCACGCCTCAAAGGCGCGGTCGAAGTCGAGCTGCCGGGTCATGCCATGCCTCCGGTTGCAACCGAGCGCGAGTCGGCGTCAAGCGCCGCTCTCATCTGCTGTCTTGCGTAGTGCAGGCGCGATCGGACCGTGCCGGGCGAGAGGCCGAGCGTGTCGGAGATCTCTGCGCCGGACAGGCCGAGGTAGTGGTGCATCACGAGCACGCAGCGCAGGTCTGTTGGCAGCCTGCGGAACGCGCGCTCCAGCTGATCTCGCCTTTCGACCTGCAGGTGCTCGTCGTTGGCGAGGTGGTCAGAGTCGAGGTCGGCAACGAGTCGCAGGCCCGGTTGCCAGCGCCTGGTCTGCCGGACCTCGGCGTAGCAGGCATTGACCAGCAGCCGGTACAGCCACGCCTCGAGGCGACTGTCGTCGCGCAGGCGGGGCAGCTCCTGCCAACCCACGAGGAAGGCCTGCTGAACAGCATCTTCGGCTCGTCCGACATCGCGAAGGATCCGATACGCGACTGAGAAGAGTCGATCGCCGAAGTGCAACACGATCGACGTGTACGCGTCCTCGTCGCCGTGTCGTGCTCGGTCGATGATGCCGGGATCCACAGCTGGCTACCTCGTGCCATTCCCCCGCACGGTATGAGTGGCCTCTGCCCCGAATTGTTCGAATTTCGTGCTGATCGACGATAGGCGGTGGCGGCTGCCGCGGCACGAGCTCCAGCTCCAGCTGAGGGCTGGCAGATGCACGAGGTGCCGGAGCCGCCTACGGCCCGGGCACGTCGTCAGCGTGCAAGCCACCCGCGATGGCACCGGTCATGGACAGAAGACGACGCCTTGCGCTGCTCTGAGACCATTCCGCGCGCTGAGTTGAGCGCACACACGAGGAGATCGGAGCAGCATGTCGCAGGCGTTCGTGGTCGACGGTAGTCGCTCATTCGACCTTGACGAGGTGGATCCGTCCGGGGGCGAGAGTCGGTCTGATGAGCAGGCCGAGCGTCGCCTCGAGAAGCTCGTACCCGAGCTTCTCGACCTGCAGGCACTGGTGCAGGCAGCCGAGAAGCACGCCGTGCTGATCATCCTGCAGGGCATGGACGCGGCGGGCAAGGACCTGACCATCCAGCAGGCGCTCGGCACGGCCAACCCCGAAGCTATCCGCGTCAAGCACTTCTCGGAGATGACCGAGGACGAGGCTCTGCATGACTTCCTGTGGCGGGCCCACAACGTCACTCCGGCGCGCGGCGAGTGGGTCGTCTTCGACCGCTCCTACTACGAGCAGGTGGTCGAGCCGATCGTCGATGGCGAGACGAACGAGCAGGAGACCGCCGAGCGCTGTCGCGACATACGAGACTTCGAGCGCATCCTGCACAACGCCGGCACGATCGTGATCAAGCTGTTCCTGCACGTCAGTCGCGACGAACAGGAGCGGCGCCTCGTCGAGCGCATGGAGCAGGACGAGACGGCGTGGAAGATCTCGGCGAGCGACTGGGAGGACCACCGCCGCTGGGACGACTTCATGAAGGCGTGGGCCGCGACGATCAGCGCCACCGCGACACCGGACGCGCCCTGGCTGATCGTTCCGGCCGACCGGGATGCCATCCGCAATCTTGCCGCCGCCGAAGCGGTCGTCGAGAGACTGCGCTCCTACCGCGAGGAGTGGGCCGCAGAGCGAACCCGTATCGGAAGCGAGAAGCGTCAGGAGGCGCTCAAGGAGGCGCCCGAGCACGTGCGCGCCGGCGTCTGATCGGGCACGGCGCGAGGGCTCACACCGGACAGGCGCGTGTCCCGCCCGCTGGGAACCAGGCGCGTGGGAACCAGGCGTGCCCTCGGGCAGTCAATGCAGGCATGTTCATGAACCGCCCGCTGTCCCTGACCGCCCTGATCCTCATTGCCCTCGTCCACGCCGGCTGCGCGGCGCCAGTGCCATCGCCTTCCCCTGAGCCCGCACTGGGGGCGGCTGATCTGCCGCGCGCCGGCGGCTGCGCCGATGCGGTCCTCTACGCCGTCAACGAAGCGCAGGACCTGGCAGTGGTCGTGACCTGGCCACAGGCAGCTACCCGGGCGGCGACGGCGGGCGAGTTCGAGGGCGAGCGCCAGCTTCCGGCCGACGACGTGTCGGTACGGCTGCAGGTCGGCCGTCAGCTTTCGACCCTGCTGTGCAACGACGTGCTCATGGAGGGCGCCGAGGTGCTCGCCGAGACTGAGGCGCTCGAAGGCACGGCCCGGATCCGGATCGTCCCGCAGGGCAATGACCCGCTGTTCCCGACCGGCCAGGCCCATCTCGTCCTGACCAACGTGGTGTTCGAGTTCGGAAGCGGCGAGAGCGCCGAGCGCTGGCGCATCGATCGGCTCGAGTGGCAGGACATCAATGTCGGCTGGCTGCCCGGTTAGATGCACGCAGGGGCCCGTTTGAAGCATCCGGGGCGCGGGTGCCGGCAGGTGCGATAATCCGCCCGTGACAAGCGCGACCTCGACCTGGACGACCAAGAAGGGTTTGGCCCAGATGCTCAAGGGCGGCGTCATCATGGACGTCGTCACGGCCGACCATGCCCGGATTGCGGAGGAGGCCGGAGCCGTTGCGGTGATGGCGCTCGAGCGCGTGCCGGCGGATATCCGCGCAGCGGGCGGCGTCGCGCGGATGAGCGATCCACAGCTGATCAGCGAGATCATGGACGCGGTCACGATCCCGGTCATGGCCAAGGCGCGCATCGGACACTTCGTCGAGGCGCAGGTGCTCGAGGCGCTCGGGGTTGACTACATCGACGAGTCGGAGGTGCTGACCCCCGCCGACGAGGTCCACCACATCGACAAGCACCAGTTCAAGGTGCCTTTTGTGTGTGGCTGCCGCGACCTGGGCGAGGCCCTGCGCCGGATCAGCGAGGGGGCGGCGATGATCCGTACGAAGGGCGAGGCCGGCACCGGCAACATCGTCGAAGCAGTGCGCCACATTCGCGCACTGCAGTCCGGCATCCGCCAGCTGCAGGGGATGCGCGAGGACGAGCTGTTCGTGGCCGCCAAGGAGCTGCGCACGCCGATCGAGCTCGTGCAGCAGGTTGCCCGCGACGGCCGGTTGCCCGTGGTCAACTTCGTCGCCGGCGGCATCGCCACCCCGGCCGACGCGGCGCTGGCCATGCAGCTGGGGGCGGAGGGAGTCTTCGTCGGCTCGGGGATCTTCAAGTCGGAGGACCCGGCCCGGACCGCTAACGCCATTGTCCAGGCGACCACTCACTTCGACAATCCGCAGATCATTGCCGAGGTCTCCCGGGGCCTGGGCAGCCCGATGAGGGGCATGGAGCTGGGCACTATCCCGGAGGCTGAGCGGCTGGCGGTCCGAGGCTGGTAGGCGAGTCCGCAGGATGACCGAGAGGTCGGCGGACCGCAGCCCCGCCGCCGCGCCCAGGAGAGGCGTGCGCATAGGCGTGCTGGCCGTTCAGGGCGCCTTCCGCGAGCACATCGATCGGCTGCATGAGCTCGGTGTCGATGCCGTGGCGGTGCGCCTGCCCTCCGATCTGGAAGGCGTCAGCGGGCTGATCCTGCCCGGCGGCGAGAGCACGACCATGCGCAAGCTGATCGATAGGTGGGGGCTGCGTCAGCCGATCGAGGCGCTGCTCGAGCAGGGCACGCCGGTGCTCGGCACGTGTGCCGGGATGATCCTTCTCGCGCGCGAGATCAGCGACGGCGACGAGCCGGTCTTCCCGCGCCTGGACATCAGCGTCAAGCGCAACGCCTTTGGCCGGCAGCTGGACAGCTTCGAGGCGCCGCTTAATGTGCCCGTGCTCGGCGATCGACCGGTAGAGGCGGTCTTCATCCGCGCCCCGGTGGTCGAGCGCGTCGGGCCGGAAGTGGACGTGTTGGCGCGGCTCGATGATGGTCGCGTCGTGGCGGTTCGAGATGGCTCGGTGGTGGCGACGGCCTTCCACCCGGAGCTTTCGGGCGAGACCCGCTTTCATCGCCTGATCGCCACGATGGCCAGCGAATGGGCCGAGCCCGCGGAGGGATCAGGCCGGCGGCGACATCCGCTGCGCCGGACGAGGACGGCCGGTCGGTGACGCCCTCCACGCGCGGCGCGGCGCGGAGTGGAAGAGTTCGGTCTGCACGCCTGACCGACCTGGCCGCCCTGGGTGACCTCTCTCGCCGCTCGCACCTGACCGACGTGGATGGCTCTGCCGGCCCGGATGACGGAGTTCACGTACGCTCCCTCGGGCTGCCGGTCAGCAGCGGGCATATCGGCTTCTTCAGCCTCTTCCGGCTGCCACTGGGTGCCTTCCAGCCACACGATCGGCTTTACGTCTACGAGGAGCGCGGACGCGTGCACGGCCTGGCCCGCGTCGAGCACGACGCTCGCCGCTCGGAGTCCACGGTCGTGGAGCTCGACTCGCTCGACCGACCGGGAGCGGGCGACGTCCGCTTTCGGCTGGTGCAGCACCTGATGAAAGACGGCAGCAAGAGCGGGACCGCGCGTTACCACGTCGCGTGTTCAGATCGCGGCGGTAACGTCGATCTGTTCATGCAGGCCGGCTTTGCCCGATACGGCGAGGAAGTCATCCTCTATCGTCCCTCCGACCAGCCGCTTCCCCCCGCGATGACCGCCGACGAGGCGGCCGCGAGCAACATCCGTCCGAGCGTGCCGCTCGATGCTTTGCGCCTGGACCAGCTGTACCGGTCGGTAACGCCTGTTCCGGTCAGCCGCCTCGAGGCGTACCGACTGAACGACTGGGAGCAGCAGGGCAGCCACTGGCGCGTGCCGCGCTCGGCGCTGACGCCCATCCTTCGTTTCGCCGACGTGGAGGCGTTCATCCAGCTCGAGAGCCCGGCCGCGGATGCTCGCGCGCTGGCGTTCCTCCAGGTGGGCGTGGCCAAAGCCGAGCAGCCTCACTACCTGCGCGTGCTGAGCCGGCCCGAACATGACCCGAGCGCACTCATTCGCTTCGGAATGGGCATCATTGGGCCACGCAACCAGCGCAGCGACCACGGCCTGGTCAGCGCAGTCAGAACTTATGAATCGCCTCTCGACCGGCGGCTCGAAGAGCAGGGCTTCGTGCCGATCGCCCGGGTCACCCTGCTGCTGAAGGAGACCGCGGTGCGCGTCGCCGAGCCGGCGCTCGTTCCCGTGACCAGCCGATGAGCCAACAGACCGACCACCCGACCAGCCAGCCGGACGACCTCGAAGCGCTGCTCAGCGCGCTGCCTCCCGAGATCTGCGAGCGCCTGCGCGCATTGCCCCCGGAACGTGACCTGATCGAGGTGATCATGGACCTCGGGCGGCGGCCCGAGGCTCGCTTTGGCGGAGGCGGTGAAGAGGTCCTGTTGGAGCGCGAGATCGGCGAAGAGGACATCCAGTACGTCGTCGACCACATCGGCTCGTTCGGCGAGGACAACCGCGCCGGCATCGAGCGGACGCTCCATCGCATCAGCGCCATTCGCAATCGCAGCGGGAAGATCGTGGGCCTGACGGCACGCATCGGCCGCGCCGTCTTCGGCACGATCGAGATCATCGACGACCTGGTCGAGGCCGGCAAGTCGGTGCTGATCATGGGTCGGCCCGGCATCGGCAAGACGACCATGCTGCGCGAGGCCGCGCGCGTGCTCGCCGACGAGCTGGGCAAGCGCGTGGTCGTGGTCGACACCTCGAACGAGATCGCGGGCGATGGCGACATCCCTCATCCCGGCATCGGCCGCGCCCGACGAATGCAGGTGCGCACGCCGGAGCTCCAGCACGCGGTCATGATCGAGGCGGTCGAGAACCACATGCCCGAGGTGATCGTCATCGACGAGATCGGCACCGAGCTCGAGGCGGCTGCGGCGCGCACCATCGCCGAGCGCGGGGTCCAGCTGATCGGCACGGCCCACGGCAACAACCTCGACAACCTCATGCTCAATCCGACCCTGTCGGACCTGATCGGCGGCATCCAGAGCGTCACCCTGGGTGACGAAGAGGCCCGCCGCCGGCGTACCCAGAAGTCCGTTCTGGAGCGCAAGGCGCCGCCGACCTTCGATGTCGTGGTAGAGATCCAGTCGCGCGACCGGGTGATGGTCCACGCCGACGTGGCCGACACCGTCGACGCTCTGCTGCGCGGCGACCCGATCGCGCCCGAGCTGCGCTGGCGTGACGAGGGCGGGGTTCAGCGATCGCAGGCGCGACCGCGTCCCGGGCCGCAGGCCCAGATGCCCGGTGAGCGCTTCGGTGGCCTGGTCACCTCAGGCACCGGCTCGACGTGGCGGACGGAGCCGGGCTGGCGTCCCGGCGGTAGGCGGGGCGAGGTCAGCTTCGGCCGCGATGCGGTGGCGGGCGAGCAGGAACGCAGCTACCGACCCGGCTACCGGCCAGGTGCGAGCGGCGGCTGGCGGCGTGGGCGCAGCGGCGGTCGGGGCGGTGGCGGCGCGTCCGGCTCGGGCAGGCCCGGTGGCACGTGGGACGAGGAGCCTGGCCCGGCCGCCCGATTGGACCCCGGCCTCGGCTTTCAGTCGGGCGAGATCGCAGACCGCGGGCCGGTGGAGCGAGGATCCGCGCCGGCGCCCGAGCCACGCGCGCGCGACGCTCGCGAGCTCGATCGGCAACGGGCCTGGCGCGACTCAGCGACACGCGCGCTGGCGGCCGCAGGTGCCGAGCCGGACGAAGACGACGAGCCGATCGACCCGGCCGAGTGGCTCGACGCCGAGCCGGCCACTCTGGAGAATGACGAGGAGCTGGCCGGTGAGCGCCAGCCAACGCCGCTGCCCGAGGTCGGCGGGACGCGCCTTGAGACGCTCCGCGTGCTCGGCTTCGGCGTCAGCCGCAAGCGACTGGAGCAGGCCGTCCGCGAGCTGCAGCTGCCGGTCGAGATCGTGCGTGAGGCCGAGGAGGCCGATGTCGTCATCACCCTGCGCAACCACTTTCGGCAGAAGGCGCCGGCGTTGCGCGAGGCGGAGGAACGCGGCCTGCCGATCTTCGTGTTGAAATCGAACACGATCATGCAGATGGAGGCGTGCCTGACCTCGATCTTTGCCCTCGAGATCGACCCCAGCGATGCGGCGCTGAGGGAGGTCGAGGAGGCTATCGGGCTCGTCCAGCGCGAGGCGAAGCCGATCGAGCTTTCGCCGCAGAACGCCTACATCCGGCGCCTGCAGCACCAGCGGGCCGAGCAGGCGAACCTTGTCACCCAGTCGCGGGGCCGCGAGCCCTTCCGGCGTGTCCGCATCTATCCGGACAACGCTCGCGCCTGGCGCTGAGCTCGTGACCGATCCCGGCCGAGGGCTGTTCCTGACCCTCGAGGGGCCCGACGGTGCGGGCAAGAGCGTCCAGGCCGCGGTCCTCGCCGAGCGTCTCACGGCCAGCGGCCGCAGCGTCCTGCTGACGCGCGAGCCTGGCGGCACCCCGCTTGGAGAGAGGATCAGGGCGCTGCTTCTCGACGTCGAGACGGGCGAGCGCGACGCACTGGCCGAGGCCATGCTCTTCAACGCCGCGCGCCGCCAGCTGGTGATGGACGTGATCCGCCCGGCCCTCGATGGCGGCGCCGTCGTGGTGTGCGACCGCTTTGCCGATTCGACCCTCTGCTACCAGGGCTATGGCGGCGGCGCACCGCTGGACGAGCTGCGTCGGCTTGCCGAGATGGCTACCGGCGGACTGGTCCCGGACCGGACGGTGCTGCTCGATGTCGCAGCCGAGGTCGGGCTGGCCCGGCGACGAGGTGGAGACGCCGCCCAGCTGACCCGCTTCGAGGTGGGAGATACCCACGACCTGGCCTTCCACGAGCGCGTGCGGGAGGGGTTCCGTCGGATGGCGCAGGAAGACCCGGAACGGTGGCGCGTCGTCGATGCCACGGTCGGCCCGGCGGAGGTCAGCGAGCTGGTGTGGCAGGCCGTTCGGGACCTGTTGGACGGCGGGCAGAGAGCCTAGGCGCGCGCCTTCTCCAAGTGAGTCGTGGCGAGCTGCAGCAGCCCGTCGGCGGCATCGCTGTCGCGCGGATAGACAGCGACCGCAGTGCGCAGCGCTATGGCCGCCCCGCCGCGGGTGGCGAGCCTGGCGGCCGCCTTGCTGATCCGATCCGCAACCACCTGCCCGCCCCCGCCCGGCGCGATCACTCCGAACTCGTCACCGCCCAGCCGGCCGATGGTGTCGATGAGCCGGACCTGTTCGGCAAGCAGCGCCGCGACATGGCGCAGCACGTCGTCGCCGGCCAGCTGACCCTCCCGCTGGTTCAGCTCGGTCATGCCGTCAACATCGAAGAGGACCAGGCTGACCTCTGTCTGCTGGCGAACGGCGCGCGCCAGCTCCAGCTCGAGCATGCGTTCGAAGGTAGCCCTGTTGGCGATGCCGGTCAGAACGTCCGTGCTGGCCAGCCGCTCGATCCACTCCGAGCGCTGGGTGAGCGCATGCGAAAGGCGGGCCTTGCTGATGGCCACCGCGGCGAGGTCGGCGAGTGCGACGAGCGCCTCGTCAAGCGAGCCGGGCTCGGGCGCCTCGCCGGTGAACGAGACCAGCAGCACGCCCTCGATCTCCTCGCGACCGACGTCATCACCCGCCATCAACGGCAGGCCGACAAGCCCGCCGCCCGACTGGCTGCTGCCCTCCAGCGCCTGTGCACCCTCGCCGCCGGCCGCCTTGGCCGCGAGCCGATCGCGCGCGACCCTCGCCACCAGCTCGGCGGAGGTGTCCACCGGTACGCTGTCCGCGGCGGCCACTCGAGAGGCGTCGATGCCCGCGGCCGCGGCCGGAATGAGCGACTGGGCGTTCGGGTCCAGCAGATAGACAACCGCGGCGCGGGCTCCGGTGGCGGCCAGGACGTGGCCGGCCAGTGCCTGCAGCTCCGACTCGAGATCGCCGCCGCGCGCCACGATGCGAGCGGCATCGAGCAGGGTCAGCTGCGGTTCGTTTCGCTCCATTCCGGCGAATGATAGCCGCGCGCCAGCAGGGCCACGAAGCGCTCCCGATCCACGTTGCCCCCGCTGGCAATGGCGACATGGCGAGCGCTCGGCAGATGCTCGGCATGGAAGAGCATCGCGGCCAGGGTCACCGCACCGGAGGGCTCGAGCACCAGGCGGAGCTCGGCGGCCGCGCGGCTGACTGCCGCGGCGATCTGGTCCTCCTCGACCGTGACGACCCCGTCCAAATAGCGCTGCAGATGCGCGAAGGGGATCGCTGCGGGCGCCTCGCCACGCAGGCCGTCGGCCATCGTTCGGCCGGTCTGTTCGGCCGACCATCGCCGCAACCGCCCGGCGGCCAGCGAGTCGCGCGTGTCGGCGGCGAATGCCGGCTCGACTCCGATCACCTTCGTCGCCGGGCGGAGCTCCTTGACCGCGACGGCCACGCCGGCGGCCAGCCCTCCCAGTCCGATCGGGGCGAGCACGGTCACCGGCTCGTCGGTCGCGAGCCGCATCTCGGCGAGCTGCTCGACGATCTCGAGTCCGCAGGTGCCCTGCCCGGCCATCACCCGGCTGTCGTTGGCCGAGGAAACGAGCTCAAGGCCCTGCCCGTCTGCGATCTGGTGAGCGCGCGCGACGCGCTCCGCGTTCGCCGGCCCGACGAATACGATCTCCGCGCCGTCGGCGCGCACGCCGTCCACCTTCACTCGCGGCGCGTTCTCGGGCATCACCACGACCGCGCGCAGCCCCAGCAGACGGGCGGCGCGGGCGACCGCCTGGGCGTGGTTGCCGCTCGAGTGAGTGACGACCCCGTTGCGGCTGCCGCTCTCGGCCAGCTGAGCGAGGGCGTTGTATGCGCCCCGGAGCTTGAACGAGCCGGTCGGCTGGAGGCTCTCGGGCTTGACCAGGCCCTTCTCGCCGAAGGGCAGCAGGGGAGTGCGCACCGTGATGCCGCGCAGTCGGTCGGCAGCCTGCCGAATGTCGGCCAGAGAGATGAGCTTGATCGCGCCAGGGGGCTCCGGCAGTGGGTCGGCGGCTCGGGGCACGCGGCTATACTGCCTGCCACGAGGTCCCTTCGCACAAGGAGCGTCGCCGTGACGTCGACCAGCGCTGCGCCTTACCCCGAACTGGCGGATCCCGAGCGCGCGCCGCGGAGACCATCAAAGGTCGACTCGATCCGACCGGCCTACTCGTTCGATGATGTGTCGCTCGCCCCGGGCGTCGAGACGATCGATCCTGCGGACGTCGACGTGTCAGCCGAGCTCGGTGGCCTGCGACTGGCGGTGCCCATCCTGGCATCGGCGATGGACGCAGTGGTCGACCCGGCGTTCGCCGGCACGCTTGCTCGGCTGGGCGGTTTGGCCGTGCTCAACCTGGAGGGGCTCCACACGCGCTACGAGGATGCCGATCGCTGGCTCGAGCGGATCGCCACGGCGCGCCCGGAGTCCGTTCAGGACCTGCTCGCCGAGGCGTACGGCGCGCCGGTCCGCGACGACCTGATCGCACGTCGGATCGACGAGGTCCACGCCGCCGGCTCGCCAGCGGCGGTGGCCGCAACGCCGGCGGCGGCCCGCCGACTGGGGCCTTTCTGCGCCGAGCACGGCGCCGACCTGTTCATCGTCCAGTCCCAGGTCTCATCGGCGCGCCACCTGGCCGCCGGCTACGAGCCGCTCGCGCTGGCCGAGTTCACCCGCTACATGCCCATCCCCGTGGCGGTCGGCAACACCACTTCGTACGAGGCCGCTCTCGGCCTGATGGAGCAGGGCGCGGCGGCGGTCTTCGTCGGCGTCGGGCCCGGTGCAGCGTGTACCACCCGCGACGTGCTGGGCATCGGCGTGCCACAGGTCACAGCCATCAGCGATGTTGCGGCAGCACGCGACGAGCACCATCAGCGCACCGGCCGCTACGTTCCCGTCGTCGCAGACGGTGGCATGCGACGCGGTGGCGAGCTGGCCAAGGCGATCGCCGCCGGTGCAGATCTGCTGATGCTCGGCTCGCCGCTGGCCCGCGCGGCGGAGGCGCCCGGCCGGGGCACCAACTGGGGCATGGCCGCTCCCTCCCCGACGCTGCCGCGGGGCACGCGCATCAATGTCGGCACCGTCGGATCGCTGGAGAAGATCCTGTTCGGGCCGGCGTCGGTCACCGATGGCACGGAAAACCTGGTCGGCGCCCTGCGCCAGTCGATGGCCGCACTCGGCGCTCGCGACATCCGCGCGATGCAGCAGGTCGAGATCGTCTACGCCCCGGGCGTGGCGACCGAGGGCAAGGCCTGGCAGCGGGCCGCGCGCTGACCGCCGAGCAATCACTCGGCGAGCAGCTCGCCGAATGGGGCAAGGTCGCACTGCTCGAGACGCGCGGACGGCGGAGCGGTCGACCGACCACCGCCGCGGTGGGCTATGTCGAGGAACCTGATGGCAGCCTGCTGGTGGCCGCCGGCGAGGCGGACGCCGACTGGGCGCTGAACCTGCGCGCAGATCGCCGCTGTCGGGCCACCATCGGCGAGCGCTCGATCACGCTACGCGCCGAAGAGCTGGCAGACCGGGCAGAGCATGCCCGCGCAGTTCGCGAGCTGATCCTGAGATACGGCACGCCGGCCGAGAGACTCGGTCGTGGGCCTGCTTTCCGGCTTACGCCGGCGACGACCGCGGAGTAGGCTCGCGCCGATGACGGAGGAGGATCATTCCGGGCCCTCTGTCAGGCAGCGCGGCTGTGGCTGGCTGGGCTGCGCGCTCGTCATCCTGCTGCTGGGCGCCATTGGCGCCGGCCTGCTTGCCGCGGGCAACGCGCTGGAGCCACTGGCGGATCGATACATCTGGCAGCCGCACGACGTGGTCCGCGAATACTTTGCAGCGCACCGGCGCGGTGATCACGATCGCGCCCGTCGGTTCCAGTGCGAGGGCACCACTGGCCTGCTCGACCCATACGCGCCGCTCGGCCGGCAGCTCGGAGCGCCGTTCGTAGAGGACGAGCTGCCCTACCCCCGGTCAGCCGGCCAGGTGGCGATCTACTACCGCGCCGAGCAGCACGGACGACGGGCGCAGGCACTGCTGCAGAGGGAGGAGGCCGGCTGGCGCATCTGCTCCTTCGAGACATGATCTCTCCGCGGCGCCGGAACCTGTCCGCAGGTTGGGGCGTCGACGGACCCATGCAACGGCTGGCAACACTGGCTCTGGTCACGCTCCTGGCAGCGGCCTGCACGGGCGTGCCGGGAGTCCCGCCGTCCCCATCGCCTGGCGGGTCCGGGGCGGTCGCCACGCCGGATCCGGAAGCCGAGTTGCGGCGGATCATCGAGCTGCGCGAAGAGTGGGGTCTGCGCGCTGACCGCCAGTGGATCGAGCAGGTGGAGGCGGACCCTGGCTCGATCCTGAGCAAGCTGGGCATTCGGGTGACAGGTGACGAGAACGCGGGCATCAACACGCAGATGAGCCAGGGCGGCCCGCGCATGGAGCTCGTTGCCTACGGTGCCCGAGAGCACGACACCTTTGGCGGGCTGTGGATGGAGGGGGCAACGGTCGTGATGTGCTTTACCGCGCGGCTCGAGGAGCATCGCCGCGCGGCCGAGCGTCTGGCTCCGCTGATGGACGTCGACGTCCGCCATTGCCCCAACACCGAAGCCGCGCTCAAGGCGGTCATGCAGGCGATCGTCGACGACATGGCGGAGCTGCAGGCACTCGGCTTCCAGGTCAATTCGGTCGGGCTCGACACCATGAGCAACGTCGTCCAGCTGGAGGCCAGGACGAACCTGGCCAACGCGGCGGAGCTGCTGCGAGAGCGCTACGGCGACCTCCTCAGAGCGGACATCCACCCGCTTCCGGCGGCATGGCACAACCGGTTGGAGGGGCCGGGCTGGCGCCTCCTGGCGGCGGGCATCAATCGCGACAGCGGGCTGGCCTATACCGCGGAGCCCGCTCTCGACGAGGCGTCGTACGAGGCGCTCTGGGAGCGTCTGGACCCGTTCAGCGAGAGACCCGCGGTGGATGTCGATACGGAGATGGTGGCCGTCTTCGTGCAGGGGATCGGCAGCAGCTGCCAGGAGGTGAGGCTGGACGAGGTTGTGATCGACCATGCCAACCGGCGCGTCTTCAGCGTCACGTCCGACCCGCTGGGCCCGCGTCCTTGCACAGCCGACCTCGTCGGGGGGGCGTTCTTCCTCGTGGCACTGCAGCGGGAGGCGTTGCCGGAGAGCCCGTTCCGGCTGCAGCTGTCCGAGCAGCCACTGTGCGCTGACTGCGAGCCGGTGCTTATCGACCTGCGCTGAGCACGCTGGGCCGCACAATGCGGGCATGCGAAGGATCCGGCGCGGCGGGTGCCTGCGCCAGCTGGGCCTCGGACTGCTGGCCCTGGTGGGCATCTACGTCATCGGCCTGCTGCTGGTGCCGCCCATCCAGACTGCCACCCGCACGGCAGTGTTGCTGCCTGAGCTGATCCAGCTGCCCATCCGGCCGCTGTCACTGGTCACACCGGAACCTCTGCGCGAGACGACGGCTTACGGGGAGCCCGCCGACCGGCTGGACATCTACCTGCCCGGCGACGTTCGCTCCGACCGATCGCACCCGGCGGTGGTCCTCGCCCTCGGCGTCCATCCCCAGCCGCTCGACTCGCCGGACATCAGGCGCATCGCGTCGGCCATCGCCCGGCTCGGCGTCGTCGTGGGCGTGCCCGACTCGACAGCCCTGCGCCAGACGCGCATTGAGCCAGGTGAGCCGGCGCACCTTGCCAGCGCCGTGCTCGCGCTGATGAGCCGGCCGGAGGTCGACCCCGAGCGGGTTGGGCTGGCCGGGTTCTCGGCCGGCGCGAGCATTGCCCTGATCGCGGCCGCCGATCCGCGGATCGACGAGCGGCTCCACTTCGTCAGCTCGTTCGGCGGCTACGCCGACGCCGAGATGCTGCTCGTGGACGTCGCGACCCGGACGACGGTGCTCGAGGGAGAGACCGTTGAGTGGCCGGCCGACGCGGGCATCACCGGTGACGTCCGCCAGCTCTTCCTGCAGGCAAGTAACGATCCAGAGATGACAGGACAGCTGTTCGCCGCTCAGCATCGAGCCGAGGCGCAAGGGTTGATCGACTCCGCGTCGGCCGAGCTGCGCGCGGACCTGGCTGCGATCTCACCGCTCGAGTTCAGCGAGCGGGTGGGCACGCGTGTCTTCCTGCTGCACGGCGATGGCGACGATGCGATCTCGGTGGCGCACTCGATCGCTTTGGACGAGGCGCTTGGCGATCGCGTCGTCAAGTTCACTCGCTTCGGCCGGTTCGGCCATGGACAGCCCGGCCAGGACGGTCTGGGCCTGGGTGACATTCCGGACATCTGGGCGCTTGCGCTCTATCTGCACGAGATAGTGGCGGTCGCGACCGAATGAGCCGAGATGCGGCGCCTAGGATGGGCCGGTGACCGACCGACGACCGCGGGCGCGCGAACTGGGCATTCGGATCGGCCTGTTGCCGACCGGGCGCAACAACGCGATCACCGATGTCGAGGGCGTGCGCGTCGGGCACACCACGCTGGTCCATGGGCACGGTCCGCTGCGCCGCGGTGAGGGCCCGGTGCGCACCGGCGTTACCGTCGTCGTCCCGCCGGGTGACGAACGCGACGCCGTCTATGCCGGCACGCACACGTTGAATGGCAACGGCGAGATGACCGGGCTCGAATGGATCCGTCACTCGGGCATGCTGACCACACCCATCGGCTTGACCAACACTCACAGCGTGGGCGTCGTGCGTGACGCCATCGTCGCCGCCGGCGCACGCAACCGTCCCGAGCAGGAGCTCTACTGGGCCCTGCCCGTCGTGGCCGAGACCTGGGATGGGCTGCTCAACGACATCAACGGCCAGCATGTTCGCCGCGAGCACCTGTTCGCGGCGCTCGATGCCGCGGCCGGCGGCCCGGTGGCCGAGGGCAACGTCGGTGGCGGCACCGGCATGGTCTGCCATGAGTTCAAGGGCGGCATCGGCACCGCCTCGCGGATCATCGACCCGGGTGCCGGCGGCTACGTCGTCGGGGCGCTCGTGCAGGCCAACCATGGACGCCGCGAGAGGCTGACAGTGGCGGGTAAGCCGGTCGGCCAGCTGATCCCCCGCACCGAGGTGCCCTCGCCCTATGCCCGTCTCAGACCCCCGCCAGAGGCTGGCAGCGGCTCGATCATCGTCATCCTCGCCACCGACGCTCCACTCCTGCCGCACCAGTGCCGGGCCTTGGCGGAGCGCGCCGGCCTGGGGGTGGCTCGAGTGGGGGGCGCCGGTGAGCGCAGCAGCGGCGACATCTTCCTGTGCTTCGCTACCGGCAACCAGCTGACCAATCCGGAGGCTGAGACGCAGGTGCGGCACGTGCGGACCGTCGCCGACCGGGCGCTGAGCGAGCTGTTCTGGGCAGCCGTCGAGGCCACGGAGGAAGCGATCGTCAACGCGTTGGTGGCCGCTGAGACGATGCAGGGCTGCAACGATGTCGTCGCCCACGCCCTGCCCGCCGACGCCCTGACTGCCCTGGCCGACGGAGCGTAGGATGCAGCAGCCATGAGTCCGGAGCAGGTTGTCAGCGCTCTGATCGGCGCCTTCTTCGGCGCCGCCGGCTGGCTTGTCGTCGGTCTGTACATGCAGCGCCGTCAGCACCACCGCCAGGCGCGCAGCGCCGCCCGGGCCGTGTACTTCGAGCTGGCCGTGAACCGCATCGACGTGGACGTCGCCCTGCGGCACGGCGTGTACCAGCCGCTCAGCCGCGCTTCCTTCGAGCGCCTCCTGCCGGAGCTTGCCACCTGGCTGACCGCGGACGAGCTGGACACGCTCGCCCGTGCCTACATGAGTCATGCCGGCTATCAGCAGTTGGAACGCGATGCGTCGGTCCCGCAGCCTGTGCGACTGGCACTGCTCGAGCGCATCCTGGCCGAGCATGACGCGGCCAGCGCGGTGCTCCGCACGCGCGCGTTCTCGACGCGTGACGCGGCGCGGCTGGCCCGGTCCGATGGCACACCACTGCCGGCACCCGAGCACCCGCGGGCGTGACGCATGCCTAGGCCGGCACGTGAGGTGATGAGCCAGTTCGTCCAGGCGATGAACGATCTCGACTTCGAGGCGCTCGAGCATCTCCTGCATCCGGAATACGTGGGTGAGTACCCGCAGTCGCGCGAACGTTTTCGCGGATTCGCTTCTTTCCGAGCGCAACTCGAGCAGTACCCCGGTGGGGCTCCCGCCGGCGGGGCCAATACCGAGACGACGATGATGCTCGGCGACGAGGAACGTTGGGTTGTCACCCCGGGCTACACCGTCCTGCCGCTGGCTGGCCCCGACCGGTACACAGCGGTCCTGCGAACTCGCTATCCCGACGATTCGGTGTGGCACATCATCACCATCGTCGAGCTGCTCGATGGCTTGATCCATCGCTCCACGACCTACTTCGGCCCGGAGTTCGAGCGGCCCGAATGGCGAGCGGGCCTGACCGAGCTCTACTGAACGCGCCAGCGGTCGACACGGCTCGGGGCGGGTCGCTCGGCTAGACTCACGGCAGGGCATTTCGCACGCGAGGAGGCGCCGCCATCGACCCATCGCCGAAGCGTGGCAAGACGGTCCACGGCGAACCAGCCAACTCCGGGCATCGTGTGCTGGCGCCGGATGACGCCGAGGTCGAGGCATATCTCGAGGTCGCCCTTGACGCGCCCGCGCCGAATCGTGCGGCTGACGAGCACCCGTCGCCGGATGCGATTGTCGTGCTCGACTTCGGCAGCCAGACCGCCCAGCTGATCGCCCGCCGCGTACGGGAGCTGAACGTCTATTCGGAGCTGCTCCCCTACGACACGCCCTGGGAGGAGCTCGAGCGAAGGCGGCCCAAGGCGCTGATCCTGTCCGGCGGTCCGGCCAGCGTCTACGAGGACGGCGCGCCTCGCCCGGATCCGCGCATCTGGCAGGCCCGGCTGCCGGTGCTGGGCATCTGCTACGGCCTCCAGCTGATGGCCCACGAGCTGGGCGGCGGCGTGGTCCCGACGGACAAGCGGGAGTATGGGCCGGCCACCGTCCAGATCACGACCGACGACAGCCTGTTCGCGGGGCTCGATCCGAGCCAGCAAGTGTGGATGAGCCACGGCGACTCGATTGTTCAGCCGCCACCCGGCTTCCGGCCGCTGGCGATGACCGACTCGACGCCCTACGCCGGCCTGGCCGACCATGAGCGCCGGATGTACGGCATCCAGTTTCACCCTGAGGTGGTCCACACTCCCGCTGGTCGGGATATCCTGCGCAACTTCGCGCTCGGCATTGCCGGTGCCCGGCCGACGTGGACACCGGCCTCCTTCATCGAGTCGACAGTCGCTGACATCCGCGGCCGGGTGGGCGACGGGCGAGTCATCTGCGCGCTGTCGGGCGGGGTCGACTCGGCGGTCGCCGCGACGCTCGTCCACCGGGCAGTCGGCGACCAGCTGACCTGCATCTACGTCGACCACGGGCTGATGCGCAAGCGCGAGTCGGAGCTGCTGCGCCAGACGTTCGCCGACAACTTCGGCATGGACCTGCTGATGGTCGACGCGCGGGAGCGCTTCCTGCGCCGGCTGGCCGGCGTGGAGGACCCTGAGGAGAAGCGGCGGATCATCGGCGACGAGTTCATCCGCGTCTTCGAGGAGGAGGCGGCCAGGCTGGGCCGCATCGACTTCCTGACCCAGGGCACGCTCTACCCGGACGTCATCGAGTCGACTGCGCCGGAAACCAAGGCCGCGCAGAAGATCAAGACCCACCACAACGTCGGCGGCCTGCCGGCCGACCTGCGCTTCTCGCTAATCGAGCCGCTGCGCTACCTGTTCAAGGACGAGGTGCGCGCCGTCGGCCTGGAGCTTGGGCTGCCCGAGAGCATGGTCCTGCGCCAGCCATTCCCCGGGCCCGGACTGGCCATCCGGATCATCGGCGAGGTCACCGCCGAGCGGCTCGACACGCTCCGCGAGGCCGACTGGATCGTCATCGACGAGGTCAAGGCAGCCGGGCTGTACCGCAGCCTGTGGCAGAGCTTCGCCATCCTGACGCCCGTCCGGTCAGTGGGCGTGATGGGCGACGGCCGCACCTACGCCAACGTCGTCGCGATCCGCGCGGTGACCAGCGAGGACGGCATGACGGCCGACTGGGCCAAGCTGCCCTACGAGGTGCTGGCCAAGATCTCGAGCCGAATCGTCAACGAGGTGCCCGGCGTCAACCGCGTCGTCTACGACATCAGCTCAAAGCCGCCCGCCACGATTGAATGGGAGTAGGCCGCCTGCCGGCCCCCGGCCCGTCCTTCATTCGCGACGAACCGGTGCTGCTTCGCGGTCGGCCCGGTGAAGCGGACCGTCGGCTGACCGCTGGCATGACGCGTCCAAGCGTGATGGACGACGGCTGGTGGCTGGCTCACGTCTGGCTCGCCGACGAGAGCGGGGTCGTGCCGGCCAGCGAGATCGCGCCGCTGGCCGGACCACCTCCGGGTGCGCCCCTCGATGCGCTTGGCCCGCGCATCAGCGGTGCGCTGCAGGGCCTGATTGCCGAGGAAGGCGGTCGGCAAATGCTGCGCTTGCGCATGCCCGCCGCCGACGACGAGTCGCGTCCCTGGGAGCGGCCGCTGGCCCTCGCGCTCGCCGTTCGCTTCGACCCGGTCAGGGCAGCGGTGCTGCGCGACAACCAGCTGGCCAGGGAAATCCTGCGCGGTTTCGCCGCGGCGTGTGAGGCGGTCGGCCGACCGGGCTGACCTTCGTAGTCCCCTGCGGACGGGTCCGCCCAGGCACCCGCACCGACGGCCCGGTCGGCGCGTGATTTCAGGAGCGTTACAATCGGGCCACCGATGGGACCGTCACAGATCCTTGTCGCGCCCGGCCTGCGCACCTCGGCTGGCCCTGGCTGGCGCGCGGGCGTGGCAGCGGCGCTGTCGGTGGTGGCCGAGAGGCCGAGCCTGTGGCTGCTCGGCGCGCTGGGCTACCTGCTGAGGGGAGGCGCTGTCCTGCTGACCCTGGCGATCCTCACCCTGCCTTCCCCGATCTCCATCCGGCTGATGCTGGGCGGCTACCTGGGATCGTACGGGTTCACGCACGACTTCTACATCGCCGTGGCCGCGGGCCTGGCGCTGCTGCTGTGCCTGGTCGCCGCGGCGATGGTCACCAGCGCGGTGGCCGACATCGTCGCCTTCGAGCGCTTCCTGCGGGCGCCGTCGGCACGGTCTGCGCTCGGAGCACAGCCCGTGCGCCCGAGCGCTGTAGGCCGGCGCCGACTGATCGGCGGCATGGTCATCGTGCAGCTGGTCGGCTTCCTGGTGCTCGTCGCGGCGGCGGTGCCGCTGGTGGTGATGGCCGGCCAGGTGACCTACGAGGAGCTGATGCGGCCGAACCTTGCCGGCGGCGCCCTGTACCAGCGGGTCCTGGCCCAACTCGGGCTGCCGCTGTTCGCCTTGCTGGTCGCGCTGGTCGTGGTGGAGATGGTCTCGGCCATCGCCTGCCGCAGATTGATGTGCCATGCCTATGGGCTGGCCGGGTCGTCAGCTGCCGACCCGGCACGGTCTCGTGGAATGACCATGTCCGCGCTGGCCGCCATCGGGCATGGGGTACGCCGACCGTTTGTGCGGCCGCTGTCGACGGTTTCGACGACGCTGCTCGGCTGGCTGGCCATGCTCGCCGTGCTCGCCCCGCTGAGCTGGGCGCTCGGCCTGGCCTGGAGCGCGGTTCGGGCGCAATTCCTCGCCGGCTTGTCCCCGGCCGCATTGCCGGTATTGCTGACGACGGCGACTCTGCTGACCGTGGTCTGGCTCGGCGGCCTGGGCCTCGCCGGTATCGCGTCATCGCTGCGTGCCGGCCTGTGGACCAGCGAGGAGTTGCGCTGACCGAGGCGTTCTGAGGACGGCCGCCGGTCGCTGTGGCCGAGTGGCCGATCGGCCGGTGCTACACTCGGCCGCGCCCGCTGCTCCCCTCTCTGATCTTTGGCGCGGGCCCTAGCAGGACCGACTGAGACTCCTTTCAGATGCCCAACGCATTCGAGCAGCTGATCCAAAGGCTGACCGACGAGATCGGTGCGTTCTTCGCCTCGCCGGCCGTCCAGCTGGTCATCCTGGCCATCTTCTGGTACCTGTTCGCGCTCTGGGCAGCAACCGCCTACTGGGCCTACCGCGACCTGCAGCAGCGCACCAGCAACCCAATCGCGCCATACCTGGCCGCGGTTCTGATCATCCTCTTCACGCCGTTCTTTTTCGTCTTCGGCTACATCATCTACCGGATCATCCGGCCGTCGGAGACGGTCGCCGAGGCGAACGAGAGGGCGCTCGCCGAAGAGGCGATGATGGTCGAGATCGAGTCGCAGCCGCACTGCGCGAACTGCTCGCGCCAGGTCCACGAGGACTGGATCATCTGCCCCACCTGCCGCAACCGGCTGCGTCGGGTCTGCCCGAACTGCAGCCGGTTGGTCGAGCTGGATTGGTCCCTCTGCGCGTGGTGCGGCAAGGACTTCGAGCGCCCCGACCTGCTGCACGAGGTGACCGTCCCGCCACCGGTCGGGCGCCCGATCTCGCCCGGGGATAGCGGTCCGGCGCTCCCATCCGACACCGAGCAGTCAGAGGTGCCGGCTATCGATGCGGGCGGACTGCAGCCGCGTACCAGCGGCGCCGGCCGAGCCCAGGCGGCACCGGGCGATCACTGATCGGCAAGGGCGCGCCGGCCGGCAGCTGAGCCAGCAGCCCGCGGACGAAGCCGCCCAGCGCGGATCGCCCAGCGAGGCGCCAACCGGCTCGCCGCCGGGTGGCGGCACGTTCTCGCTCGAGGGCCGGCCCGCGGCGGGCCTGTATCTGGTCGCCTGGCTGCTCTCAGGAGGCGGCGTGGCGGTGGCCTTCCTTGGCTCGATGGCCGACCCTCCCGCGCGCGGGCTGCTGTTGATGGCCGGCCTGCTGATGGTCACCGCAGGCCTCGCCGCCGCCGCCGGCTATCAGGTGGTCGCCCGTCGCGACCGTCCGCCGTCGGCCTACCGCGGGCCGGCGCCACTGATCGTGTTCGGCGCGTTCTTCGTGCTGGTCAACGCCATCGTCGTGGCCCTGGTAGCGCTGGGACTCGACATCCAGACACCGACGGGCATCGCGCTGGCGCTGATCGCGCAGGTGGCGGGTTATATCGTCGCGATCTGGCTGTTTGCGGTGCGGACGGGGGCCTTGAGCTGGCATGACATGGATCTGCGCCGGCCGCTGACAGCGGGCCGACTGCTCGGGGATGTGCTGGTCGGCGCTGCGGTCATGGTCCCGGCCACGCTCATCATCCTGATCGTCACGGCGATCGTGTTCACGGTCCTCGGCGTTACACCGCCGCAGGTGGTGCCGACGCCTCGCGATCCACTGCAGCTCGCGCTCGTGGGCCTGGCCGCCGTCCTGCTGGTCCCCATAGCGGAAGAGCTCTTCTTCCGCGGCTTCGCCCTGACCGCCTGGCTGCGTGACCTCGGCGAGCGGGCGGCCGTCGCGCGAAGCTCATTCTTCTTCGCCGTGTTCCACATCATCAACATCCAGGCGACCACTTTCGATGAAGGTGCTCGCCAGGCGCTGGGGGTGATCCTGATCATCCTGCCCGTCGGCGTCGTGCTGGGCCTGATGTTCACTCGCCGCGGGCTGCTGGCGGCCATGGGCGCGCATGCCATCTACAACGGCATCGGCTACTTCGGCCGGCTGCTGGCCGAGGGACTGCCGCAGGACATGACCCCGCCGTCCTGATCCACAAACTGACCGGCAAGGCGAAGCCAACCGTTGGCTAATAGGCCCGTTCTACGATGGCCCTGCTCTCGCATTCGGACGGCGGGGAAATCGGCGGGCTCCGTTGTCCGGGTGCGAGGGCATCCCCCTCGCAGCCGCCGCACGGAGTTGCCTCAACTTGCCCCAACCCACAGTTGCAACCGGGCGCGTCGCAGACCTGCCGGTCTCCGAGCAGCCCCGCGCGCGCCTGGCGCTGCACGGTCCGGCCGGCCTGAGCGCAGGTGAGCTGCTGGCCGTGCTGTGGGGGTCGCGCGGCGCCCGCGGGTCCTCGATTGACCTCGCCAACCACCTTCTCAGCCGCCACGGCGGCTTGCCCGAGCTGGCCGACGCGGATCCGCTGGAGCTGACGGCGGTGGCCGGGATCGGCAGCGCCCGCGCCGCCCAGCTGGTCGCTGCATTCGAGATCGGTCGGCGCAGCCTGTCCGGTCGCGGACCGGGTCGCTGGTCGATCCGCTCGCCGCGCGACGTCGTCGATCGGCTGGCTGCCACGATGGCCGGCCTGCCGCGCGAAGAGCTGCGTGTGCTCCTGCTCAACACTCGCAACGTCGTGCTGCGCGAGCAGCTTGTCTACCAGGGCAACGTGTCAACCGCGCTGGTGCGGGTGGCGGAGCTGTTTCGTGACGCGGTGCGCATCCACGCGGCTGGCCTGATCGTGGTCCACAACCACCCGTCGGGCGACCCTGAGCCCAGCCCCGACGACCTGCACCTGACCGCCGAAGCGATCGCCGCCGGCAGGCTGCTGGACATCCCGGTCTTGGACCACATCGTCATCGCCAGCGGCGGCCACGTCAGCCTGCGCGACCGGGGTGTCGCCTTCGATCGTCCCACCACGCGGCGCTGACCGGCAGCCCGCTCGCCATGCGGTCGCCGGTGGTCGGACCGGCCCGGTGGGTCGATCGTTATACACTGCGAGCGCCTTCGTCGGCCGACCGCGACCGCCGGCGTGGCGCCAGTCGGACCATCCACGCCAGAGGCACACCCCGCTCATGCTCGACGCCTTCCTCGGCCTGTTCTCGCGCGATATCGGCATCGACCTTGGAACAGCCAACACGCTCGTCCACGTTCGTGACCGCGGCATCGTCATAAGCGAGCCGAGCGTGGTCGCCATCGAGGCCCGTTCCAAGCGCGTGCTCGCCATCGGCGCGGAGGCCAAGCGCATGCTCGGCCGCACGCCGGCCAGCATCATCGCCGTGCGACCGCTGCGTGACGGCGTGATCAGCGACTTTGACGTGACCGAGCAGATGATCAAGTACTTCGTCCACCGGGTCCACGACCGGATCGGGCTGATCCCGCGGCCACGCATGCTGCTCGGCATCCCATCCGGCGTCACCGAGGTGGAGAAGCGTGCCGTCCGCGACGCGGCGCTCAATGCCGGCGCGCGCTGGGCCCGGCTGATCGAGGAGCCGATGGCCGCCGCGATCGGTGCCGGGCTTCCCGTTGCGGAGCCGACCGGCAGCCTGATCGTTGACATCGGCGGCGGCACGACCGAGGTGGCCGTGATCAGCCTCGGCGGGATCGTGGTCAGCCGCAGCATCCGCATCGGCGGGGACGAGATGGACCAGGACATCATTGCTTTCGGCCGGCGTGAGTACAACCTGCTGCTGGGCGAGCGCACTGCAGAGGACATCAAGATCGCCGTGGGCTCGGCGACGTCCGGTGAGTGGGATGACCAGCGGGTGACTCTGCGCGGTCGCGATCTGCTCACCGGCCTCCCGCGCTCGGTCGAGATCACGGCCGAGCAGGTGCGCGAGGCGCTCGAGCCATCCGTCCAGCAGATCGTCGACACCATCCGCGACACGATCGAGGAGACGCCTCCCGAGCTGGTCGCCGACATCATGGATCAGGGCATCGTGCTGGCCGGCGGAGGGGCCCTGCTGCAGGGGCTCGATCGGCGTGTTACCGAGGCGACCCAGATGCCGGTCCACGTCGCCGATGACCCGCTGACGTGCGTGGCCCGCGGGACCGGCAAGGCGCTCGAGGAGCTGGACGTGATGGAGCGGACCCTCGTCGCGGAGACCTACTCGCGCGCCCCTCGCTGATCGGGCCGGCGCCAGCGGATGCTTTCGTCGCCATCAGCCCGCCGCAGGGGAGCCATCTACGCCGTCCTGGTCGCGATCACCCTGCTGCTGCTCGCCTTCAGCGCATCTGAGCCCCTGCTCGAGCTGCGACGAGGGGTCGGTTTCGCGGTCGCTCCCATCCAGGGCGCGCTGCGAGACGGCACCCGCCAGGTCACGTCCATCTTCGCCGCCATCGGCGAGATCGAGCGGCTGCGAGTACTCAACGCCGAGTTGAGCCAGCGTGCCCAGGAGCTGGAGCTCGAGAACCGCCAGCTGGAGAGCATTCGCCGGCAGAACGAGCAGCTCGCAGAGCTGCTGAAGGTTCGCGCGTCGCTCGGCTACAACACCGTCGCGGCGGAGGTCATCAGCCGCCGCCTGACCACCGGCGAGCGAGTGGTCACCCTCGGTCGCGGTGCCGAGACGGGCGTTCGCGAGGGCGACGTCGTGATCGCCGGCGGTGGTGCGCTGGTCGGCCAGGTGGTGGCCGTCGGCACCGGCTTCAGCCATGTCCACCTGCTCAACGATTCGCGGTTTCGGGTGGTCGGCCTCGACGAGGAGACGCGGTCGACGGGGCTGGTGACGGGTCAGCTCGACCGGCCGCTGGCCATGTCCAACATCCCGGCGACGGAGGAGATCAGCGTCGGTGACTCCGTCATCACGGCCGGCATCGACCTGGGTGGCGGTATCCGCTCGCCCTTCCCGCGGGGGCTTTTGATCGGCACCGTCGTAGACGTCCAGCGCCCGCCGGCCGAGGTCGTCCAGTCGGCGCTGCTGGTGCCGGCCGCGCCGCTGGAGCGACTCGAGTACGTCCTCGTGATCACCGACTACACCACTGGCCCCACGCTCGAGCCGGGGGAGTCGCCCGGCAACACGCCCACCGAGGCCCCCAACCGGACGCTCGTTCCGGCTCCCTGAGACGGAACTGATAGCAGCCCGCTGCAAACCGGGGTCGACGGGGCTTGCCAGACGCGCGAAACTTCTCCCAAGCGGCCTATGACGGGCCGCTTCAACGTGGGAAGGGAGGTAGCCAAAGGATGTTGATCAACATCATCGCCTGGATCATCGTCGGCGGGCTGGCTGGCTGGCTGGCCGGCGTGCTCATGGGCGGTACCGGTCTGGGCACGATCGCCACGATCGTGCTGGGCATCGTCGGTGCCGTGATCGGCGGGTTCCTTGCTCAGGCGCTGACGGGCGAAAGCCCCGATGCGTTCAGCATCGCCGGGTTCGTGGTCGCCGTGATCGGCGCGGTCATCGTCATCGCGATCGCCCGGATGGTGGTGGGGAACCGCAGCAGGGCCTGACCCTGCTGGGGAGAACTTGACAGCCGCCCGGCACGAAGTGCCGGGCGGCTTCTCTTTGTCGGGCGCCGGACCTCCGTCATGTGCCGGTCGCAGCGATCAGGGGGAGGGTGTAGCGGATCCCTCGGGGATGAGCAGCACCTGCCCGGGAAATATCCGGTTCGGGTTGCGCAGCTGATTCAGCTCGACAATCGACTCCGGCGTAACGCCGAAGCGGAGGGCGATCCGGCCGATCGAATCTCCGCGCTGGACCACGTACTCGAGCGGTGTCGCGCCGGGGCTCGGCTCTGGCGTCAGCTCCGGCGAGGGCTCCGCCGTCGGGGCGCCAGTCGGCTCAGGCGCAGGGTCGGTCGTGGCGGGGGTCGGCGGGACTGTCGGCGTCGATGGTGGCGTGGGCGTGGGCAGGAAGGCCGCATCGGGCGAGGGGGCGGCGCTCAGGTTGGCGACCAGATAGGCCGTGCCCAGACCGGCGATGCCGGCCAACAGCAGCAAAGCGGCGACGGCCACCACCCAGGGCAGCGCCGGATGAAGCCTGCGCCGACCGGACGGCGGCGAGGCAGCGGGGGCTGCGTCAGGGTTCCCGGGCTCGGGATGCGGCTCGACCACCGGGCGCAAGGGTAGCGTTCACCGGGGAATCAGTCCGCGCGCACTGGGACCGGCTACGTGGTCGCTACGTGTTGCAGCCTGTCAGCGCCATTACCGGCGGGTGGTCGCGGACCAGTACCGCCCAGTGCATCCGTTCACACCTCAGCGCACTGCTCCCGCGTCAAGCACACCCGTAGCGGGGCCGCCTGCAACGCCGCGGCGGCCCGCCGGGCCGTCAAACCGCCCGCCGATGGGGCTAGCCGGACGGTGACCAAATCGGCATTGGCCATGAACCCTCGCGCCGCGACGCTGGCGGCAAGTCACCAGGTGCGTTTTCCGGGCGTGCCCCAGCAACTGCCGGAATGAGAGAGAGGGAGATGCAGTCCATCGCCGTTCGACATGCTGCCGATCTGCGCCAGTCACGACTCGTGCTGCTGGTGGCCGCCGTCGTCATCGCGCTCCTTGCCACCGCCGTCGGCCCGGCCGCCGCTCAAGCCGCGCCGGTTGCCGGCGCTGGCACCGATGGCCAGCCGCAGAACGCTGCCCGGCTGAAGATGGTCGTCATCGTTGGACCGACACACAGCTCGACCAGCAGCTATCTCTCGCGTGGAGAGACGCTGGCCCAGACCGGCGAGAAGTACGGCATGGACGTTCGACGCGTTTTCCATCCGAGGGCCACACCCCAGCGCGTGCTGAACAACATCCAGGGGGCCAACATCGTCGCCTATTTGGGTCATGGCAACGGCTGGCCCAGCCCATATGCGCCGTTCCAGGAACGAACCAAGAATGGCATCGGCCTGAATGCCGTCGAGGGCGGGTCGCAGAACGACGTGGCCTACCACGGTGGCAACTGGATCCGCAGTAACGTCACCCTGGCCCAGAACGCGGTGGTCCTGCTCAACGGGCTCTGCTATGCAGAGGGCAACGGCGAGCCGAGCATGCCCATCCCCACCTGGAGCGTCGCCCATCAGCGCGTGGACAACTATGCCGCCGCCTTCCTGGCGGTCGGCGCGCGAGCCGTCTTTGCCTACGGCTGGCAGTCGGTCAACAGCATCGTCGACCAGCTCTTCACCACGACCAAGACCATGGACGAGATCTTCATGACGCGCGGCTCGGGCAGCAGCCCCTCGTCGGGCTTCCTTGGCTGGGACAACCGTCGGCTCGACTCCGGCCGCATGCCCGGTTTCAGGAACCATCTCGATCCGCACTCGACGAGCGGCTTCCTGCGGGCACTCAGCGGCACCCTGGAGATGACAACCAGCGAGTGGTCCGGCGGGCAGCCGCCGACTGAAGTCGTGCCGCCCCCGTCCAGCCCGCCGAGCGTGCCCACCGGCCTGATCGCGTCAGCCGATGCGACCGGCGCCGTGTCGCTGGCCTGGAACGCGAGCACCGCGACCGTTGCCGGCACGATCAGGTACCGCGTGTTTCGCAACGGCTCCGCCATCGGCAGCCAGCAGACGGCGCGTACCTATGTCGACAGGCCGTCGAAGTCGGGCACGTACAGCTACCAGGTGCGGGCAATCGACGCGGCGGACAACAAGAGCGATCTGTCCACGCCGCCGGTCAGCGTCCAGGTGACGGTGCCGACAGCATCGCCGTCACCTTCGCCCAGCGCCAGCCCGTCACCTTCGCCTACAACGGCGCCGGCCGCCGCACCGAGCGTGCCGCAGGGTCTGGCGGCCACCGCCCATGACAACTTCGTCGTGAAGCTCTCCTGGAACGCCAGCGTGTCGGCAGCGGCGGGCACGGTCAGGTACCGCGTTTTCCGCGACGGCGTTGCCATCGGGACCAAGCAGACAGCGACGACCTTCACCGACCAGCACTTGGCGGCTGCCACCTTCAAGTACCAGGTCCGGGCCATCGACGCGGCCGGCAACAAGAGCGCGCTGTCGGCGGCCGTAACCGTCTCGTCGGTCCTGGTGGCGGGTAGCTCCGGAAGCACCAACCCCGGCCAGAACACCGGCCCAACGGTCCCGCAGGCGCTCACGGCCACGGCCGAAACCGGCTTCGTGGTCAAGCTGACGTGGCACGCGAGCTCGTCCAGTGCGGCCGGGCCCATCCACTATCGGGTGTTCCGTAACGGCAAGGCCATTGGCACGAAGCAGACGGCACTGACGTTCATCGACCAGCGCAACAAGGTCAACACGTTCACCTACCAGGTGCGGGCGATCGACTCGGCCGGCCGCAGGAGTGCTCTGTCGCCGCCGATAACGATCACCACCAAACCCTGACGCGGAGGGGCCCAGGGGCCACAGGCAGCCGCCCGGTCACATGACCGGGCGGCTGTTGGTTGGATCGGCGGCGGCTAGACTTGCCGGCGTGCCAGAGCAGAGCGCCATGCACGGGGGCACCTGGGTGGTGCTGCCGACGTACAACGAGGCCGAGAACCTGCCCGTGATCGCGCCGGCGATCCTGGCCCGTTTGCCGCTGGCCACTCTCCTCGTCGTGGACGACTCGTCGCCTGATGGCACGGGCCGGATTGCTGAGCAGATGGCGGCCACCGATCCGCGGGTCCGAGTCATGCACAGGCAGGCCAAGGAAGGGCTCGGCCCGGCCTACGTCGCCGGCTTCCGCCACGCCCTCGCCGAAGGCGCTCAGCAGGTCATCCAGATGGACGCCGACTTCTCGCACAACCCCGACCACCTTCCCGATCTGGTCGAAGCGCTCGGCGAGGCGGACCTGGTAATCGGCTCGCGCTACGTCGGCGGTGGCGGCGTGCGCAACTGGGGCCTGCTGCGTCGGCTCGTATCGCGCGGCGGCTCCATGTTCGCCCGGCTCGTGCTGTCCCTGCCGGCACACGACCTGACCGGCGGCTTCAAGGCGTGGCGCGGCGAGACGCTCGCGGCGACCCCGTGGCACCGACTGCACTCTGGCGGCTACGTCTTCCAGATCGAGATGACCTACCTTGCCGTCCGCCGCGGCGCCCGCCTGCGCGAGGTGCCGATCGTATTCGTCGACCGCCGGGCCGGCGCGTCGAAGATGTCGCGGCGGATCATCGTCGAGGCGCTCGTCGTCGTCCTGCGCCTGCGCTGGGAAGAGCTGCGCCGCCGGACCCCGCGCTGATGGCACGGCTGGAGCCCGTGCCGCTGCCCGATCTGCCGCCGACGCGCGTGGTCATCGACCTGCGGCCGTTGCAGGAGCCGGAGCGGATGCCGATCACCGCCGAATACCTCGGCCGGCTGACACAGGCTTTTGCGGCGGATCCGCTTCCCGGCGAGTCGTTCGTCACGATTGCCCGGACGATGCGCGCCGATCCCTCACAGCAGCTCGAGCAACAGGGGCTGGCCGTCGAGGGCCGGCGGCTGCTGCCGCCGACGGGCAAAGTGCTGCGCTCGGCCGGCCTGACCCTCGACTCGTTCCTGCTGCGCGGCGCGGAGGTCGGCACGCGTGGTGCCGTCTACCACAGCGCCGGCGGGGCGACGCCGCTGGCATCGCGCCTGCCTCTGGTCGCGACCGTGCTGGACCTGGCCCCCTGGGAGCTGCCGAACGTCTATGCGGCCACCCCGGCAGCGCGCTTCGGTCATCGCCTGCGGGCACGGATCCTGCAGGACGCAGCTCGGCTGATCGTCTGCTCGCGCGCAACCGGCGACGCGGCGCGGCGGCTGCTGCACGTCCCCGAAGCCCGCGTCGCGGTGGTACCACTGGCCGTGGACGACGACTTTCGAGAAGCCGGGCGAGACCGCGCAATGCAGGCTGCGCTGCGCCGTCGCTTCGGGCTGCCCGAGCGTTACCTGGTATTCGGAGGACGCTATGACGCGCGCAAGGACATGGCCACCTTCCTTGCGGCGCTGTCATCTGCCGGTGCAGGGGCGGAGGACGGACCCTTTGTCGCCCTGGCCGGCAGATATGACGCCAGCTCGGACCAGGCCGCTCTTCAGCGGGCGGTGGACCGCGCCCGAGCGACGTCCAGGGCGGTGGTCCTGCCCGACCTGTCGCGCACCGAGCTGGCCGCCCTGGTCGGGGGGGCGACGGGCTTCGTCTACCCTGCCCTGTCCGAGGCGACCGGGCTGCCGGTGCTCGAGGCCCTGTCGGTGGGGGTGCCGGTGATCTGCTCGAGAGCCGGCGCGCTGCCCGAGCAAGTCGGTGGGGCAGGCGTCATCGTCGAGCCGCGAGATCCACGGCGGATGGCATCGGCGATCGATGCGCTGTGGGCGGGAGGCCCACTGGCCGAACAGATCCGTGGGGCGGCCCGCAGGCGAGCGGAGGCGGATGAGCGCCGCTGGCGTGACGTGGCCCGTGAGACCCGCCAGGTCTACGCCGACGCTGCCCGGGCGAGCGTCAAATCGCCGCCGACTTGACCGGGCCGGCTGCGCCATCGGGCGTCTCGGGGTAGGCTGTTGCGCACGCAGAGAGCGTCAGGAGATCGTCACTTGACCCAGACAGTCACCGCCGACGGGCAGCCGCGCCCCGATGACCTACGCGCCGAGCACGTCGAGCTGAGCCGGGGCGGCGCCAACTCGATCCAGGCCACCACCGTCAGCATCACCAAGGGCGGCGCCGCCAGGGTCAGCGCGAACGAGCTCTCGGTCAGCCAGGGGGGCGTCGGACTGGCACGAGCGCGCCGGATCCACTTGCGCGGTGGCTCAAGCGTGGGCGCGGCCGCGGCCGACGAGATGACCTTCGAGGGCGGCTCCAACGCGATGCTGATAATCGCTCGCAGCGTCGGCGGCGACGTTCGTCCGCTGCTCGACTGGCGCGCGGCGGCGGCACTGGGCGGGGCGTTTGGGATAGCCCTCGCCGTCCTCCGGCGTCGCTGAAGCGTTCGAGACCGGAGCCCATGACCACGCCGTCACGCCTTCGACCGACCACGCGCCGCCGCTCGCGCTTCTCGCTCGGTGACGAGGACCGTCGGAGCGCGCTGATCGTGGGTGGCTTCGCCGCCGTCATCGGACTGCTGGTGCTGCTGCTGCTCGGTGCGTGGGCGCTGAACTTCTACCAGACCAACATCCGGGCGGTGGCGAACGTCGGTGGGTTTGAGGTCTCGCCCGGTCTGGTTCGCGATCGAGCCAGCCTGGAGCTGCTGCGCCTCACCCGCGAGGAGGATCGGGTCGTCGAGGCCCGGGCCGCTGACGAGCTGACATCGAGCCAGGCCGCAACCAGGCTGCAGGAGCTCTCGACCCGTCGCGAGGAATTGCGCTTCACCTCCACCGAGAGCCTGATCGACCTTGTCTACCAGTCGCAGCTCGCGGCCGAGATGGACATCACCGTCAGCCAGGAGGAAGTGGCCGCGCGCGAGGCCCGCGAGATGTCCGGCGTGGAGCGACGCCATGTGCGCGTCATCTCGATCGAGCCGGAGACCTCCGAAGGGGCGACCGGTCCCACGTTCGGCCAGCAGCGAGCCGCCCGCGAGAGAGCGGGCCAGGCTCTTGCGCAGCTGCAGCAGGGCGTTCCATTCGAGCAGGTTGAGGCAGAGTTCGGCAACGACGACAGCTTGGCCGAAGGCGGGGACCTGGGCTTCATCTCCCGCTTCAACCCGCTCGATTTCGCCTTGCTCAACCGGCTCTTCGAGCTCGAGCCGAACGAGCATACCCAGGTCATCCGCGGACAGGACGGCAACTACTACATCGGGCAGCTGGTCGAGGTCCGGCCGGGCACCGAGGACCAGGTCTTCCGGTCGCGCGTGCAGGAGCGGCTGTCGATCGAGACCTATCGCCAGTTCCTTGCCTGGGAGATTGCCGCCGAGCGGCTCGAGCAGCGGGTGACGGCCGAGGCGCTCGAGGGTACGCACGAGCAGGTGCGACTGGCCCACATCCGCATTGACAACGTCTCGCCCGACGACGAGATAGGCGGTGAGGACCAGGACGAGGTCCGCTACAGCGAGATCCTGTTCTCGCCGGGCGACGATCCGATCGAGGCTCCCAACCTCGACGAGGACGACCCCGCCTGGGCAGAGGCGGAGCAGCAGGCCCAGCAGGTCGCCGACGAGCTGGAGGCCATCGAGGACGAGACCGAGCAGCTCGAGCGCTTTCGGGAGATCGCACGCGAGCAGAGCGACAGTGAAGGCAGCGCGGCCGAAGGTGGCGACGCGGGCGCCGTGACCCGTGAAATTCCACCGTCGGAGGTGGCCGACGCGCTGTTCGACCAGCAGCACGAAGAAGAGACGCTGATCGGGCCGGTGCGCGCCGAGAACGGCTACTACCTGCTCTGGTTCCATGAGCGCCTCGACCCGCCGGCGGAACGCCTGGCGCAGCTGCGCGAGGCTCTGGATCAGCCGACCATCGACTGGGAGGCGCTGGTCGAGGAGTACTCCGACGACACTCAGAGCCGAGACGAGGGTGGCGAGATCGGCTGGTTTACCCGGGCGATGCTCAACCAGATCCAGGACGAGGTGGGCGACACCGTCTTTGCGCTCGAAACCGGCGGCATCGCCGACCCGATAGGGCTGGGCAACTCGACGCACGTCTTCAGGGTCGTGGAGCGGGCCGAGCGAGAGATCGATGCCGACATGGCCCGCTTCATCCGCGGCCAGCCGGGCACCGGCACCGGCCACTTCGATGACTGGTACGCCGACCGCAAGGACCAGGCCGAGGCGGACGGCACAATTCGGCGGACCGACCAGGAGCCGGACACCGATCCGGGCATCGATTTCGGCGAGGAGCCGGGGGAGGTCCCCGGTATCGACGAAGAGCCCGGCTTGGATGAGGGCTTCGGCCCGGACGAGGACCCCGCCATCGACGATGGGGAGCTGCCCTGAGCAGGTGCGCGGGACATTCCCCGGCGGCAGTCGCGCTAGGCTGGACCGATGCACCGCCTGCTCGATGAGGCGACACGCCGCTTTGGCCTGAGTGCGGCTGACGGCGTCCAGGTGCTGAGCGCTGATGCACTGGCGCGCCGCCCGTTCGACCCAGGGCTGGCGCTGATCCTGGCACCGGCGGCCCGTTCAGCGATGGACGATGAGCAGGCTGACGATAAGGCGTCGGTTGCCATGCCTGGCCGGGCTGCCCATGCCACCGATGCCGCGGAGCTGCTTCGATCGCTCTACCCGGCTGATCACCCCGCGCATGGTCTCGCCGGAGCAGCCGATACGGTCGTCGGACGGCTCAGCGTGGAGTCGCTCGAGGTGGATGCGTACCTGCTGCCGGCGCTGGAGCCGATCCTGAACGTGGCCAGCCCGCACGGGCTGCCCTGGCTCGTCGCACGGCTGCGCGCACCCGGCGGCTGCCCCTGGGACCGCGAGCAGGATCACCTGTCGCTGCGGCCGTTCCTGCTCGAAGAGGCGTACGAGGTCTACGACGCCCTCGAGCAGGGGTCCACGCCGGCGCTGGCCGGGGAGCTGGGCGACCTGTTGCTGCAGGTGGTCCTCCACGCCCACTATGGCGCGGAGGCCGGCGTCTTCGACCTGACCGACGTAACTCGCTCGACGATGACCAAGATCATCCGCCGCCACCCGCATGTCTTCGGCGACGCGGTCGCCGGCACGGCCGACGAGGTGATCCGCAACTGGGAGCAGATCAAGGCCGACGAGCGCGCCGAGCAGGCGACGAGCAACGGCGTTGCTGCCAGCCCCGGTCGGCAGCCGGCGCCGGTCGACCCGGCCATGCCGGCTGCCTTCGCCGGGTTGTCGAGGTCGCTCCCGGCGCTGGCCTATGCGCAGGAGATCCAGGGTCGGGCGGCAGCGCTCGGCTACGACTGGCCGTCGGTCGAAGGTGTGATCGAGAAGATCGCCGAGGAGTCGGCCGAGCTCGCCGCAGCCACGGATGATGGTGCGCGCCGCGAGGAGCTCGGCGACCTGCTGCTGGTCATCGTCAACCTGGCCCGCCGGCTCGGGATCGACGCCGAGGCGGCCCTGCGCTCGGCGAGCGCCAAGTTCGCTGATCGCTTCGCCGCGGTCGAGCGGCTTGCCGCCGAGCGAGGGCTGGCGCTGCGGGAAATGACGCTCGAGCAACTGGATGATCTGTGGCGCGAGGCCAAGCAGGGATCGCTGGAGGGAGCCAGGTGAGCATCGGTGGAGGCCAGTTCCGCAACGACGGGCGCAGCCCGCGCCAGTTCCGCAAGCTGCGCATCGCGCTCGACGTGCAGAAGTGGGCCGAAGGCTCGTGCATCATCGAGATGGGCGACACACGCGTGCTCTGCGCGGCGACGATCGAGGACCGGATCCCGCCGCATCTTCGCGGCAAGGGTCTCGGCTGGGTGACCGCCGAGTACAACATGCTTCCCCGAGCCACCAACGAGCGCACCCAGCGCGAGGTGGTCAAGGGCCGCCAGGGGGGCCGCACGATGGAGATCCAGCGGCTCATTGGGCGCGCCCTGCGCGGCGTGGTCGACACCTCCAAGACCGGCGAGCGCACGGTGACGGTCGACTGCGACGTCCTGCAGGCGGATGGCGGAACCCGGACGGCCTCGATAACGGGTGGCTACGTGGCGCTGGCGCTGGCCCTGCGCAAGATCGGCACCGAGCGCGCGCTCACCGGCCAGGTTGCCGCGATCAGCGTCGGCATCGTCGATGGCGTGCCGCTGCTCGACCTCGACTATTCGGAGGACTCCCGCGCGGAGGTCGATTTCAACGTCGTCGGCACAGACGCCGGCGAGTACGTCGAGGTGCAGGGCACGGCCGAGGGCAAGCCCTTCAACCGGGCCGGCATGGACGCTCTGCTGGGCCTTGCCGACGAGGGCCTTCAGCGGCTCTTCGCCGCCCAGCGTGAGGTGCTCGCCAAGTCGTGAGCCGCCGGCTCCTCGTGGCAACCGGCTCGCAGCACAAGCTTGACGAGCTGCGCGAGCTGCTCGAGCTGCCCGCGACGGAGCTTGTCTCGCTGGCGGACCTGGGCCTGGCCGGCGATGCGCCGGAGGACGGCGAGACATTCGAGGAGAACGCCCGCTTCAAGGCGCTCTGGTATGCCCGCCTGTCGGGGCTGCCGACGCTGGCCGACGACTCCGGGCTGGAGGTCGACCACCTCGACGGCCGGCCGGGGGTGCGCACCCGCCGTTTCGCCGGCGAGGACGCCACCGACGACCAGAACAACATGCACCTTCTGCGGCTTCTGGCGGGCGTACCGCCCGAGCAGCGCGGGGCACGGTACCGCTGCGTGCTGGCCTTCGTGGGGCCCGACGACGTGGTCGAGGTCAGCGACGGATCGCTGGAGGGCCGCATCGCGCTTGAGCCACGCGGGGCGGGTGGCTTTGGCTACGACCCGATCTTCGAGCCGGCCGATGAGCCGATCGGGGGCCGGACGGTCGGCCAGCTGACCCCCGCCCAGAAAAACGCCATCTCGCACCGCGCGGAGGCGGCGCGGGCCATGGGCAGGCTGTTGCGCGACCGGGGCTACTGATAAGGGGCGTAGCGGCGTTCAGGCGTCGAGAAGGTCCTTCGCGCGGGCGATGCGCTCGACCATCTGCGGAGTAGCCGGGTCGATCCGGCACATCACCTCCTGGACGCCCTGCTCCCGCCAGGCGTTCAGGCCGTCGGCGACCCGCTCGGCTGAGCCGGAGAGCGTGTTCTCGGAGCGGGCAACACTATCGAGAGTCAGCTCGCCGGCGACCTGCACGCCGGCAGTCACCTGGATCTCGCTGACGTCCCGGCCGATGTCCTCGCAGGCCTGCTCGAGCTGACGTCGATCGTCGAAGAAGGCCTCATTAGGGCGGCCATACCAGACCGTGTTGAAGCGATCCGCCCACCGCGCAGTCAGCCGCATCATTCGCGGCCGAACAGCGGCAATCAGGATTGGCGGGCCACCCTCGCGGGGACCCCGCGGCCGGAGCTCGCCGTGCCCGCTGGTGAGCTGGCCGTCATGCGCGACACGGCCCTCCCGCAGCAGCGGCACGGTGATCTCCAGCATGTCCTCGAAGTAGCTCACCCGCCGCTCGAACTCGAAGCCGAAGGCTTCAAACTCAGGCTCGTGCCAGCCGGCGCCCAGGCCGAGCACGAGCCTGCCTCCGCTGACCTCGTCGAGCGTGTTGGCCATCCAGGCCAGCAGGCCGGGGTTGCGGAATGGGCCGCACAGCACCAGTGGGCCGAGCTCGACTCGCCGCGTCGCATCGGCCAGCGCCGCAAGCACCGTCCATGCCTCCCACATCCCGCGCGGTTTCTCACCCTCCGGCGCGTAGAAGAGGTGGTCGGCGACCCAGATCGAGTCCAGCCCGCTGTTCTCTGCCTGGACGGCGAGCTCGCGCATGTCGCGGTACGGGGTGGCGCGTGGCGGATCGCCACGCTCACCGATCGGAAGTACGAGTCCTACACGCATCGGGCCAGAATACCGGCGCGTGATGCCACAGAGTGTCCGCGCCATTGCTGTAGCTCGGGGATGGCGACGACGATTGGCTTTCACGGGTTGACCAAACGCACGCCTGCGCCCAACCTCATCCGATGACGAACAAAAGCGACGCGCCGCACGCCGAAGATGACGCCTCTGCAGAGAGGCCCGAGGCGGACTCCATCTCGCCAGATCGGCTTGACGAGTCGGATGCGCCGCCCAGGAAGATGACCAACAAGGAGTACGCGCGCGAGCTCGACCGGCTGCACGTCGAGCTGGTCAAGCTGCAGGAGTGGATCAGGCACAGTGGCCTCAAGGTCGTCGTGCTGTTCGAGGGCCGAGACGCTGCCGGCAAAGGCGGGGCCATCAAGACGATCACCCTGCGCCTCAATCCCCGCTATGCGCGCGTGGTTGCGCTCGGCACGCCGACTGAGCGCGAGAAGACGCAGTGGTACTTCCAGCGCTACGTGGCGCAGCTGCCGGCGGCGGGCGAGATGGTCCTGTTCGACCGCAGCTGGTACAACCGCGCGGGCGTTGAACGGGTGATGGGGTTCTGTACCGACGACGAGTACGAGGAGTTCCTGCGCGCCTGCCCAGAGTTCGAGGCCATGCTCATCCGGTCTGGAATCACTCTCATCAAGTACTGGTTCAGCGTGAGTGACGCCGAGCAGGAGCGCCGTTTCCAGAAGCGCATCAAGGATCCCACCAGGCGCTGGAAGCTGAGCCCGATGGATCTCGAGTCGCGCGCTCGCTGGGTGGAGTACTCACAGGCGAAGGACACCATGTTCGCCCACACCGACACGGACCAGTCCCCGTGGTACGTGGTCAACGCCGACAACAAGAAGCGCGCGCGCCTCAATGTCATCCGCCACCTGCTCGAGCTCATACCCTACCGAGACCTCACGCCCGAAGCCATCGAGCTACCGCCACGCGAGCCTGACCGGGCCTACGTGCGTCCGCCCCTGGGAGAGCAGAAATTCGTGCCCGAGCACTACTGAGCGAAGCCGGCGGGACTTCAATCGCCGATGGGCAGCTGCACCTCGGTGAGGTAGTCGGTCGAGTCCTCCACGACGTACCCGCGGGGAATGCGCAGCTCCGGCTCCGCGCCGAACTGCAGGTACAGGATGTGAAGGGGCCCCGCAATGGTCAGGCCGGCGCCACGGACCCACTCTTCGAGCTCGCCGACGGTGTCGGGAAGCGTGGCGTAGGAGCCGTGGTGCAGCGTCGTCGCCATCCGCATCGCGGCAAGGCGGCGATACCGTATGCGCTCGGTTGGCGCAATCGGCCCGGTGAGCGGTACGAATATTTCTGCGCCGTCCTCGCCATTGGACGCGATCAGGCCCGGCGGTCGCGGAGCGCGGCGTCCAGCATCGCGGACGTAGGCCTCCAGCTCGTAATAGGCGCGCTCCACGTTGCCATTCGGAACGAGCGACATTGCCAGAGCCGCAATCGGCTGGGCCGCGACAGGCCGTATGACCACGTCTGGCTTGTCGCCGGCGGCTGCCAGCTCGACATGAATGCCCAGGGCGGCGAGCCGCGCCTCGACCTGCTGCCGCTCGGATTCGAGCTCGGCGCGCCGGCGGTCCAGTGCCGCGCGCAGGTCGTCGCCCCCTGAAAGCAGTTTTGCGATGTCGGCCAGCCCCATGCCCACGCTGCGCAGGGCGACGATGCGGCGGATCTCGGGAAGCTGGGCAGGCGAGTAGAGGCGGTAACCGTTCTGCGGGTCTACCCAGGCGGGCTTGAAGAGTCCGATCTCGTCGTAAGCGCGGAGGGCCTTGGCGGAAACGCCACTCAGGCTGGCAAACGCACCGACGGTAAACACGCGGCGAAGAATACCCCTTGACATTCCCCTTAGGGGAACCCTCACGGTGCTCGCACTGGCGACGCACGCAGGTGAGGAGACCGTGAAACCAATACGCGTGGCCGCGCAACTGCACCCGCAGCATGGCGACCTGCCGGCCCTCCGCGGAGCCGCCGTGCAGGCCGAGGAGCTGGGCTACGACGCGCTCTACACGTGGGACCACTTCTCTCCGCTGTACGGCAAAGGGAGCGGGCAGCACTACGAGTGCTGGACGCTTCTTGCGTCCTGGGCGGAGGCAACCAGCCGGATCGCACTGGGTCCACTCGTCGCCTGTAACTCGTACCGGAACCCCGATCTACTGGCCGACATGGCTCGAACGGTCGACCACATCAGCGGCGGCCGGCTGACTCTCGGTCTCGGTGCCGGCTGGTTCGAGAGGGACTATCGCGAGTACGGCTTTGTGTTCCCGGACGCAGTTGCTCGCTTGCGCCAGCTTGGCGAGTCATTGCCCCGGATACGCCACCGACTCCAGGTGCTCAACCCGCCGCCTCTCGGAACCATGCCTCTGCTGATCGCTGGCGGCGGCGAGCAGCTCACCACGAGGCTCGTCGCGCGGTACGCCGACGCCTGGCACGTCGGCTTTCCCGACCGGCCGGACGAGGTGCTGCCCAAGGTCGCGGCACTTCGCCGGTGGTGCGCCGAGATCGGTCGTGATGCGAACGACATTGAGTGGGCAGTCGGCGTGGAGCCATACGATCTGGATCGGTTCCTCGAGCGAGACTTCGAAACGTACCTCGAGATCGGCTTTACGCAGTTCACGCTCGGCTTCAACGGACCCGACTGGCAGGTCGCACAAGGCCAACTCTGGCTCAACCGTCGCGACGCAATCAACGCGCAGCGTTCGCGACAGCCGGTTCGGCCGCGGGCCTCGGCCTGACGCCGGTGTCGCCGGACCTCGACGGCACCACACCGCGGCTGGTGCGGCGCTCCAGAGTGCCCAACGCTGCGCGCCTATTGCGGCTTCCGCAGGCGGGCGACTTCCCTGTGCTGTGGGCGGGGAATACGGTCGGCCTGTTCGGTGACGAGCTGAGTCGAGTTGCCCTGCCGACGCTCGCCATCCTGGTGCTCGGCGCTCGGCCGCTCGAGGTCGGCCTCCTGGCCGCCGCCGCCTGGATCTGCTGGCCCTTTCTGGCAGTTCTGGCCGGAGTGTGGATCGATCGGGCGAGCCGAGTCCGAGTGATGATCTTGGGCAATCTCATCCGAGCCCTCGTCTTCGGCCTCGTGGTGCTGCTGGCGATCGCGGGCCAGCTCAACCTGCCCATGCTGATCGGCGCAGCCATCCTCGTCGGCGCGGCGGGCGTCTTCTTCGAGCTGGGCAACACGGCGTACGTCGCCGAGGCGCTGCCTTCTTCCGAAATTCCCCTGGCGAATTCGAGGCTGGAGGCCAGTCGGTCGATCGCCCAGGTGGCCGGCCCGGGTATCGCCGGCGCGCTGATATCGGCTGTTGGCTCGGTCTTCGTTGTCGCTCACAGCGTGGCGGCCTTCGGAGCCTCCGCGCTACTGCTGCGTCGCATACGACTTCCGCCGCGTACCGTTACCTCCCACACGCGCCGGTTCAGAGCCGAGCTCGTCGAGGGCTTCACAGCTCTGCGAGGGGAGCCCGTACTGTTGCGGCTGACCCTGACGGCCGCTATTTCGAACCTGGGGCTGGTGGCCGCACACACCGTCCTGCTGTTGCACCTGTACCGCGCCCTGGCGCTCGACCCGGCAATTGCGGGTGTGCTACTGGCGTTTCCAGGGATAGGAGCGCTGATCGGCGTCGCGGCGGCAAATCGGCTGACCGCTCGGGTGGGTGTCGGCTGGGTGCTCGTTGTCGCGACCGTTCTTGAGTCAGCGTTCCTGGCGGGCATCGCGCTTGCGCCCGGGTTCGCAGCGGTGCCGCTGGTGGCGGCTTCGCTGGCGCTCTCGGCCTTTTGGGGCGTCATCTGGAACATAGTCGCCATCTCGGTCCGCCAGGTGGCACTGCCAAGGCACCTGCAGGCTCGGGTGGCAGCCATTCGAGGCGCCATCGGGTACAGCGTCATTCCGGTCGGCGGTGTCGCCGGCGGTGTCATGTCCGAGCTGCTCTCTCCCGCACTCGGCGTTGGCTCGTTCGCGGGCACCATCCTGATCGGCGCCTCGGTGGGCGTCGTGTCCGGCCTCCCGTTGCTGGCCCCGAGCGTTGCACCGTTCCGCCGCTGGCGCTTCGGCCAGCGCTGGCCGTACTGATCTCACCCGCCCCGACTAGCGGTGATGTTCTCGCAGCGCGGCGACCGCTGCAATGATGGTTCCCAATTCGGCGGACTTGGCAATCACTCCAGCTAGGTCGATGCCCGCCGCTCCATGGGCGTGCAGTTCCGCCTGGGCGTGCAGCGCAGCGTGGCCCACGAACGGCAATCCGATCAATAGGTCGATCCCATAGAGCCCAAGTAGCCCAACCGACAGCACCGCGCTGCTGATCAGCGTGCGCCGACTCCCTCCGACAATCAGGAAGAGCGCCAAGGTCGCCTGGGCAAGCCCAGCACCCAGGAAGCCCAGCGCCAACACCGGCGACGCGCCAAGGTGCCCGGGCGCCAAACCGAGATGAATGGATCCGGCGACGAGCAGGCCGACGACCGCCGCGCCAGTCAGCATTCTGGCCGGCCAGCTGCGCCGGGATGGCCTGGTCACCCGAAGCAGAGGCATCGCTTCGGCAATGACCATCAGGCTCGCACCCGCGGCCGCCACGAACATGCCTGGGCCCAGTGCGGCCAAGAGCAACGGCTCTGCGGCCAGTTGAGCGTGAGTTATGACCAATTGCACGAGCAGGTAGGTCACGATGAGCACCACCGCAACGACCATCATCCGCCGGACGGCGATCACGCTTGCTGCGCTGCTGCGCACCGAGATGACGCCGAGCACGACGACGACGGCACCCACCAGGGCCAGGGCGAGTCCAGCTGGTCCGTCGATGCCACGTAGGGCGACATGACCGGCATACAAGGTGATCCAGGGTAGGACTGCTCCGATCCCAACCATCATTCCGCCTACCGTGGAAACAAGGGGCTGGGGCGCAAGGTTGCGCAGCCTCGAGCGCATGCTCGACGCTGGGGTGAGGGCGACGCTGTTCATCGAGAGGCCTCCGGCCAGCTGGCGGGCCGTCGAGCGACCCGCCAGCTGAGTTGATCTCAGTTCTGCACGTTGAAGAACAGGAAGAGGTTGGTCGGGATGTCGCCAGTGATGCCGACTCCGGCGTCCTGTAGGGCACGCACGGTGGCCAGATCCTTGGCTTGAGCGATCTCGTTCCAGACCTCTTCGTCCGTCACAAGGATCACCTCGATCTCCCACCATCCACCCTTGGCCACATCGACGATGTGGCTGTGCGGCGGCAGAGGGATCACCGCACCGGGTCCCAGCAGGCGCGAAACGTCCAGGTCGCCGGGGTGGTTGATGCACTCGCCACTGGTCGGGCACTGAAGCGTACCTGCGTCGACGTTGATGCCGAAAGGCGTCATGACGTAGAGCACAGGAAGGCCTCCGCCGGGGCGCGGGGCCCGCTCAGGCTCAGCGCCGACCTCGCAGCCGGACGCCGCATCGCTGCTCGGTGGCTGCGAGCAGAAGAAGTCCTTGGGATAGAAAAAGGTGACTTCTCGACCGTCGAGCCAGCCGCCTGTCGTGCCCTTGGCGGCTCCGGCTGCCGAGTTGTGCCCCGCGACGGCAGGCGACGCGAGTGCCATGCCGATCCCGAGTGCCAGGGTGGCGACGAATGCCACCAGCAGCCCGGCTCCCAGCCAGCGCTGTCTTACTTGGAAGGATTGGACCATCTATGGGTCCTCCCGATATCGGATCCTGCAGCGGGCGGTCGATGACCGCCTGCACTGCCGGCCGTACTACTACTTCGCACTGGAGGCCGTCGCGGATCACTCTGACTCTTCGTGGAGGCTGGGCACGCGAGCCACGCTCGACTAAGCGCCGAAGGCCGGCGGGAAATGGGCGACGCCACGAGGCCGGGGTGTACCGCTGTGGCATGGTTGCGTGGTGTACGAGCCGATCCTGATACCCACCAACGACCGGGCGACACTGGAACTCTATCTTTCACCGGATGACGGGATCCCCCTGCTGTACCAGCATGGAACGCCTGCCACCGGCCTGCCCTACGAAGAGAACCTGAGTGCGCTGGCCGAACGTGGACTTCGCTATGTCGCATGGAGCAGGCCTGGCTATGGCGGATCGACGCGCCGGCCCGGGCGGGACGTTGCGAGCGTTGCCGCCGATGCCTCCGTTGCCCTCGACTACATCGGCGCTCAGCGGGCCTACGCCCTTGGCTGGTCGGGTGGTGGACCGCACGCGCTCGCCCTGGCTGCCCTGCTGCCAACAAGGGTGATCGGCGTGGCGACGATCGGCAGCGTCGCCCCCTACCGCGCGCCTGATTTAGGGTGGCGACCAGGCCCGGACGATCGCCTGGTCAGCGCCGCACTCAACGGGCCCGACGCGTTGCGCGAGGAGATCGAGCAGCGTTGGCCAGTGATGCGTGGTCTGACGGGTCAGGAGTTCAAAGAGTTGGTGGCTGGCGAGTTTGCCGGAGCCGATCTCCAGGCTCTCTCACCGGGTTTCAGTGACTGGATCGCGGCCCTATTCCGAACAGCCCTGAGCGACTCCTATGGGGGCTGGTTTGACGACGAGCGTGCCTTCGTAGGTGACTGGGGATTCGACGCGACCTCGATTACCGCGCTCGTTCACGTTTGGCATGGCGCAGACGACCGCGGCGTCCATCCCGCACATGGCGAATGGCTGGCGTCCCACATACCGACAGCGCGCGCACACTTTCGCTCGGGCGACGGCCATCTCAGCCTCCACACGGGCAGCGCGTTTGCGGACGTCTTGGACGCCCTGATCGCCTGAGCCGCCGTCCACCGGCGACGTCGCTCCCGCTGCGCACGCTCTGACCCAGTCTGAAGTTGGATGCCCACCATGGACATGGGCGACAAGGGCGAGGCCTGACCGGACATCGGCGAGGGACCATTCAAGTTGGAGGGTGAGCCAGGGTCGTACGGCGTGTGATGATCTGCGCATGCGCGTCCTCGTAACTGGCGCTGCCGGCACTCTCGGGCGGGCCCTCATTCCTCGACTGATCGAGGCAGGTCATGAGCCGGTTGCCTTGGACCTCGTGCCCAGCAGCGATGTGGCCGAGGGCGTCGTCGGCGACGTGCGAGACGGGAAGTTCGTGTCGTCGGCGACGCGCGGCGTAAACATGGTCGTCCATGCCGCCGCCCTCCACGGCATCCATCTGCGTGATCACTCACTACGGGAGTTCTACGACCTCAACGTCACGGGGACGTTCAACGTCTGGCAGGCCGCCGTCGAGCACGGAGTCGGGGGCGTCGTCTTCAGTAGCACGATGGGTGTCTACGGCGAAAGCCGAACGCCGAGCGCGAATGACGCCGTCGCGTTCGTGGAGGAGGGGGTTCCGTTACGCCCGTCTGACATCTACGGTTGGAGCAAGGTCGTCGGCGAGGAGCTGTGCGCTTACCACTGGCGCGATCACGGGATTCCGTCGATAGCGCTCCGCTTCGGAATGTTCGTCCCGGAGTCGTTCTTCCGGTACGGCATACGCCTCCTGTACGGCGGTGTCGATGAGGTCGACGCCGCGGACGCCGTATTGGCGGCGCTCGCTGCCTTGGGGCGCGGCGAAGTGGCTTATGGGGCGTATAACGTGGAGGCGCCGGTGCCGTTCACGGTGGAGGATGCGCCTGACCTGCGACGCGATCCTTTGGCGGCGCTCGAGCGCCACTTGCCAGGATCGTCCGAACTGCTCCGCGCTCGTGGCGTCCGGTCGCTAAAACCCATCACGGAGGTATTTCCGGTCAGCCGACTCGCCAAGGAGCTCGGTTTTCACCCACGCTACGACTTTGCTGCATGGCTCGAACAGCTCTCGGCTCGGCCTGGCGCCCGTGCTGTCGCTGACCCGCCCTGGCCGTAGCAGGGGGTTCTTGTTTCCCCCGCCCCAGCTGACCGCCCGAAATGACACGGCGCCATCTCGCGCTCGGCGGTCGTGCCTCAGGTCTGCCGACCACTGAGCACCTCAGTCGGTGTACAGCTCAAGTACGACGTAGGGCTCATCGCCAATGACCCACGCGTCGTGGCCAGGCTCTACCCGGTAGACCGATCCGGCCGCCACCTCCTGCGTAGTGCCATCGGAATGAACAAAGTGCGCGGCTCCCGAGAGGACATAGCCGACGTGCTCGACCTCGCAGTTCTCGGTACCCGCAACAGGCTTGATGCGTTCCGACCAGCGCCAGCCTGGCTCGTAGCTCAAATGGGCAAACTCGACGTTGCCCAGCTTGATGTAGTGCGCCTCGACCCCATTGCCGGAGCGGCTCTCGTCGGCCGATGTGAACGGGCGTGACTCGATGCTTGGCATGGCATTGCTCCCCTACTGCCTTGAGAACGCCGGATAGAAATTATCCCAGTGGCGCCCCGTCGCCGCCGGTCTACCGCTGCCGCCCAGGCGGCTATTTGGGCGAGCGGCCGGCGGCAATCTCTCGCAGGCAGCGCGCCATCTCCGTGACGACGTCTTCCTCGGTCGGCGCTACGGCCTGCAACTCCCTCGAGCGCCTGCCCACGACGGGGCGCTCGCTCGGCTGAGCCACGCGCCAACGACCTGCTGGTTGACTACCAGGACGTGGACTCGCCCGCCTGCAGCCCACACAATCATGCTGCGGCCCCAGATTGCCCACGACCGGTGTTGTTCTCATCTCGACGGGCCTGCCTCTCAGCGCGATTAGTCGAGACCGATCTCTCGTGATGCGTCGAGCGAAATGTCCCAGCCCCCTTCATCCGGCCCCGTGACCTGATAGGTCGACGACTCGCTCGGTCCTGCCGGCTCGAGGCCATACCGCCGCAGCAGCTATGAGCTGAGCGGATCGACCACATAGGCTGCGATGTCGTGCTCGGCTGGAGCGGACGGCGTGGGGGCGCCGGGGTCCGGCGTTGCAGGCGGGCTGCCTCCACACGCCACTACCAGCAAGACCGCCAACGCCAATTTCTTCGTCATCGGCGGTGAGGCAATCTACGGCTCCTTTGTGTCGGGGTCTGTCTCGGCGAGCGTGCGATAAATGTCGGCCGCAGCCTTGATGCCGTGAGCCACCGCAACCGAGACGAACTGGGAGTCGCCGGCGACATCACCGACTGCCCACACTCCCTCGGCGCTGGCGTGCCCCTCGTCGTCAACTTCGATCGCTCCTGCCTCGGTGAGCTTGCAGCCCAGTGCCTCAGCGAGCTCGGTGCGGTAGGTTTGGTCGGCGTGACAGAACGCCGCATCAACAGCCAAGACCTCGCCGTCGAGGAAGCGTATCGCGCTCAACTGGCCGTCCTCGCCCTCGAGTCGATCGATGCCCGTCTCGATCACGCCAATGCCGTGAACCGCCAGGATCGTGCGGTCCGACTCCTCGACCCTGGTCGGACGGTTGTCGCCGACTACTGTGACCCGAGCGCTCCAATGGCTCAACTTGATTGCAAAGTCGCGCAGCTCCGCCGTATCTCCGATGATCGCGATCGGTCGGTCGCGCCACTCGTAAGCATCGCAATGCGGGCAGACATGGACTGATCGGCCGAAAAAAGACCCGAGCCCGGCTATCTCGGGCAGCTGGTCCACGACACCGGTGGCCAATACCAGTCGCCGGGCACCATAGGTTCGGCCCTGAACATCGCGCAGCATGAATACCTCGCCGGTCCGTTCGACCTGCTCGATCTGCGCTTCGACGATTTGCGCGCCCAATTCGATCGCTTGTGTGCGCCCTCGATCGCGCAGCTCCTTGGCTGGTAGGCCGGCGGCACCAAGGTAGCCGTGCACCTCGCTCGCCTGCTCGTTGCGCACCGGTCCACCATCAAACGCAATTGTGCTGAGCCGATGGCGGCGCAGGCCGATAGCGGTAGACAGGCCGGCAAAACCAGTGCCAACTACCGCCACATCGCTTAGGTCGCCCGCCTTGTTGGCCACTTCCTCGCCTTCGTCGATGATCTGTCAAGCCGTGCCCATACACGCGCCAGCCGGAGTATGGCTGCGCACCGGGCGAACATCTAGTGTCCGGCCGCCTCACCCTCCGCTAGGCGGGTCGGGGAGGTCCGGACGGTGATGAACCTGTTGACGCGGGCCAGGCCGCGTTCGCTGGGGTAGCCTAAATCGACGTTCAGACGGAGTTATGTAGGCTTACTGAGCGTGATTCACGTCGGGGCGTAGCGCAGTGGTAGCGCACGTGCTTTGGGAGCACGAGGCCGCGGGTTCGAATCCCGCCGCCCCGACCACGTCCAGGTGCCCACGGGCGGTGGCTGCAGGGTTGGATGGACCGCGACGAGACATCTCCGGGGCTGGTTATCGGCGCCGACGGACTGGCCCGCTGCTGGTGGTGCGTCGGCGACGACCTGTACAGGCGCTACCACGACGAGGAGTGGGGCCGGCCCCAGGCCGACGAGCGCACGCTGTTCGAGAAGATCAGCCTGGAAGGCTTCCAGTCGGGTCTGTCGTGGCTGACCATCCTGCGCAAGCGCGACTCCTTCCGCCGGGCGTTCGCGGGCTTCGAGCCCGGCCGCGTCGCCCGCTTCACCGACGACGACGTCGATCGGCTGATGGGGGATGCCTCGATCGTGCGCAACCGGGCGAAGATCCTCGCAACGATCAACAACGCGCGCCGGCACCCGCAGCTCGTCGACGAGTTCGGCAGTCTGGCTCGTTTCCTGTGGTCCTTCGAGCCGTCGCCCGACAGCCGGCCTGCGCTGGTTGACCGCGCCACCCTCACGTCTGTGACGACGACCACCGAGGCGAAGCAGATGAGCCGGGAGCTGCGCCGGCGTGGCTGGTCGTTCGTCGGCCCCACCACGCTCTACTCGGCGATGCAGGCAATGGGAGTGGTCAACGACCATCTGGACGGCTGCTTCACACGGCCCATGGTCGAGGCCGAGCGAGCCGGCTTCCCGCGTCCGACTGCCTGAGCCAGGCGACGCCGCGCCCATCCCCGACCGCGACTGCTGCCGGGAGTCTCCCTCCCGCACCTAGCCCTCGGCGCCGTACTCCTCATCGGTGACCTGCTCGCCCCAGTCGGTCTCCTCGCCCTCGGGCGGCGCCTCCCAGATCGCCAGGTGGGCCATGAAGTGCTCCGGCGCGGCGCCGTGCCAGTGCCACTCGCCAGGCGGCGTGTAGACCGTGTCGCCCGCCCGTACCTCCAGCCTGGGGCCACCACGTGCCTGCATCCGTCCGACTCCCTCGGTGATGTGGACGGTCTGGCCGACCGCATGCGCGTGCCACGCGTTGCGCGCGCCGGGCGCGAAGCGGACCATGCTGACGCGAACGCGTGAGGGCTCGTCGCCGCGCACGATCACGTCCAGCCACGCGTCGCCGGTGAATGTCTCGGCGGGTGCCTTGTTGGTCGGCGGCTTTGGCTTGATCTCCATGTGCACTCCTTTCTCCGGCCGATCGCGCTAGGCTGCGCTCCCATGTCGGGTGATGCAATCGCCGCTGCCAAGGATGACCGTCCGCGCCTCCGTGCGCCCACGCCGCGGGTGGCGGTCGCGATCGCTGGCGCGGTGCTCGTCGCCGTCCTGCTCTATCTCGGCCGGGACGCGCTGACCCCGTTCATCATCGGCGCGCTGCTGGTCTATGTCCTCGACCCGCTGGTTCGCCTGGTGAGTCGGCTGCGGGTCCGCCGCTGGCACATCCCGCGCGGCCTGGCCGTGCTGCTCGTCTATGTCGCCGTCTTCGTCGCGGTCGTGCAGGGCCTGTCCTGGCTGCTGGGCCCGCTGGTCGGACAGCTGGTCGACTTCATCGGAGACGTGCCGGCGCTCGTGGCGGCCGTCGACGGAGCGCTGGCCGAGTTGGGTCGTTCCTACCAGGCGCTCGACCTGCCGCCACAGATGCGCGAGTTCATCGACCAGGCCATCGCTGACGCGGTGGAGGGGGCCGACTTTGACCCGGCCGCCCTGCTGCCCATCGCCCAGACGATCCTGGGCACGGTCGCGGGCTTCCTCGGCTTCCTGATCGTGCCGATCTGGGCCTTCTACCTGCTGCGCGATCGCGTCCGCCTGACGGGTGGCCTCGACCGGCGCATCCCGGCCGACTGGCGCGCCGACACGTGGGCAGTGCTGCGCATCATCGAGCGGATATTCGGTCGCTGGCTGCGCGCCCAGCTGCTGCTCGGCGTGATCATCGGCGTGGCGACCTACTTCGGCCTGCTGCTGCTGGGCTGGTTCGTCGACCCGCGCTTCCTGCAGTTCGCGCTGCTGCTGGCCGTCATCGCCGGCGTGCTCGAGCTGCTGCCGATCATCGGTCCGATCCTGGCCATGATCCCGACGCTGCTGCTCGCGTTGACCACCAACGATCCGCTCGTCGCGCTGATCGCGGTCGTTGCGCTCTACTTCATCGTCCAGCAGTTCGAGAACGCGGTGCTGGTGCCGAAGATCCAGGGCGACGCGGTTGAGCTCCACCCATCGCTGATCATCTTCGTATTGATCCTGGGTGCCGCCATCGCCGGGTTGATGGGTGCGATCCTGTCAGTGCCGCTTACGGCCGTCGGCATCGGCATCTACACCTACGCGTTCAGGCGAGCCTCCGGCAGCTCCCCGGCAGAGGCCACTCCAAGGGGGCTTGCCCCGACCGACGCTGACGAGCCCGCCCTGACCGACCCGCCCGCGGAGCACGGCGGACAGGGTCAGCCGGACGATGAGGAAGAGGCTGGGGTGGCGGACCGTCCGACGCCGGAGGTGCATGTCCCGGCCGACGGGCGCGGGCGGCAGATCGAGCCTTAGCTGCGGACCGGCCGTGCTCAGCGCGCGGCGCGGCCCCCTGAGACCCGCCGTCGCAGGGCCGGCACGAGCACCAGCATCGAGAGTGGCGCGATCACGAGCAGCCCGAGGAAGGTGAACGGAGGCAACCCGGCGCCGTACGCGGTCAACGCCACGAATGCCGTGTAGATGAGGCCATAGGCGAGCAGAAAGGCACCCTCCCGCCGCGCAATGATGCGCCCGGTGACGAACAGAGGCAGGCAGGCGATCGCCACCGCGACCATGAAGGGAAGGTCCACCTCGAGGGCGACCGGGCTCACCGCCACCCCCGCCGGGGCGACCAGGGCTGTCAGCGCCAGCACGCTCAGGATGTTGAAGATATTGCTTCCAACGACGTTCCCGACGGCGATGTCGCGCTCGCCCCTGAAGGCCGCGACGAGCGATGTGGTCAGCTCGGGCAGCGACGTGCCGATTGCGACGATCGTCAGCCCGATGACCAGGTCGCTGACCCCCAGCGCGCTGGCCAGCGACACCGCGCCATCGACCAGCCAGCCGGCCCCCGCGACGAGCAGCAGCACGCCGCCGCCCACGAGTGCCATGTTGATGAGCTTGGGCCGCCAGCCGGGTGCTGCCCGGTAGCCGAATTCGCCGGCGTATTCGGCGACAACATCGGCACGCTCGCGACGTGATACGCGCCAGACGAACACCAGGTAGACCAGCAGCAGGCCGAACATCAACCCGCCTTCAGTGAAGGTCACCACACCGTCGAGCGCCACGGCCCAGAACACGAGCGACGCGCCGATCATCAGCGGCACGTCGAGCCGGATCAGCTGCTGCTGGACGAGCAGCGGGGCGATGATCGCCGCGGCTCCCAGCACCAGCAGCACGTTGTAGATGTTGCTGCCGATGATGTTGCCCACGGTCAGCCCGGCGAAGCCGCTGAATGCCGCTTGCAGGCTGACTGCCAGCTCGGGCGCGCTCGTGCCGAACGAGACGACCGTGAGGCCCACGATGAGCGGCGATATGCCGATGAGCGCGGCCAGCCTCGAGGCGCCGCGGACGAGCAGCTCGCCCCCGACGAGCAATGCCACCAGTCCGGCGGCGAGCAGAATCAGGTCCACGTCGAGTGACCGCCTTTCATGAGGGCGTCAGCCTAGCGCGCGCGGGCAGCGCTCGGGAGCGTTCGAAGTTGCCTGACTCTCCGTCTGGCGCGCCCGTTGATAATGCACCCGGAACTGCCCGGCGGCCGCCGGGGCGGCCCTCCTGAAACGAGGGGCGAGTGGACCTAATCGCGATCAGCCTCCAGCTGGCCTTCTACGTCGTTACCGGCGTGGCAGCCTGGCGCTTCTTTCGTCGCCCCGGGCGAGTGGAGCTGGCGCTGCTCGCTGTCTTCGGCTCCACGGCGGGCATATTCGCGGCCGGCGCCGTAGCGGGCCAGCTGCCCGACCTGCAGCCGTTGCTCTCACGACTCTCGGTAAGCCTCCTGCTCGCCCAGCCGTTGTTCATCTTCTGGCTGATACACCTGGTCAAGCCCCAGCCGCGCTGGCTGCTCGGGCTGCTCGTCGTGGGCTTCGGCATTTCGATGGCCGGCTATCTCTTGCCGGCCGAGCGCATCAACGCGGTCACGCTGTTCATCGCCGCCTACTTCGCCATCGGCGAGGGTCTCGCGGCGCTGGTATTCCTGCGCCTCGCTCAGGAGCGCTTCGGTCTGCCCCGCCTGCGCCTGCGCACCGCCAGCGTGGCAACGATGTTCTTCGCCAGCGCCGTGGTGGCTGCAGCGCTCGGCGCAGTTGCCGCCAACGGTCAGCCGAATCCGGCCCTGCCGCTGGCCAACCTGCTGGCGCTGGGCGCCGGCCTGGCCTATCTGGTCGCCTTCCTGCCGCCGACCTGGCTGCACAACGTCGCCCAGCGCGCTGTCGCGTTCGATCTCGGCAGCCGATTACTGACGGCACCCGCCGGCACAGAGCCGCAGCTGCTGTGGGCCACGCTGGCCACGACCGCCCGGCAGCTGCTGCGGGCCGGCTGGGTCGAGATCGTGACCGAGGGCGGCGAGCAGCTCGCAGCGGCGGGCGAGGTTCCGCCGCAGGGCATGGACCGACCGACTGGCGCCCTTGCGACGGCTCCTGACGAGCCGCTGACCCATGTCGACATACCGCTTGTCGAGGCACCTTCCACCGCACCGCACCTCCTGGCCCAGACGGCCGGACGTGTCCTCTTCCTCGAGGAGGACATCGCGGTGCTCAAGCTCCTGGGCACGATGACGCTGCGGGCGGTCGAGCGCGAAGAGGCGATGATCAGGCTGGCCGACGCCGGTCGTGAGCTCGAGGCTGCCGCCGCCGTGCGTGCCAGCGAGGCCCGCTTCAGGGCGCTGCTCGAGGCGGTGCCGAGCGCCGTGCTGGCAGTCGACCAGGCAGGTGCGATCGTCTGGTCAACCGGCCCTACCGGTCAGCTGCTCGGCACGCCGGTGCCGGAGCTGTCGGGACGCCGATTGAGCGACCTGTTCGTGGATCATGGCCTCGATCTCAACACTTCTTCGAGCGACGGGCGTGTACGTCGCGCCGAGCTGATCGCGCAGCGCGCAGACGGCTCGACGCTGCCCGTCGACGTCGCGGCCACCGCCTTCGAGCTCGAAAGCCGCACGTATGAGCTCTTCGTCCTGTCGGATGCCTCCTGGCGGGCGACGGCCAATCAGTTGCGCGACCGCTTTCTCGGCGTGCTCTCACATGAGCTGCGGACGCCGATCACTTCCATCTACGGCGGGACCCAGCTGCTGATGAGCCGCGGTGAGCGACTCGACCCGGACAGCCGCCGCGAGGTGCTCAGCAGCGTTGCCTCGGAGGCCGAGCGGCTGCTTCGCATGACGGAGAACCTGGTCGTGCTGGCGCGCGTTGAGCGCGGTGCCCAGTTCTTCGAGTTCAGGCCGGTGGCGCTGCGCCAGCTGCTCAGCAGCCTGGTGGCCCGCGAGCGACAGCTCTGGCCGGGCATGACCATCGAGCTCGACGTGGAGGCAGGCCTGCCGCTGGTTGCTGCCGACGAGGACTACCTCGGGCAGGTCGTGCGCAACCTGATCTCGAATGCCGGCAAGTACGCCGGCCATTTGGCCACCGTCCACCTGACGGCGACGGCCGCCGAAGACGAGGTCCTCGTGCGGGTGATTGACGATGGGCCGGGGCTGACCGAGTCGGACGCGCATCAGATCTTCGACCTTTACTACCGCGCCGCGGAGACCAGCGCCGCCCCCGGCGCCGGCATCGGTTTGTTCATCTGCCGCAGCCTGGTCGAGGCGATGGGCGGCCGGATCTGGGCTGCCAACGCCGACGGCGCGGGGGCTGAGTTCGGGTTCAGCCTGCCCCAGTACGTCGAGCCGGGCGAGGCGCCGCGCGGCGCCGATGTGCGCGAGCGGGCGGCGACAAACACGCTGCTCGGGTAGTCAACCGGCAGCTCTCGTCGCGCGGGGCCGTACGATACTCGGCGAGATGCGATTCATGCGCTTCGATGATCGCTTGCAGGTGCGGTTGGAGCCGGGTGAGGAGGTGGCCGCGCGCCTGCTCCAGCTGCTCGAGGCCGAGGAAGTTGGCTACGCGGCGATCACCGGTCTGGGTGCGCTGAGCAGCATCAAGCTGGCCTACTGGGCGCGCGAGTCGCGCGAGTACGAGGTCCATCAGATCGAGGAGCAGGTGGAGCTGGTGAGCCTTGTCGGCAACGCGGCCATGCGCGAGGGCAAGCCGGCCCTGCACCTGCATGCCTCGATCGGCCGGCGAGACCTCTCGCTGCTGGGCGGCCACGTCATCGCGGCGGTGGCCAACCCGAACGTGGAGCTTTGGCTCCATCCCGAGCCGCAGGCGGTGACGCGCGAGATCGACCCTGGCTGTGGCCTGCCGCTGATGCAGCTGCCGGAGCGGCTCGACGACTGAAGCCGGGTCGCCGGAGCGGCGGGAAACCCACGCGGTGGCGAGCAAGGCGCCGGATCACCAACCGATCGGCACGAGGCGCCCGAGCACCCGCGGCGGTTAACCGCCCAGCAGCTCGATCGTCGACTCGGTCATCGCGCCGAGCACGGCATGGCCGACAAAGCCGCGCCAGTGCGTCACGGCCGGGTACGCGTCGAGCGGGCCTGAAAGCCCGAGCTGGGAGTTGAGCCATTCGTCGTTAAGCGCCCACAGGAGGGCGCCGAAGACGAGGCCGCCCCCGGCCCCGAGCAACGGCACGCGTCGCCGAAGCAGGCCGTACAGCGCTCCCGGGACGATACCCAGGCCGTAGTGGACGGCGGACTCGACTCTCGGGCGTGTCTTGCCGTCGGCCTCGAAGCCGGTGACGCTCTCGACCCGATCGACAAGGTTGGCGATGGCGCTCTTGCCGTTCGGGCGCGCTTCCTCCTCGCGTCGGGTCGCCTCATCAGGCTGGCTCTTGAGCATTGCCGTCGTGACCTGGTCCATCACCCAGGTCGCGACAGCCCCGGCTACGGCTCCTCGAAGTGCGTCGGTCAGCATGGTGCCAGCCTCCTCCGGAGGCAGCCACAGCGGCGCCGTCCTCCGCCGCCCGGGCGTATCAGTCGACGGTCAATCCCGCTCGAGGGCGACGGGCGTATCCCCAGCTCGCGAGCCGACGGGCTGGGCGCCGCCCGTCTCCTCCTCCACCCAACGCGTGCCCTCCTCCGCGCGGGGCTGAGGCACCTCCGGTGGCAGTGACTGGCCGGTCAGGACGAGCGATGGCTGGCGGTGAGCGACAAAGGCGACCAGCCAGCGCAGCAGGACAACCGAACGATTCTCGAAGCCGACGAGGTACGCGAGATGGACTGCCAGCCACGCCACCCAGGCAGGAAAGCCGGCGAAACGGAGCGGACCCACCTCCGTGATGGCATCGCCGCGCCCGATGGTCGCCATGTTGCCCCGCGAGCGATAGCTGAAGGGCATTGGCAGGCGATCCTCGAGCCGGGCTCGGATCACCTCGGCGGCGTGCCGGCCCTGCTGCGTCGCCACGGCCGCCAGCTGGGGCATGGCGTCGCCGTTACGGTCGGCAAGATGGGCCAGGTCGCCTATGACCAGCACCTCGGGGTGGCCCCGGACGGTCAGGTCGGGCTCGACCGCCACCCGGCCGGCGCGGTCAATCTCGGCTCCCAGGGAGCGAGCCCCGGCCTTGCCCACCTGAGACGCTCGCACTCCGGCGGTCCAGAGCACGGTGCGGGCGGCCAGCCGGGATTCGCCGTCGGAGGCCCTGATATTCACCCCGTCGCTGTCCACGCCGATCACACGCGAGCCAAAACGCACCTCGACCCCGCGCCGCTCGAGCTCGCGGCGAGTCAGCCGCTGGAGGCCCGGGCTGAAGTGGCTGAGCAGTGCGTCACCGCTGTGCAGCAGCACGATCCGCACGTCGCTTGCGCGTATGCGCCGGAAGTGGCCGCGCAGCGAGCGACGGGTCACGTCAGCCAGCGCGCCGGCCAGCTCGACCCCGGTCGGTCCGCCCCCTACCACGGCGATGGTCATCCAGGCCCTGCGCTCGGCTGCGTCCACTTCGCGCTCGGCCGCCTCCAGGGCCAGCAGAACCCGGCGCCGAATGTCAGTCGCGTCCTCGATCGTCTTCAGCGCCGGAGCCCAGCCCTCCCATTCCTCGTGCCCGAAGAAATTCGGGCGCGCCCCGGCGGCCAGCACCAGCGTGTCGTACTCGATGCGGGTGCCGTCGGTCATGACCACCAGTCGTCGCTCGGCGTCCAGATCCCGTGCCTCCCCCAGCAGCACCTCCGCGTTGGCCTGGCGATGCAGCACGCGGCGCAGGGGAGGACAGATGTCGGCCGCTGCCAGGGTACCCACCGCCACCTGGTAGAGGAGTGGCGTGAACAGGTGGAAGTTACGCCGGTCGACGAGGGTGACCCGCACCGGCGCGTCGGCCAGCGCGACCGCAGCCGTCAGCCCGGCGAAGCCGCCGCCGATGATTACCACGCGATGGAGCCCAGGCTCCCGGTCCACATCCATGTGCCCACGCTAGCCGCTCCCCACGCGCCTGCCAGCAACGGCTGCGACGGAGACGTTCAGGCGGCGTGACAGAGCCAACACTGCGCAGAGCGTTGCCAGCCGTCGACACGAATCTGCGGCTGGTGCGGTTAGTGGCAGTCAGCCGGCAGTACCATCGGCCCAGCCAGAGGGGACCAATCACCCAGCCACCACCGCCCCCTCCCGAGAGTGCGCGTGACCGACAACCCGAGCTCCGTCCAGACCGTCGACCATCAGCCCCTGACGCGCGGCCTGTACGCGCGGGTCACGCGCGTGGTCTCCTACCTGTTCATCGGCTCGGCGCTGATCGTCATCACCGTCGTGGGGCCGGCCGACCTGCAGCCCCTGCTGTACGTCGTGCTGGCCACCGGGGCGCTGCTCGTGGTGGCGGCGCAGGACCTGCTGCCGATGCACCTGCTCGGCCGCTGGCGCGGTCCGATAGAGGCAGGCACGGTGCTCGCCTTCCTGACGCTGCTGATCATCCTGACCGGCGGCTATGGCAGCCCATTCTTCGTCGGCTACATCCTGCTGATCGCCGGGACGTCGTTGTGGGCGCAGGGGGTCGGGCCGTACATCCTGGCCGTGGCGGCCTTCGGCACGTACCTGCTCGGAGTGGCGCTGGCCCCCGAGGGCCTGCCTCCCCAGGCATGGGCCACGGTCACCTTCAATCTCGTCGCGCTGGCCCTGATCTCCTACGTCGCGTCGGTCATCGGGCGCGAGCAGCGCAAGGCGCATGAGTCGGCGCTCAGGCTCTCGCGCTACGACTCGTTGACCCAGCTGCACAGCCGCGGCTACATCGGCCTGGCGCTTGAGCAGGAGATCCTGCGCTCGGCGCGCAGCGGCCGTCCGTTCGCGCTGCTGCTGTTCGATCTGGATGGCCTGAAGCCGGTCAACGACCGGTTCGGTCACGAGGCCGGCGACAGGCTGCTGCGGGGAGTGGCCGACGTCATCCGCGGCAGCGTGCGGGTGACTGACTTTGCCGGCCGTTACGGTGGCGACGAGTTCCTCATCCTGTTGCCCGAAACCGATGCCGGCGGTGCCGTGCGGGTGGCCGAGAAGCTGCGCCGCGACATTGCCCAGATGTCTTTGCCCGATACCGGCCAGATGGTCCGCTCGACTGTCTCCATCGGCGTCGTGGCGTTCCCGGATGATGGCCGGTCGGCGGCGGAGCTACTGCGCCGCGCCGACGCGGCGATGTATGAGGCCAAGCGTCGGGGGCGTGACCAGATCGTGCGCTACCACGCGGTCGGCGGTCGGCGACCGGTGCCGATGGGCCAGTGGCGTGATCGGAGCGGGCAAGCCGACCCCCGACAGGCACCCTGGGAGGCAGTGTCGACGCTGGCCGAGTCGGAGCCGGCGCCGGTCGAAGCCGACCCCTACCGGCGCGAGGAGCCGCCCTTCGCCTGAAGCGACCGGCTTTTCGTGCATCGCGCACAAGCCGGGGTAGCATGGACCGGTGAGCAGTGAGCGCACGGCCTCCGGCTTTGGCACACGCGCGATCCGCGCGGCGACTCGCCAGCCAAAGGTCGAGCAGGAGCCCGACGCAGTCCCGATCTACCAGTCGGTGACCTTCAGCGCGACCGACTCGGCCGACCTGGGCGAAATCCTGGGCGACCGCCGGCCGGGCTATGCCTACGCTCGCCTGGACAACCCGACGACGGATGCCATGGCCCGGGCGGTGGCCGAGCTGGAAGGGGCGCCGGCCGGCTACGCATTTGCCTCAGGCATGGCCGCGATCCACGGCGCCCTGCTCGCGCTGCTCGGGGAGGGCGATCATATCGTCGCCACTCGCGCCGTCTACGGCAGCACATACGTCCTCTTCGAGCGGAGACTGAGGCGCCTGGGCATCGACGTCAGCTGGGTCGACGCAACGGATCATCGGGCGGTCGCCGACGCGATCACCGGACGGACCCGGCTGCTCTACCTCGAGACGATCAGCAACCCGACCATCGTCGTGTCGGACCTGCCCGCGCTCGCGGACCTGGGCCACCGCCACGGGCTGCTGGTGGCGGTCGACAACACGTTTGCCTCGCCGTACCTGTGCCGGCCCATGGAGCACGGCGCGGATCTGGTCATCGAGTCGGCGACGAAGTGGCTCGGCGGGCACTCGGATGTGCTCGCCGGCGTGGTCTGCGGGTCGACCGAGCTGATCGAGCGGGTGCGCTTGTTCCAGATCGATACCGGTGCCAGCGCCGCGCCGATGTCGGCCTTCCTGGTGCTGCGGGGCATCGAGACGTTGCACGTCCGAATGGACCGCCACGTGCGCAGCGCGCGGGTGCTGGCCGAGGCGCTTGAAGCTGATCCCACGGTCGAGCGCGTCTTCTATCCCGGCCTGCCATCGCATCCCCAGCATCGGGTTGCCGAGCGGTTGCTGGACGGGCCTGGCGGGATGCTCGCTTTCGAGCTGCCGAGCCGCGAGGCGGCAGCGGCTTTCGTCGATGGCCTGTCGATCCCGCCGCGAACGGCGTCACTCGGCAGCGTGCGCACCATCTGCGTCCACCCGCCGTCAAGCACCCACCGGCAGATGAGCGACGAAGAGCTGGCCGCGGCCGGGATCCCGGTCGGCCTGGTCCGCGTCTCTGTCGGGCTGGAGGACGAGGTTGACCTGGTGGCCGACTTCAAGTCGGGCCTGGCGGCAGCCCGCCGGGCCGGCTCCGGTGCCGCCACGGTGGCCACCCCGGCGTAGCACATCGGAAGTACCTGTCATCGCAACGATCAGTATCGGCCGGCGCAGGCCGGCCACCCTCATCGATCCCATCGGCCGGATGGGCCGCGTCGCCTGGCGGACGCTGACCAGCGTCCGCTTCGCCGTCGTCCAGATCATCCTGCTGGCTGTCGCCGGGCTGATCGGCACGCTCGTGCCGCAGCTGCCCGCCTTTGCCCTGCACAACCCGGCCGCCTACGCCGAGGAGATGGCCGGCTTGCAGCGCCAGTTCGAGTCGCTGGCCGTGCTCGGCTTCCACGCCGGCCCTGTAGTGGTCGACGTTTTCGAGCGGCTGGGCTTCTTCCGCATCTTCTCAGCACCCTGGTTCATCCTGCTGCTCACCCTGTTGGTGGTCAGCATCATCGTGTGCACGCTGGATCGGACGCCCCGCCTGTGGCGCAGCGTGCACCACATCAAGCCGGTTCAGCCGGCAGCCTTCTATGACCTGCGGCTCGACGAACGAGCTCGCTTCACCGGCCTTGATGAAGCGGCCCTTGGCGACGTCACGGCCGCGCTGCGCCAACGGCGCTTCAAGGTCCGTCGCGAGGATGCCCTGGAAGATGGCGCCGGCTCGACAGCCGTCCACCTCTACGGTGATCGCAACCGCTACTTCAAGATGGCGACCCTTTTCACCCACCTCGGCCTGATCCTCTTTCTCGCGGGCGGGGCGGTGACCGTTGCCTTCGGCTTCGAGACGGTCCTCTTCGTCGGTGAGGGCCAGACCGCGCCCGTCCGGCCCGTCGGCACGCCCGACAACATGCTGGTCAAGAACATCAGCTTCGAGGCGCCGACACGGCCCGACGGCTCGTTCATCGACTTCCGGACGGATCTGGCCGTCTACCAGAACGGCCAGCTGCTGGAGCGCAAGACGATCCGGGTCAACGACCCGCTCGAGATCGATGGCTGGGTATTCCACCAGAACACCTTCGGCCCCGCGGCCGTGCTCGAGATACGCGATTCGCTCGGGTCGCTGGTCTGGGACGGCCCGGTGCTGCTGGCCGGCGAGCTGGCGGATCGGCCGCAGGGCTTCATCACCGTGCCGGGCTCCGAGCTGGGCCTGCTGCTGGTCCTGGACCGGACCACGGACGGCGTTCCCGTGCTGGCCGTGACCGGGCTCACTCCCGGTGCCGATGCGGAGGAGGCTGAAGTGGCCTTCGTTCGCGGGCTGGGCCTGGGCGGCACGAGCGATCCGACCCAGACGGGCGGCTTTTCGATCAACTGGCGGCAGGCGAGCTCGTTCACCGGGATGGTCGTCAAGCGAGACCCTGGACAGGTGCTGATCTGGATCGCGTACCTCAGCCTGATCACCGGCCTCGTGCTGACCTTCTACTTCCCGCGTCGCCGGGTCTGGGCGAGGCTCGACGGCGATCGCCTCAGCGTCGCCCTGACGGCCGACCGCTATGTCAACGCGGAGCGCGAGTTCGAGCAGCTCCTCGATGGGCTGGCCGTGCGGCTGGGCAGGCGCCCCGAGCGCGGACGGGCTCCCAGCGTTGGCGCCTCGCGCAGCTGACGCCGTGCCGACCGTCGAGGAGCTCTGGCGGGCGGTCTTCCCGGGCGCCCGGCTGACGGCTCCCGACCGTGCCGGGCAAGGCACTGCGGCGCTCGGCCGTACGGTCGCGTGGGTGCGCGTGCTCAAGGCGCGCACTCCCGCCTTCGACGTGCTTGAGGCGGACGACCTGGCACTTGCTGCCGAGTCGACCCTGCGCAGCCTGGCCGGCCTGGCCGTCGAGCCGGCGGCCGTGGCCGAGGCGCTTGCCAATGCCGGCGCCAGCGGGCTGGTGGTGGTCGGTGATGCCGGCAGCGACGGGCACCTCGTCGGCCTGACCCTCGAGCAGGCGGCCCGCCTGGGCCTGGCCAGCTTCAGCCTGGCCGGCGGTGACGTCTCCGCTCTCGAACGGTCGGCCATTGGCTACGTCGTCAACGGTCGTGCGGAGCTCGAGCAGCGAGCGGCCGCGCTCGAGACGCAGCTGGAGCATGCTGCCCTTTCCGGCGCAGGGGTCGACGGCCTGGCGGCGACGATCGCCCGATTCCTGGCGCGGCCGACGGCGATCGAGGGTCTGGATGGCGCACCGCTGGCAGTCCACGCCCCGATCGAAGCCGCCGACGAGGCCCATCAGGTGACCGAATACCTGCGACGTCGGCGCGGCACAGCCCTGCGCGCTGAGCTGCCGGGTGCGGGCTGGCTGGTCCTGCTTGGAAGCCTGCCGCCCAGCGAGCTGGAGCGGGTGGTAGCCGGGCGCGCCGCTCGCTTCCTGGCCCTGCTCCTGGGGCGTGCCACCGATGCATCGGCATCCGCGCTCGAGCGCGCGGCGGGCGGGTTGCCAGCCGACGGCCCCCCGTGGGTGGTGCTTCTCGCACGCCAGGTGGTCCAGGATCACCCGCAGAGCCTGGAGCAGCGCGAGCGAGTGCGCAGCGAGCTGCGCACCTCTGAGCCTGCCCGCCGGCTGGCGCTCCGTGGTGACGCCACCAGCGTCGAGCTTCGGATGGTCGCGGCGCCCGGCCCGGCGGACCCGGGTGGCCTGGCGATTGCCGACCGGCTCAGCCGGCGTCTCGGGCGGGTGGTGGCGGTGTCGCCGCCCTTCGAGGAGCCGACCGAGCGAGCGCTCGTCGAAGCCCAGGCTCGCGCGACGCTGGACGCCTTCGAGGCCTTGCCGCTCGCCGAAAGGGATGCCCTGGCCACCTCCGACGGCGGCACGGTCGCACGCACAGACCTCGCGCCCGCGTACCGATTGGCGGCTGGCGTGACCGCGCTGACCGACGCTCAGCGCCACTCACGCCAGCTTCTTGCGCCGATCCTCAGCGGCAGGCCATCGCGCGACCGCCGGACTCTGGCTACCCTGCGTGCGCTGCTCGACCACGTTGGGCTGGCTGAGGCTGCTGCCGCACTGGGCATCCACCGCAACACCTTGGCCTACCGGGTCGACCGCATCGAGTCACGAACTGGCTGGAAACTGTCCGATCCACTGCTTCGCTTCTCTCTGTCGGTCGCGGTCAGAGTTGTTCAAAACGCCCAAGTCGAGGATCAGCACGCGTCGGACAAACTGGCCTACCCGGCCGTTTGAGCCCCTAAACTGGCGCAGTCACCAGTCCTGACGCCTCGCCCGTGTGGCGTCCGGCACCAAATGCACCAGAACACCGTGGAGGCTAGCTGACGGCATGGTCATGGATCTCGGCGAGAAGAGCGCGCTGGAGAAGATAGAGGCGGCCAAGGAGAACAACATCCGCTTCGTTCAGCTTCAGTTCACCGACATCATCGGATCGGTCAAGAGCGTCACCATCCCGCTCCACCAGCTCGCCGGCTCGGTCGAGCACGGCACCTGGTTCGACGGCAGCTCGGTCGAGGGGTTCACCCGCATCGCCGAGAGCGACCAGTACCTCAAGCCGGATATGGACACCTTTGCCGAGATCCCGTGGCAGCCCGGTCACGGCAGCCAGGGAGCCGGACCCCTGGGCAGCCGGGGCACCGCCCGTGTCATCTGCGACGTGTTCACACCGAACGGCGATCCCTTCCTGGGCGACCCGCGCTACATCCTCAAGCGCCAGCTGGAGCGGGCACGTGCGCTGGGGTACGTCTGGAACGCAGGTCCGGAGCTCGAGTTCTTCCTCTTTCGACGGGAGAACGGCGCGCTCAAGGCACTGCCTCACGACAGCGCCGGCTATTTCGACTTCTCGACCGATCTTGCCCAGGAAGTGCGGCAGGACATGGTCAACGCGCTGGAGGCTTTCGGCATCCGCGTCGAGGCAGCTCACCACGAGGTCGCGCCCGGTCAGCACGAGATCGACTTCGAGTACGCCGACGGCCTGCGCACGGCCGACAACGCGGTCACCTTCAAGTTCACGCTCAAGGCCGTCGCCCAGCTGCACGGCCTGTACGCGACCTTCATGCCCAAGCCGATCTTCGGCATCAACGGCTCGGGCATGCACACGCACCAGAGCCTGTACGACATCTCGGCCGGTCGAAATGCCTTTGCCGATCCGGACGCCAAGTACGGCCTGTCCGACCTCGCTCGATCCTATGCGGCGGGCGTGCTGGCCCACGCACGGGGCATGAGCGCGGTGCTGGCGCCCCTGGTCAACTCCTACAAGCGGCTGGTGCCGGGCTACGAGGCACCGACCTACCTGACCTGGGGACGAACCAACCGCTCGGCGCTCATCCGCGTGCCCAAGGTCTCGCCCGGCCGGTCGATCGAGGCCACGCGGCTCGAGGTGCGCTGTCCGGATCCAGCCTCGAACACCTACCTCGCCTTTGCCGCCATGCTGGCCGCCGGCCTCGACGGCATCGAGAAGGGCATGGAGCTGGCCGACCCTGTTGAGGAGAGCCTCTACGAGATGACACCAGAGCGTATTCGGGAGCGCGGCATCCGCGAGCTGCCCGGGACCCTGGGCGAGGCGATCGACGAGCTCGAGCAGGACGACGTCATCCGCGATGCCCTCGGCGAGCACATCTTCAGTCGCTTCGTCGAGGCGAAGCGCCATGAATGGGACGAGTACCGCATGCAGGTCTCGTCCTGGGAGATCGAGCGCTACCTCGAAGCGTTCTAGCAGTCACTCTGCTGCGCATGGGGGTCGTCCCGACGGACGGCCCCCTTTTTGTGCTCGTACGGCCTGACATGGCCATCCATGAGTATGTGCACTGTTGACCCAGCCATCCACCGACGCTTGTTGCGCGTGGTCACCACTATCGGGGGTGGTATATGCCCACGTAATGAAATGGACTGCCGGCAAGGGTCGGTGTCGGTCATTCCCGTGCCTAACGTGCCGCCACACGTCATCAGCACGGGAGGAGCGAAATGTCACGGTTAACACGGCTACGCATCTCGGTCGGGGTCCTGGCGGTCTCACTTCTGGTCGCGACCAGCCTGGGCGCCCCGTCCGGGAGGGCGGCCGCTGCGTACACAGAGACGGCGTCTACGCCGGCCGTTCAGAACCAACTGGTCGGGGTCGGGGTCACCGTCTCGGGCAAGGTGACCGCATACGTCAAGGCCACCGCCGCGGCCAACGGCTCGATCACCATCGGCGGGGTTGCGTACAAGATCAAGGCCGGCACCAGCATGCCGTCCCACCTCAAGGTCGGCGTCTGGGCGCAGCTCAGGATCAGCCTCAATCTCAACGGGTTGATCGTCGGTTGCACGCTCGTCAGCCTGAAGCTCACCGCATCCGGCACGGTAACGGCCTATACCAAGGCGACCGCGTCGACCAACGGCTCGATCACCATCGGCGGGGTTGCGTACAAGATCAAGGCCGGGGTGAGCCTGCCCGCGGGAGTGAAGGTCGGGGCCTGGGTGAAGCTCAACCTGACGCTCAATGGATCCGGCCTCATCACCGCCTGCGCCCTGGTCAGCGCCAAGGTTGCCGTCTCGGGGCTGATCACTGCCTATGTCAAGGCCACTGCGACCAGCAACGGCTCGATCACGGTTGGCGGCCAGACCTTCAAGATCAAGGCCGGGGTCAGCCTGCCGGCGTACGTCAAGGTCGGCGTCAACCTCAAGGCAGACCTCTTGCTGAACGCCGCTGGCCTTGTCACGGGGTGCAATGTCCTCTCCATCGTGGCCGGCGACCTGACCCTGCAGGGCAAGGTGACGGCCTACGTCAAGGCGACCGCCACGACCGCCGGCTCGATCACGATCGGCGGGGTCAAGCTCAAGATCAAGGCCGGTGTCACGCTCCCGGCCGGCGTCCAGCTTGGCGCCGTGGTCAACGTCAACCTGAAGGTTTCCTCTGGGGCCATCACCGGCTGCACCCTGGCGGGCGCGACGGTCAGCGCCAGCGGCCTTGTGACGGCCTACGTCAAGGCGACAGCCACGACGACCGGTTCCATCACCATCGGTGGCAAGGTCTACAAGATCAAGGCGGGAGTCAGCCTTCCGGCTGCGGTCAAGGTTGGTGTCAACGTCAGCCTCAAGCTGCGCCTCAATACAGCGGGCCTGGTTGACCTGTGCACGTTCGTGAGCGCGCACGTGACCGTCTCCGGCAAGGTGTCGGCCTACGTACCCGCGACGCTCCTGACTGCGGGCTCGATCACTGTCGGCGGCCAGACCTTCAAGATCAAGGCCGGCGTCAGCCTGCCTTTGACGGTGGTGGTCGGTGTGAACGTCAAGCTGCGCCTTACGCTCAACGCGGCGGGTGCCGTGACCGCGTGCAAGCTCATCTGAGGCGTCGCCCGGCATAGGCCAGCGAGCGTCGACTGACGAGCGCACCAAAAGAAAGGGCCGCCCCCAGCGGGGCGGCCCTTTTTGACGTGCGTTTGCAGTCGGTGTCAGCCCTGGCGGGCCTCCTCCTGCAGCTGCTCGCCGGTCTCGCGGGCGGCCTGCTCGGCCTGCCCCAGCGCTTCGGTGGCAGCCTGCTCGACCTGGTGAACCAGGCGGTCACGCTGCTCGCCCATCAGCTCGCGCTCGCGGCGCGTCTCGGGAATGGCCAGGCCAACCGCCGCGCCGACGCCGATCGCCAGCGCGCCAAGCGCGAGGGGGTTTTCCTGGAGCGTGCGGTCGAACTGTCGCTGCGCCTGGCCCGCGGCTCGCTCCGCCTGCCACTGCGCGTCCGACAGGGCCTGCTGTGATCGCTGGGCCACGTCGTCGGCCACGCGCTGAGCCTGCTGGCCCATCTCGTCGGTCCGCTGCCGAAGCTGGTCGCCTGCCTCGGACATGCGGTCGCCCACCTCGGACATGCGGTCGCCCACGACCTGGCCGCCCTGGTAGCCAGCGCCGGAGCCGACGCCCTGATAGCCAGTGCCTGAGCCACGGTAGCCACCGGCGCCGCCGTACCCGGTGGCGTAGTCAGCGTAGCCGTGCGGCGTGTTGGCGTAGCGATAGTCACTCCGACGTGACCCGCCGTTGCCCGACGAGGCGTCGCGCGCGCGCATGGCCAGCCAGCCGATGCCGATTGCGGCGAGCGCCGCCGGCACAGGGTTCTGGCGAAGCGTGTCGATAACCGTGTTGCTGGTTTCCTGCGCGGTCTGACCCGCGTCTTCCACGAAGCGTTCCACTCGTCCTACCGTTGCCTCCCGTACCTGGTCGCGCGCCTGGCTGGCAATCGTCTGCGGATTCAGCCGGTGGCCGATCTCATCGATCGTGCCGCTCATGTCGGCGCGGGTGTGCTCGATTTCAACGACGATCTGCTCCTCGGTGATGTCCACCTCGGACGCATCGTCGCGCTGGTGTTGCTCATTCATTCGGTCTGTTCCTTTGCCCACTGGACGTTGTCCTGGATGGTCTCGACCGTCCGCTCGGGCACTATCGCCGTCTTCTTCATCTCATTGAGAAAGTGCCAGGCGAGGAAGCCGCCGATCGCGACGACGGCGATGCCCACCACGAGCAGCGCCAGCCATGTCGGCAGCCCGAGGGTTGCCAGCAGGAAGCCGAGCCCGATCAGAAGCACGATCAGACCAGCGTAGGCCAGCAGGCCGCCAACCGCGATGAGGGCCGCCGCCCGCCCGAGCCGGGTGGCCGATCGCGTCAGCTCGTGGCGGGCCAGCTCGAACTCCTTGCGAACAAGGGTCGAGACCTGTTGGGATAGCTCGGCGAAGAGGTCGCCAAGCGAGCGCTCTTCGCGCGGGGCGTTGGTCATCGCGCGACTCAGCTTCCGCCCGAGCGGAGCGTCGAGCCGCCGACCGTCTCCTCTTCGGCCGCGCCGGTGTCGGCGTCGGTCAGGCCGCTGCCATCGCGCAGGCCTTCTGTCTCGCCGAGCGTACCGGCCGTGCCGAGGCTGCGTTCGCGCTCGCTGTCGGCGTAGGCGTCATAGCCCCCGAAGCCGCCCTGGTTGCCGTAGCCGCCGGTCGCGCCGTAGCCGCCCTGGCTGCCGTAGCTGCCGGTCGCGCCATAGCCACCCTGGCTGCCGTAGCCGCCAGCGGCGCCGTAGCCACCGGTCGCGCCGTAGCCACGGGTCGCGCCGTAGCCACCCGTGGCGCCGTAACCGCCCTGGCCCTGGCTCGGGCTGGAGGCCTTGATGAAGCGCGCGGCGAGGAAGCCCAGGGCAAAGGCGCCGCCCAGGAAGATCATCGGCTCGCGACGAGCAAAGCCTTCCGCCTCGCGCACGAAGTCGCGCAGATCGTGACTCCGAATGTAGTCGGACGCCCGGTCAACCCGGTCGGCTGCCTGATTGGCCAACGAGGCCAGCTGAGGCTGCTCCTCGCCCAGATCCTGGCCACTGCGTCGGACCGCTTCGGCGACCGAGTGCAGGGCGCTGGCGGCCTGATCCTTCTGTGTCGAGACGTGCGCCTCGGCCGTCTGCTGGGCCTGCTCGGCGATCGTCGAGACCGTGCTCTCCGCGCTGCGGCGAACCTCGTCGCCGCCCGTCGTCTGATCCATGGGTGTCCCCCACTGCTGATTGTTGGATCATCCAGCCTGACGGGCGGGGGATCAGGGAGAGACCACGGGCGGGACTCTCGTATCGCCGTGGCATAACAAACGTTTGGGCCCTGTGCGGTCGGCTGCCGGCCTAGCTGCGACGCTCTCCGACGAGCTCGCCTCCATCCACGCCGATGACGTTGCCGGTCATCCAGTGCAGGCGGGGCGAGGCGAGCGCAACGAGCGCCTCGGCGACATCCTCCGGCGTCGTCATGCGGCCGCCGGGATTGCGCGCCAGGGAGGCCTTGATCAACCCCTCGTGGCCGGGAATGCGCCTCAGAGCTGGCGTGTCCGTCACCCCGGCGCGGATTGCGTTGACGGTGATGCCATGCGGGATCAGCTCAAGCGCAAGCTGCCGGCAGTGTGACTCCAGCGCGGCCTTGGCCGCACTGACGGGCCCGTAAGTGGGCACCACCTTGACAGCTCCTTCGCTGGTCATGGCGAAGAGCCGGCTGCCATCACCGAGAAGGCCGGCGTGGAACAGGTCTCGGGCCCAGTAAACCATCGAGTGCGCCATCACATCGGCGGTCATCTCGAGCTGCTTCTGGTTGACCTCTCTCTCCTCCGGGCCGGTGGCAACGTATGAAAGCGTGGTTCCAAAGGCGAGCGAGTGTAGGAAGACCGCAACGAAGGGATCGGCGCCCTCGGCCCGCCGCTGCGCGAAGCGCTGCTCGATGTCCGCGATGACCGCGCGTCGCTTCTCCTCATCGGCGGCGTTCACGTTGTGAAAGACCACGCGCGCGCCGAGCTCGGCGATCTCATCGCGAACCGCTTCGGCGGCAGCCTTGGTGGCGCGCAGGTCGAGATGCACGCCGACGATGCCGTATCCGTCGCGGGCCAGAGCACGGGCAGCGGCTGCGCCGAACCCGCTGCTGGCACCGAGGATCACCGCCCACCGCTCGCGCCCATCGGTTGCTTGCTGCTGGTTGCTCATGGACAGCCAGTCTATCGCCGGTCGGGCGTTACTCTGGCCGGCGCATGCCCACCACGATGGCCGCCCACCCGGAAGGGACGCCGACGGAACACGTCAAACCCTGGCTCACGCTGTGGCTGCTGTCGGCCGGCCACGCAGTCAACCACGCCCAGGCCGCCCTGCTGCCGCTGGTGTACCTGGCGATCATCAGCGAGTTCGACATCGGTGTCGCGGCGGTCGCATTCCTGGCCGCGGCGGGCAACGTCTCGGCGGGGCTGCTCCAGATCAGCTACGGCTGGCTGACGCGCGTCTTCTCGCGGCGCTCGATCATGACTGTCGGAGGGATCGTCTTCGGCGGAGGGATGGCTGCCCAGGCGCTGGCGCCGGGCTTCGCCACCTTTGCCGCCGCGAACATCGTTTCGCGCATCGGGGGTTCGCCACAGCACCCGGTCGGAAACGGACTGCTGGCCGAGCAGTTTCCGCCGCACCGGCGCGGGTTCGCCATCGCCGCTCACATCGCGGGCGGCAACGTCGGCACGGTGGCCGTGCCGCTCATCGGCGCGTGGCTGATTGCCGGCATCGGCTGGCGCTGGACGGTCGTACTGTTCGGCGTGCCGGCCATCCTCGTCGCGCTGGCGATCTGGGCGCTGGTGCGTGAATCGGGTGTCGATCGAGCAGCGGCGAAGGCCTACGGCTCGGTCCGCTCCGCCTACGCGGCGGTGCTGCGTGATCGCGACCTGCTGCTCGTCTACGCCTCGGCCGTGCTCGGCGGAGGCGGGCGGGGGCTCGGCGTGCTCAACGTGTTCGTGCCGCTCTATTTGGCGCTGGTGATCGGGCTGGACACGATGACGGTGGCGCTGATGTACACGGTCCTGGTGGTCGGAAGCGTGCCCGGTCCCATCGTCGCAGGCTGGCTGTCGGACAGGTTCGGAAGGCGGCTGTTGATCGTCATCACCTATCTGGCCGGTGCCGCATCGCTGCTGCTCTTCGTGGCCGCAGGCTCAGACGTGCCGATGCTCTGGCTGGCCATCGTCCTGCTGAGCGTCTTCAACTTCGTCGAGAGCCCGCAGCTGCAGGCGCTGCTTGCCGACATCGCACCGCGCGACCTGCGAGACGCATCCTTCGCGGCCTACTTCACGCTCGCTTTCGGGATCGGCTCGCTGTGGGTGCTGCTCTACGGCGCGCTCATCGACGCACTGGGCGAGCCGGCCGGCCTGCCGCTGACCTTCGTCCTGATGGCCCTGGCGTTCGTGGCGGCTGCCTGCCTCGTGCTGCCGATCCGGGTTCGCGAGCGGCTGGCGGCCGCCGGCGAGGAGCCACCGGGCAGCCACGCTGTGTAACCATCAGCCGACCATGGCCGAACTGAGCCAGCCTCCCGCGTTGAGCCGTGCAGTCAACCTCAGCGACTTCGAGACGCTGGCGGCCGAGAGGATGGGCCGGCCCGAGCTCGACTACGTGGCGGGCGGCGCCGACGACGAGCTGACCATGGCGGCAAATAGGGCGGCCTTTGCGCGCCTGCGGCTGCGGCCGCGGGTCCTGGTCGACGTATCCGATGTCGACAGCTCGACCAGCCTGCTCGGACACCCGGTCAGCCTGCCGGCGGCCGTCGCGCCGATGGCCTTCCAGCACTTCGCCGACCCCCAGGCGGAGCTGGCCACGGCCAGGGCAGCCTCGGCAGCCAACGTGTTGTTCTGCCTGTCGACCATGTCGAGCCGTTCGATCGAGGAGGTCGCCGCGGCCGCCGACGAGGCCGGATCCGGACCGCGCTGGTTCCAGCTCTACGTGCACCGCGAGCGGCGCCGATCGGCGGAGCTCGTCCGGCGCGCCGCCGCCGCCGGCTACACCGCCATCGTGCTGACGGTTGACTTCCCGGTGGCGGGCAATCGCGAGCGCGACCTGCGCTGGGGCCTTCCCTATCCGCAGGCGTACGGCAACATCGAGGTGACGCGTGCGGAGGCGGCCGACGGCGTTCTCGCGGCGGTCATCGGCGGCTTCACCGACTCCACGTTGAGCTGGAACGATCTCGATTGGCTCCGCGGCCTATCGGAGCTTCCGATCGTCGTCAAGGGCATCCTCTCTGGCGAGGACGCCCAACGCGCCGTGGAAATGGGGGTGCATGGCGTTGTGGTCTCCAATCACGGCGGCCGACAGCTGGACCGGCTTCCGGCTGCCCTCGACGCGTTGCCGGAAGTCGTCCGGGCCGTTGATGGCCGAGTGGAGGTGTACCTGGATGGGGGCGTCAGGCGTGGCACCGACGTGCTTATGGCGTTGGCGCTCGGCGCACGCGCCACCTTCGTCGGACGGCCGATCTTCTTTGCCCTCGGTGCCGGTGGCGAGGCCGGCGTGGCGCACGCCCTTGACCTGCTCCGCGCCGAGGTCCGGCGCGATATGGCGCTGCTCGGCGTAAGCGAGCTGTCACAGGTAGGGGCGCATCACCTCTGGACGCCTCCGGCGCCTGCTCAGAGCAGGTCGCGCTGAATCGTCCGCCGCCAGCGTCGCTCGAACAGCCGCCCCCGGTCCAGGTCGACTCGCAGCCGGACGCGCATCTCCAGCTCGCGCGGGCCGGCGATCGTTGTGCCCGATGCCCTGATCGCCACGTGACGGCCGTCGCGATCGAGCTCGTAGCGACATCTGTTGTCGAAACGACCCTCGCCCGGCGACAGGTCCGAAGCGGACATGGACAGCGTCTCCGACAGATACAGCTCGGAGCGACCATCGGGCAGCACCATGCGCGAGGCCTCGTGCGTCCGCACCGAGACGGTACCGTCGAGGGGCCGCTCCGTCACCTCCCACCGGACAGGCTCCGATGTCTCGCTGCCGAATTCGCGCAGCTCAGCGGGCCCCGTTCGGAAGGCCGGTGGCGCAACCAGCCGGTCCTCCGCCGGCGCGAGCGGCAGCAGCAGGCGGGAGGGTTTGCTCGGTCCACGTCCGACAGCGAGCCCTGCTTGCCCCGGCGAGGGCCAGACGACAGGCCAGTGCGAGCTGGCCAGGCTCAGTCGGATGCGATGTCCGGGCAGGAACCGGTAGCCGGCGGCGCGCAGCGGCAGCCGGATCTCGTATTTGCGGCCGGGCTCGAGTGGGGTTGGGTCGGTGTGCGACTCTCGATGGGTTAGGTTGAGGACGCCCGCGCTGACCTGCTCCACCGCTCCGTCCGGGGCGACGTCGCCCAGCCGCGCAACGAGGTGCGCCACCGGCTCGCTGGACGAGACGTGCAAGACAAGCACTGGCGGGCCGAGGATGTCCACCGCTTCTGACAAGGGCTGGCTGGTGTAGACGGGTCCGTTGTGCTCCTCGGCGCGCAGGTCGGCGGCGAGGCCGTTGGGCGGGTGCCCGCTGCCCCAGCACAGCGAGCCGGCGCGCGACCCGGCCGTCGGGCGATGCTCGAAAAGGTCCTCGCCCTCATCGACCGTCGGCTCGGTCGCCAGTACGCCTCGGCCGGGCTCGTCCCCGGCATCGAGCCACACGTTGAGCGGCGTGGCCGGGACGGGCCAGTCACGGACGGCCCGCCACGCACCATTGAGCCGCGCCGGAAAGCGCTCGGGGGGCGTGTGCTGGCGATGCAGCCAGGTTAGTGCCGGCTCCATCTCGGCGCCGTTGTCGGCCGCCTTCAGCCAGCGATCGAACCAGCGCACCATCTCGTGCAGCCAGTCGATGTTGGGCCCGGGGTAGGCGTGGTCGGGCAGCCCGTGGACCCACGGCCCGACGATTGTCCGCCGGGCAGCCGCTGCGGTGCAGTGCTGCTGTATGCGCAGCGCCGCGTCGACGTACTCGTCCATCCAGCCGGCGAGCTGCAGGACAGCTGCCCTGATACGGCCGTAGTCGGGCGCCACCGAGCCCTGGCGCCAGTACGGACCGTCGCGCTGCTGGCGGGCCCACTCGAACAGCCAGACCGGGGTGCCCTGGAGCCGCTCGAGCCAGCGCCCGCGCCAATCCTCGCCCCAGGCCTCGGGCAGGGGCGGCATGGCGTTCATCGCCACCTGGCTGACGGCGTACTGCGACAGCTCGCTGACCGTCATCGCACCGCCCAGGTAGTGGACGTCATCCGTGTAGCGGTCGTCGGTCGCCTGGATGGGCACGATCGCGAAGAGGTGCGGCGGCTGAAGGCAGGCAACCTGCAGCGAGGTGAATCCTCCGTAGGACAGGCCCCACATCCCGACCCGCCCGTTCGACCACTCCTGTGCAGCCAGCCACTCGACAGCGTCGTAGCCGTCTTGGGTCTCGGCGGGGGTGTATTCGTCCAGCGCGAGGCCGCCCGAGCTGCCCGTCCCGCGCACGTCCAAACGACAGTACGCATAGCCCCGTTCGGCAAGGTAGCTGCCCAGCGCCATGTCCCAGCTGGCCGACCAATCGTCTTTGCGATAGGGATCCATGTTGAGCACGGCGGGCCAGCGACCCTCCTGGTCGGGCATGAACAGGTTGGCCGACAGCTGGATGCCGTCGCGAGCAGGGATAACGAGACTCTGCCGCACCGCCACGTCATGCGCGGGCCGGCTGGCTGCTCGCTCTTCCATGCCGGCCAGTCTAGTCAGGCCCACTCGGCCGAGGCCCTCCAGGGCGACGGCGGCACCCACGTGACGGGGTGGTCTATCGTGGAAGGCAGGGCCGGCGGCAGGGAGGTCTAGATGACGGTCGAGCAGCAGGTGCGCATGGAGCGGTCGGCGCTGGAGCGCTCGCTGCCCAAGGAAGCCTATGTCTCGCCCGAGCACTTCAGTCGCGAGCGGGACCGCATCTTCCACCGCCAGTGGTTCTGTGTCGGACGGGTGGAGATGGTGCCGGAGGCCGGCGACTACCTTCACGTCGACGTTGCCGGCGAGCGGATCCTGGTCGTGCGCACGCGCACCGGCGAGCTGCGCGCGCACTACAACGTCTGCCGCCACCGTGGCAGCCGGCTGGCCCTGGGCGAGCCGGTGCCCGAGGGATGCGATTTTCCGTCCGCCGACGGTCGCTTCAAGGGCATCATCCGCTGCTCATACCACTCGTGGACATAGAGCTGGATGGCCGCGTGCGCAACGCGCCCTTCCTCGGCGAGCGTGAGGACTTCGACCCGGCCGCCTTCGCTCTGCACCCGGTGGAGCTTGACACCTGGGGCGGCTGGATCTTCGTGCGGCTGAGCCGGGGCGACTCAAACAACGGGATCTCAGCCAACCGGCGCACCGAGCGATCGCTGCACGACCAGCTCGGCCCCATCCCGGAGCGCCTGCGCCGCTATCCGCTGGCCGAGCTGCGGGCAGCGCGACGGATCGTCTACGACGTGGCCGCCAACTGGAAGGTGATCCTCGAGAACTACAACGAGTGTTACCACTGCGCCGGCGTGCACCCGGAGCTGTGCAAGATCGTGCCCGCTTTCAAGAAGGACTTCGGGCTTGGCCTGGATTGGGATGAGGGTGTGCCGCAGGCGGAGGGCACGTTCACCTTCACCTTCACCGGCACGACCGACCGGGCGCCCTTTCCAGGTCTGTCCGACGAGGAAAAGGAGCGGCACAAGGGCGAGCTGGCCTATCCCAACCTGATGATCAGCCTGTCGGCCGACCACGTCGCCTCGTTCATGCTCCTGCCCCGCTCGCCCGACCGCACGCAGATAGTGGTCGACTGGCTCTTCCATCCGACGGAGATCGAGAAGCCCTCCTTCGACCCCTCGGACGCGGTGGAGTTCTGGGACCTGGTCAACCGGCAGGACTGGGTGATCTGCGAGGCGACCCAGGGCGGCATGACCTCGCGCGTCTTCGATGCCGGCTACTACGCGCCGATGGAGGACATGAGCCTGGACATCCGGCGCTACGTCGCAGAGAGCCTCGGCGAGGAGTGAGCAGCCGCTCAAACGGGGGCGACTACGACGCGATAGTCGTCGGGCTGGGCGGCATCGGCAGCGCGGCACTCTACCGGCTCGCCCGGTCGGGGGCGCGGGTGCTCGGCCTGGAGCAGTTCGAGCTGGGCCATGACCGCGGCGCCTCGCAGGATGAGTCGCGCATCATCAGGCTGTCGTATCACCGGCCCGAGTACGTCGAACTGGCCAAGCGAGCCTATGTCTCCTGGCGGGAGCTGGAGGCGGAGGCCGACGCGCGGGTCATCACCATCACCGGTGGCCTGGACCTGGCCCCTCCCGGCGCCGCCGAGTCGATCGAAGACTATGCCGCATCGATGTCGGTGGCTGGGGTGCCGTTCGAGTGGCTGGATGCCGCCGAGCTCGCTCGGCGCTGGCCCCAGTGGCAGCTCCATTCCGACACTCGGGGGCTCTACCAACCCGACGCGGGCATTGCCGACCCGAGCGTGGGCAACGCCGCGCATCAGCAGCTGGCGCTGGCGCACGGCGCCGACGTGCGCGAGCGAGCACGCGTGACCGAGCTGCGCGACCACCGCGGCGAGCTGGAGGTCCGGACGGCCGACGGCCGCACCTTCGCCGCGGGCTCGGTCGTGCTGGCGACCGACGCCTGGACCAATGATCTGCTCGCACCGCTCGGACGGCCGCTGCCGCTGCGCGTGACGCTCGAGCAGGTCAGCTGGTTCGAGGCACGCGACCCCGGGGCGTTTGCGAGCGGCCGCTTCCCGATCTGGATCTGGCTGGACCTGCCCTCCTTCTACGGCTTCCCCGCCCACAGACAGCGCGGCCCAAAGGTGGGCGAGGACCTGGGCGGCCGGGAGACGACCGCCGACACGCGCACCTTCGATCCGGACCCGGCGGTTGCCGCGCGGCTGAGGCGGTTCCTTGATCAGCACCTGCCACGTGCGTTCGTTCACCTCCAGGGTGCGAAGACATGCCTCTACACCACGACGCCGGACCGGGACTTCATCGTCGATCGGCTGCCCGAGGCGCCGAACGTGGTCGTCGCGCTGGGCGCGGCCCACGCCTACAAGTTCGCCGCGCTGATGGGGATCCTGCTGGCGGAGCTGGCCCTGGATGGCCAGTGTCGACCACCGCCGGCCGAGCTGGACCTGTTCGCCATCGACCGACCGGCGCTCGACCCGGTTGACGCCCATGCGTAGATTCACGTTGCATCCACGCCTCCGGCGTGGGAACCTAGGGTCTTCACGCACCGCTTGCCTGGAGGAGGACCCAATGCGACGGTCGGCGTTCACCCGTATCTCCCGGATCGGGCTCGTGCCCCTGCTGGCCGTGGCGCTGGTGCTGCCCGCCGGGGTGGCCCGGGCGCAGGACGATCTGGTGCTGCGCGTGGGCACGACGCAGGACCTGGACTCGATGAGCCCCTTCATCACCTACCTGGTGGTCGGTTTCGAGGTCTTTGCGCTCAACTACGAGCTGCTGGTGGAGTGGGACGAGAACCTGCAGCCCATGCCCGCCTTCGCGCAGGCCTGGGAGCAGTCCGATGACGGGCTGACCTGGACCTTCACGATCAGCCCCGACAAGCGCTGGTCCGATGGAGAGCCGGCCACGGCCGAGGACGCTGCATTCACCTTCAACCGAATGCTCGAGCTCGTCGACGAGAACGGCTACGTCGGCTACGGGTACCTCGACCCGTACCTGACCAACGCGGGGGTCACCTCGGTCGAGGCGACCGACCCGCAGACGCTGGTCATCACCACCGACCGCCCCAACACGCAGGTCCTGTACATGTACATCCCGATCCTGCCTCGGCACATCTGGGAGGATCGAAACTTCGACGAGGATCCCAACGAGGCGCCGGTCGTGGGCACGGGCAAGTACCAGGCAGTCAACTGGGTGACCGGCCAACGAGTGGAGTTCGAGCGCAACCCCCACTACGACGGCCCAACGCTCGCCGCCGACCGTCTCGTCATCCAGATCTTTCGCGACTCGGCCTCGATGGCCGAGGCGCTGCGCAACAACGAGCTCGACTACGCCCATAACGTTTCGGCCGAGCACTTCGACCGGCTGGCCAGCGACGAGGGCATCGTGACCGTGAACGGCCAGGGCAACGGCTACACGGAGCTTGCCTTCAACACCTACGGCACAGGTACGGGCAACGTGATCGAAGGTGGGGGCGGTGCGTCCACCCCGGCCCTGCAGGACGCGGCTTTCCGCGACGCGCTCGGCTATGCCATCGACCGTGAGCTGCTTGTCGAGCGGCTGCTCAACGGGTACGGCGAGCCCGGCGCGAGCCACGTGCCGCCGTTCCAGACGCAATACCACGTCCAGCCCGACAACCTGCGCACCTTCGACCTGGACGAGGCACGCAGCCGCCTGGAGGCCGCCGGCTATGAGCTCGACGACCAGGGCCGGCGCCTTGACCAGGACGGCAACCCGATCAACCTGCGGCTCTACTTCCCGGACAGCTCGGAGGACTACGCCGCGGCCGGCCAGTTCATCGCCGACTGGTTCGGCGAGCTGGGGATCGGCGTCTCGGCGCAGCAGATGGACAGTGGCGCGCTCGGCGAGCTGCTCCTGCCGCCGGAGGCCGGCGATGAGTACAACGCTGACTTCGACATGTTCATCTGGGGCTGGGGCGGCGACATCGATCCCAACTCACTGCTCGAAATCTTCACCTGCGATCAGATCGGGCAGTCAAGCGATTCCCTCTACTGCAACCCCGAGTACGACCAGATGTTCCAGGAGCAGAACCGCGCGGAGTCCACCGAGGAGCGGGCAGAGATCCTGGCCCGCATGCAGAACCTGATCTACGACGAGGCGCCCTACCACATCCTCTACTACGACGACGTGCTGGCCGCGTATCGAACCGACCGCTTCACAGGCTGGCAGAACCAGCCCGAGGACGGCGTGCCGCTGTTCAACTACGGCTCGTTCGGATATGGCGCGCTGACCCCGGCCGGCGAGGAGCCGGCCGCCACCCCCGCCACCGGCGAGCCGACGCCTGCCCCAGGTGAGCAAACGCCGGCTGCCGGCGAGACGCCCGGCGGACCGGCGGCGACGCCCGACACGACCGACCCGGCGGCGGCCACCCCCGGACAGCCCGGGGGCAGCCCGGCCGCGACGCCGGGGGCCGGCCCCGGGGGCCCGACGAACCCGGCTGGCGGGGACAACATGCCGATGATTCTCGGCCTGCTCGCGCTGGCGGCCCTGGGAGTGGTCGGCTTTTTGGCCCTCCGTCGGCGCCGTGGGCCGGAGGTCGAGGAGGAGTAGCAGCCGTCGTGACCCGGTTCGGATGAGCCGGCTCCAGCCCCAGACCCCCAGAACGATCGCCCGAGGCCACGCCTGTCGGGCGGCCTCGGGCGTGCCCGGCTGAGCGCCATATGGCGGGCGGCTACATCGGTCGGAAGCTGCTCCAGGCGATGGCGACCATCCTCGCCATCGTCATCCTGAATTTCGTGCTCTTCCGGGCGATGCCAGGCTCGCCCGAGCGCGTGCTGCTGCGCAATCCGAACATCTCAGCGGCAGCCAAGGCCGAGATCCGTGCCCAATGGGGCCTGGACGAGCCGCTCCCCGTCCAGCTGGTCTCGTACCTTGGCGCAACCGCCCAGGGGGACCTCGGGTACTCGTTCAAATACCGCGGGCAGCCGGTGCTGGATGTCTTGGGCAGCCGGTTCTGGCCGACGGTCATCCTGTTCGGCCTCGGCCAGCTGATCGCCGTCGTCGTCGGCATAGCGCTGGGCGCGTATTCCGGCTGGAAGAGGGGAGGTGTGGCCGACTACGTCGGCAACGGCATATCGCTGATCTTCTATTCCGCACCCTACTTCATCATCGGCATGGTCCTGCTCGTCGTCTTCGCCAGCATGCTGGGCTGGTTCCCGACGGCGGGCATGTCGTCGCTCGGCGTGCGTCACGCCACCCTCGCCGATGAGCTCATCGACTTCGGCCGGCACCTCTTCCTGCCCCTTACCGCGGTGGCCATCGGCCTCATCGGGCAGTACTCGATCCTGATGCGTGCCTCGATCGTCGAGACCCTGGGCGACGACTACGTCACGACGGCGCGGGCGAAAGGGCTGCGCGACGGATACGTCCTGCGCGCACACGCCCTGCCCAATGCCATCCTTCCCACCGCCTCCCTCGTCGCCATCAACATCGGTTACGTGGTGGCCGGGGCGATCACCGTTGAGGTGGTCTTCAACTGGCCGGGGCTGGGGACCCTGACCGTCGAGGCGCTGAGTGCCCGCGACTTCCCCGTGCTGCAGGGCATCTTCCTGTTGCTGTCGGTCGCCGTGGTGCTGGCCAACCTTGTGGCCGATCTGATCTACGGCGTTCTCGACCCGCGAGTCCGGGCATGAGCGCGACGACCGTCTCGCCCGGCGAGCTGCGAGCTGCTCGCCTGCGCCTCCGGCTGCGTAACAGCGCCAGCTTCGGCCGACGCCTGCTGTCGAGGCCGGAGGGCCTGCTCGGGATCATCATCCTGGCGTTCTTCAGCGTGCTCGCGGCAGTCCCTGAGCTGCTGGTCGGGGCGCTCGAGACGGCCACAACCGCTTCGGGAAGCCGCCTCCAGCCGCCCAGCGCGGCGCACCCCTTCGGCACGGACCGACTCGGGCGGGACATGCTCAACCTCACCGTCCACGCCACACGAATCTCAATGGTCATCGGCCTCCTGGCGACGGCAATCACTGTCTTCCTTGGCGCGCTGATCGGCATCGTGGCGGGCTTCCTCGGCGGGCTCGTCGACACGATCCTCATGCGGATCACGGACTTCTTCCTCGTCCTGCCCACGTTCGTGCTGGCCCTGATCCTGGCCCCAATCCTGCTGGACATCATCGGGGCCAATGCGCAGCTGTTCGGCATGCGCGTGACGTTGGTCGTCATCGTCGTCGTGATCGGCGTCACGAGCTGGGCCTCGACCGCCCGCATCATCCGGTCCCAGGCTCTGTCCCTGCGCGAGCGCACATTCGTTGCCCGAGCTCGCGTGATCGGGTCGGGCAGCGGCCAGATCATGCGCCGCCACATCCTGCCCAACGTGGTCGGCCTGGTCGTGGCCAACGCGGTGCTGGTCTTCGCCGGCGCGATCCTGACCGAGACGACGCTCTCCTTCATCGGCCTGGGCGACCCGTTCCAGCCGTCGTGGGGCCAGATCCTGTATGCCGCCAACGCCGCCGGCGCGCTGCCCATCGGGGCCTGGTGGTTCATGGCCTGGCCGGCCGCGTCGATCATCCTGGTCGTGCTCGCGTTCACGCTGCTCGGGTCTGCGCTCGACGACCTGCTCAACCCGCGCCTGCGGGCTCGCCGATGAACCCGCCTGACCCGCAGCGGCTAGGCCGCGAGCGCCCCGACGCGCTGGCCGACGAGCACCGCCGCGCCCAGCACAGCGCGGCATCTGACGACCGGCCGGAGGCCCCTCGGCAGGCGATCTCGCCGTCGGTCATCGAGGCCCGCGAGAGGACCCGAGGCCGTCGCCAGTGGCCGCTTCCCAAGCTGGCCGACCCGAACGCGCCGCTGCTCGTCGTCGACGATCTGACCGTCCATTACCGGCTCGAGGACGGCTGGGTGCGGGCAGTCGACGGCGTCAGCTTCCGGCTAGACGATGGACAGGCGCTCGGCCTGGCCGGCGAGTCGGGTTGCGGCAAGACCACGACGGCCCTGTCCCTGGTGCGGCTGCTGCCGGCCAATGCGCGTATCAAGCGGGGCAAGGTCGAGCTATTCGGGATAGACCTGGTCCCGAAGTCGGAGAGTGCGCTGCAGCGCTACCGCTGGCGGGAGATATCAATCGTCTTCCAGGGCGCGATGAACGCGCTCAACCCGGTGCTTCGCGTGGGACACCAGATCGCCGAGCCGCTCGAGATGAGGCTGGGCGAGTCGCGCGGTCGGGCCCGCAGGCGGGCGCTGGAGCTGCTCGATCTGGTCGGCATCCCGCGCCAGCGTGGCAACGCGTATCCGCACGAGCTGTCGGGCGGCATGCGCCAACGAGCGATGATCGCCATGGCGCTGGCCTGTGATCCGGCAGTGGTCATCGGCGATGAGCCGACGACCGCCCTGGACGTGATGGTCCAGGCTCAGATCCTCGAGCTGCTGGAGCAGCTCCGGCGCGAACTCGGCCTGTCGCTCGTACTGATCACTCACGACCTGTCCGTGATCGCCGAGACGTGTGACCGCGTGCTGGTGATGTACGCCGGCATGGTTGCCGAAGAGGGGCCGGTGCGACGTGTCTTCGCAGCGCCTCGCCACCCATACACCACCAGCCTGCTGCGCTCGTTCCCGAGCATTCGCGCGTCACGGCGAACGCTCGACGTCATCCCGGGCTCGCCGCCCGACCTGCGCAACCCACCCACCGGCTGCCGGTTCCACCCACGCTGTCCGGCTGCCATGGCGGTCTGCTCCGAGCAGGTGCCGCCCGAGGTGACGTTCGAGGACGGCGTGCGCGTAGCCTGCCACCTCTTCCCGCCGGGCAGCCCCGGCTCGGTGGCGGTCGCGGCTCCGCACGGCGAGGCGATGAGTTCGGCAGCGGCCGCTCCAGGTAAACCGCCGTCATGACGGAGCTGTTGCGGCTGGAGGGGGTAAAGGTCCACTTTCCACTGCGCCAGGGCCCGCTGGACGCCCTGCTGCGGCGCGACCGCGGTGTGGTTCGCGCCGTCGATGGCATTGACCTGTCGATCCGGGCGGGTGAGGTCCTGGCACTCGTCGGCGAATCCGGCTCGGGCAAGACCACCACCGGCAGGGTCATCGTCAAGCTCACCCGCCAGACCGAGGGCCGTGTCCTCTTCGACGGAGAGGACGTCAGCGACCGCTGGGGCGTCCGCGACCTGAGGCCCTACCGACGCCGGGTACAGATGATCTTCCAGGACCCCTACGAGACGCTCAACCCGAAGCAGACGGTGCACGACTTCGTCGCCGAGCCGCTGTCGGTCAATGGCATCGGCGATGGTGCGGTGCAGCGGGAGGAACAGGTGTTTGCCGCGCTGGAGGCCGCCGGCCTGCGACCGGCGCGCGAGTTTGCTCTGCGTTACCCCCACGAGCTGTCCGGCGGCCAGCGTCAACGCGTGGTGATCGCCGGAGCGCTCGTCCTCGAGCCCGAGCTGGTGGTCGCCGACGAGCCGGTGAGCATGCTCGACGTCTCGATCCGGACCGAGCTGCTGAGGCTGATGCTCGACCTGCGCGACCAGCGCTCGCTGACCTACCTGTTCATTACCCACGACCTCTCGCTGGCCTGGGTCATCGCCGATCGCATTGCCGTGATGTACCTGGGCAAGGTGATGGAGATCGGTCCGGCCGAACGGGTCATATCTGCACCGCGCAATCCCTACACCGCGGCCCTTGTCTCGGTCTCGCCCTCGCCCGAGCCGCCGGCTGATGGCGAGCGCGCCAGGCGCACGATCCTGGCCGGCGAGACGCCTGACGCGTCGGCGGTACCGCCGGGCTGCCGCTTCAACACGCGCTGCCCGTTGGCGTTCGATCGGTGTCGGGTGGAAGAGCCGCCGCTGATCGACGTCGGCGATGGCCAGGCCTCCGCCTGCTGGCTGGCCGACCGGCCGGAAGCGATATCGCGCTTGGCGTCGTAAGGTGGACCGATGGATCGCAAGATTGAGAAGCCCGAGCACGAGTGGCGCGCCGAGCTGACCCCGGAGCAGTACCGGGTACTGCGCGAGAAGGGCACCGAACGCGCCTTCACCGGGGAGTACTGGAACGAGCATCGTCCGGGCGTCTACCGCTGCGCAGGGTGCGGGGCGGAGCTGTTCGAGTCCGACACCAAGTTCGAGTCGGGCAGCGGCTGGCCGAGCTTCTATCGTCCGGCTGACAGCGGTGCCGTCCAGACCGAGGAGGACCGCTCCTGGCTGATGGTCAGGACCGAGGTCCTGTGCGCCAGCTGTGGCGGACACCTGGGCCACGTCTTCGACGATGGCCCGGCGCCGACGGGGCTGCGCTACTGCATCAACTCTGCCGCCCTCAATCTCGATCCCGCGGACGGGGAGTCGGAAGCGACCTGAGGCTCCACCAAGGGCCTTCGCTATACTCGTCGATGGCTCGGCGCTGATGGCGCCCGGTGCACACGGTCGGGGCGTGGCGCAGTTTGGCTAGCGCGCAGCGTTCGGGACGCTGAGGTCGGAGGTTCAAATCCTCTCGCCCCGACCAACTATCCCATCGAGCCCCTCGCAGGTCCCCGGTCCCGGTATGGCGCCGGCCCATTTGGGCCATGCGCCGAGAGGTTGCGGCTGGTCCGGATGGCGTCCAGCGCTACCTACGCCTGCTGCGTTTCCGACAGGCACTGCCGGGCGAACTCGACGAGCTGATCGACCGACCAGCTTGCTCCCTCCTGCCAGGCTGGGACCTGGTCGGGGTCAGACGGTGGCCTGGGCCTGCTCCAGCCGAGGTAGTCGAAGCCGTCGCCGATGACACCGACCCCCGCCTCCCTTGTCAGGCGGTCCACTGCGCCGGCGATGCGCTGCGCCTCCGCCGTCCGCCCCTGGCGGAAGAGGACCAGCCCGATGTCGTAGGCGACCAGGACCATGCCGCTGACGTCGCGTGACCGCTCGAAGATGTCCATCGCCCGCCTGGCCAGCTCCATTGATTCGCCGAGCTGGTCGGCGGCCATGCGGTACAGCACCAGCATGTGGGCAGCCCAGCCCGCCCCGAAGGGGTTGTCAAGCCGCTCATACGCCTCGAGCGCCCGTCCGGCATGCTCGCTGGCAGCCTCGAGGTCGCGGAAGCCAGCGGCGGCCAGGGAAAGGGCCCATTCGGCGTCGGCCGTGCCCTGCTCGTGGCCGAGCAGCCGGTAGGACTCCAGGGCGCGCTCGAACCAGGGCCTCCCGGCCCTGTATCGCGTCCTCCTGGTCGGCTTCTACTTCGAGCGCCGCGAAGCCCTGGTTGTAGCTGGCCAGCGCGATCGCCGCCTGGTCGCCCGTTGCCTCGGCGGCGCGCAGCGCTTGCCGGTACCAGCGGTTGGCGGCCACGAAGTCCCCTTGCCAGTAGGCGATGCCGCCGGCGGCACCGTAGGCGCCGGCGAGCACGTCGGCTGGCTGCTCGCCGGCGCCCGGCATGGCCAGCACCTTCTCCGCGCGGCGCCGCGCCTCGTGCAGGTGCCCGCGTGCCTGCCAGAAGCGCCACAGGCCCGAAACCAGGCCCAACGCCGCGTCCACCCGTTGGCTTTCGACGGCCCAATCGAAGGCGGCTCGAAGGTTGTCGTGATCGACCTCGAGGCGGGTATGCCAATCAGCCCCTTCCCTGCTCAGCAGCATCGGGGCACAGCGCTCGACCAGCGCGGAATAGGCGCGAAGGTGGCGATCGCGTACGGCGCTGGTCTTGCCCCGCTCGGCCAGCCGGCCGGCGGCGTACTCGCGGATGGTGGCCAACATTGCGAAGCGCGGCTCCTCGCCGCCTCCAACGATGACCCTCAGCAGGCTCTTGTCGGCCAGCCCGGCGAGACCATCAAGCATGTCGCCGCCCACCTCGGCCGCCGGACCGCAGACCTGTTCTGCCTCGGCCAGGAACGCGCCTCCGGCAAAGCTGGAAAAGCGCTCGAACAGCTGCTGCTCGGGCGGCTCGAGCATCTCGTAGCTCCAGTCGATGGCGCCGCGCAGCGTCTGCTGGCGCTGGGGCAGGTCGCGTGCGCCACCCGTCAGCAGGGCCAGACGCTGGTCCAGCCTCGAGCGAATCGCCTCAACCGACAACACGCGGGTGCGCGCGGCGGCCAGCTCGATTGCCAGCGGCAGGCCGTCCAGCCGAGTGACGATCTCGTCGACGGCCGCAGCGTTGTGCGGGTCGAGGCGGAATGAGGGCCGGACGGCGCGCGCACGCTCGACGAACAGCCGCACGGCCTCCGACGCGGCCAGCGGCGGGACTGCCAGCTCGTGCTCGCCGTAGACCCGCAGCACCACGCGGCTGGTGACGATTGCCTTGACGCCCGGCGCGTCGCGCAGCAGCTGGGCGACGGTCGGCCCGGCCTCGGCCACCTGCTCGAAGTTGTCCAGGACGAGCAGCAGCCGCCGATCGCGCAGGTGATCGGTCAGGGCCTCCAGCGGGGTCCTGTTCGGCGCCGGGCTGACGCCGACGGTGTTGCTGACGACGGCGGGAACGAGGTCCGCATCGGTGACCGTCTCGAGAGCGACGAAGTAAACGCCATCGACGAAGGAACCGAGCTCCGCCGCAGCGAGCTCGAGCGCCAGACGGGTCTTGCCCGTGCCGCCCGGGCCGGTCAGGGTCAGCAGCCGGGAGCCGGCAAGACTTTCGCGGGCAGCGGCCAGCTCGGCCCGTTCTACAAAAGTGGTCACCGAGACAGGTAGGTTGTTCGGCCGCGCGTCGAGCGTCCGCAGCGCCGGGAAGCTACGGCCCAATCCGTCCGCGGCCAGCTGGAAGAGACGGATCGCCCGCGGTAGGTCCTTCAATCGGTGCTCGCCCAGGTCAACCAGGTCCAGTCCGTCGGGAAGGGCATGCGCGACGAGGCCATGGGTGTCGCCGGATACGAGCACCTGCCCACCGTGGCCGGCGCTCATGACGCGCGCCACCTCGTGCAGGGTCAGGCCGACGTAATCGTCCCCGACCACCGTCGCATCGCCCGTGTGGATGCCCATACGGACGCGAAGCTCCACTCCGTCCGGCCAGGGGTGATTGACCAGGGCGCGCTGCGCGGCGGCGGACGCCTGGATTGCCGGGCCAGCGGCTGAAAACGCGGCAAAAAGCGCGTCGCCCTCCGCGCCGAACAGCACGCCGTCGTGGGCCCGGACCGCATCCTCGATCAGCCGACGCTGATCACCGAGGACCGCCGGGTAGGCATCGCCGAGCGCCTGGACCAGCCGCGTCGACCCTTCGATGTCAGTGAACAGGAAGGTGACGGTGCCGCCCGGCAGGTCGCTCATGTCTCCGGCGGCGTCTCCAGGCGGAACGGCAAGCCCGGACAGCGCAGGCCCTGCTCGCCGAGCAGTGTCAACCGCTCCAACAGCGGCTCGGCGACGCCGGCCATCTGCCCACCTGCCTCCTGCGCCCGGCCGAGCGCCGCGCGGCGATTGTCGTTCAGGTAACGGTCATAGCGCAGCGCCACCTCGTCGGCGAGGTCGAGCAGCTCAGTGATGCCTGCCTCGATCGTCTCGGCGGTGCGCCATTCGGGCATCTCGGCGAGCAGCTCACGGGTGGTGGTGGCGACCTCGGCAAGCTCGGCAGTCAGTCCGCGAGCGTCCTCTCGATCTTCCTCCTCAAGTGCCCGCCCGATGTCCACGGCCAGCTCCTGGGTCACGACCAGCTGGTCGAAGGTGGCACACAGCGCGGCATCCCAGCCCTGTGGCCACGGTGGCTGGCTGACGGGCGTGGGCAGCTCACCGGGCGTGGGCAGCACGCCGGGCAGACCGGTGGGGCCCGCCGTCGGCGATACCGTGGGCAGCGGCCGCGGGGTTGCGGCCGGGCTGCCGCCCCCACACGCGGCGGCTATCGACAGCAGCAGCACCGCTAGCGCTGTTGCCGTGGCGCGAGATACGGCGTGGGACGAGACGCGAGCATGCACGGTGACTGTCAGCTCCCCTGGCGTGCACTCAGGATAACCCGGGCCCACCAGGCGGCGGACGGACAGGGTGGCAAGATTGCGCCCGTGACCAGGCGGAGCGGGGGCGGCGTATGTGGCTGAGCAGCGAGGAGCGGGCGATCCTCGGCGGCGAGGCCGGCCCTGCCGCGGCGGTGGCGATGCGCGTGCTGGTCGCCCTCGGCGAGGCAGCGGGAGCGCAGCGGATGGTGGCCATCGAATCCGCTCACATCGACAGCTGCCTCTACCACGGGCGCGCCGGTCTGGACTTCGCCGAGCGCCTTGTCGCCGGGGGAGGCAGGGTTCGCGTCCCGACCACGCTCAACGTAGCCTCGCTGGACACCCGACAGCCAGAGCTGGTTCGCCTGGAGGGCCGCGAGCGCGAGGAGGCTGCGCGGCTGATGGACGCGTACGTCGCTTTGGGCGGCGAGCCGGCGTGGACCTGCGCGCCATACCAGCTGCCCGGGCGCCCGGGGTTCGGAGCGCAGGTGGCCTGGGGCGAGTCGAATGCGATCGCGTTCGCTAACTCGGTGCTCGGTGCCAGGACCGAGCGCTACGGCGACTTCAGTGACATCTGCGCCGCGCTCGCCGGACGGGTGCCGCTGGCCGGCCTGCATACGGCCGAGGCAAGGCGGGCGAGGATGATCTTCGAGCTGCCGGACCTCCCAGCCGAGGCCTACGAGCAGGCGGAGCTGTACGCGCTGGTGGGCCACCTCGTCGGACAGCGCAGTGGCAGCGCCGTGCCGGCAATCGTCGGGCTGCCGGTCGGCAGCGAGGACCAGCTCAAGGCGCTCGGCGCGGCGGCCGCCTCATCCGGCGCGGTAGCACTCTTCCACGTGGTGGGCGTGACCCCGGAGGCGCCGACGCTGGCCGACGCAGCGGGTGGCGGTCGGCCCCCGACGACCCGACTCAGCATGGCTGACCTGCGCACCGGCTGGGACGAGCTGTCCACAGCCGCCAACGGGGCGCGTCTGGACGCAGTCAGCCTGGGCACACCGCACATGTCGCTGATCGAGCTGGAGCGACTGGTCCCGCGACTGCTCAGCCTGTCCATCGCTGACGGGGTGACCGTCTACGTCTCGACGGCACGCCAGTTGGCCGAGGAGCTCGAGCGGCGCGGGCTGCTGGAAGCATTTCGCCGGCCCGGCGTGCAGCTGGTCGTCGACACCTGCACGTACATCACGCCGATCCTTCACCCTCGGGCAGCCACCGTCATGACCAACTCGGCAAAGTGGGCCTGGTATGCGCCGGGCAATCTCGGCGTCGACGTGTGCTTCGGCTCGCTCGACGACTGCCTCGCCTCAGCCGAACAGGGCAGGGTCATCCGTGAGCGACCGGGCTGGCTGGTCGGCTGAGGGTCGGCCGCTGCTGGCGGGCGCCGCCGAAGGGCCGTTGCTCGTGCTCGACCAGCCTCTGAGCATGTGGGGTGGGCTCGACCCGCTCAGCGGCCGGGTGATCGACGTCCACCATCCGCAGCATGGCGAGGTCCTCGCCGGTCGAATGCTGGCGCTGCCCGCCGGCCGCGGCTCGAGCTCGTCGAGCAGCGTGCTGGCCGAAGCGCTGCGCCTGGGCAATGGACCGCGCGCGCTGCTGCTGGCCGCGCCTGACGGGATCCTGCTGGTCGGGTCGCTGGTCGCGGAGATGCTCTACGAAATCAGCTGCCCGGTCCTGCTGCTGACGGCTTCCGACTACCGGCGGCTCGGCAGCGGTATGCATGCGCGCGTAGACCTACGCCATCGCCTCCACGTGCGTCCGTTAACCTAAGTGCTCGTGGACACATTTACCTACTTCCTGTTTGCCGCTGCCTGCGGCGTGATCGGCCTGCTGGCCGCTGCCGTGCTCGCCCGTTATGTGCTGGGCCACGACGAAGGACCGGAGCTGGTCCGCGCGACGGGCCGGCTCATCCAGCAGGGCGCAATGGCCTTTTTGCGCCGGGAGTACACGATCCTGGCCGTCTTCGTGGTGATCGTCGCCGTGGTCGTCGCGGCCCTGATCGACTTCAACGTGCTGAACAATGCGCGCATCGCCGAGCTGAACGAGGCGCAGCAGAACTTCGGCACGGGGCCCTGGACGGCGCTGGCCTACATCCTCGGCGCGTTTGCCTCCGGCGCGGCCGGGTTCATCGGCATGAGCATCGCCGTGCGCGGCAACATGCGCACCGCCACGGCCGCCCAGGAGGGGCTCAACCCGGCCCTGCGCGTGGCCTTCTCGACTGGCACGGTGATGGGCCTGACCGTCGTCGGCATCGGCCTGCTGGGCATCACCATCCTGTGGCTGCTGTTCGAGGATGCCAACGTCGTTGCCGGCTTCGGCTTTGGTGCGAGCACGATCGCGCTCTTCGCCCGCGTTGGCGGGGGCATCTACACCAAGGCTGCCGACGTGGGCGCCGACCTGGTCGGCAAGGTCGAAGCGGGCATACCCGAGGACGACCCGCGCAACCCGGCGACGATCGCCGATAACGTGGGCGACAACGTCGGCGACGTTGCCGGCATGGGTGCCGACCTGTTCGAGTCCTATGTCGGGGCGATGATCGCGGCGCTGGCCCTAGCCGTCGTCGGGGCGGCCGCCTTCGGCCTGGGCGATGAGCCCCCTGTCAGCCTGATCGTGCTGCCGCTTGCCATCTCCGGTGCGGGCATCCTGGCCTCGATCATCGGCACGTTCTTCGTTCGGACGGGTGACCAGGCTTCGATGTCGCGCCTGCTGTGGGCGCTGCGCTTCGGCATCTTCGGCGCCGGTGGCCTGGCCGTCGCTGCCACCCTCGGGCTGATCTTCCTGCTCGACCTGCCGCTCGAGCTGTTCTGGGTCGTCGTGGCGGGCCTCGTCGTTGGTCAGGTGATCGGCACGTCGACCGAGTACTTCACCTCCTACGAGTACCGCCCGACGCGCTGGATATCGGCGCAGTCGGTGACCGGCCACGCCTCGACGGTTATCGCCGGGGTGGCTGTCGGGCTGGCCAGCGTGGTCGTGCCCGTGCTGGCCATCGTTGCCGGCATCTGGCTTGCCAACGAGCTGGCCGGCCTGTACGGCGTCGCGCTGGCGGCGGTGGGCATGCTGTCGACGCTCGGCATCACGCTCGCCACCGATGCCTACGGGCCGGTTGCCGACAACGCCGGCGGCCTGGCCGAGCAGGCTCACCTGGCTCCGGAGGTGCGCCACCGGACGGACGCGCTCGACGCCCTGGGCAATACGACCGCGGCCACCGGCAAGGGCTTTGCCATCGGGTCGGCCGTGCTCACCGCGCTGGCGTTGATGGCGGCCTACACACAGGTCACCGGTGTGACCGAGCTGCAGCTCACCGACGTTCGAATCCTGATCGGGCTGGCGCTGGGCGGCATGCTGCCCTTCCTCTTCTCCTCCCTGACGATGTACGCGGTGGGCAACGCGGCCAACCGCATGATCGAGGAGGTGCGGCGCCAGTTCCGCGAGATCCCCGGCCTGCGCGAGGGCGTCCCGGGCGTCGAGCCTGATGCTGCCCGGGCGGTCGACATCTCGACCCAGGGGGCGCTGTGGGCGATGATGCCGCCGGGCACGATCGCCGTGCTGGCCCCGATTGTCGTCGGCCTGCTCTTCGGCCCAGAGGCGCTCGGCGGCCTGCTGGTCGGCTCGATCGTGACCGGCTTCCTGCTGGCCAGCTTCATGGCCAACGCGGGCGGCGCCTGGGACAATGCCAAGAAGTACATCGAGCTGGGTCACTTCGGGGGCAAGGGCTCTGACGCACACGCCGCGGCGGTGGCGGGCGACACGATCGGCGACCCGTTCAAGGACACTTCCGGTCCGTCGATCAACATCCTGCTCAAGCTGATGGCGATCGTCTCGCTGATCTTCGGACCGCTGTTCATCTAGCGCCGACGGCGGCGCCGCCGCTCGGCGCCCGCTAGTCGCCCTCGTCCTCGTCGCCCGTGTCGCCTTCGTCGTCGTCCGGCGCATTCGGATCGACCAGCTCGAAATAGCCCTCGGCAAGGACCTCCTCGTCGCGCAGATAGCGTACGACGTAGATGCCGGCTTGCCCGCCGGTCAATCGGTTGATCGGCACTCTCCGCAGGATTCGCTCCGACTGCTGGTTCTGCATCTCGTAGAGCTCTTCCCAGGTCACATCCTCGGTGTCCTGCTCGATGTCCAGGCGGGCCGCTTCCACGGTCAACGCCGGAGCTCCAGCAGGCTCGGAGAGAATCGCGCTCCACGCGATGCGGCCGCCCCGGGAGAACGTGGCGCTCACGTCCTGCATCTCCAAGGTGCGTCGATTCCAGCTGCTTCCGAAGGTGACATGGCCGGGGCCCTGGCGCACCTCGACCTCGAAGGGGGTCCGACCGGGTGTTGGCTCCGGCCATGTCACCTTCGGAAGCAGCTGGAATCGACGCACCTTGGAGATGCAGGACGTGAGCGCCACGTTCTCCCGGGGCGGCCGCATCG
>DATLGJ010000020.1:0-142819 GCA_035540555.1 Candidatus Limnocylindrales bacterium | reverse complement strand
GTGCTCAACCACGCGGCGGCGCCGCGCGACCTGGTCGAGCAGGCCGAGCGGGCGATGCTCGAGGTCGCCCACGACGACCGCCAGAAGGACTTCCGCACGATCGACGAGATCCTCGACGACGAGCTGCGCAAGATGGAGAAGCTCTCGCGCGAGGGCACCTCGCTGACCGGCACGCCGTCGGGCTTCCGCGACCTCGACGAGATCACCGGCGGCTTTCAGCCGGGCAACCTCATCATCCTCGCCGCACGCCCGTCGATGGGAAAATCCGCCCTTGCCGCGAACTTCGCCGAGAACGCCGCGGTGCGCCACGACCGTCCGGTCGTCGTGTTCAGCCTCGAGATGTCGGAGTCCGAGCTCGCCCAGCGCTTCATCGCCAGCCAGGCATCGATCAAGGGCGACGACCTGCGCAAGGGCCGGGTGCCCGAGGCGCGCTGGGGCAAGATCATGGAGGCGTCGAACCGGCTCGCGCAGGCGCCCCTGTTCATCGACGACTCCAGCGACCTGTCGGTGCTCGACGTGCGCGCGAAGGCGCGCCGGCTCAAGCAGCAGAACCCCGACGGGCTCGGCCTGATCCTCATCGACTACCTGCAGTTGATGCGCGGCGACGGCAACACCGACAACCGCGTCGAGCAGATCGGTCAGATCTCGCGCGGGCTCAAGACCCTCGCGCGCGAGCTCCAGGTCCCGGTCATCGCGCTCTCCCAGCTCAACCGCGGGGTCGAGCAGCGCACCGACAAGCGCCCGGTGCTCAGCGATCTCCGCGAGTCGGGCTCGATCGAGCAGGACGCCGACCTGGTGATCTTCCTATGGCGGGAGAAGGAACGCGGCGGCGAAGACGAGGACCCTGAGGGCGAGGTCATCAACCTGCGCCTGGCCAAGCACCGCAATGGCCCGACCGGCGACAGCAAGCTCTACTTCCGCAAGCGCCAGACTCGCTTCGTCTCGTACGCCGACGAGGAGCGCTACGCCGGCACGTACGCCTAGATTCCTCCGCTTCGGCCAGTCAGCTAGCGGCCTGCCTCCTCCATCTCGTGAGGAAGCAACGCACGCGCGCCCACCGTCCAGAGGCCGCCCTCGGGGTCCTCGACGAGAACCGCCGCAACACCACCGTTGGGCACGTCCGCTACTTGGGCAACCTCGTCGCGCGTCAGCACGGCCCGTCGCTGCCAGCCAGCCTCCCATGGCTCGAAGTCGGCGAGGGCAAGTTCAGGCCAGGGCCAGGCGCCGAAGTCGCCCATCCCCTCCTGCGCCTCCGACAGCACGACCCGGTAGAAAGCGGGATCGTAGTGCGACACCTCGCCGGCCACCCCATTGCGGGCCTGCTCGTCGAACGCCCCCAGGGTCTGGGCCAGCAGGTTGAAGCCATTGCGGTCCAGCGCGTCCGGGCCCTCGTTGACTTCACCCAGCGCATCGATTGTGACCACCTTTTGCAGTCCGTCGGCGTGCAGGCGGAAGGTCGTCGTCGGGCAGTCGGCGCAGGTGTCCTGGGCGTAGTGGTCGCGCGCGCCGGCCAGCCGGCCCTGGCCCAGGGCGAACCGCAGTAGCGCCTGGATGGCCTCGTCGTCCATCGTGCCCTCCACCAGCGGTGGAAGCGTCCCGCCAGAAAGCCCCACACGGACGCCCCCCTCCTGCGACACCCAGATGACCGTGCCATCTCCATAGAGAGTGAACTGCGGGACCTGGGTGATGATCGCCTCGAGGGGCACGAACCCGCCGCCCATCTCGTACTGCAGGATCACGTCGCTCGCTCCGGTCGGATGACTGATGCGGTCGCCGCCGGCGGTCGACGTCGGAGCGGCTGAGGGTGAGGTCACGGGTCTGGGGCTCACGTTGGGGGTTGCCGCTGGAGGGCTCTCGGTGGGCACGGGCTGAGGGCTCGCAGGCGAGCCACCACAGGCCAGGGCGAGCACGCAGAGCAGCACGGCTGACATGGGAATCTTGTTCATCGTCCCGACAGGACGCCCGTTGGCCAGCCGCGGTTCCGATCCCGCAAGCCGCAATAACTGGAAGGGGTCGAGTAGATTCGCGACCCGTAGGGACCGATCAGCGAGGGAGGCCGGCAGTGGGCATCTTCATCATTCGAGAGATGGTCGGCACCAGCCCGCGCTCGTGGAGTGACGCCGCCAGACAAGCGGTGGCCACCGCCTCGCGGACAGTGCGCAACATCCGCGAGGTCGAGGTGGTGAAGTCCAGCGCGCGCGTCGAGAACGGCGAGATTGTCGAGTACCGCGTGGAGCTCAAGATCCACTTCGAGTACGAAGGCGGCGGCTGAGGGCAGACCGGCTCGCATCGGAGTGGTTGTCCACAGTGCCTGCTAAGCCCGGGGTAAGGCCTGGCCGACACCATGCCGAGGTGGTCCGGTCATCACCCCTGCCGTCACTCATCGATCCGCTCGGCGGCTCGATCGACCAGGTGCCCGTGCCCGTCGCCAGCGAACGGCGACCTGGGATAGAGCAGAAGGCATCCGCCGTGGCCACACCGGACGGTGCCAAGCAGCCCAAGATCCCGTCGGTGCTCAGGACCAAGATCCAGGCACCGCCGCTGCGGACTTCCACGCTATCGCGCCAGCGTCTTCTCGATCGATTGGCCACAGCCACCCAGAACCGAGTGACGCTGGTGACGGCAGACGCGGGCTATGGCAAAACAACCCTGCTCGCCGACTTTTCGCGCCGCTTCGACGGGACATCGCTCTGGTATTCGCTCGACGCGACGGACGGCGACTGGCAGACCGTCATCACCCATCTGCTGGCATCAATCCGCGAGGCCAACCCGGACTTCGGAGAAGCCACCGCCGCCCTGCTGCGCAGTGAGCCCGGAATGCCGCCACCGAAGGCCGCAGCGACCGGCAGCCTGCTCCAGGAGCTCCAGGCGTTCGCCGGCGAGCGGACGGTCCTGATTCTCGACGATGTCCACTCCATCGAAGAGAGTCGAGAGGCGAAGGAACTGCTCGCCCGCGTCATGCGCGACGCACCCGGCGGCTTCTCGTTCGTGTTGACCAGCCGCCACCGCCCGTCCATCAGCCTCGCGCGGTGGGCCGGCATGGGCGAGCTTGCCGAACTGACCACCGACGACTTGCGGTTCTCGCTGGACGAGACGGAGAGGCTGTTCCACGACAGCTTCGGCCAGCCGCTCGAGTCCGATGTACTGCGCGAGCTGGATGCTCGCATGCGCGGCTGGGCCGCCTGCCTCCAGCTGTTCAGCACACTGATCAATGGTCAATCGGCCACCAGCGTGCGCGCGATTATCCACTCCCTTTCTGGCGCCGCTGGACCACTGTATGAGTACCTGGCGCAGGAAGTGGTGGCACACGTATCGCCCGAGCTTCAGTCCTTTCTTACCCGCGCTTCGCTGCTGCAGCCCGTCACTCCTGACCTGCTCGAGGCTCTCTTTCCCGCCGAGAGACGGACCGAGCTGGAAGCGCTGATGGCGGAAGCTGACGCTCTTGGCCTGCTCAGCCGCGCGGGTCAGTCCGGGATGGCCCGCCAGTTCCATCCGCTGCTGCGGGACTTCCTGAATGGTGAGCTGCGTCGTCGCCTCGGCGAGTCCCGAATAGCTGAGCTGCACGCCGACGTCGCCCGGGCTGCCGAGGCCGACTCACTCACCGCCGCGCACCACTACATCGAGGCCGGCATGCCTGAGGAAGCTATGCGCTGCCTGGGCCGCTCTTCGCTGCAGACGATGGGCTCGGGACGATGGGGCACGGCCGCCCGGCTGGCGGCCCGCCTTGAGGGACAGCCTGCCAGTGGCGCGGTCGCCGCAATTCAGGGCAGACGCCTGCTCGAGGAAGGCGACCTGGTGGGCGCCGCACAGATCCTTGGCTCGGTCGACCTTGCAGCCCAGGAGCCCAACGTCCGCGCCGTCATTCGCCACACCCTGCTATCCCTCGGCTGGCGGAGCGGGGACAGCCAGGCGATCGTAGGAACGCTCAAGGACATCCTGGCGGACGATGAAACCCCGCCCCTGATGCGCGATATCGCCCAGGTCTTCCTCGACTCCAGCCCTCACTCCGACTCGCCGGCATCACTGGCCGAGCTGTCCGCACGCCTCCAGCGGATGGCCAAGTCTCAAGGGGCCGCCGGCTACGACTACTACGCCGCCATCAGCCTTCACAACAGCAGCATCTGCGCGCTGTTCGCCGGACAAGTGCACAGCGCAATGGAACTTGCAGGGCTCGCCATTGCCGCATTCGAGGCGTTGCCCGGTAAGCCGCCGGAGCTGTTTTCGGCTCATGCACACCTTGCGGCAGTGCTCCTAGAAGCGGGCAATTGGGAGCGCGCCCAGGAGCACATTCGACTTAGCCAAGCGACAGGACGAGAGCATGCAGATGTACCGGCTGAGTTTGCCTATGACTTCGCGATCATCGGTCAGACGTCGCAGGCGCATAAGTTTCTGCTGTCCGCGGAGGAGCTGCGTACTCGTGGCCATTCCGACGTGGTTGCGGACTCCACCGCGAACTTAGCCCGAGCCCTTTTAGCTCTACAGAGCAATCCGCCGGCTGCCCTGACCTTGCTGTCTCGCGAACCTCCCCAATCGCCGCTCGATCTGGGCTACGGGGACCAGTGGTACGTCTTGAATGCAGCCGCTCACCTGCTCATGGGGAACCGCCAAGAAGCAGTGACCACCATCGAGCGCGGCCAGCGGATGACGCGCGTTCGCGGCAACCGGAGATGCCAAGTGCGGCTCAGCATCTTGAATGCCCTAGCGAAGGACGACCTCAATGGCGCGGTCGCAGCCATACACGAGGCGTCTGCAACATCTGCGCTGGCGCTGGCAGAACTAGCGGATGTCCTTGGCAAGCACCTCGACGTATTTGTCCAGCTGCCCGCGGACGTAGAGGCATCAATTTCGCTATGGCCCGACCGATGGCGGCCGGTGCTCCGTCGTCAGTTGGATCTCGGCGACGACCCAAGAGCCCGCCAGGCGGCGTCACTGCTGGATCGGTTCGGGTCATTGGAGGACGTCGGGCGCCTACGGGCATTCGGCAAGACGTATCGAAAACGCGGAGCGTCGCCCTCTCTTGGCAAGGAACTGGGTCGAAGAGTCAGCCCTCGTCTCGAGATCAAGGATCTGGGCCCCGTTTCGGTTGTCGTGGGGGACCGCCTCATTGAGCTCGGTCGCACACGTCGCAAGCCGGCAGCTCTGCTGATGTACCTCGTGACGAGGCCGAATTTCACGGCGACGCGAGAGCAGATCCTCGAAGATCTGTGGCCCGATGTTGACACGGCGGCGGGCCTCAACAGCCTCAATCAGTCTCTGTACTTCATCCGTCGCGAAATAGATCCGTGGTACGAGGACGACTTGTCGCCGGAATACCTCCCGTACCAAGCAGAGCTGGTGTCGATCGACCCTCGACTTGCCCAGGTTTGCAGCGCTGACTTCCTCAGCCGTTGCCGTCAGCGTCTCGCGCTGCCGGTCGACCCGCAGGAGTCGATGTCGTTGCTCGATGCGTATAGGGGCCAGTTCTGCCCGGAGTTTGAGTACGAGGACTGGGCTATACCTTGGCGAGTGCGTGTGCACGCCGCTTTCCTAGACCTCGCGAAAGCGCTGATGTTCCACTTCGTGAAGCACGGCGACTATAGGCCGGCGTGCGACGTCGCCTTGCGCGTCTTGTCCGTTGATCCGACGGCTGACGACATAGAGCAGCGACTAATCTGGCTCTATTGGCGGTCCGGGGCGCGCTCGGCGGCAGAGGCCCACTACAACGCCTTGGCTGCAAGGGAGCGAGCAGACGGATTTGACCCGGTCCCCCTTCGAGACCTTGTGGCCGCCAACCCGATGGGCTGATACGTCACCCTGCGTATTGGGTACCACTCGACTGCTACCTAGAGTCCTATGCGACCCGGTACAAAGGTACGGGTGCATCCGGCGTAACCGACTGGGCGCCGCGGGGGGTGCAAAGAGCCGGTCGAGAGGAGTGGGCACCATGTCTTCAGATCAGGGCGTCAAGGCCTGGTAGATCCGTGATGGCACAACGGGTAGTGAAGGTGGTCGCCTTGGCGACCACTCTGCTGTCTATCGCGATGGCCGGCGGAGCTGCTGTCTATCCCTGGTAACAGCGCCGCTGCCTAGTACCAAACGGCCAGTATGGAGGCGCGTCATGCGCCTCCATACTTTGTTCGTGCTTGGGTCACTCGTGAACCATCAGGCTCCCCTTGCCTACTAGCCTCCGCCTAGCCATCGTCGCGGTGGTCTTGGCTGGCTTCGCCGCCACCGTGTGGGCTGTCGCCGCTTGGCCGTTGGATCCGAGACTGGGGGGCGTCCCCGAACTGGCCTTTTGGATCGTCATGGTGGGGCTTTGCGCTGCCGCTCCAGTCAAGATGCCGAACGGCAGCATTGTCAATGTGACTATCGCCCCTGTACTCGCGGTGGCCATCCTCGGAGGACCGGCGGCGGCGGCCGTTGCCGCTCTGGTGGGAACTGTGGAGTGGCGCGAGCTCCGCGGCTTCCTTCCAAAAGCGGAGGGCGGCGTGCCGTGGTATGGGACTCTCTACAACCAAGCCTCCAATGTCGTTCCGGCAGTAGCGGCTGGCGTGAGTTATTCGGTACTGAGCGCCGGTGCCGCTCCGTTCCGCGTTGCCGAATTACTAGCCGTGCTGGCAGCAGGTTTCGTGTACTTCGCGCTAGTCAACGCCCTTCCAGCCCTTGCGATCGGTCTCCGTGAGGACCGGTCACCCGTATCAGTGCTTCTAGGGAACATCAGGCAGTTCGGGTTTGCGCTTGCGGGACTGACGCCTGTGGCCTGGCTGATGGCGACGGTGTACACGGTCGCCGGGCCCGTCGGGATCCTGCCTTTCGCGCTGCCGTTGTATACGACCCGCTCGGGATACCAGAAGATTGTCGAGATCCGGGACATGTTCACCCAAACGGTGAAGAGCCTCGCTTCCGCCGTCGACGCCAAGGATCCCTACACCGCCGGCCATAGCGAACGCGTCCAGTTGATCGCGAAGGACCTTGGTAAGGAGATGGGGTGCAGCGAGGATGAGCTGGAGGCGCTCGAGTGGGGCGGCCTCCTGCATGACATCGGCAAGATCGGTATCCCGGACGCCATCCTCCTCAAGCAGGGTGCGCTTACCCGCGAGGAGCGCATCGTGATGAACGGCCATCCCGTCAAGGGCGAGGAGATCATTCGCCCGGTCGCCAAGCTGGCCCCGGAGCTGCCCATCATCCGGCATCACCACGAGTGGTACAACGGGTCGGGCTACCCCGACCACCTCGTTGGGGAGGAAATCCCCAAGCTGGCTCGCATCATGCACGTAGCTGACGCCTACGAGGCGATGACCGCCGCGCGCCCCTACCGGATGACGCCGCTCAGCCAGGAACAGGCACTGGGCGAGCTGCGGCGCTACGTGGGCATCCAGTTCGATCCAAAAGTTGTCGAGGCGTTCGAACGGGTCATGGCACGGGACCCCGCATGGGCCAAGCCGACCACGCGAACACCGATCGAGAAGCGAAACATCCCCCAACTGGGCGAGACCGGCTTTCAGGCGGCCTGACCCCCGCAGCGCTCCCCGCTGAACCTGCGCCGCGACGCGCTTTGATGCTCCGCGTCGCGACACGCTTCGACCCTCCGCGTCAGACGCTACCTTGACGACGTGATTGTCGAGGGGTCCTCTGCCGCCGTGGCAGCAGGTCGATGATTGTTACCGGCCTCCTGCTGGGCCTGCTGCTGGGCGTGCTGGTCGGTGGCCGGCTGGGCCGGTTGCTCGATGTACGCCTGCATTGGGTCGGGTTGATCTTCCTGGCCCTCTTCCTCCGGCTGGGCACGCAGGCCGGGATCGCCAATGGCATCGATCTGGTCGAGGCGTTCAGGCTGCCGCTCTTCGTAGCCGGCTTCCTGCTGCTGTCGCTGGCGATGTGGTTGAACCGAGCGTCACCCGGCATGCTGGCGATTGCCGTCGGAAGCCTGTCCAACGGCCTGGCTGTCCTGCTCAACGGCGGCTGGATGCCCGTGTGGGAGCCCTCGCTGGCGGCCGTTGGTATGTCCGTTGGTGAGCTCAATCAGTCCTTCCATCGGCCGCTGCCGGCGCCGGTCGACCTCGACTTCTTCCTGCGCGGTGGGCCGCTGGGCGACCTCATCCCCGTTCCGCTGCCGCTGCTGCCGAACGTCGGCAGCGTGGGCGACGCGTTCATAGCCGCCGGCCTGGGTTGGTTCGTGTTCTCGGCGATGATCCGTCCGCCGTCAGACACCGAGGGCACCATTCGCCTCGGCCCGCCGCCGGCAGCCGAGTCGGTCGTGCCACTTGATGGGCTCACCGTCCTGGGCGGCACGCGCCGCGCGACATTGGCGCCCGCGCCGCCACTGGGAGAGCGGCTACGCGGTCACGCCTACGTTCGGCTCGCCCTGGACGCGCGCTTCGTCGCGTTCTGGCTCGCCCAGACGATCTCACTGTTCGGGGATCGTCTGCATCAGGTTGCACTGGCCGTGCTCGTGTACGGCGTCACCAACTCGCCGCTCGCCACCGGCCTCGTCTTCCTGGCCGCGACGCTGCCCAACATCGCGCTCGGGCCCATAGCTGGCACCTTCGTCGACCGCTGGGACCACAAGAAGGTACTCATCGTCAGCGACGTGCTGCGCGCCGCGCTGGTCCTGCTCGTGCCATTCGCGGTTCTCGTGGACGTCGTCCTGCTGTACCCGATCGCGTTCTTGGTCACCACCGTCAGCCTGTTCAATCGGCCAGCCAAGGTCGCGGTGCTACCGAGGTTGGTGCGCAAGGACGACATGCTGGCAGCCAACAGCGCCACCTGGACGGCCGATGCGCTGGCGGACATCGCCGGCTTTCCGATTGCAGGACTGCTGGTCGCCTTCCTTGCCGGCGACCTGACCCTCGCGTTCGTGGTGGACGCGGCAACCTACATCCTGTCTGCGCTGCTGCTCGCGGCCATCGTGATACCGCCCGTCGTCCGCGAGACCGGCGCGAAGGTCGGCAGTGCCGTCGCCAACTTCTTGAATGAGTTGAAAGACGGCTGGCGTTTCCTGCGCGGACAGCCGACGCTGATGCAGAACACGCTGGTCAGCGCGGTCGCCCAGACATCGGTCGGAGTGACCCTGGCCCTGGCGGTGGTCTACTCCCGCGACTGGCTGGACGGAACACTCATTCCCTACCCCGAGAACTACGCGGCGATTGAGACGGTGATCGGCGTCGGCAACCTGATCGGCGGCGTGGCTGTCGGAGCGCTCGGCAGCCGGCTGCGCAAGGGGTGGCTCGTCGTGGGTGGCTTCCTATTCATGGGCGCGGCCACCGTGGCGCTAGGCCTGACCGGCAACATCGCCCTGGCTCTTCTGGCCGGGCTCGTGATGGGCATCGCGAACGTTATCTATATCGTCCCGACGCAGACCATATTCATAGAGCTGACACCGGTGGAGCTGATGGGTCGTGTGGTCGCCTTTCGGTCCAGCCTGGTATTCGGTTCAATGCTGGGCGCCATGGCGGTCGCCGGCCTGATGGCTGAGACGGTCGCCGTCGGGTGGGTCATCGCGATCTCCGGCGGGTTGACACTGCTGGCCGGTGTCGTAGCCGCGCTACTGCCCGCCGTCCGCGACCCCTGACATAATCCGTCAACGTGATCTACACCATGTCGATGCCGGCTGTTCCCGTGCTGCCCGCCGTTGCGAGCGAGTATGTGCTGATTGCTGCCGGGCTGACGCTGCTGATCATGATCTCCGTCCTCGGGCGGGCGGTCCTGGTCTGGCAGGCGATCACCCGCGTCCGGCAGTTGATGGATGCCACAGCAGCGCGTTTCGCGGAGGATGGGGGCGGCCGGCCTAGAGTTGCGGAGGGGCGAGTGCGCCTGGGCGATGTCAACGCCCGGCTGGAGGCGGCACTGTGGTCCATACCGACATTCGACAACAAGCTACTGGAGGCCAGAGCGCGTTTGGCGGGCGTGCGTCAGCAGGTCACTGACTTCGATGGCCAGGATGGGCAGGGGGTCGGCCGGTCGATGGGCGCCGTCGTGGGCGTCCTCGAGATGTTGAGTGCGGGCCGCAGGCTCAGGAGGGTAATCCAACGATGAGCGACGACCAGCAACCGCGCAGCAGCCGCATAAGTGCTGAGGAAGGAGAGCCCGCAACACACCGGGACGTCGCTCAGGGCAGCGAGCCGCGGGCGAGCGGTCGATCCGCTGATGGACCTCGCCGAAGCACTGATACTCAGGCTCACGACGAGCTGCCGTACATCGACGATCCCTTTTCGCGCGTATGGGTATTGGGCCTCGTGGCTGTGTTCGGCCTGATCGTGCTGTACGGGGTCCTATTTGGTCGGGCCGGACTGCTCTCGCCCGGGCCGGTGCCATCGCCGACGCCAATCGTCTCCCCCGGCCCGGTCTCGCCCACCCCGATCCTCTCGCCCAGTCCAGCGGTCACGCCGACCTCCGACTCGGCAAGCCCAGCCGGCGCGACGCCGTCTCCGTCCTGACGTCGGCTAATCTGGACTACGCATGACACACGTCTTCGTGGCGCCCCACCCCGATGACATCGCCCTCTCCTGCGGTGGCCTGGTGGCGAGCCTGCGCGAGATGGGCCAGAACGTGACGATCCTGTGCGTGTACTCAGGCTCGAGTGGGACCGTCGGGCTCAACGACTACCAGCGCACGGCCCTTGGCTTTGGCAACAAGACGGTTTGGCCGCTGCTGGAGGCATTTCGTCGCGACAACATCGCGCCGGACTACGTGGTCAGGCCGACCGCCGATGGCAGTCCCCCGTGGCTTGCCGACCCAGCGCGCATCGAGGTCACGCAGGAGCGAGCGAACACCCAGGCGCGCCAGTTCTGGCAGCGAGCCGCTTGGACGCGATCGGCCAACATCACGGCGATCGAGACGGACGACCGCCCGCTTGCCGATTCCGTGTCCAGCCAAGCCACGCTCGACCCGGTCGATTGGGCGACGGCCGATGCAATGGCGATCCGACGCGCCGAGGAGGAGCGATACGCCTACCTGTCTGAGTGTTCGGTCGTCTTTCTGGACCTGCCAGACGCGGTCTTCCGCGGCTACAGCGGCGATGACCAGCTCCTCGGGGCCGTGCGTGAAGAGGACGAGCCGCCATACGAGGTGGTGCGCCGCGAAGTAGTCCGGCTGGAACCGCAGATGGTCTACTTCCCGCTCGCAGTAGGCAATCACGTGGATCACCAGCTGGTGCGTGAGGTTGGCCTGGCGATGCTCGGAGAGCGAAGGCGCTGGGTCATGCCGGGACCGAGCTTCGTCGGGCGGCTGTCTTTCTACGAGGACTTCCCGTACGCCTGGTGGCACGATTTCGAGGGACCGTCCGGTAGCGGCGGCCTCGGGTTGGACCTGCCGCCCGGTGTGGTCGTGGAAGCCCAGTACTCGGACATCACCGATCTGCTGGATCGGAAGGCAGCCGGGATCAGACTGTACGCGAGCCAGATCCAGCGCCTGTTCGAAAGCGATCAGGGCATGCTCGACGACCTCGCTGGCTATCACGCGCGGGTGGCGCTGGCTGGCGGTGTGGCTGGCTACGCCGAGCGCTACTGGGCCACAGTCAAGCCCTAGCAGCCGCTATAGCACGGCTTTGCCGGCTCTTTCAGGCGGCGGTGCGCGTGGCTGCGCTGCGCTCGAGCATCACGGTCGCGCCAGCCTCATAGATCGAGCTGACGGCCTCGACCATCGCCGGTAGTCCGAAGCGGGCGTGGGCCAGGTCATGGCCGGCGCGCGCGAGCGTGTCGGCAAGCGGGTGATCGACCAGCAGGCGGACGATGGCCGTGGCCAGCGCCGATGCATCGTGCGCTGGGACGAGCAGGCCGGTCCGCTCATGCTCGACCATCTCCGGAACGCCGCCGACGTTCGTCGCGACGACCGGGCGGCGTAGCGCCATCGCCTCCAGGATCGCCAGACCCTGGGCTTCGCGGTACGAAGGCAGGACCGCGACGTCGAGCGCAGCGGTGACGGCGGGCACATCGTCGCGGAGGCCGGTGAACACGACCTTGGCACCGGGTCGCGCGCGGCGTGTACCGACGCAGGTGTCACCGGCACACGTCGCACCCAGTAGCCCCAGCGCATCCGCCTGAGCCTCCAGGGCGGGGCGCTGGCTGCCCTCGCCGATGATCAGCAGGCGCGCCTCGGGCACCTGGTCGAGAACGCGCGGCCAAGCCTCGATGAGCGTGGCATGCCCCTTCTCCGGCTCCAGCCGGGCGACGACACCGACCATCGGAGCCCCCTTCTCAAAGCCATACTCCTCCGGCAGCGTGCAGCAGGCCTCGGTGTAGCGGTATCGCTCCAAATCCACACCGTTGTAGATGAGCTCGACAGGTGTGCCCGTGCGACCTTCGTCGGCAAGCTTGGCCATGATCGAACGGCTGACCGCGATCAGCCGATCGATGGAAGGGGTCAGACGACGCAGGATCTCGCGATCCTCGGCGCTGCGTACTCGGCTCGAATGGACGGTTCCGATGACGTACGGCTTGGGCAGGCCTTGCTCTGCCAGGGCCAGGGCGGCCCGCGTACCGACGACCTCGGCGCGGAACATGTGGTTGTGCAGAACCCTTGGCGGCCGGGCTCGGAGCAGCTCCAGCAGCTGCTGCTGCGCGAGCGAGTCGTCCTCCGCGTCGATGACGTGAACAGTGACACCCTGCGCTCGCAGGCGGCGGATTGCCGGGCCGTCAGAGAGGCTGACTACCTGCACGTCGAAGCGCTCCCCTGGCAGCCGCGTCACCAGGCTTTGAACGTGTACCTGAGCACCCCCGCCCGCGCCGCTGGCCATCAGCTCGGTGACCACGATCGGCGGCGCCAGCTGGACGGTCATGCCTGTTCCGCGCGCATGACAAGGAGCCGCTCGATGGGCTCGTCGCGTGCACCCCATTCGTACTTGTACGGCTCATCACCGCGCAGGAAGTCGAAGCGCCGACGACCAGCAGCCAGCCGGTCACGGATGTACGCAGCGGTGCCGATCACTCCCGGCGACAGCTCGCTTGCCGCAGGGTCCAAGCCCGCGTTGTAGAGGTAGCAGGTTGAACCATCGTCGAAGGCAAGAACGGCGAAGACGAGCCGGTCCCCGACCGTTACGTGCGCAAGTTGCAGCTGGCCGCGCTCAGGCTCGCTCGCCTCAAGCTCGGCCATTCGGTGCACGAATTCCCGGCTCCGACGACCTCCCTCTGTAGGGGGGAAGAGGCCGTCTTCACCGAAACGAGCCTGGTGCAGGTCGATGAAGCGATCGAGGTCGGCCGACGTCGGCGGGCCCACGCGGACAGCCAGTTCCCCAACCGACTCTGCCCGCCGGATCTTCCGCCTGATCTCGTGGCGATCCTTCTTGCCGAGCGTGGCCAGATAAGCGTCCCAATCCGATCCGTCCACGTTGACCACCGGGCAGACATCTTCCGTCTCGCGGCAGACCTCCCAGCCCTCGGCCTGGGCGGCTCTGCGGAGCGCCTGCTCGAGCGCGCCGGTGACCGGATCGTCAGACCGCAGGCGGCGCAGATCGATCACGTCCCACGGCTGGTTGCCGTGCTCGGGATCCGGTGGGCCGGCGAAGGATCGGACGACGGCCGCGGCCACAGCCGACATGTCGGCCTCGGAACACAGCACCGTCGCATAGTCGGTGTGGTAGGCGGCACCGAAGAAGACCGCCTTTGCGTCAGGATGGACCTCGGTTCCCGACTGCGGGGTGGACCGACGGCGGAGTACGGTGGCCGTCGATGCGTCCTGTGGCTCGGCCTCATGACGATGCATGAGCGGCACGATCGCGCGGACGTCATCCGGCGACGGCACGGCGTCGTGCGGCACATCCCGCGCCACCGCCACCAGATACTGCTCGTGGGCAGTGGAGCCGTAAGCGTCCCACCAGGCACGGTGAACCGACCATCTGGCAAATGGCGTTGCGGAGGGCGTCAGCCGAAGCAGCCGATCCCAAGCCTGGCGTGGGATCTGATCCAGCGCCAGCGGTCGGCAGACCAGGGAGCCTTCGCCTGCTGAGGCTTCCGCCGATCCGGCAGGGGACGAGATGGACAACTCGGCGCGAGCATAGCACCGGCCGCCCCTCGGTCCGGGAACTAGTCCCCGCGCCGAGCAGGCGGTACGCGCCTGTGCAGGAACGGGATGCGCACCAGATCGACCAGCACGCGCAGCGCCAGGCCGAACCGGACCTGCATGCGCGAGCCGGTCTTGTCGGTCCACTCGACCGGCACGCTGATCACCCTGTAACCACGCTTGCGGGCAAGGTGGATGATCTCCGCGTCGAAGACGATGCTGGTCAGCTGCTGGCGAGCGAAGAGGTCGCGGGCGACGCCGGCGCGAAAGCCCTTGAAGCCGCACTGGGTGTCTGGGACGGGACCGGTGACCCACGCTGCGGCCAAGAGGTGGAAGACCCTGCCCATCAACCTCCTTTGCAGTGGCTGGCTGGCCCGCCGGTCCACCCCGTTCGGCTGAATCCGGCTGCCCAGCGCGACGTCGTGGCTGGCAAGCGCTTCGACGAGTATGGGCAGCTGGTCCGGCGGCGTGGCCATGTCCGCATCGGTGAAGATGATGTACTCACCCTGGGCGGCCAGCATGCCGGCCCGGACGGCGCCGCCTTTGCCCGAGTGAGACTCGCGCAGCAGCTTGACCTCCAGCTGGGGTGCAGCCAGCTCAGCGATTGCGGCCTCGACAATGGCGACGGTGTCATCCGTGCTTCCGTCGTCGACGATGAGTACGTCGGCCGAGGAGGCCCAGCTCTCCCCACCCCATTCAGCGGCGGCCTGCTGCAGATAGCTGACCAGCTCGCGCAGGGCGCGCCCGATGCGTTCCCTTTCGTTATATGCCGGCAGGACGATGGAAACGCGCGGAGACACGATTCAGCATGCGGTCCAGGGCATGACGCAAATCGTAGCCGACGTCCGGCCCGGGAAGTAGCCAGCATGCGGCCAGAACAGCGAAGCCACCGGGCCACAGCACCGGCAGGCTGAGCGTGGCCGCGGCTGGGACGGTCCAGTACCTATCCGTTCTGGCGCCCCACCAGACCAGTGCGATCGCCGGTGGCAGCCTGACCCATAGAGGGACGGGTAACTCGGTCTGGCCGACCGTCTGGCCGGACAGGCTCCCAAGCAACGTGATCCAGTCGATCCATTGCGCCGGGAACAAGACGAATGTCCCCCCAACGGCAAGGGTCGTCGCTCCGAGGGCCACGCCAAGCTTCGACCACTCTTTACGAGCCGCGAACCATAGCAGCCCCACTCCAGGTGTGACCTTTGTGAGCAGCAGGAAGGCCCAAGCAGCCGGGTAACGAAAGCCCACAACGATGGCCACAGCGAGTAGCAGGTGAATATTTGCGTGGTAGAGCTCGATTGCGACGGGGGGAAAGGCAAGCAACGTCACGAACCGCGAGCGACCCAACCAGAGGACTGCGGCGATGAGTACGGCGTACCAGAGGGCGATGAACGCCTGCCACGGCAACCAGGTCAAAGGGCTGATGAGCAGGGCGATGGCGGGACTGTAAGGAAAGAATCCTAGTTGCCCGTACGTCCCCGAGTACGGTGCGGACAGGTCCATACGCCAATAGGCGACAGCATCAAAGGCAAGGCTGCCGACACGGGGAGCGGATACCACGAAGATGTAGGCGCCAAAAATCAGACCCGACATCACCGCCGCGTCGCGGGGGAGCCGCCTGCGCAGCGCGGGACCAGGAGTCATGCCTCTGTCGGGGTGCGTTGAGGTAGCCGAGCGCGCGGTCACGGCGGAAAACTACCAGCCCTCCTGCCGCCGACCTTGTGGGTCGATCGTACCCATAGGTACCGTCGTCCGCCGCCAGAGTACGGATCGAGGCGCGCCGACTGGTTGCTAGCATGCGCTCCGACATGGCCCATGTCTTGCTGTTCGGGATCGCGGTTGCCGCCCGCGCCGCCGTCGCCATGCTCCACGGCGAACCCGCATACGCAGACTCGTACTACTACGTCAACGTCGCGCGCGAACTTGCTTCCGGCCAAGGCTTCCAGGTGGGATATATCTGGAACTTCATTGATGTAGGCGGCACCGTGCCGGTCGCCCCCACTCTGCCGGTTCCTTCGAACGCCCACTGGATGCCTCTGGCTTCCATCGTCCAGGTGCCTTTCATATGGCTTCTCGGACCCAGCCCGCTGGCCTCAACTCTGCCTTTCTGGTTGATTGGGGCACTGGCCGCGCCCCTCGCCTACTCCATTGCCAGGGACGCCGCACTCGGCCGATCCAGCGCCATTACGGCGGGCCTGCTGACGGCGGTTCCATTGGGCCTCACCCCATTCATGGCCCAGCCGGACAACTTTGGGCTGTTCATGACGCTCGCGGCGGCGACGCTGTGGTTGGCGTCACGCGGGTCCAGAGGTGACGGCCGCGCACTCGTCCTAGGCGGCCTTACCACCGGCTTGGCCATGCTGTCCCGAAACGACGGGGTGCTACTGCTCCTGCCCATGGGGCTGGCAACGGTCGTGCTCATCCGCCGATCGGAGACCCCGAGCAGGGCGCTTCTTGCTGGAGCCACTGCGGCCGCGGTCCTGCTTGCGACCCTTACTCCGTGGCTGATCCGGCAGCTGGTCACCTTTGGCAGCTTCGCGCCGTCGGCAGCGAGCGGGCACATGCTGTGGCTTACCGACTACGAACAGCAGTTCAGCGTCAGCGACCCGCCCACGCTGGCCGGTTTTCTCGCAGCAGGCGTCGGCCCGATACTCGAGAGCCGCATCGATGGCCTCATTTCGACGTTGACGATCCTGATAGTCGCCCCGTTTGCCGTGGTGTTGGCAGTTTTCCTGGGTGTCGGTATCTGGCGACATCGCCGCAGTCCGCACTTCCGAGAGTTCTTTGTGTACGCGATCGCCCTGATCGGCGCGAGTGCGCTGGTGTTTTCCGTACACGCCGGGCGAGGCTTTTTCCTGCACTCGGTGGGCGCCCTGTTACCCCATGCGTACGTCCTGGTCGCGGCCGGAGTCGCCGCGGTCACGGCGTGGGTGGCTCGGCGCAGGGTCACCTGGCACGCGCCCCGAGCGACACGCATGTTTCTGGCCGCCGCCGTAGCCGTTTCCTTCCTCGCCGCTGCCCTCCAGATTCACGGGACTGCGGGCGCTTGGGCGGACAGCGCATCACCCAAGCGCGATATGAACGATGTCCTGGCAGCGCTTGCTCCGGACGAGCGGGTCATGAGCGCCGACCCCGGCTCCCTCAACTACTTGTACGGCCTTCCAGGAGTCCTCACCCCGCAGGATCCATTGCCGGTCATCGAAAACGTGGCCAGGGCGTACGAGATCCGCTGGCTGTTGCTGGAGAGCCGCGCCATTGTGCCTGCGCTGCAGCCGATCCTCCTGGGGGCTGAGCGTCCAGGCTGGATCTCCGAGCCGCTGACCACCGTAGAGGCGATCGGTGGCGCCACGGCACCACGCGCGGCGCTGTATGCCCTTTGCTTCGAGCCGTCTGACCGGCGATGCGATCCGTGAGCACACACGTTGCCGCAGAACGGGAGGCGCGGGGCACGAGTGTTCTCGGCGGTATCGATCGCGGAGCAGCAGTCCCGATCGCGCTCTATTTGGTGGGCGTCGCGGTATATGCCCTGGCCGGGCGGATGGTGACCTTTGCGGTCAACGAGGGCAGCGCGTACTACGTTGCCGTGGCGCGAAACCTGCTTTCGGGTCGCGGCCTGACGATCGACGCCATCTGGAGCTACGCCCGCGAGCCATTGGTCCTCCCTCGCCCAGCGTTCGAGCTGTGGCAGCCCCTCGCTTCGCTCGTCAGTGCGGGAGGAATGGCGCTGACCACCTCCGATCTCGCGGGCGCCCAGCTGGCGATGGCGGCGCTGGGCGCTCTTCTCGCGCCCATGGCGTGGTTCATCACGATGGAGGCCAGTGCGGCGCTCGGGCTGGGCAAAGATCGATCCGCCGTGCTCGCGCTTGGCGCCGGAGCACTGACGCTGGCGACCGGACCCCTGCTGGTGGCCGTCGTGCTGCCCGACTCCACCATGCCCTTCGCGGTACTGGCAACCGCCATCGGTATCGCGACTGCGGGCTCCCTGAGAACGCCGCCGGAACGCCGAGCCCAGCACTGGTTCGTGATTGGGGTGATCGTCGGGCTCGCATGGCTGGCCAGGCACGAGGCGGTCTGGCTCGCGCTTACCGCCGTCCTTGTGGCTGCGGGGCGCGGGACCCTCAGGCCGCGGCTCCTCTTTGCGGCCTGCTTGGGGGGCCTGGTCATCGCTACGCCATGGCTTGCTCGGAACCTGCTTGTCTTCGGTACCCCTCTGCCGGGCCAGGTGGTTGACAACGCCGTGCTGCTGCGGAACGACCAGATCTTTGCTTATCTGGAGCCACCTTCAGTGGAGGCGTTTCTGGCTGCCGGTCCCACCACGTGGCTGTCCAACGTCGCGACGGCGCTGGTCCACAACGCGGCGAATGTGATCCTGATTCCCGCCGCGCCGGTGGCCCTGGCGGGGCTGGTGGCGCTGGCGATCCTGATGGCTCGACGCCCCGACGTCCGCGCCACGTCGCTGGGCGTTCTCGCACTTGCCGGCACGGCCATTTTCGTCGCAACGGCCGTGTTGTTCCCGGTTGCCACGCTCTGGGGAACCTTCCAGCACGCGGCCGGGTTCGTCCATGTGGCCCTGACAGTCGCGGCAGTGCTCGGCCTGGATAGCGCCGTCCGGGCGATAGGAAAATGGAGGCGCTGGCATCGCTCGAACGCGTGGCTGGCACCCGTCGCGTTGCCGCTCATGCTGCTGCCCATGACCTGGCTTACGGTGAGCAGCCTGAGCGCCCACGCGGCGCACCACGAGCGGCATTGGCAGGCCCTGGGTCGGGCCGTTTTACGGTTGACGGGCACTGCGACCGGGAACCAGATGGTAGTGATCAGCGATCACCCCATATGGCTGGCCGAAGCGACGGGCCTTTCCGCGATTGCGCTACCTGCGGAGCCACTGGCAAGTGTCACGGAGCTGGCGCGCGAGTTCGATGCCTCATTGGTGGTGATAAGCGCTTCGCGCGGGCAGTACCCTGCGCTGCTGCGCAGCCAGCCTGCAGGCGCGTGCTTCCGTGAGTTGGCTCCTGGACCGGGACAGCCGCTCGGTGCCGCCATCTTCGAGATCAGCGAGGCTTGCCGCTAATGCCCCGGGACCGATCGGTCGACGACTCCGCGGCAACCTATACTCGCTCGTCAATGGACGTAGGCACGCTCGGCGTGAGCCGACGTACCGACCGCGGCACCCTTGCTGATGTCAAGGAATCGGTCGATCGCGCGCTCGACGACCTTGCGCTCGCCGTGCTCGAGGCGCAGGAGCGTGAGCGCGCGCGCCTAGCCGACGAGCTTCACGACGGGCCAGCGCAGGCCTTGAGCAATCTGATCATGCAGTGCGAGATCATCGAGCGGCAGTTACGGGATGCGCCCGGTCTGGCCGTCGAGGAGCTGCATCGCCTGCGCGAGATGCTGCGCGGTGAGCTCGACATGCTGCGCGGCTACATATATCAGCTGCGTCCGCCGTTATCCGAGTCGGACGACCTCAACACCGCCCTGGCGGAAGCCGCAGCGCGCCTGGCCGAAGGGGCCGGTCTTAACGTCGATGTCCGCCTGGAGGCCTCGTCCGAGATGCTCGAGCGACCGGCGCGCTCCGCCGTCCTGCGAGTTGCGCAGGAAGCACTGCGGAACATAGGCAAGCACTCGGAGGCGGGCCGAGCCTGGCTTCACACGCGGGTTGAGCCCGGGCCGAGAGGCCAGGACCAGTGGGTCCTGGAGGTCGGCGACGACGGGCGAGGTTTCGAGGCGCAGGAGATCGACCGTAGGGCACGGCGCCGCCACTTTGGACTTCGCTTCATGCGCGAGCGCTCAGAGCTGCTCGGTGCACACCTGACCATCGACAGCAGCCCCGGCGGGGGCACCGTGATACGCCTTGTCGCCAACAGCAGCGGGAGTGGGAGATGAACGAGATGGATGTCGAGTACAGCGGCCCGGAGCGACGTCGCGGGGGTCCGGATCGGCGCAACCCCGACCAGCGCACGAAGATCCTGCTGGTCGACGATCACGCCCTCTTCAGGGTGGGGATGCGCCAGATCCTGGAGCGCGAGCCCGACTTCGACGTGGTCGGCGAAGCCGAGGACGCGCGCGACGCCTTCCAGCAAGCGGTTGACCTGTCGCCGGACATTGTCCTCCTCGACCTGTCGCTACCGGCACCGGGTGGCATCGAGACCACGCAGCGCGTCAAGCGCGAGATCCCGAGCGTGGGCATCATCGCGCTGGCCGTCGCCGAGGACGAGGACCAGCTGTTCGAAGCCATCAAGGCAGGGGCCGCTGCGTTCATCCTCAAGGACATCAACCCCGACGACCTGGTCACGATCATCCGTCGAGTCCGGGCCGGCGAGTACCTGATCAACGACAAGGTCTTCTCGCGGCCAGCCGTCGCGAGCCGCGTGCTGAAGGAATTTCGCGAGCTTGCCGTCTACGGCCAGGAGGCGGCGCCGATCTTCGCCCCGTTGTCGCCCCGCGAAGTCGAGATCCTGGACAACATCGCCAAGGGCATGACCAACAAGCAGGTCGCCTACGCCCTTTCCATCAGCGAGCAGACAGTCAAGAACCACATGAGCTCCATCCTGCGCAAGCTGTCCGTGAACGACCGCACTCAGGCGGTCGTCTACGCCATGAAGCAGGGTTGGATCCGGATCCCAGAGGACTGATCGGCGTGGCCAGTGACGGGGGCAGGCTGGCCGAGGTGCTTGCGGCGAGGGAGGCGGCGTCGCGCCGGGAGCTCGAGGAGATCGACCTGCTGATGCGCCAGGCCCGCATCGAAGCCGATCGGCACGCGGCAAGGCGCGAAGCGGCGGACGAGCGGTTCAAGGCGCTCATGGACCAGCACTCGGTGCCGGCGGAACTCCGCGAGGCACACGCGGCGCTCATCCTCCAGTACCAGCGCAGCGCGCTCATGAGCTCGCAGATGGAGGTCCTCGAGGGAAAGCAAAAGGTGCTCCAGCGGCTCGAGTCCAGCCTGTCCGAGGTGCTGCACGCGCTCGAGTCGGCGGGCGTGGCGGACCTCGCAAGCCCTGCCACACGCGAAGCGAGCCCGCCGCTGACTTCCGATGGCGGCGCGCTCCCTGGCCGCTCCCAATCGAACGCGGTCCTCAACGCCCAGGAGGAGATGCGTCGGGCGATTGCCCGGCAGATGCACGACGGCCCTGCTCAGAGCATCGCCAACATCGCGCTCCAGGCAGAGGTTGTGCAACGCCTGCTGGCGGGCGATCCGGTCGCAGCTCAGCGCGAGCTGGCCGCTCTGCGCGGCATGGTTCAGCACGCCCTCGAGGCAACCAAGAGCTTCATTTTCGAAGTACGTCCGATGGTCCTCGACGACCTCGGTCTTGTTCCCACCCTGCGTCGGGCCGCTGCCGAGCGCCAGCGCAGATCGGGTGTGCCGGTTCGATTCGAGTCAGTGGGTCCTGACCGCAGGCTGAACCGCGAGGTGGAAACACAACTTTTCAGGTTGATCGACGACGCCCTCGAAGCCTACCTCGCGAAAGTGCCCGCGGAAGTCGCGCTTCGTCTCAACTGGACTGACGCTCGCATGGAGGCAACGGTTCGGTCCCTTCCTGTGCCGTTTGACGCCTCTCCGGCCCCCCCGGAAAAGACATCTTCCGGACTACCAGAGGCACTTCAGTCAATGATCACCGAGCAGGACGCGGCGCGCGCGGCGTCCGGGGAGGCTTGGACCGCTCGCTATGCGCTCGGACGGCAGGCCGTGGACGCACTGCACGAGCGTGCCTCAGCGGCAGGCGTGACGCTCCGCGACAAGGACAACAGGCTCAGCCTGGAGCTGTCGCTCGAAGTCAACTTAGCCATTGACACCAGCGTACATGAGGACTAATTTCCCATTTCACGGCACCCGGGGGCACCGTAGCGTTGCATCGGATCCCGTCACGCCGGGGCGAAACGCAGTCGGAGGATAAGAGGGAATGATCAGCTTCCAGCGCCTGCTGGCGCGCGACGAACGAGGCCAGGGTCTGGCCGAATACGCGCTGATTCTGGCGCTCATCGCAGTGGCCGTCATCCTCGCGGTGACGTTCCTTGGCGAACAGATCGACTCGATCATGTCGGAGGTCGCCGAGGCGATCTAGTCGCGGCGCAAGTACGAAACGCCGGCCCGCGGGCCGGCGTTTCTCTTTCCGCAGCAGGTGACGCTCGCTGCTAGCATCGGGGCCATGCCCGCAGCCGAGCCGCACAGTGGTACCCCCGAGTCCGAGCTGACTCGCGGCCAGGCGTTGGCGGAGTACGTCCTGATCGTCGGGCTGATCGTCGTCGTGGCACTCGTCGCACTGAGCTTCTTCGGTACCCAGCTGAGCGACATCCTCTCCACCATCGCCGACACCATCAACTGATCGCCGGACCCGCTGGTACGAGTGGGTCATACCCAGCTCCGCGCCGCCGGTGCAGCCTAGCAACAGACCGGTTCGCCGGCGTGGTGAGAGGGGCCCACTCCTCTGGCAGCGGAGCGGTACCGATCCATCCTCCTCGGATCGGTACCGCTTCACTCATTTGCGGAGTGGCGACCAGCGCCGTGCCGGTCCTGGTCGAATTCGAACAGTCGGTCCGGGCGCCTGCCCGGGCCCCAGTTCGCTGACAGCTGTCACAGTCCGGAGCCCGCCTTGAAGCGCCTTCACCGCCGAGGAGCAACCAACCATGGCTGAGCCGATCGGCGTCCTGATCGTCGACGACATCCCAGAGACCCGCGAGCACCTGGCCAAGCTACTCAGCTTCGAGCCAGACATACGGGTTGTGGGCGCGGCTGGATCGGGACCAGAGGCGCTGGACATGGCCGAGGAGCTGCGGCCAGACGCGCTCCTGCTGGACATCAACATGCCCGAGATGGACGGCATCGTCACCGCCGAGCAGCTCACTGCACGCGCGCCGACCACCGCGGTCATCATGATGAGCGTTCAGGGCGAGGCAGACTATCTGCGCCGATCCATGCTGGCAGGCGCGCGCGAGTTCCTCGTCAAGCCCTTCAGCTCCGATGAGCTGGTGGCCTCCATCCGCCAGGTGGTCGCGCGTGAGCGCGATAAGCTCAGCCGCTTTGCCGTCAGCAGCGAGGCACCGCCGAGTCAGTCTGACGGCGCCGAGGAGAACCGGGCCGGGCGGATCATCACCGTGTTTGCGGCCAAGGGCGGGGTGGGCAGGACCACCGTGGCAGTGAACCTGGCGGCGGCTGCGGCGGCCCTCGAGCAGAAGGTGGTGCTGGTCGACGGCAGCCTGCAGTTCGGCGACGTCGCGATGATGCTCAATCTCGATCCCAAGAACAAGTCGATTGCCGATGTGGCGCGGGCGGTGGGCAACGGCGAGAGCGACCCCCTGGAAGGCAGCCTGGTCAGCCACGTCGCCGGCTTCGACATCCTCATGGCCCCGCCGAGCCCCGAGATGGCAGAGCTCGTGACAGCGGACCAGGTCGAGAAGATCGCCGCAGCGCTGCGCCGCACCCATGACCTGGTGGTCATTGATGCGTGGCCCTGGCTGCACGACACCACGCTGGCATTCCTCGATCAGGCCGACGTGGTCCTGGCCATGCTCACGCTCGAGATCACGAGCATCAAGAACTGCCGTCAGTTCCTGGCTGTCGTCGAGCAGCTGGGCTACTCGGGCGACAAGGTGCAGCTGCTGCTCAACCGCGCGGATGCCTCCTACGGCATCCGCCAGCAGGACGTCGAGCGCTCGATTGGGAGGCGGATCGAGCACACGGTCGTCTCAGACGGGCGCACGGTGGTGACGGCCCTCAATCGAGGCACCCCGTTCGTCCTGGCCACCCCCCAGGCGAAGGTCAGCCAGGACGTCATGCGCATGGCCAGAGCCCTCGTCGCGCCGTCCGCCAAGGTCGCTCCGACGGCCACCGAAAAGGCGCCGGCCGCGCGGAGGTCGCTACTCGCATGGCGTTGATTGCATGCACCGGTACACTTCGTCTTAACCAACAGGAGGGGAACGCCTGATGTCGCTCCTTAGAAGGATCGAGAGTGCCCGGCCGGCGACCGAGGGGCCAGCGCCGATGGGCCAGGAGGGCGCGCCCATCGCACCGCCTCCGGCTGCCAATCCCGGACTGCCGGCGGTTGCGCCATCGGCCATTCCGCGCGGGCCGGAGGGGGCCAAGCCCCCGACTGCGTCGCCCCGAATGCTCAGCCAGGTGCCGTTGCGGGAGAACTTCCGCGACGCCAAGCTTCGCATCCAGCAGCGCGTCATCAACGAGATGAACCCCAAGCTCGATCTGGCCAACCAGATCGAGGTGCGGCGCGAGATCGAGGAGATCTTCAACCGCGCCCTGGACGACGAGGGCCTCGCGCTGACTCGCGCCGAGCGCGCGCGGATGCTCGAGCAGATCGTTGACGAGATCGTAGGCCTCGGTCCGCTGGAGCCGCTGCTGCGCGACGAGAGCATCACAGAGGTGATGGTCAATGGCGCGCGCCAGGTCTACATCGAGCGCGGCGGCCGCCTGGAGCTGACCAACGTCACCTTCCAGAACGACGAGCACGTCATGCGCATCATCGATCGGATCATCAGCCCGATTGGCCGGCGGATCGACGAATCGAGCCCGATGGTCGACGCCCGTCTTGTCGACGGGTCGCGCGTGAACGCGATCATCCCACCGCTCAGCCTGGTCGGTCCGGTTCTCACCGTCCGCAAATTTGCCGCTTCGCCGCTTACGACCGAAGACCTGATTCGGTTCGGCACTGCAACCCCCGAGATGTTTGACTTCCTCAGGGCCTGCGTCGAGGCACGCCTCAACGTCTTTGTCTCCGGCGGTACGGGCTCGGGCAAGACGACGATGCTCAACGTCCTCTCTTCGTACATCCCGAACGACGAGCGCATTGTCACGATCGAGGACGCCGCCGAGTTGCAGCTACGCCAGGAGCACGTCGTGACGCTCGAGTCACGCCCGCCCAACATCGAGGGGAAGGGCGCGATCCCGATCCGTGAGCTGGTACGCAACGCCCTCCGCATGCGCCCCGACCGGATCATCGTCGGTGAGTGCCGCAGCGGCGAGGCGCTCGACATGCTGCAGGCCATGAACACGGGCCACGATGGCTCGATGTCCACCGGCCACGCGAATTCGCCGCGCGACATGCTGTCCCGCCTCGAGACGATGGTCCTGATGGCTGGCGTCGAGCTTCCACTGCGTGCCATCCGCGAGCAGATCGCTTCAGCGGTGGACCTGATCGTCCACCAGGAGCGCCTGCGTGACGGGCAGCGGAAGATCACCAACATCACCGAGGTGCAGGGCATGGAGGGGGACGTCATCGTCATGCAGGACGTCTTCATCTATGAGCAGACGGGGGTCTCCGACGGCAAGGTTCAGGGACGCCTGAGGCCGACCGGCGTGAGGCCGCGCTTCTCAGAGAAGTTCCAGGCTCTCGGGATCCATCTGCCGCCGAACCTCTTCGGCTCGAACTTCTGACATGCCCCAAGAGCTCATTGTGCTGGGATTGGCCGCGCTCGCCGGCCTTTCCGTGCTGCTGATATTCGCTGGGCTGCTTGGCGGCTCATCGGTCAGTCAGCGGCTCCAGCGTTACGCCGCAGCTCAGCCCGAACAGCACAGTCACAAGGCGTCGCGCCAGTCGTTCGGTGAAGCGCTCGCGTCCTCAAGTGCCGTCGCCAATCTCAACAAGGCGGTCGATGAGCAGAACTGGGCTGCCAACATGGCTCGCGAGCTCGCGAGGGCAGATCTGACGCTCAAGCCGAGCGAGTATCTGGCCCTGAGACTCGGTGCCGTTGTCGCGACGCCACTGCTCGTATTCGTCCTCAGTCCGTTCGTGACTGCGTTCGCCAACCCGATCTTCTGGCTCATCGGTGTCGCCGTTGGGTTTTTCGCGCCTCGCTTCTGGATCCGCCGGCGACAGGCGCAGCGACTGAAAGCCTTCAACTCCGGCCTGGCAGACACGATCACCCTGCTGGCGAACTCTCTGCGCGCAGGATCCTCGTTCCTCCAGGCTGTGGAAATGGTCGTGCGAGAAACACGTCCACCGATCTCGACCGAGTTCGGGCGAGTCGTCCGCGAGGTGAACCTCGGCCTCGATCTGGAGCAGGCGCTGGTCAACATGACGCGGCGCGTCAAGTCGGAGGACCTGGACCTGATGGCCACCGCCATCACCATCCAATATCAGGTTGGTGGAAATCTGGCGGAAATTCTCGACGCCATCGCGTTCACGATCCGAGAGCGAGTACGTATCAAGGGCGAGATCCGCAGCCTGACGGCTCAGCAGCGAATATCCGGGTACGTCGTCGGCGGCCTGCCGGTCGGTCTGGTGATCATCATCAGCCTCGTCTCTCCCACTTTCATGGAGCCGATGTTCCGGAATCCCCCGGCCTTTCTCGGTGCGCCATTGGGCGTGGCGTTTCTGGCGGCCGGGGTATTCAGCATGATGGTCGGCTTCCTGCTCATCCGCCGCATCGTCGACATCGAGATCTAGGGCATGGAGCTGACGCTACTCCTGGCAGGCTTGGCCGGCCTCGGGGTCCTGTTGATCGCATACGCGCTGTTCGGAGCTGCCTCAGTCGATCCTGTGCAGGCTCGGCTTGTGCAGCTCGGGGCGATGAAGACTCGCTCGCTCGAGGAGATCGAGCTGGATGAGCCGCTCTTCGACCGAACTGTACGGCCGCTGCTTCGTCGGCTCACCGGATTTGCCAGGCGCATCGCGAGCCCGAAGCGAGTGAGTCGCACGGATCGGCGCCTGCTGATGGCCGGTAACCCGGCCGGCCTGCGCGCGGTGGATTTCGTTGCCCTCAAGCTGCTGGCGATGGTCGTCGTGGCAGGAGTGGCCGTCGCTGCGCTCATGCTCTTGGGCGGCGGGCTGAGGTCGCTGCCGATCGGCTTCGTCGCGGGTTTGCTTGGCTTCGTAGCCCCAGAGATGTGGCTATCCCGTCGCATCCGACAGCGCCAGAAGCGGATCCTGCTGGCCGTTCCCGACACGCTCGACCTGCTGACGATCTCCGTGCGGGCCGGTCTCTCTTTCGACGGAGCTCTGGCCAAGGTGGTGGAGAAGCTCCGAGGCCCGCTGTCGGACGAGTTCCAACGCGTGCTTGCGGAGGTTCGCGTTGGTCGCGCGCGGCGGGATGCGCTGCGGGATCTGGCGGAGCGAGCTGACGTACCCGCGCTGAGCAACTTCATCGGCGCGATCATCCAGGCTGAGCAACTGGGCGTGTCGATCAGCAAGGTGCTTCAGGTCCAGTCCGAGCAGCTGCGCATCGAACGTCGTCAACGCGCCGAGGAGATGGCTAACAAGGCGCCGATCAAGATGCTCTTCCCGCTCGTTGGATGCATCTTCCCGTCGCTCTTCATCGTCCTCCTGGGCCCGCCGATGATCCTGATCATGACCGAGATGCCCGCGGGCCGGTAGCTCAGGACGGTGCATGTAGCCCTGTCGAACGCAGGGGGCGAGGTGCTCTTCGGCCGCGTCGTGGTGGCGCGCACTTTCACCGCCCGACTCCGCGGCCTGATGGGCAGGGCCCGGTTGGACGATGACGAGGGGCTGTACCTGCCGGGCGATACCGGGATCCACATGCTGTTCATGAGATTTCCGATCGACTGCCTGTTCGTTACGCGCCCAGATGGCACCGGCGCGCTTCAGGTCGTCGACATTCGCGAGCACCTGCGGCCGTGGACAGGTCTCGTCGTCCGCGTCGCCGGCGCACAGGGCGCCATCGAGCTGCCTGCGAGCTCGGTCCGGGAACGCGGCGTTCGCGTAGGCGATCTCCTGCGCATCAGCCCTTGGCCGTGATCCAAAGTTCGATGGCCCACCGGAACGGCGCCCCCAAGGGCGGTTGAGGGCGGCCGCGGCGGCCGCCAGCCGGGGACGGTCTGGCTCAGCCCAAGGCAAATGGGGCGGGGGCATATGTGTACTCACCGGGTGCAACTGCAGGCTAAGCGGATTTCGCCATCATCCGCCCAATGCGGCGCCTCCTCGACGTGCTGATGCCCCCCCAGTGCCCCGGCTGCGGCCTGGAAGGCCAGCTGCTGTGTACCGCCTGCCTGCGCAGCATGGGGCGGCGCATGAACGAGCCGCCGGGCGTGCCGATCGGGCTCCAGTCGGCCCAGCCGGCCGGCATCGTGCAGATAGAGTGGTGCGGCCCCTATGCGGGCCCCGCCCGCAGCAGCCTGCACGCGCTCAAGTACGACGGCGAGCAGCGACTCGCGGGTCCGCTCGGGCAGCTGATGGCAGCGCGGTGGCGGCGGGCAGGAGTCGGCGGGGAGGTCCTTGTGCCGGTCCCGGTTCACGCTGCGCGGCAGCGGGAGCGTGGCTTCGACCAAGCGGAGCTGCTGGCGCGCGAAGTGGGTCGTCAGCTGGGCCTGCCGGTGGTGTCAGCGCTTCGGCGCACCGAGCGTACCGCCGCCCAGCACGGCCTGAGCCGCTCAGCCCGCCAGGCGAACGTCGGCCGGGTATTCGACGTCCGAGAGCAGTACCTCACCCAGATTGCCGGCAGGTGGATCGTGCTCATCGACGATGTCTCGACAACCGGCTCCACCTTGGTCGGTTGCGCAGCCGCCCTGTACGGAGCCGGGGTGGCCGCAGTGTCGGCGCTGGCCCTGGCGAGAGAGCGCTAGAGCGGCCAGTTCCTTCTGGGCAGCAGCGTATACAGGCCTCTCTCACGCGACATGAAGCCCTCATCAACCAGGTAGCGGCGGAACGAGGCTGTGTCCGGGTGAAGCAGCGCCAGGCGCTGATTCACTTCCTTCTCCGGGTACTCGACACCGGGCTCGAAAGTCATCTCGGCCACGTGGCGAAGGACCACCAGTCGTTTGCCGTGCTGGGCCGGGATACCAGTCAATCGGCCTTCTTTCATGAAGCTGCGCAGCACGCGCGCCTGGTCAGGGGAGGCCCATTCGGGAGCGTCCATGGAGCCGTCTATGACGGGATCTTGGCTGCGTGACAGCGTATGCAGCTGGGCGCCGATCTGGGCGAGTCGTTCGAGCCGCAGCGAGTAATCGACGTAGGGTGCCCTCGGCCGAGACTCGACAAGCCGGGCCTCGGACAGACGCTTCAGATGGTGGACCACCGTACCCGGCGTCAAGCGCAGGTTCTCCGCGAGGTCGGCCACGGACATCGCGCGACCGCCGGCAAGCAGCCCCACGATGCGCAGGCGCGAAGCGTCCGAAAGTGCCTTCATCGACGTCAGCAGGTCCTCATTCACAGCGCTGCAACCATAGGCTTCCGATTTGACGACCGTCAAACGCCGGTCCGGCGCTACCATCGAGTTGATGACCAGCGAAGCCCGTCGAGCCCTGGGTGGCCGGCTGATCGGCCCGCACCTGCCGCTCGGACAAGGCCTCGCCAGGGCAGCGCAACGCGCAGCTGAGCTCGGGGCGGCAACCGTCCAGGTCTTCACCGATAACCCGACCGCATGGCGACGACGTGCCGACGCCCCGCCCAAGCTTCAGGAATTTCGGCGGGCACTGACGCGTTCTGGAATTGGGCCTCTCGCGGTGCATGGTCCCTACCTGGTCAACCTGGCCGGTGGCGACGACACGTTCTGGCAGCGCTCGATCGCGACGTTGGTCACCGACATGCGGCTGGCGGCCGCCTACGGGGCGCGCTTCATGAACATACACGTCGGGTCGCACCGCGGGCTGGACCGAGATGCGGGCATACGGCGTCTCGGCGAGGGCGTGTCCCGCGTGCTGGTAGATCTGCCCCGCTCGCTGTCGGACGGCTCACCCAGCCCGATGCTAGTACTGGAGAACTCGGTCGGAAGCGGCGATGGCCTGGGCAGCACTCTGGAGGAGATGGCCGAGATCCTGGAAGCGACGTCTCATGCGGGTGGTGCCTCGGATCGGGTCGGGTTGTGCCTGGACACTGCCCATCTGTGGGCAGCCGGGCATCGCATCGATACGCCGGAGGCGATCGACGACCTGGCGGATCGCGCTCGAGAGCTGCTCGGAGACCGACTCGTGATGCTTCATCTCAATGATGCGCGCACGGCTTGCGGGTCCCGGGTCGACCGCCACGAGCACATTGGGGCAGGCCAGATCGGGCCGCGGGCTCTGCGTCGGTTGCTCGAGCATCCGTGGCTGGGGCGGCTGCCCGCCTATCTGGAGACTCCGGGCATGGATCTCGGGTACGACGCGGTCAACATGGACCGAGTGCGGCTGCTGATCGCCGGCGAGCCATTGCCCGACCTCCCGCCGGAGGCCTTCGAGGTGCGCGGCTCACGCTCTCGCAGCGCGCCGCCGGGCAGCGCAACCAGCTGAGCGGCGGGCCGACTGCCCGTGGCTTGGGCGCGAGCTCGCCAGCACCGCGCACCTGCCCCAGCCGAGTCCACACAACACCACTCGACCGCTGCACCTGACGGTTCCGGCTCAGGCGTACCAAGGGCCTATATCGGTGGCGCCCGCGGGCACCGGATCATGCGCACGTCGCCACCAGCAGCGACCGGGGAAAGGGGACCCCGCCGACCGTCACCAGCGGAGAAAACATCAGCCCATGAGCGTCCAGAATGGGCGGGCCTTCAACGAATGGTTGAGGACCCAGCTGAAGGCAAAGAAGATGTCGCAGCGCCAGCTGGCACAGCAGTCGGGCGTAGATCATTCCACCATCTCGCGGCTGGTCCGCGGTGACCGCACGCCGTCACTGGGCACAGCATCGAAGCTGGCCCGTGGGCTGCGCGAACTTCGCGACGAGTCGGACGCGCCGCAGTATTTCGGGCTGATGGGCTCCGCCGTGACCCATCCCACTGCACGTGTCGAATACGCCCTCCGAGCGGACGACCTGCTCAGCGAGCCGCAGGTCCGCCAGGTCATGGAGTACTACCTCGCGCTGCGGATGCGCAGGCTGGCTGCCGCCCGCGAGGGGATGCGCCGCCCCGTCTCCGCCAACGGCTCGACGCCTCACAGTCGCTGACATCCGCCGGCGCCGCCGGCTGACCGAGCTGCCCCCCTGCGATGCCGGTTTATCTGGGGACCGGCATCGCATCTTTATGTGGCCCCCATGGTGGGTCGCTTGGCGACGCCGCGCGCTACGTCGCCGGGCTGATGTCGGCCTCGCGTCGCTCACGGCTGCCCCTGGTCTTGCTCGAGGCGAGATAGGCGACGCTGCCCAGCGCGATGATCGACAGCACGCTGATCGTGCGATCGACCACCGTGATCGCCGCCGCATCCCCCAGACCAACGCCGTAGATGATCGTGAGGATGCCCACAACGCCCAGCTCGACCACCCCCAGGCCGGCCGGCGTGAATGGGATTGCCGTCAGCAGCGAAGCGGCCAGCGCCACGAAGAAGGCGCCGCTGATGCCGAGGTGGACGTCGGTAAAGCCAAGGGCCTGGATCACGAGTAGCAGGCGCATCGCCTCGGTTGCCCAGATCAGAGCCGTTATGAGCGCGAGCCACGGCACCTGCCGTCGCCCAACTGCGAAGACCCCCTGCTCGAAGCGTTCGTAGTACTCCAGCACCCGCTGCTTGGCGGGCAGCGGCGCGCGGAAGATGAAGCGCCGACCGAAGCTGCGCACCGTGTAGAGGCCGATGCTCAGCGCGATGACCACTGCCAGCCCTATGCCGATGACGATCTGGACCTCCGGCGGCAGGCCTGCTCGGAACGACCAGAAGCCGGCGGCGAGCCCAAGGATCGCGATCGCGAACAGGTCGAAGATGCGCTCGATGAATACCGTGCCGAAGGTTCGGCTCAGCGAGACCAGGAAGTTGGCCCGCAGCAGCCAGGCGCGGTAGACATCACCGAGCTTCGCCGGCACCAGGCAGTTGACCAGCCAGCTGATGAAGATGATCTCGGTCGAGTCGCGCACCCCGACACGCGTGCCGGCGCTCCTCAGCAGCAGCTGCCACCGATAGCCACGCAGCGGGAAGCCAAGGTAGTAGACCAGGAAGGCGGCAACCAACAGCCACGGATCGGCCTGGCCGATGCGCTGGGCCGCTTCTTCCAGGCGGAATCCTGGCAGCTGGGACGCGAGCAGGCCGAGCAGAAGGAGCGGCAGGACGATCGAGACGATCGTGCGCGGATCTCGCAGGCGCCGGGCGAGCGAGAGCTGCTCGCGCTCGCTCAGCTGCTCGGGCTGCTCCTCCTCCGGCGAATGCTCCTCCTCCGGCAGATGCTCCGAACTGTGGCTCATCGTCTTCCTCGTCAGGCGCCGACCTGCAGACGGCGGTTGCCGCGCAGCCATTGGAGACCCTTGGCCAGCGGCATGCCGGCGCGGATCAGCCGAGAAGATCGGCCGGTGACGAGGTTCGCTTGGGCGAAGGCGGCGCGCAGCTGTGCGGCGTTAGTAATGTGCCCCTCGACCGCGGTGTAGGCGACGCCCACCTCCATCAAGGTGTGCGCATCGGAGGCAGCCACGCCCGGTAGTCCTCGCTCGTGGGCCAGCTCGGCGGCACGGAGGTTGCCGTCGCCGACCATGATCCGTGCGTTCCAGGCCTCGATGTAGTCGACCCGCTCCAAGAGCGCAAGCCAGTCACGATCGCTGTTGCGGCGTGCGCCGCTCGCACGGAAGCGGTCGAAGGGGTGCGGCAGGCCGACGAGACCACCCTGCTCGTGAATGGCGTCGGCTGTCTCGCTGGCGGCCAGCCCCGGCGGTATCGGCCGCTCAAGGTACAGGCCGATGAGATCCCCTCCGCGCGTGCGCACCTCCTGACCGACGATAACCGACAGCCCCGGCGGCGCAGCCTCGCGCGCCTGCAGCGCGCCATCGATCCGTTCGTGGTCGGTGATGGCCAGGTGGGTCAGGCCGCGGGCCGCGGCAGTGCGGGCAACCGCCTCGGGCCGGCTGAGGCTGTCGAAGGAAGCCGCCGTGTGGCAGTGCAGGTCGATGAACGAGCGCTGTCGTCCAGAGCCCGTGTCCGGGCCGAGCATGGAACCGCTCAGACCTTTTGCACGAGCGACTTCTTGAAGAAGTCGAAGTGCTCGAGGGCCAGGCCGGTGCCCAGTGCCACGCAGTTGAGCGGGTTCTCGGCTACGTGGCAGGGAACGCCCGTGACCTGGGTCAGAAGCTTGTCGATGTTGCGCAGCAGCGATCCGCCGCCGGTCATCACCATGCCCTTGTCGATGATGTCGCTCGACAGTTCCGGCGGAGTCTCCTCGAGCACCGCGCGGACCGTGGCCACGATCTGCTGCAGGGGTGACTCGAGCGCCTCGGTGACCTCCGAGCTGGTCAGCGGGATCGTCCGCGGCAGGCCGGCGATCAGGTCGCGCCCGCGCACTTCCATGTGCAGCTCGCGATCGAGGGGCAGGGCAGTCCCGATGGTGATCTTGATCTCCTCCGCCGTCCGCTCGCCGATCATCAGGTTGTACTTCTTGCGCACGTAGTTGGCAATGAACTCGTCGAAGCGGTTCCCTCCCACGCGCACGGAGCGGGCGACGACGATGCCGCCCAGCGAGATCACCGCGATCTCGCTCGTGCCCCCGCCGATGTCGATGATCAGGTTGCCCGAAGGGCTGCTGATGGGCACGTTGGCGCCGATCGCCGCGGCCAGTGGCTCCTCGATCAGGTAGGCCTCCCCCGCGCCCGCCTTCAGGGCCGCGTCGCGCACGGCGCGCTTCTCGACGCTGGTCACTCCCGACGGGACGCTGATCATCACGTCCGGCTTGGTGAACGAGCGACCCGCCTTCTTGATGAAGTAGCGCAGCATCGCCTCGGTGATGACGTAGTCCGCGATGACGCCGTCCTTCATCGGTCGGATGGCGCTGATGTTGCCGGGAGTACGGCCGATCATCTCGCGCGCTTCATCGCCCACGGCGACGATGTGGTTGTCGTCGCTGACGGCAACGACGCTGGGCTCCTGGATGACCACTCCCCGTCCCTTGACGTAGACGAGGATATTGGCCGTTCCCAGGTCAATACCGATCTTCATGCGGGCCTGCCTGACTGAGTGTCCGAGACGATCTCGATCTGCGCGCCGAGATCGAGGAACTTGCGCTCGATGTTCTCATACCCCCGTCGGACGTGATGGCCACCGTGAATGACGCTCTCGCCCTGGGCGGCGAGGGCCGCCACGATCATGGAGGCTCCGGCGCGGAGGTCGCCCATCGACACCTCTGCGCCGTGCAGATCGGCCGGACCATGGATCAGCGCGTTGTGATCGTCGACCAGCTCTATCCGGGCGCCCAGCCGGCCCAACTGTGAGAGCCATTCCAGCCGATCTTCGAAGATCGTCTCGTGGATGCGGCTCGTACCGCGCGCCTGGCTCAGCAGGACCGAGGTCGGCGGCTGAAGGTCCGTCGCCAAACCCGGGTACGGCGCCGTCTCGACCTCACACGCCTCGTATGCCCCGCTGCCCAGCGGCGCGCCGCGAACCTCGATCCTGTCATGGCCGCATGCGATGGAGACGCCGGCCCGGGCCAAGATCTCGAGGAAGGACCCGAGGTTGTCACATGGCGCCGATTCAAGGGTCACCTCACCCCCGGTCACGGCGGCCGCGACGACGAACGTGCCGGCCTCGATCCGGTCCGAGATCACGCGATGGTCGGCCCCGCGCAGCCGCCGCCGCCCGCTCACCACCACCGTGTCCGGATCGGCCCGCTCCACCTCCGCGCCCATCTTCTGCAGGAAGGCGATGAGGTCGTCGACCTCCGGCTCCCGAGCGGCCGGGCGAATGGTGGTCGTACCGTCGGCAAGCGTGGCCGCCAGGATCGCATTCTCGGTGCCCATCACGGTCACCTGCGGAAAGGTCAGCTCCGCGCCGCGCAGCCTGCCCGGCGCGCGCGCGAAGTAGTAGCCGTTGCGGTACTCGATCTCGGCGCCGAGCCGGCGCATTGCCTCCACGTGCAGGTTGACCGGGCGTCGCCCGATGCGGTCACCGCCGGGGTTGCTGATGATCGCCCGGCCGAAGCGGCCGAGCAGCGGGCCAAGCAGGATGAAGCTTGCGCGCATCTTGGCCGCCGCCTCGAGCGGCACGAAGAGCCACTCCACATCACCCGCTGCGACCTCGTACGTGCCCGGCGACGGATGATCCACCAGCACGCCCAGGTCGCGCAGCACCTCGACCATGACCCTCACGTCCTCGATCTCGGGCACGTTCGTGAAGCGGCATCTCTCGCCGGTCAGCGTGGCCGCGGCCAGCAGCTTCAGCGCCGCGTTCTTGGCGCCGCTCACCCGGACGGTGCCGCGCAGGGGCTGGCCGCCCGAGACGCGGAACGCCTGCGGTGCGACGGGTGGCTCCTGGTACTCCCAGTGGAACAGGCGATCGCCGGCCAAAGGCCTAACCGCGCGAGCGCGGTCCCTCCCGTCGGCGACGCTCGGCGACCCTGATGCGCAGCAACGCGCGTTGCAGGGAGGCCCGGGCGCGGGCAAGGTCGGCTGGTTCGTCGAAGCCCTCGGCCAGGGCACGCTCGGCCTCACGCCGTGCCTCCTCGGCCTTCTCGAGGTCGATCTCGGCGGCCATGTCTGCAGTCTCGGCCATGACCACCACCTTGTCCGGTCGAACCTGAAGGAACCCGCCGGCGATGGCGAAGTACTCCTCGTCGCCCCCTCGCCTGATGCGCAACTCGCCGACACCGAGCGTGGTCAGCAGCGGCGCGTGGTGCGGCAGGATGCCCAGCTCACCCTGGATGCCGGGGCACACGACGCTGTCGACCTGCTCGCTGTAGGCCAATCGCTCCGGAGTGACGATCTCGAGCAAAAGTGGCATCAGACGGTCCGGCGGCGTGCGCAGAAGGAGTTGGCTGGTATTGGGCGAGAGAGGGGTCTCGCGGTCGGCGGGTGACCGCACGGCGCTGCGCCAGCCCGAGGGCCGTCATCGGCGCTTAGCGCCGGGCCCGAGGCGCTGGCCACGGCCGCAGGCCAGGACCCGCCGGCGCGGCGGACGATCAAGAGTCGCCCTCCAGGCGGCGGGCGTTCTCGCGCACGTCGTCAATCGTGCCGGCGAGGAAGAATGCCTGCTCGGGCAGGTCGTCGGCGTTGCCGTCGAGGATCTCCTTGAAGGACGCGACCGTTTCGCGGATGGGCACGTACTTGCCCTCGCGGCCGGTGAAGACGGCGGCGACGAAGAAGGGCTGGCTCATGAAGCGCTGCAACCGCCGCGCTCGGGAGACCGTCAGCTTCTGCTCCTCGGACAGCTCGTCGATGCCCAGGATGGCGATGATGTCCTGCAGGTCGCGATAGGCCTGCAGGATGCGCTGGACTTCGCGCGCGACCTCGTAGTGCTCCTGCCCGACAATGTTCGGATCGAGCACTCGCGAGGTGGAGGTGAGCGGGTCCACCGCCGGGTAGATGCCAAGCTCGGTCAGGTAACGCTCGAGGCGGATCGACGAGTCGAGATGTCCGAAGGTCGTCGCCGGCGCGGGATCGGTGTAGTCGTCAGCCGGGACATAGATCGCCTGCAGCGACGTGATCGAGCCGGTCTTGGTCGAGGTGATGCGCTCCTGCAGCCCGGCCATCTCGGTGGCCAGATTCGGCTGGTAGCCAACCGCCGAAGGCATCCGTCCGAGCAGGGCGGAGACCTCCGACCCGGCCTGGGTGAAGCGGAAGATGTTGTCGATGAAGAGCAGCACGTCACGACCTTCGTCGCGGAAGAACTCGGCCATCGTCAAGCCGGTGAGGCCGACGCGCAGGCGCGCGCCGGGCGGCTCGTTCATCTGCCCGAAGACCATCACGGTCTTGTCGATGACGCCCGACTCGGTCATCTCATGGAGCAGGTCGTTGCCCTCGCGCGAGCGCTCGCCCACGCCGGCAAAGACCGAGTAGCCGCCGTGCTCCTCGGCGACGTTGCGGATCAGCTCCTGGATGATGACCGTCTTGCCGACGCCCGCGCCGCCGAAAACGCCGACCTTGCCGCCCTTGGCGAATGGCGCAATCAGGTCGATGACCTTGATGCCCGTCTCAAAGACCTCGGTCGCGGTCGTCTGCTCATCGAAGGCTGGCGCCGCCCGATGGATGGGCGAGGTGCTTTCGGCCTCCACCGCGCCCTTGGCGTCGATCGGCTGGCCGAGCACGTTGAAGACGCGGCCGAGCGTCGGCGGACCGACCGGAACGCTGATCGGCGCGCCGGTGTCGATCGCGGAGGTGCCGCGGGCCAGGCCGTCGGTCGTCGTCATGGCGACCGTGCGAACCCAGTTGTTGCCGAGGTGCTGCTGCACCTCGCAGGTCAACGGATCGCCCTCGCGCTGCACCTCGACGGCATTGAAGATGGCCGGCAGCGACCCGGCGGGGAACTCGATGTCTACGACCGGGCCGGTGATGGCGATCACGCGGCCAGTGGCCGGTGCGGCGACTGCCATGTCTTGGTGCTCCTCCTGTAGCGACCTATAGCGCCTGGGCGCCGGTCGCGATCTCGATCATCTCGCGGGTGATGTTCGCCTGGCGAACCTTGTTGTAGGTCAGGGTCAGGTCTTCGATGAGCTCCTGCGCATTCTCGGTGGCGTTCTTCATGGCCACCATCCGGGCCGACTGCTCGCTGGCCGTCAGCTCGAGCACCGCCTGGTAGACGCGCGTGGCGACGTAACGAGGCAGCAGGTTGCGCAGGACCTCGTCCGGGTCGGGCTCAAAGATGAACTGCCGGCCGGGAATGCCCTCTGTGCCCGTGTCCGACGGCTCGACCGGCAGCAGCCGGTCGACCACCGGTCGCTGGCTGAGCGTCGAGACGAAACGCGGATATATCAGGTCGATGGTCGCGTAAGTGCCGGCCAGGTAGTCGTCGGTCAGCAGCCGAGCCAGCGGCACGACCTGGGCGAATGTGGGCCGGTCGCCGAAGCCGTCGAAGCTCGCCGAGATGGGCACGCGCGCTCGCCGCATTGCAGCCTGGCCCTTGCGCCCGACCGAGATCACCTGGAGGTCGCCCTCGTGCTCCGTTATCAGCTGGGCGGTGAAGCGAATCGTGTTGGTGTTGAGCGAGCCGGCGAGGCCACGGTCCGTGGTCAGCAGCACTATCGCGCGGGTACCTTCCTCGCGCTTGGCCAGCAGCGGATGCTCCTCCTCGCCCAGTACGGAGGCCAGGTCGGCCAGCACCTCGTCGATCTTGTCGGCGTAGGGCCTCGACTGGAGCGTCGAGTCCTGCGCACGCTTGAGCTTCGAGGCGGCAACGAACTGCATGGCACGCGTGATCTGCTTGATGTTGCGTACCGAGCCTATCCGTCGCCGGATCTCGCGCTGGCTGGGCATCGGTCAGGCGCTGAACGTCTGCTTGAAGGATTCGGCGGCCTCGCGCAGGCCGTCGACGATCTCGTCGGTGAGCTCCCTGCGCTCGCCCAGGCTCGCCAGCAGCTCACCGCGCTCGGCCTCGAGGAAGCGATAGAACTGCTGCTCGAACTCGCGGATGCGCGGAGTCGGCACGTCATCCAGGTAGCCGTTGGTGACCACCCACAGGATGGCGACCTGCTTTTCGACCGACAACGGCTCGAACTGCGGCTGCTTGAGCACCTCGGAGGTCTTCTCGCCGCGTGTCAGCTGGTCGCGGGTGGCCTTGTCGAGATCGGAGGCGAACTGGGCGAAGGCAGCCAGCTCGCGATACTGAGCCAGGTCCAGCTTGAGCGGCCCGGCGACCTTCTTCATCGCCTTGGTCTGTGCCGCCGAACCCACCCGGGATACCGAGATGCCGACGTTCAGCGCGGGCCGCTGGCCTGCGTTGAACAGGTCCGACTCGAGGTAGATCTGGCCGTCGGTGATCGAGATCACGTTGGTCGGGATATACGCCGACACGTCGTTGGCCTGCGTCTCGATGATCGGCAGCGCGGTCAGCGACCCGCCGCCCGCCTCCTCGTTGAGGCGCGCGGCGCGCTCGAGCAGTCGGCTGTGCAGGTAGAAGACGTCGCCCGGGTACGCCTCGCGCCCGGGTGGGCGACGAAGCAACAGCGACATCTCGCGGTACGCCCAGGCGTGCTTGGTCAGGTCGTCGTAGACGCACAGCGCGTCGCGCACGGTCTCGCCGTCCAGCTCGATGCCGTTCTCCATTACCTCCTCGCCCATCGCACAGCCCGAGTACGGGGCGAGGTACTGCAACGGGGCAGGCTCGTCGGCGCCGGCGACGACGACGATGGTGTGGTTCATGGCGCCGTATTGCTCGAGCACCGCGACCGTCTTGGCCACCGTCGACAGCTTCTGGCCAATGGCCACGTAGATGCAGACCATGCCCTTGCCGGGCTGGTTGATGATCGCGTCGATGGCGACGGCGGTCTTGCCAGTCTGGCGGTCGCCGATGATCAGCTCGCGCTGGCCGCGGCCGATCGGGATCAACGCGTCGATCGCCTTAATGCCCGTCTGGACCGGCGTGTCGACCGACTTGCGGGTGATGACGCCCGGCGCAATGCGCTCGACGGGGCGAGTGCGGGTGGCATTGATCGGTCCCTTGTCGTCGAGCGGCCGACCGAGCGGGTCGACGACGCGGCCGATGAGCTCCGGGCCAACGGGCACTTCGACCACCCGGCCCGTGGTCTTGACCTGGTCACCTTCCTTGATCTGCCTGAAGTCGCCCAGGATGACCGCGCCGACGGTCTCCTCCTCCAGGTTCAGCGCCATGCCCATCACGCCGCCCGGAAACTCGAGCAGCTCGGAGGCGAGCGCGTCGCCGAGGCCGTAGACCTGGGCGATACCGTCGCCGACCTCGACGACGGTGCCCACCGAGCGGGTCTCTACGCCGGCATCGAACTGGTCGATGGCCGACCTGATGATGGTCGTGATGTCGTCGGATCGGATGGCCATGGGATCTCCTGTCAGGCGGTCGCTGTGAGTCGGTTGCGCAGTCGCTCCAGGCGACCGCGGACGCTGCCGTCGATCAGCCGGTCGCCGATGCGAACGGCGATGCCGCCAATGAGCGAAGGGTCGACCTCGAGGCTGAGGTCGACCTGGCTGCCGGCGATGTCAACGAGACGGGTGCGCAGCTCCGCGACGTCGGTGTCTGAAAGGGGAGCCGCACTGATGGCGGTCGCCTGGACGATACCGGCGCGCCGGTTGTACAGGCGGCGGAACTCGGTCGCGATGCGCGGGATGTCCTCCAGCCGACGCCGCCGGAGCACCAGCTCGAGCAGTCTGCGTACTGGCGGCAGGATCTCCGCGCCGAGCGCGCCGACGAGGGCCGAGCTGCGTGCCTCGAGCGGCGCGGCGGGATCCTCCAGCTGCCTGACGAGCTGCGCGTCGGACAGCGCCTGGCCAAGCCGGGTCAGCTGGTCGAGCCACTGCTCGGTTGTGCCGTCACGCTCGGCAATCTCGAAGGCTGCCTCAGCGTAACGTCGGGCTGAGCTGGAGGGACGTGCCATCAGCCACCTGCTCCGGCCGGACGACCGCGGCCTGCGCTGCGCTCGGCGGCAACCTCGCGCAGGAACTCGTCGACCATCCGGCGCTGGCGCTCGTCGCTCATCGTCTCACCGACAACGCGGCCGGCGGCAAGCAAGGCCAGGTCGGCTACCTGAGCTCGCACGTCCGCCATTGCCCGCTGGCGTTCGTTCTCGATGTCGGCCATCGCGCGCTCGCGCAGCCGCTCGAGCTCCGCACGAGTCTCGGCCAGGTCGCGCTCGCGCGTCTCCTCGGCCAGGCGCTGGGAACGGGCCAGGATCTCGTTGGACTCCTGGCGCGCGGCGGTAAGCGCGGCCGCCCGCTCCATCGCGGCTCTTTCCCGGTCCTGGCGCGCCTCGTCCGCGTCGCGCAGGCCCTGCTCGATGCGCGCGCGGCGCTCTTCGAGCACTCCGCCGATGCGCCGGAAGGCAACCAGCCACAGGATGGCAAGGAACAGCAGGAACGTGGCCGCCTGCGTGACGACCCAGAACAGGTTGATCTGGAAGCCGGCCTCGGCGTCGAGGGCGGTGGTCACCGCCTCGCCGGCGGGCACCATCACGGCCAACAGCTGCTCCACGCTGGACTACCTCCCGGCGACTGCGGCTGCCTAGGCCAGGAAGATGATCAGGATGCCGACGACCACCGCGAGCACGCCCAGGCCTTCTGCGAAGGCTGCCCCGATGATGAACGTCGCGCGGATCTGGCCGGCCGCGTCCGGGTTGCGCGAGATGGCCGAGCTCGACATGCCGGTCAGGATGCCGACAGCGAGGGCCGGCCCGGTGACGCCGAGCGCAGCGAGGCCTGCTCCGAGGATTTCCATGTTTGCCTGTTCCTCCTGTTGTCCGGGCTGCGCCCGGTGCTTGGACCTTGGTTGACAGCGGCTCAGGCGTGAGCCGCCTGGCCGTTGGGGGCGGGTTGGATGTTGCCTTCGGGCATCGGTGGATGCTCGGCGTCGTCGTGGTGCTCCTCGTGATGCGGCTCGATCGCGGCAAGGGTGAACATCAGCGCCAGCGCCGAGAAGATGAGCGCCTGCATGAAGTTGAGCAGCACCTCGAGGCCGAACATGGCCACCGGGATCAGGAAGATGGTCAGCGCGCTGATCACGCCGAGAGCGATCTCGCCGGCGTAGATGTTGCCGAAGAGACGCATCGACAGGGTGACCGGCTTGACGAACTCGAGCAGGAACTCGAGCAGGCCAACGAAGAGGCCGATGATGCCGGCGCCGATCCCCTGCCTGAAGGCGCCGAAGTTGAAGAACTTGCCAAAGTAGCCGCCGAAGCCCAGGCGACGGACGCCCTCGACGTGGAACATCGTGAAGGCGACGAGCGCCAAGCCGATGGTGACGTTGACGTCCGACGTCGGTGCCCGCAGCTCGTAGGTCCGCCCGACGAAGGGCAGCAGGCCGCTCCAGTTGCTCATCACGATGAAGATGAAGAAGGCCAGGAAGACGGGCACATAGCGCCGCGCGGCCGGCCCACCGAGCGAGGTGGCAAGGTTAGCCAGTCCCTCGTACACGTACTCGAGAACGTTCTGCCGTCCGCCCGGAACGATCTCGATTCGGCGCGCCAGCAGGATCGCAAGCACGATGATCACCAACATCACGATCCAACCGGTGAAGATCGACGCTGGCACGCTGAGCTGGAAGGTCAGGATGTCCGCCGAGGGCGCCTCGCCGAAGACGACATGCGGGGCGGGCATCTCGAAGTTGGCCAGGATGGCATCTCGCGGGAAGGCGAATCCCTGGTTGGGATCCGCGGCCGGCTCGCACGGTACGACGCCGGGCTCGCAGGCGTAGGGCGGCACGATGAACAGCGCCGCCAGCTGCATCGCGACGATCGCCACTATGGCGGCCACCAGCAGCATGAAGCGGTTGCGCGGGAAGCCGAAGACGACCTGGCCGGTGGCCTCGACCGCGTCGCTGCCGAGCTCCGGGCCGAGCGCCTCCTTCATCCGCTTGTCGGGCGTTTCTTCGCTCACGCTCTCCCCAATCGGCGCAGCGGCTCGGCCGCGCGCTGAACGGTCTGTTCTGGGCTCAATTTGGCTGGGGCCGTCTTTGTCAGGTCGTCTCTACTCGAACCGGGCCAGGAAGCGGGTGATCAGCAGGTATACGCCGTAACCGCCACCCCCGAAACCGAGGAGCAAACCCACCACCACGAAGATGGGCAGCGTTCCCAGGGACTGGTCCAGCCAGTATCCGAGCAGAACCCCGATAAGCGTCGCGACCAGCAAGGTGATCGCGATCTCCGAGAAGAGGGCCAGGTAGGCTCCCAGCCGCCCCAGCTCGTTCATCGGCCTCCCGGCAACGCGGCCCGAGTATAGCAGCCACTCATGTCTTGCCCCGTTCACCGGCTACCCCGACTGAGGTCCGCTGGTGGGGACTTTCGGGCGGCTCGTCCGGGCGGTCTTCGGACCGCTCCTCGGCCGGCTCCATGACCGCATCGCGAAGCTCTGCCAGGGTGCCCGGCTCGGACTCCTCGGGATAGCTGCTCCGATCCAGCGCGCCCTGCGCGCGTCGGGTGAGCAGATAGAGCGCCACGCCTCCGACCACCACGATGATCACGAAGGCCGATATCTGGCCACGGCCGGATAGCGTCAGGCTGAGCACGGCCAGGACCACGCATATTGCGTAGATGACCAGCACCGCTCGGCTGTGGGAGAGCCCCAGGTCAAGCAGCCGATGGTGGAAGTGACCGCGGTCGGGAGAGAACGGCGAGCGTCTCTCTGACAGCCGGCGGACGATGATCCAGAACGTGTCGATGATCGGGACGCCCAGAACGAGCAGGGCCACGGCGATCTTCGCCGACCCGATGACCGATAGGGTCGCCAGCGAGTAGCCGATGACGAAGACGCCAGCGGTGCCCAGGAACACGCGGGCCGGGTGGAAGTTGTAGGGCAGGAACCCGAGCAGCGCCCCGGCCAGCAACGCGCACAGGATGGCGACGGCGGGCTGGATCGGCGGGATCAGCAACGACACGGCGCCCAGCGTGATCGCGCCGATCACGGCTATACCGGTCAACAGGCCATCCAGGCCGTCGATGAAGTTGACGCTGTTGATCATCCCGATGATCCACAGCGTCGTGACCGCCATCGCTGCCGGACCGGCGAACTGCAGCGGCGAGCCGCCCAGCGGATTGACCATGTTGGTGATCAGCACACCGCTGAAGATGGCGATCCCGGCGAGCAGCAGCTGGCCTGCGAACTGCCAGCGCGCGCGCAGCTCATACCGATCGTCGAGGTAGCCCAGGATCGCCCCCACGGCCACACCGCCAAAGAGGCCGAGCACGTGCTGTGACCGGACGGCACCAAGTGGCGGGGCGAAACCAAGCATCTGGTTCGCAAGCAGTCCCGCCGCGCCGACGCCGACCATCGCCAGCGCGATGGCCAGGCCGCCACTCCGCGGGATCGGTCGCTTGTGGATCCGACGTTCCGCACCCGGCTGGTCAATCGTGCCAAGGCGCGGCGCGAAGCGGATCGCCAGCGGCGTCAACAGGAAGCTCGCCAACGCCGCCGCTCCGGCAGCGAGCAGCACCATGGGCAGGTGCGTCGTGACGGCGTTGAGGGCGGCCTGGGTCAAGTCTGCGGCAGGCCCGGGACCGGGAAGCGCGCGCACATCTGGCGCACCTCGTCCGCCAGCCGTTGCCGGGCGCTCTCGTCGTCGCGCGTCGTGATCGCCTCAACGATCAGCCGGCCGATAGCTCGCATCTCCTCGGTGCCGAACCCGCGGGTGGTGGTTGCGGGCGTCCCGACGCGGATACCCGATGCGATGTTGGGAGGATTGGCGTCGAAGGGGATTGCGTTCTTGTTGACGGTGATGCCGACGCCGTCGAGCAGGCTCTCGGCCTCTCGACCGGTGACGCCGAGCGGGGTCACGTCGACCAGCGCCAAATGGTTGTCCGTGCCGCCGGAGACCACTCGAGCGCCCTGCTCGGCCAGCGTCTGGGCCAAGAGGACCGCGTTCCCGACGGTGCGCTGCATGTCGGTCCGGAACTCCTCAGCGGCTGCAAGCAGCAGGCCCACGGCCTTGCCCGCGATGACGTGCATCAGCGGCCCACCCTGCACCCCGGGAAAAACCGACTTGTCGACCTGCTTGGCCAGGTCTGCGCGGCAGAAGACCATGCCGCCACGCGGTCCGCGCAGCGTCTTGTGCGTGGTAGTCGTGACCAGGTCGGCGTGAGGGAAGGGGCTCGGATGCAGGCCTGCGGCGACGAGCCCGGCGATGTGGGCCATATCGACCATCAGCAGCGCCCCGACTTCGCTGGCGATGGCTGCCATCCGCTCGAAGTCAATGATGCGGGGATACGCGCTGGCGCCCGCCACGAGCATGCGCGGGCGCACCTGGCGGGCCTGCTCAGCCAGGGCGTCGTAGTCGATCAGGCCGTCCTGCTCCCTGACGCCATAGGCGTGGACATCGAACCACCTGCCACTGAAGTTGACGGGCGAGCCGTGGGTGAGATGGCCACCGTGGGCCAGGTTCATGCCCAGGATGCGATCGCCGATCTCCAGCACGGCGAGGTAAGCGGCCATGTTCGCCTGGGCGCCGGAGTGCGGCTGGACGTTGACGTGCTCGGCGCCGGGGAAGAGGGCAAGCGCCCGCTGCTGGGCCAGCCGCTCCGCCTCGTCCACGTACTCGCAACCGCCGTAGTAGCGTCGGCCGGGCAGGCCCTCGGCGTACTTGTTGGTGAGCCACGAGCCCTGTGCCTCGAGCACGGCGGCGAAGGCGTAGTTCTCGCTCGCGATCAGCTCGATCTTCCAGCGCTGGCGCTCTGCCTCGCCGAGCATCGCGGACCACAGCTCTGGATCGACATCGGCGATCGGCGCCCAGGCAGCCTGGCTGGCCGAAGGTGCGCTCATGGTTGGCCAAGTGTAGCGGCGAGCGGCTCGACGGCGACTGTGACCGAACCAGCGCCGATCATGTCGGCCGGGCCAGCTCGGCGACGCGCGGATGGCCGCCCAGGTCGGCGTGGAAGGCAATCTGCCAGCCGGGCAGGCGGTGCTGAACCTCGGCCCTCAGCGCGTCCGTCTGGTCCGCGCCGATCTCGAGCAGCGCCATGCCATCGGCCGCCAGCGCAGATGGCAGATTGGCCAGCAGCCGGCGGATCAGATCGAGTCCGTCCGAGCCACCGTCAAGCGCGAGGGTCGGCTCGAAGCTGGCTGCCACCGACAGGCTGGGCACCACGGCCGACGGGACGTAGGGCAGGTTGGCCACGACAATGTCGGCCGGCATCGACGCCGGCTCCAGCAGGTCCGCGACGCCGAAGGTGATCATGTCCGCGACGCCGTGACCGACGGCGTTCTCGGTGGCCAGCGAGAGGGCATCCGACGAGAGGTCTGTCGCCAGGAGACGGACATCGGCGGCGTAGCCGCGTCGCCGGCACTCCACCGCCAGGCTCACGGCAATGGCACCGCTGCCCGTGCCGACGTCCCAGACCAGCAGCGGCGCGCTGCCTGCCGGTCGGGGTCGACCGGTCAGCAGGGCCCGCAGCCGCTCAAGGCACAGCTCGACCAGCGACTCGGTCTCGGGGCGAGGGATGAGCGCACGCGGATCGACGCTGAAGGCAAGCCCGAAAAATTCTTTGATCCCGCGGATATAGGCGACAGGCTCACCACGGCCGCGTCTCTCCACGGCCGCCCGGAAGGCTGCCGCCTGAGCCGCAGGCACGACCAGCTCGGTGTGGGCCAGGACACCCGCGCGGGCCATCCCCAGAACGTGCCCTAGTAGCAGCTGCGCGTCGAGCGCGGCGCTTTCGGATCCGCTCTGACGCAGACGCCCGGTGGCCTCTGTCAGCAGCCCGCCGATGGTGGCGCTGGTTCCGCTGCTCTCCCCGGCCCTCACCTCTGTCGGTCAGGCCGCCGCACCGCCCGCCTCGTCCGTTGCCTGGGCCAGTCGCTCGGCCTGGTCGATCTCGATCAGCTCGTCAAGCAGGCGGTCGAGCTCGCCGTCGAGAACCCCCGGCAGGTTGTGCAGGTCTCGGCCGATGCGGTGATCGGTCAGGCGATCCTGGGGAAAGTTGTACGTACGAATCTTCTCGGAGCGCTCCGCCGAGCCGACCATGCTGCGACGCGCCTGGGCCTCAGCTTCGTGCGCCCTGCGCTGCTCCATCTCGAGCAGCCGTGAGCGAAGTACGGTCATCGCCTTGGCCTTGTTCTTGTGCTGGCTCTTCTCGTCCTGGATCGCGACGACGAGCCCGGTCGGCAGGTGAGTGATCCGGACGGCAGAGTCGGTCGTGTTGACGCTCTGGCCGCCCGGGCCCTGCGAGCGATAGACATCGATCTTGAGGTCCTTCTCGTCGATCTGGACGTCGACCTCCTCCGCCTCGGGCAGCACCGCCACCGTAGCGGTGGAGGTATGGATCCGGCCACTGGATTCGGTCTGCGGCACGCGCTGCACGCGATGCACGCCGCCTTCGTACTTCAAGCGGCTGTAGGCGCCCTGCCCGCGAACCTCGAAGATCACCTCGCGCAACCCGCCGATACCCGTCTCACTGGCGCTGAGCAGCTCGGTCTGCCAGCGGTGACGCTCGGCGTAGCGCGTATACATGCGAAAGAGCTCGGCGGCAAACAGGGCGGCCTCCTCACCGCCGGTGCCGGCGCGGATCTCCACGATGACGTTGCGCTCGTCGTTCGGGTCCTGCGGCAGCAGCAGCAGGCGCAACCGGCGGAGTCGTTCCTCCTCCTCGCGCTCGGCTTCCTCGAGCAGCTCCTGGGCCATGCGGCGCAGCTCGGGATCGGCCTCGGTCTCGCGCGACTGGCGGACGCTGGCGAGCTCTTCTCGCGTCCTCCGCAGTGCGCGGTACTCGTCGACTATCGGGCTCAGCTGCGCGTGCTCCTGGCCGAGCCTGCGCGCGGCGTCCTGGTCGGCCAGCACGTCCGGCTGCGCCCATTGTTGCTCGATCTCGTCCAGCCGTCGCTCAACCTCGTCGAGCCGCTGTTCGAGGGTCATTGGGCGAGGCTGTCGGCCGACCCCGACGGCTCGCTGCCAGGCTCCAGTCCGGTGCCCTCGACCGGCCGGGATGCCGGCCTCTCCTCGGCTTCGGGGATCGGGCGGCGCACCGGATCGATGCTGCCCTCGGGCGCGGGGTCCCCGTTGGCCGCCAGCGCCTCGCGCATCGAGGCGATGGCCACCTCGATCATGTCGTCATCCGGCTGCTTGGTAGTGATCGCCTGCAGCCAGATGCCCGGCATGAACAGCCAGCGGATCCACCAGCGATGCCGATGTCGAGCACCGAAGCGCAGGATCTCGTAGGCGATCGAGGCAATGACCGGCAGCAGCGCCAGACGGCCGACGATGCTGATCAGCAGGTCCTGACCAGCCAGCATGCTGAACAGCAGGATGCTCAGGATGATGAAGACCACCAGAAACTCCGTGCCGCAGCGCTGGTGGGCGGTCGGATAGCGGCGCACGTTCTGAACGGTCAACGGGTCGCCGTGCTCGAAGGCATGAATGGTCATGTGCTCGGCGCCGTGGTAGCGGAACACCCGCCGGATCTCGCCCGATTGGCTGACCAGCAGCAGGTAGCCGACGAAGACGACCACCCGGATGAGGCCCTCGAGCAGGTGCTCGATCAGGGTCTGGTCCGCGCCCACCGTCGCACGGGTGGTGAAGGTGGCGATCAGCAGCGGCAGCAGCACGAACAGGCCGATCGCCAGGCCCAGCGTGAGCAAGAGGGTCAGTGCGATCGCGCCGCGGCCCATCTCTTCGCCAGCGGCGCGAGCCTGGACCTGGCCCGAGCGCATCAGCCAGCGGGTGCCGATCACGAGCATCTCGTAGAGGACGATGAGCCCGCGGAAGAACGGCGCGCGTGCAAAGCGGTTGCGATGGAGGATCGAGTTGAGCGACTCGGCCGTGGCGACGATCGAGCCGTCGGGGTGACGCAGGGCAACCCCGATCGCATTGCGGCCGCGGATGAGCACCCCCTCCAGGAGTGCCTGTCCGCCGTAATCGACGCGTGCCATCGGCAGAGTCTACGTGCGCGCCGGGCTGGCGGCGCTCAAGCGATGGGTATCAGGCGCGCGCGGACCGCTCGAGACGGCGCTGGAAGCGCTCGACCTGGCCGGCGGTGTCCACGATGGTCTGCTTGCCCGTGAAGAAGGGATGGCAGTTCGAGCAGATTTCCACGCGCAGGGTGGTCTGCGTCGAGCCAACCTCAAACGTGGTGTGGCACGACCCGCAGGTCACCTGCGCACGGTGGTAGGCGGGATGAGTGTCTGCCTTCATGCCGCGTCACCCGTACCGGCCGAGACCGGCTCGTCGGCCACAACGCGAACGCGCTTCTTGTCGCGCCGCTGGTGCTCGAACTTCACCCGTCCATCGATGGTTGCGAACAGCGTGTAGTCACGGCCGAGGTCGGTGCCCGGGCCGGCCAGGAAGGTCATCCCGCGCTGCCTGACGATGATCGATCCGGCTGACACGAGCTGTCCGTCGCCAGCCTTGACACCGAGGCGCTGGCCAACGCTGTCGCGGCCGTTCTTCGAGCTTGAGCCAGCCTTCTTGTGAGCCATTTCGGTTACTCGTCCTTCTCGTTATCGGTATCGGTATCCGCCTCGGAGGCCTCATCGGATGCGGCCGTTGCCCGCGTCGTTCGACGCTTGGGCTCGCTCTGACCTTTGGCCTGGTTCGCCTTGGAGGACTTACCGGCCTTCTCCGCGGTGTTCGCTCGTGCCGTCCCCTTCCCCGAGCCGCGCGACCTGGCAGTGCCGGTCGCCTGCTCGGGCTCGTCAGTCGCTGACTCGGCGGCGTGTTCCGCAGCCAGCCTGTCGGCGAGCGCCTTGTCGGCAGCTGCTTTCCGCGCAGCCTCCTTCTCGGCCGCCTGGCGTGCCTCGGCCTCCCTGCGCGCCTGCGCATCGGCCTGGTCGGCCGCGCTGCGCCCGTTGAGCACGATGTCCGAGATGCGCACGATGGTCAGGTCGGCGCGATGGCCCTTCTTGACGCGCGTTCGCGCCTTGGGCCGGTACTTGAACACGACGATCTTGTCGCCCCGATCGTGGCGCACGACCTCACCCGTGACGCGGGCGCCGTCGACGACCGGCTGGCCGATGTGGGCATCGTCACCGTCGGCGACCAGCAGCACACGCCCGAGCTCGATGGTCGAGCCCGGCTCGGCATCCAGCTGGTCCAGCTCGATCTCGCTGCCCAGCTCGACGCGGTACTGGCGGCCGCTTGTTTCGATGACTGCGTACATTTCTCTCCGGGTTGCCGGGCGCACGTTGAGTGGGCGTCGGACTGTTGGGACTGGAGGCGCGCGCTGCCGACGTGTGCCAGACTGCGGGCGCGATCAGCGATGGTACCGTCGAGCAGCCCAAGCGTCAATCAGCCCCGCCTGGGTGGGTATGCTGGCGCCCTGGCGCAACACGAAGGTCCTGTGGCGCCAGCCGGGGACGGCAAGCATCATCGCTCGAAGTCGCTGGAAACATCCATGCGTCATCTGATGAGGGGAAGATGATCGTCGATCCGCGCCGCACCATCTACAAGGTGCTCATGGTCGACCAAGAGGCAGACGCCGAGATCATTCACGCCGTCTACCGCAAGCTCGCTCGTCGCTACCACCCGGACGCGGACCCGAGTGCCGAGGCCGCGCGCCGGATGCGCGAGATCAACGAGGCATACGCCATCGCTCGCGATCCGATCCAGCGGGCGGCCTACGACCATGAGCTGTCGCTTCGGCGCGATCGACGAGCGACCGACCGAATCCTCAAGCGTCCCGGCGATGTGCCGCTTGGCCCCGCCGGCATGCCTCCCGGACCGCCAGAGGGCAGCGTCCTGGAGTTTGGGCGCTACGCCGGCTGGACCCTTGGCCAGGTCAAGCGCAGCGACCCGGACTTTCTCGAGTGGCTGATGCGCGTCCCCGCTGGACGCCAGTACCGGACCGAGATCACGGAGCTGCTGGGCCGCCGCGCCTGAGGACAGACTCGACCCGCGCTGCCAGCTCGGTCAGCTCCCTTTCCGCGAGGCTCCTCGCCGCGTCACCGTCACCGGCGGCCAGCGCATCGAGCAGCAACCCGTGCCCGTCGGGCCGCACGGCCGCCAGCTCCTGCCCGGCGGCGAGCTCAAGCCGCCGCAGGCGGGGCCCGAGGCGGGACAGCTCCTCCTCCAGGACCGGGTTTCCTGCTACCTGCGCCAGGATCGCGTGGAGCTCGTCATCCGCAGCGATCAGCTCCGGGCCGTCCTCGCGCAGCCTCGCCCAGGCATACCGCTCGGCGGCTTCCGACAGGGAGTCGAGAGCGTCGCCGAGCGCCGGCGAAGCGGCGGCGTGGAGTGCTACCAGGCCGTGGAGCGCCGCCGCGACCGGATAGCCGGCCACATCACGTGGGTCGATGGGGCGGACGCGCGTGTAGCGGTTGGGTGCCATCTCGACGAGCCCGTCATCGACCAGCCGCGTCAGCGCCTCGCGCACCGGCGTCCGACTGACCGATAGCCAGCGCGCGATCTCGTGATCCCGTAGCCGCTCGCCGGCGTCGAGTTCGCCACTGAGGATCAGGCGACGGAGCTCCTGGTAAGCCTCCTGGCGCATGAGAACCCGCTCGGATGGAGGACGCTGGGGCAGTGGCATGTGATATATCACCCCGCCGCGGCAGGTGTTGTCAAGGGCCTCAGGCATAAGAGCGCGAGTGGCGCTAGTCCTGCCAGTCGGGGATCGTGCGGCGCATCGCCACGGCCTGAAGGAGCCCGAGACCCAGCGCGATGCTGATCAGCGACGCCCCGCCGTGCGTCACGAAGGGCAGGGGGATCCCCGTAACGGGCATGATCCCCAACACCATGCCGACGTTGACGATCAGCTGGAAGAGGAGCATCGACGCCACTCCAGCGGCGAAAGCCAACCCGAAGAGATCGTCGGATCGCCAGCCGACGACAAGGATCCGCCAGATCAGCAGGCCGAACAGGGCGAAAGTCACCACTCCACCGACGAAGCCGAGCTCCTGGAAGAGCACGGCGGCGGCAAAGTCGGTCGACTGCACGGGCAGAAGCTCGGTGCCCGTCCCTCCCCCGCTCAGGCCGCGCCCGAACATGCCGCCTGCACTGACGGCCAGCTGCGATTGGATGACCTGGAAACCGGCGCCCAGGGGATCGGCGCTCGGATCCAGGAAGGACAGAAGGCGCCGCTTCTGGTAGTCCTGCAGGATGGTCCAGAGAATGGGAAATGCGGCCAGCGCGGCCGCCACCGGCAGGAGCAGCCAGCGAAGGCGCATCCCGCTCATGAAAAGGATGCCGAAGAAGACAGCCACGAACACGAGCGAGGTCCCGAGGTCCGGCTGGATCATGACCAGCACGAACGGCGGGCCCATCAGGATCCCCGCCCCGATCAGGGTCGATAGCCGGTTCATGCTGTCCCGTCGGGCAGCCACGTACGCGGCAAGCACGCCGATCATCAGGATCTTGGCGACCTCTGAGAACTGGAACTGCAGGCCGAAGATCGACACCCAGCGCGAGACACCGCCCACACCGCTGCCAACGGCAAGCGTCACGATCAGCAGAACGATGTTGACGAGGTAGACGAGCCAGGCCAGCGTTCGCAGCCAGCGGTAGTCGAAGGCGGCCGCGACGACATAGACCACCAGCGCGATGGCGAACCACATCAGGCCGCGGGTGAAGACGGAGCCTGCCGCCAGCGGCGCCCCGACGCTGTTGGTGTAGGCCATCATCAGACCGAGAACGGCCAGCGCCAGGGCGTAGAACGCCAGCTGGACATCGAACGAGCGCCACGAAGCCGCCGGCGCCCGGGCCGTGAACGTGTCGCTCATGCCGCGTTCGACGCGCATCGCACCCATCGATCAGGTGCCGCCGTACTCGGTCAGCAGATCGACCCTTCGGTAGTCCTCCTCCAATCCATAGTGGAGCTGGAGGAAATACTTCACGATCTCGGTCGCCGCATTGCCGCGCGTCTTGGCGTTGTAGGCAAACGCGACGATTGCCAGCTCCGAGGTGGCGGCCTCCGGATCAGCCTGCCCGTCCGCAGCCGGCTTCGACACATAGCCGGTGAACCAGTAGTGGATGGGCAGCCTGCCCTCGGAGTCGCGAACGCCGAACTCGGCGGTGCCGGTCTTGCCGGATACCACGATCGGCATATCAACGAGGTTGCCGGTATGGCCGATGGTGACGGTCCGCCGGGCTGCGCGACGGAGCTCGAGCAGAACCTGGTCGTCCAGCTCGAGCTCATGGATCAGCTCCGGCTGGAAGTCACGGACCACCTCGCCGCTGTTGTCCAGCACACGGCGGACGATCTGCGGCTTGAGCAGGCTGCCCCCGTTGGCCAGCGCGCAGTAGGCGTTGAGGACCTGCAGGACCGTCGAGGTGTTGTAGCCCTGTCCGATCCCCGCCTGGTAGACCTCGCCCGGGTAGATCGGCTGGTTGAAGACCTCCCGCTTCCACTTGTCAGTCGGGATGATCCCCCGGGCTTCCCCGGGGAGATCGATGCCGGTCCGGTGTCCGAAGCCGAACTGGTGGGCCCAGTGTGCCAGCCGATCGATGCCCATCCGGCCGGCGAGCTGAAAGAAGTACGTGCCCGCAGACCGACCGAAGGCGTCATAGAGGTCCATCGGCCCGAAGCCTTTACGGTTCCATTCCCAGAACTTGTATCCGTTGATCTCGAGGTATGGCGCCGTCTCGAGCTTCTGGCGGGCAGTGACGATGCCATCCTGCAGAGCACCGGCGCCGGTAACCATCTTGTACGTCGAGCCCGGCGGGTACTGCTCGCTGATGGCGTGGTTCACAAGCGGTTTGCGCGGATCGTTGAGCAGAGCCTGATAGTCGTCCTGGGAGATGCCGCGCGCGAAAGTGTTGTTGTCGTAGGTCGGCAGCGAGACCATCGCGAGGATCTCGCCCGTCTGCGGGTTCATCACGATGACCACGCCCCGCTCAAGTCCGATCAGCTCCATCGCCCAACCGAGGGCCTGCTCCGCCTGCTGCTGCATCTCAACATCGATCGTCAGCTCGATCGAGCTTCCCGCCTCGGGCGGCTGGACCACAGAGACGGTCCGGATGACCCTGCCGGAGCCGTCCCGCTCCACCTGCTCGACACCATACGAGCCGCGCAGGCGCTCCTCGAAGGTAGCCTCGACGCCGGCCTTGCCCAGAACGTCGTTGTTGAGGTAGCCCATCCCCGCCAGCCGGTTCAGATCGCTGGGCGTCACCGAACCGGTGTAGCCCAGCACCTGGCTGACGAGCGGGCCGTAGTCGTACTGGCGGCGGTCCTCCACCACAACTTCAACGCCGGGCAGGAAGCGGGCCTCCTCTTCGAGGATGCTTGCCACCTCGATCGGAATGTCCGAAGCGATACGAACGGGGTCATACAGCAGCCCGGCGTTGCGGTCCAGCGCTTCGATGATCTGCTGCTGCGGCATGTCCAACAGCGCAGAAAGCCGGCCGACCACTTCTGGCCGCTGAGGAAGGGGCAGGTCCGCAGGCCTGACCCGGACGACGTAGGAGGGCACGTTGAAGGCCAGCAGGCGCCCGGCTCGGTCGTAGATCAAGCCACGTGGCGACCGGATCGGCTGCAGCGTGAGCCGAGCCTCGCTGGCCCGGCCGCCAGACGGGCCGCCGCCTGCAATCTGCAGGGTGAACAGGCGTGTGGTGAGCACTCCGAGCACCAGCACCAGGCATAGGCCGAATACGCCGAACCTGAAGAGCAGACGCTGACGCGGGGGCGGGAATCCAGGCATGTCGGTCATGACGTCGCCGCTACCATTCCGCGCGCTCGGGTGCCAGACGGCGTCCGAGAGCGTCGAACCCGAGCGCGGCAACTAGCGCCATCAACGAGTTCAGGAACGCGGCCGACAGCACAACGATCGGCTGGAACGAGCCCAGCATCACCCCCTCGGTGGCCGCCATGATCCCGATGAGCAGCAGATGAAATAGCCACGTCATGGCGAAGACCGCGGCCACCGCAAGCGTCTTGCGAGGGCCGGGCACCCGAGCGGCCAGCCCTACCAGCCCGACAATGAGCAGTAGAGTGAGCGCGGTAGCGCCGATGGGCCGCCCCGGGATCAGCAGGTCCAACATCAATCCCCCCAGGAAGGCCCAGACGAGGCCGTCCTCGAATCCCATGAGGAACGCCGCCAGCACGGCCAGCGTGAGAACGACATCCGCCTGGGCGCCGACGAGGGTCAGCTCCGGCGCGATGCTCGTCTCGATCAAGGCTGCGACCAGCGCGCCCAGCGCAGCGAAAGGCAGGGTCAAGGTGTGGCAATCTCCGCGAGCACCTGCCGTCGCGGGTCGGCTGACGTCGTCGGCCGGTGCACCGAGCGATCAGTATAGAACGGCTCGGGCGTGCCCCCCGTCGTGGGTCGCAGCAGGTCGCCGTGGTCTTTTCGGGCCATGCATCGCAGTGTTTCACGTGAAACAGCGTCGAAGCGGGGGCTAAGCAAGTGCGGGCACCGTGAAGCCGTGTCACCACCCGTGACCGGAGCGTCTCCGGTAGAATCAATCGACGTGGATGCATACCGCCTCGGCCGTTGAGTGGGCGAAGTCATCGCCTGCGCGAACCAGAAGGGCGGCGTCGGCAAGACCACTACGGTCATCAATTTGGCCACCTATCTCGCGCTGGCCGGCGAGCGGGTCCTGGTGGTCGATCTCGACCCTCAGGGCAACGCGACGAGTGGCCTTGGGCTTGACCGCAACATCGAGGAGTCCTCTGTTTACCAGGCGCTCGTCGGGGACGAGCCGGCCGAGGGCCTGGTCAGGGGGACACAGGTGGAGGGACTTTGGATCATTCCGTCAGCTCGCGACCTGGCGGGCGCTGAGGTCGAGCTGGTTGCGATCGAGCATCGCGAGCGCCGCCTCGAACGTGCGCTCGCTGGCATCCGAGACGGATATGACCACGTCTTGCTTGACTGCCCACCGGCGGTGGGCCTCCTCACCGTCAATGCCCTCACAGCAGCCGACGGCGTTCTCGTCCCGATCCAGTGCGAGTACTACGCGTTGGAAGGCCTGAGCCAGTTGCTCTCGACCATTGACCTCGTGCGCGAGCACCTGAATCCGCGCCTCCGCCTGGCGGGAGTGCTGCTGACGATGTACGACGGCCGCACCACGCTCTCGGCCGACGTTGCGGCGGAGGTACGAAATCACCTCGGCGGTCGCGTCTTTACTACCGTGGTGCCGCGTAGCGTGCGTCTGGCAGAAGCGCCCAGCTATGGCCGCCCGATCGCCCGCTACAGCCCCGATTCCCGCGGAGCGCAGGCATATCGAGCGCTTGCCGACGAGCTGCGTGGCCACCGGCAAAGCCAGGCCAAGGATCCTTCAGACAGCGTGGTAACGGCGTGACCACCGCGGCGGGCCGCCCGGGCGGGTTGGGGCGAGGTTTGGCGGCCCTCATCCCACAGCGGGACGAGTCGTCACGGCCGAGTCACGAGCTCCCCGTGGGCGAGATCGCCCCGAACCCGTACCAGCCCCGGCGAGAGTTCGATCAGGCTGCCCTGGATGAGCTCGCAGCAAGCATCGCCGAGCACGGGGTCCTCCAGCCGATCATGGTCAACGAGACGGTCGGCGGCTACGTGCTCGTCGCAGGCGAGCGTCGCCTGCGCGCCGCGCAGATGGCGGGGCTGCACCGGATTCCGGCCGTTGTGCGCAGCGTGGCCGAACGTGATCAGCTCGTCCTCGCGCTGGTTGAGAACCTTCAGCGATCCGACCTATCGCCTCTGGACGAGGCCCATGCCTTCCGTCGCATGATGGCCGAATTCGGGTTGACGCAAGAGGAGGTTGCGGCACGAGTTGGGCGGTCGCGGTCGGCGGTCGCCAACACCATCCGACTGCTTGATCTCGGCGAAGCGGTTCAGCAGGCCATCGCGGATGGAGCAATCAGCGAGGGTCACGGCCGCGCAATCGGGGGGCTGGCCGACCACACCGCACAGCTGCAGGTGCTTCGACTGGTGACAGCGCGCGGGCTGAGCGTGCGGCAGACCGAGGATCTCGTGCGGCGCCTGCGGGACACGGGCCCGGACGAAGGAGGGCCGGCTGACCTGGCGCAGGCAGCAGATCCCGAGTTCGAGCGTATCGCCACAGGCCTGTGTCAGGCCCTCGGAACGAAGGTGACCCTTGCTCCCAGCAGGCGCGGCGGGCGTATCACGATCGAGTATTACGACAGCGAAGACCTCGCGCGGCTGTACGAGCGCCTGACCGGAGGAGACCTGTGACCGACTCTGCAGTCCGCCAGCCCGCGGCGGGCGACAAGGGCGGACGGCGCCGCGAAGCGGCCGCCTCGTATACGGCCGAGAGCATCCAGGTCCTCGAAGGGCTCGAGGCTGTGCGCAGGCGACCGGGCATGTACATCGGCTCGACCGATGGGCGCGGTCTGCACCATCTGATCTGGGAGGTCGTCGACAACTCGATCGACGAAGCGATGGCCGGTCATGCCTCGCACATCGAGCTGCGCCTGCTGCCCGACGGCAGCGTCGTCAATCGCGACAACGGCCGTGGCGTGCCGGTGGGCAAGCACAAGCAGACGGGGCGCGATGCATTGGAGGTGGTCCACACCGTCCTGCATGCCGGCGGAAAGTTCGGCGGCGGCGGCTACAAGGTCTCGGGCGGCCTGCATGGCGTGGGCGTCAGCGTGGTCAACGCGCTGTCGGAGTGGATGTACGTCGAGTCCGCCAGGGACGGCAAGATCTGGCGTCAGGAGTACGCGCGCGGCAAGCCGACCACGCCGGTCAAGTCGGTCTCGTCGGCCAACGGACGGCACGGCACACTGACCGCTTTCAAACCCGACGGCCAGGTGTTCGAGACGCTCGACTGGAGCTTCGAGCTCATCACCCAGCGGCTGCGCGAATCGGCCTACCTCAACAAGGGCGTCTGGATCACCCTGATCGACGAGAGGGTGGTGCCGTTGCGGGAGAAGTCCTTCTACTTCGAGGGCGGCCTGATCAGCTTCGTTCGCCATCTGAACGCGGGCCGAGACGTCCTCAACCAGCGACCCATCTACGTCGAGCGCAACGAGGGCGGGACCAACATCGAGGTCGCCGTTCAATACAACGACGGCTACAGCGAGGGCCTGTACGCCTTCGCCAACAACATCAACACCGTTGATGGCGGCACCCACGTGACCGGCTTCCGGGCCGCATTGACCAGCTCGCTCAACGACTACGCCCGCAAGAACGGCCTGCTGCGTGACGCCGACGCCAACCTGTCCGGCGAGGACGTGCGCGAGGGGTTGATGGCGGTCATCAGCGTCAAGCTGACCGAGCCGCAGTTCGAGGGTCAGACCAAAGCCAAGCTGGGCAACGCCGAGGTCAAGGGCCAGGTCCAGGCGGCCGTCGCCGAGGGCATCGTCCAACACCTTGAGGAAAACCCGGCCGACGCTCGGCGAATCATCGAGAAGTCGCTCACGGCAGCACGAGCGCGCGAGGCGGCGCGCAAGGCGCGCGACCTGGTCATCCGCAAGAGCGCGCTCGAGGGCTCGGCGCTGCCCGGCAAGCTGGCCGACTGCCAGGAGCGCGATCCCGCGCGCAGCGAGCTCTTCATCGTCGAAGGTGACTCGGCCGGCGGGTCGGCGAAACAGGGCCGCGATCGTCGCTTCCAGGCCGTCCTGCCCATGTTCGGCAAGATGCTCAACGTCGAGAAGGCGCGCATCGACAAGGTCCTCTCATCGGAGAAGATCCGGCCGCTGATCATCGCCCTGGGCACTGGCATCGGTGAGACGTTCGACATCAGCAAGCTGCGGTACCACACGATCATCTTGCTCGCCGACGCGGACGTGGATGGCGCGCACATCCGGACGCTGCTGATGACCTTCTTCTACCGCCACATGCCGCAGATCATCGAGAACGGGCACCTCTACATCGCCCAGCCGCCGCTGTACCGCGTGAGCACCGGCAAGGTCACTCGCTACGCGCAGGACGACAGGGAGCGCGACCGGATCGTCAAGGAGATGAAGGCGCGGAACCTGACCATCCAGCGCTTCAAGGGCCTTGGCGAGATGAACGCTGAGCAGCTGTGGGAGACAACGATGAGCCCGCAGACGCGGACGCTGCTGCGAGCCGACATCGAGGACGCCGCCGAGGCCGACCTGATCTTCAGCACGCTGATGGGCGAGAAGGTCGAGCCCCGGCGGGACTTCATCAAGGCGCGCGCCAGGCAGGTCCAGAACCTTGACGTCTGAGGCCACGCGACGGGCCGAGGCCTTCGTAGCCGAGCGCTTGGTCGAGGCGCGTGGGCTGGGCCAGTCACTGGCCGATCTGATCGACGACCCCGAGGCCTTCGTCGATGTGCTCCGCGACGGGTTCGAGCGGCTGGCGGACGGCGACGATGCCACCGCCCTAGAGCGCATCACGCCCGGCGCAGGTCCGCTGATCGGCGTGCGCTGGCCGCTGGTCCGCGCCGTGGCCAACCAGCTGCGTGGACCACTCGACGAGGGCAGCGCGTCCTCGGCGCTCTGGCTGGCCCAGCGCCTGGCCGAGGAGCAGGAGCACGAGGTGCGCCTGTTCAGCCACGTCCCGCTGCGCCGTTCGCTGGCCGACGATCCGGAGCGCTCGTGGCAGCTGATGCGCAGACTGGCCGCAACGGCCACGGACTGGACAGCGGTGGACTCGCTCGCCGACCTCTATGCCCGTGGCATCCTGGCAGACCGGCGTCGCTGGGCCGAGCTCGAGCAGCTGGTTTATTCGCCCAGGCGTTGGGAGCGCCGGCTGGTCGGCTCGACTCTGGCGACCCTGCCGCACCGCCTTCCCAGCCACGAGCGACACGCGCTGGCCGGCGCGCCCGCACTCAGGCTGATCGAGTCGCTAATCGGTGACGACGAGCCGGACGTCCAGAAGGCGCTTGGGTGGGCGCTTCGCGCGTGGCACCAGGTGGACTCGCAGGGCACGATCGCCCTGCTGCGCGCGCAGGCAGCCCGGGCCAGCCGGGACGACGACGGCCACCGAGCGTGGGTCGTGCGCGACGCGCTCAGCCTGCCCGGCATGGATCGGCGGCTGGTCCTCGAGCTGCGCGATCAGATGCAGGGCGTGCGCCGTCGGCCTGCCGCCCCGGCCACCAGTGAGGCGCGCAGCATCGCCGCGGCGTTCGGTGGTTACGAGGCGGTCAGCCAGCAGGCGATCGACATCCAGGGCCAGCGAATGGCAGCCAGTGCGCGTCGGGGAGTGCGATAGGTGACCGAGAGCATCGGGCGCGTGCTGCCCATCCGCATCGAGGACGAGCTGCGCGGCTCCTATCTCGACTACGCCATGAGCGTCATCGTCAGCCGCGCGCTGCCCGACGTTCGGGATGGCCTCAAGCCAGTCCACCGACGGATCCTGCACACGATGAACGAGATGGGCCTGTCGTCCACCTCGAGCTATCGCAAGTGCGCCGCAATCGTCGGTGAGGTGATGGGCAAGTACCACCCGCACGGCGATGTCGCTCTCTACGACGCTCTCGTGCGGCTGGCGCAGGACTTCTCGATGCGCTATCCCCTCGTCGACGGGCAGGGAAACTTCGGCTCGGTCGACGGCGATCCGCCGGCCGCGATGCGCTACACGGAAGCACGCATGACGGCAATCGCCGGCGAGCTGCTGGCGGACATCGACAAGGACACCGTTGACTTCGTCGAGAACTACGACGGCAGCCGCATGCAGCCGTCGGTGCTGCCGGCCAAGCTCCCCAACCTGCTTGTCAACGGCAGCGCCGGCATTGCCGTCGGGATGGCGACCAATATCCCGCCGCACAATCTGCGCGAGGTGGCCGACGCCACGATCGCCCTGATCGAAGACCCACAGCTGACCAACGACGAGCTGTGCGAGTACGTCCACGGCCCGGACTTCCCCACCGGTGCGACGATCTTCCGTTACGAGAAGCGGCGCAACACGCTGACCGGCCAGCACGAGCAGGTCGACGCGATCCGCGAGATGTACGCCAGCGGCCGCGGCCGCGTGGTGATGCGGGCCCAGTGCGCCTTCGAGGAGACGCGTGCGGGACGGATGGCGATCGTCGTCACCGAGCTGCCCTACCAGGTCAACAAGGCCGCCCTGGCCGAGAAGATCGCCGACCTCGTTCAGCACAAGAAGGTGGACGGCATCGCGGACCTTCGCGACGAGTCGGATCGCGACGGGATGCGTCTGGTCATCGAGTGCAAGCGCGACGTAAATCCGCACAAGGTGCTGAACAACCTCTTCAAGCACACGGCCCTGCGCGTCGCCTTCAACCTGAACATGCTCGCCCTGGTCGACGGCCAGCCTCAGACGCTTTCGCTGAAGCAGGTCATCCAGCACCACATCGACTGGCGGCGCGAGGTGGTCCGCCGACGGACCGAGTTCGATCTGGCCAAGGCGCGCGATCGCGCGCACATCCTCGAGGGCCTCAAGATCGCTCTCGACAACCTCGACGCGGTCATCAGCACCATTCGCGAGTCGGCCGATGTGGACACCGCCCGTCGCCGACTGATCGAGCGGTTCGAGCTGAGTGAAGTCCAGGCCAACGCGATCCTCGAGATGCAGCTGCGCCGACTGGCCGCCCTCGAGCGCAAGAAGATCGAAGACGAGTACCTGGCCACCATCCAGCTGATCGCCGAGCTGGAGGACATCCTGGCCAACCCGGCGCGCGTGTTGCGCATCATCAAGGACGAGCTCGACGAGATCGCCAACAAGTACGCTGGCCCCCGCCGGACTCGCGTCGAAGACGACGCCGACCGCGAGATGACCGACGAGGACCTGATCGCCGACGAGGACGTCGTGATCACCGTCTCCTCGCGCAGCTACATCAAGCGTCAGCCGTTGGCCACGTATCGGCGCCAGGCACGCGGGGGCAAGGGCATCATCGGCGCGACGACGGTCGAGGAGGACGCCGTCAAGCACCTGCTCGTGGCCAACACCCACGACTGGGCGCTGTTCTTCACCAACCGCGGGCGCGTCTTCAGCTCGAAGGTTCACTACATCCCCGACGCCTCACGCCAGGCCAAGGGCATCCCGATCATCAACCTGGAGGGCGTGCAGGTCGAAGCAGGCGAGCACGTGCTCGCGGTTGCCACCATCCCCAACTTCGAGCAGGGTCACAACATGGTCATGGCGACCCGCCGAGGCGTCATCAAGAAGACGCCCATCGAGCACTTCGAGAGGGTTCGCTCGACGGGCATCCGGGCGATCACGGTCGCCCCGGACGACGAGCTGGCGTGGGTGGCCGTTTCGTCGGGCAACGACGACGTCGTGCTGGTGACGGCGCTTGGTCGGCTGGCTCGCTTCGGCGAGCGTGAGGTCCGTCCGATGGGCCGCGATGCAGGCGGCGTGATCGGTATCAGGCTGGCTCGGCAAGGTGACGAGGTCGTCTTCATGGGCGTGCCATCGGCCGACGACTACCTGCTCGTCCTGACCGAGACTGGTCGCGGCAAGCGTGTGGCACTGTCCGAATTCCGGCGCAAGCACCGTGGCGGGCAGGGCGTGCGCCTGATCCCGCTCGAGGGGGCGAAGACCGGCCGTGTGGCGGCAGCGCACATGGTCTCCGAACAGGACGAGGAGCTGCTCCTCATCAGCGCCTCAGGCCAGATCGTGCGAACCGACGTGCGGAGCGTCAGCCGCCAGAGCAGCGCCGCGCGCGGGGTGATCGTCATGCGCCTCAACGAGGGCGACAGCGTCGCCGGCATCGCGGTCTTCCGGGCAGGGCTGGCCGAACAGCGCCAGATGGGTGAGAATGACGACCTGGAGGGCGGCCCCGGACCAGGGCCGGCAGCCAACTGAGCGGAGCGGAGCCGTGAGCGCGTTCGGTAGTCGCGCGGCGAGTGGTTTCAGCGACCACTACGACCTCTATACCGGCAACGCCAACCCGGACCTGGCGCGCAAGATCGGTCGCTACCTGAGCCGCGACCTGGGCCGGGCGGAGGTGTTCGAGTTCGCCAACGAGAACATCTTCGTGCGCATCGAGGACAACGCGCGCGACCGCGATGTCTTCGTCATCCAGCCGACCTGCCGCCCGGTCCAGAAGTCGATCATGGAGCTATTGATCATGATCGACGCCTTCAAGCGCGCCAGCGCGGGGCGCATCACGGCGGTCGTGCCGTACTACGCCTACGGCCGTTCGGACAAGAAGGACCAGCCGCGGGTGCCGATCACGGCCCGGCTGGTTGCCGACATGATCAGCGTGGCCGGCGCCGATCGAGTGCTGACGATGGACCTGCACCAGGGCCAGATCCAGGGCTTCTTCTCCATTCCGGTCGATGAGCTGACTGCCGTCCACCTGCTTTCCAACTATTTCATCCAGCAGCGCATCGCCGACCCGGTGGTGGTGACCGACCTGGGCTTCGCCAAGAAGGCGCGCACCTTCGCCGAGCTGCTCGACGCTCCGCTGGCGGTCATCGAGAAGCGTCGCCCGGGAACCGGCGCCAGCCCGGCCGACCTTGGAAAGGCCGAGCTGCTGAACGTCATCGGCGAGGTGCGCGGCAGGCGCGCGATCATCGTCGACGACGAGATCGACACGGCAAGCACGCTGATGGAGGTGGTCCGAGCGCTCATCCGCGAAGGGGTCACCGAGATCCATGCTTGCGCGACCCACGGCGTGTTGTCGGATCCGGCAGTCGAGCGCATCCGCGACTCCGAGCTGGGCGAGGTCGTCCTGACCGATACGATCCCGCTCTCCCCGTCCCGCCGCCTGCCCAAGATCAAAGTGCTGTCGGTCGCTCCGCTGATCGGCGAGGCGATCAGGCGCATCCACCGCGGTGAATCGGTCGGCGCGCTGTTCTCGAGCGAGCAGGAGCTGGCCCAGGAGATGCTGCTCTGGGACGAGGAAGAGAACAGTGCCGCCTGATCACGGTAGGAGCCGCCGGCCGACGTTCTACGGCGGGACGCGGCATGATGGTCCGCGATGAGCCTCAAGACGTATCGACCCGGCCCCTCCGGGCTGGAGCCCAATCCGGTCCAGGTGCGGACCTGGCGCAGCCGACTGCGCTCTCGACGATGGAACGCCGCGCCGCTCAACAACCCAGAGCTGGAGCCCACCAGCGGCCGACTGGCCGTCGCCTTCTGGGTGGGCCTGGCCGCCTTGACCTTCGTCATCCTGCTCGTCGGCTACGGCGTCGGCATCTGGGGCCCGATCACGTAGGAAGGGCTGTTCGCTAGCGGCCGATGGCCGCTCGAAGCCTATACTTGGCGGCCGATGCTGAAGGCAATCACCCGACTGGTCGACTCGAACGAGCGCGGCCGTCGCCGTATCCAACCGCTCGTCGACGAAATCAACGCACTCGAGGCCGAGTTCGAGGCGCTCAGCGACGACCAGATCCGTGACCGGATGGTCGCCCTGCGCGACCAGGTGCGCGAAGATGCGGCACCGTCCGAACCCTCGCGCGAGGAGATCGAGGAGCTCAGCTCGGAGCGTCGGCTGCAGATGCGCCGTGCGCGCCAGAAGGAGGACGTCAAGCATCTTCAGGCCGTCCTCGACGACGCTCTGCCCGAGGTCTTTGCAGCGGCCCGTGAAGTCAGCCGACGCCAGCTGAACATGCGCCCGTTCGACGTCCAGCTGATGGGCGCCGCCGTTCTGCACCAGGGCAAGATCGCCGAGATGAAGACGGGCGAGGGCAAGACTCTGGTCGCGCCGCTGGCCGCGGCGCTGAACGCCATGTCCGGCCGTGGCGTTCACGTGGTAACGGTCAACGATTACCTGGCCAAGCGCGATCCGCAGTGGATGGGGCCGATCTTCCACGGCCTGGGACTCACCGTCGGCATCATCCAGCATGACTCAGCCTTCGTCTTCGACCCCGACCACCGCGGAACCGACGAGCGCCTGCTCAACCTGCGCCCGGTCAGTCGACAGGAGGCCTACGCCGCCGACGTAACCTACGGCACGAACAACGAGTTCGGCTTCGACTACCTGCGCGACAACATGGTCACCGACTTGGCCCAGCGGGTACAGCGGGACCGCTACTTCGCCATCGTCGACGAGGTCGACAACATCCTCATCGACGAGGCCCGCACGCCGCTGATCATCAGCGGCCAGGCGGAGGAGTCAGAGGACCTCTACTACCAGTTCGCCCGGCTCGTGCCCAGGCTGAAGGAGCGCCCTGAGGGGGCACCCGAGGGCGGCGACTACTTCCTCGATTTGAAGGACAAGGCCGTTGCGCCAACGGAGGAAGGCATCGCCAAGATGGAAAAGCTGCTCGGCGTCGAGAACCTCTTCGACACCGACCCGCGGCTGACCCGTCACTTCGACCAGGCGCTGAAGGCTCATGCGCTGTACAAGCGCGACCGCGACTACATCGTCAAGGACGGTGAGATCGTCATCGTCGACGAGTTCACCGGTCGCCAGATGCCCGGTCGCCGCTGGTCCGAGGGGTTGCACCAGGCAATCGAGGCGAAGGAGGGCCTGCGCGTCCAGCGCGAGTCGGTGACGATGGCCACGATCACCTTCCAGAACTACTTCCGTTTGTACGACAAGCTGTCCGGGATGACCGGCACGGCGATGACCGAGTCGGAGGAGTTCTACAAGATCTACGGGCTCGAAGTGGTCGCCATTCCGACCCATCGGGACATGATCCGCGAGGATGAGCCGGACCTCGTCTTCGGCACCGAGCAGGACAAGTTCAACGCGCTGATCGATGAGGTCGCCGAGATGCGGGATGCCGGGCGGCCGGTGCTGGTCGGTACCACCAGCGTCGAGAAGAGCGAGATCCTGTCCGAGATGCTGCGCCGGCGGGGCATCCCGCACGAGGTGCTCAACGCGAAGTTCCACGAGAAAGAGGCGCCGATCGTCGCCCAGGCCGGGCGCTCGGGGGCCGTCACCATCGCGACCAACATGGCCGGCCGCGGCACCGACATCCTTCTGGGCGGCAACCCCGCCGGGCTGGCCAGCGCCGAGCTTCACCGCCGCGGCATCAATCCGGCCGAAGCGCCGCCGGAGGTCTACCAGGAGGCGCTCGAGAAGTCGAAGCGCGAGTGCGCCGAGGATCACGATCGCGTGGTCGCCGCCGGGGGCCTGCACATCATCGGCACCGAACGCCACGACGCGCGCCGGATCGACAACCAGCTGCGCGGTAGAGCCGGCCGGCAGGGGGACCCCGGCTCGTCGCGCTTCTACCTGTCGCTCGAAGACACCCTGCTCAAGCGCTTCGCCAACGACCGCGTGGCGGGGCTGATGGAACGGATGGGCCTGCACGACGGGGCGGCCATCGAGTCGCGGCTCGTGTCGAAGACGATCGAGAACGCACAGACTCGCGTCGAGGGCTACAACTTCGACATCCGCAAGCGCGTCGTCGAGTACGACGATGTCATCAACAAGCAGCGCGAGACGATCTACGCCGAGCGCGACAAGGTCCTGCGCAACGAGGACCTGACGCTGACGCTGCAGGGCTTCCTGGACGAGGAGATCGAGTCGATCGTTGCCAACCGGCTGCTGACCGACCGTGTCGACGAATGGGATTTCGACGGCCTGGCCGCCGACCTGCGGGCCCTCGGGCTTGAAGGCGACCAGTACAGCGCCGACACGCTGGCCGAGCTGGGCGTGCGCGACGACATCGTCGAGCACCTGCGTGAGGCAATCGACCGGGAGCTGGCCGAGCGCGAGCAGCAACACGGCCCGGAGGTATGGGCACAGGTCGAGCGCTACGTCCTGCTGCGCACGATCGACCAGCTGTGGGTCGACCACCTGACCGAGCTGGACGACCTGCGCCGCGGTGTCGGCCTGCGCGGTTACGGCGGGATCGATCCATTGAACGAGTTCAGGAAGGAGGCCTACCGGCTCTACGAGGAGCTGCGCGGCTTCATCCGCCACCAGGTGGCCAGCACCATCTTCCGGCTGTCCGTGCAGCCGGTGGTGCAGCAGACGGTCACCTCCGCCGGACCGGCTACGGCCACAACCTACGACACCGGCGGCAGCGCCCCGGCCGGGCGCGCGGCGGCACCTTTGCCCGCGTTGGCCGGCATGGCAGCCGGCGCGCGGCGGGGCATCCAGTACCAGCATGGCGACCAGCCTGTTGCCGCAGGCGGCGGGCAGACCGCCCAGGGCGCCTCGGCCTCGACGGCGCCCGATGGGCGCAAGCTCGGACGCAACGACCCATGCTGGTGCGGCAGCGGCAAGAAGTTCAAGCGCTGCCACGGCGCTTGAGCGCCACCCAGCACTGATGGACGCGCTTGGGCGCGAGTACCTCCGTGTGGCGCTGGCCGCGGGCAAGCACTACGACGGTATCGTCGATGCCTACTACGGCCCGGCCGAGCTGCGCCATGAGGCCGAGGCATCGGCGGGCTCGCCCGAGGATGTCGCTCTGGCAGCGGCGAGCCTGCGCGGGCGCCTGACAGACGACATCGAGCCCGACCGCCGCCGCTGGCTGGACGGACAGCTGGTGGCTGTGGAAACGATGATGCGGCGGCTCGCCGGCAACCAGCTCGACTACCTGACCGAGGTCGAGCGTTGCTTCGATGCGGCGCCGGAGGCCACCGCGGCAGTCGATTACGATCTGGCCCATCGCCAGCTGGACGAGCTGCTGCCGCCCGGCATCGAACTCCGCGAGCGAGTCGAGGCGCGAGGGCGGCGGCTGACCGTGCCGGTGGACCGGCTGCCCGCGATCGTCGATTGGTTGGTCGACGCCGTACGCACCGAATGCGCCCGCCACTATCCCCTGCCCGAAGGTCAGTCGCTGCAGGTCGACCTGGTCTCCGACCAGCCCTGGTCAGGCTACAACTGGTACGACGGCCAACTGCGCTCGCGGGTGGAGATCAACACCGATCTCCCGGTGCGCGCGAACAGCCTTATCGGGCTGATCACCCACGAATGCTTCCCGGGCCACCATCTCGAGCATGCCTGGAAAGAGCAGCGGCTCTACCGCGAGCACGGCCGAGCTGAGGTGAGCGTACAGCTGATCAACACCCCTGAGGCTTACATCAGCGAGGGCCTTGGCGAGCTCGGTGGCCGCCTGATCATCGGCCGGACACGCTGGGCGGAGCTCTTCGCCGAGCTGTGTGAGCGGGCCGGCATCGCGCTCGGGCCGGATGAGCCGGCCCGCCAATGGGAGATCGAGGACGCTCTTCATGCCATGCGCGGAAGCGGTGGCGATGCCTCGCTGATGCTCCACGCCGAGGGCAGGCCGGCCGATGAGGTGGTTGAGTTCCTCGAGCGGCGCGCTCTGGCGAGCCACGAGCGGGCAACGAAGCTGCTCGAGTTCATCAACCACCCGCTCTGGCGGACCTATGTCTTCTGCTATGCCGGTGGCGAGAGGCTGCTCTCGGAATGGTGCCGTGCCGGCGGAGACGAGGACGCTCAGCGCCGACAGTTCTTCCGACTGCTGACCGAGCAGATCACCCCCGGCCAGGTGCGCGAGGAGATCGCGGCGGCAGCCATCTGAAATTCTGGCAACTTGCCTCTTGAGTGTGCGGCGATCCGTCGCTACACTCGGCAGAACCACCCGGAGGCCGTGCCTCCTCCGGCAAACCTTGAGGATCCCCCGGAGTGCCAAGGGTGGTCCGGGTCAGAGAGGGAGTCTCGGTTGCCGTGAAGCCCAACCCGGCGGCGGAAGAGGCACGCGCCGCATTGTCGTTCGTAGACCTTATCGCCTGCGAGCGAGAGTGCCGCACCTGCAGCTACGCCGCGTCGCTCGACTGTGATGGAAACTGCGGCGTTTGCCCGCACAACGGATACTGTCCCTGCGTGAACCCCGTCGTCGCACGGAGCAAGACCGCGCTGCGCATCATCGAGCTGCGGCCGATCCTGCTCCAGGAAGTGCGCTCGAGAAACTAGCCAGAGGAACGTCAGCTTGGATATAGGAGAGCTGCGCGCCCTGGCCGAGCGCATCCACGCGACCTCGGGGCGCCTTTGACCTAGCTGCTCGCGAAGAGCGGCTGGCCGACCTCGACGAGCAGGCCAGCGCGGCCGATTTCTGGTCGGACCAACGCAACGCCCAGCAGGTGCTGCGCACGGCCGAGAGCCTGCGCGAGGAGATCGGGGTCTGGCGCTCACTGGTGCAGCGCGCCGACGATCTGGTCGAGCTGGCAGAGCTGGCCGGCGATTCCGGCGACCAGGAGATGCTGACAGGCCTTTCGGCCGAGCACGTCGCGCTCCGCGCCGAGTTTGAGCGCCAGCGCATGAGCCTGATGTTCAACGGGCCATACGACGAGCGCAGCGCGATCGTCTCGATCAGCGCGGGGGCCGGTGGCACAGAGGCGACCGACTGGGCCGCCATGCTCCTGCGGATGTACCTGCGCTGGGCCGAACGCCATCGCTTCGGCACGGAGATCCTCGACCAGTTGGAGGGGGAGGAGGCGGGCCTGAAAAGCGCGACCTTTGCCGTCGAGGGACGCAACGCCTACGGCCACCTTCGCGCTGAGCGCGGCGTTCACCGCCTCGTTCGGATCAGCCCGTACGACTCCCAGAAGCGGCGCCATACGACGTTCGCCCTGGTCGAGGTGCTGCCCGAGGTCGAAGATGACGTCGAAGTCGGCGAGATCCCGGAGGACGAGCTCAAGGTCGACACATTCCGAGCGCAGGGGGCGGGCGGACAGCACGTCAACAAGACCGACTCGGCGGTCCGCATCACGCACCTGCCGACGGGCATCGTGGCGCAGAGCCAGAACGAGCGCTCCCAGCACCAGAACCGTGACGTTGCGATGAAGGTGCTCAGGGCCCGCCTGCTGGAACGGAAGCTGGAGGAGCGCGAACGAGAGCTGGCGGCGATCAAGGGTGATCACGTCGAAGCCGGTTGGGGCAACCAGATCCGCTCCTACGTTCTGCACCCCTACCAGATGGTCAAGGACCACCGCACCGAGCACGAAACCAGCAGCACGGGCGACGTCCTGGACGGCGACCTCGACGGCTTCATGCTGGCGGAGCTGGAGCGCCTGGCTACCGACGAGGCAGCCTGACCCCGGGTCGGAGGGAAGGAATCGGCCCGGCCGCCTACACTTGCTGCTCGTCCGTCCGCACCCGGTATGAACGCACCCTCCGATGCAGGAACCCCATCCCACGCCTGACCGGCACCTATCGACCGATGGAGTCGACCCGTCGGGCGAGCGCGACCGCCGCGAAGGGCCTGGCCGAGCGGCGGTCTACGTGGCCGCTGCCCTCGTCGCGATCATCGCCGGCAGCGGGCTGTTCGTATCGGGCTTCGCGCTTGGCCAGCTTCAGGGAACCACGGCCGGTACCGGTGAATCGCGGCAGGAGCTGTTCCAGCCCTTCTGGGACGCCTATAACGACATCACCCACAGCTATGTAGGCGAGATCGACGAGCGCCGCCTGGTGGAGGGGGCCATTCAGGGCGTCTTCCAGGCGCTCGGCGACCCGTTCTCGGGGTACATGACCTCCGATGAGTACCGCGGCAGCCTGAGTCATTTGTCGGGCGAGTTCGAAGGCATCGGCGCCGAGATGGCCACGCGGGAGCCCGATGGGAATGCCTGCACGACCATCACCCACAGCTGCCGGCTCACCGTCACGCGCGTGCTTCGACGATCGCCCGCGCTGGCCGCCGGCCTGCAGGTGGACGACGTCATCCTGGCCGTGGATGGGCGCTCCACGCTTGACTCGAGCCTGGACGTGGTGATTCCACTCATTCGCGGCACCAAGGGCACGTCGGTGACGCTGTCGATCGACCGCGCGGGGGACCCGCTCGAGCTGCGCATCGTGCGAGACGTGATCCAGAGCGAGCACGTGCGGAGCGACGTCCTGGCCGACGGCGCGATCGGCTATCTCAAGGTCGAGAACTTCAGCTCGGGTGCGGCCCAGGACCTGCACGATCTGCTGCGTGAGCTGGTCGAGGAGCACCGCGTTCGGGCGCTGATCCTGGACCTGCGCGACGACCCGGGCGGCTACGTCGATGCGGCGCGGCGCATAGCCAGCGAATTCGTCGCCACCAGCCCGCTGTATTGGGAGCAGGGCGCGCGCAGTGAACCGCTGGCCATCGAGCCCATCCCCGGGGGCGCCGCGACGGATCCTTCAATCCCGCTCGTGGTCCTGGTCAACGGCGGCACGGCGTCGGCCAGCGAGATCGTGGCGGGCTCCCTGCAGGGCAGCGGGCGAGCGCAGCTGGTCGGGCAGCGGACGTACGGCAAGGGCACCATCCAGGAGTGGAAGGAGCTCGAGGGTGCCGGCGGATACCGCCTCTCCGTTCGCAAGTGGCTTACCCCGGACCAGACGTGGATCCACGGGGAGGGGCTAACGCCAGACCTCGTCGTCGAGGTGCCCGAGGGCACCCCTGCCGGCCAGGATCCGGTGCTCGACCAGGCGATCGAGCTGCTGCGAGCCGCGCTGGAGGAGGCCGAGCATCCGTTGCACCGGCTGGCCCGCGCCGCCTGAGCACCGCTCCTTGCGCAATGACTGCAGGTCGGGTATCGTCCCTTCGAACGAAAGGAGGTGATGTGCAGTGTCAGACAGTTCTCGCTGCACCGCCTCTCGGGGGACGCTCGCCTGAGCTGACGCCTGAGAAGTGGTGAACGCAGCCATGTGACGCCGGCCCACAAAGGGCCGGCGTCACCGCGTCCGGCGCCATTTCCCCGATCCGGCGCAGGACGGCAGGAGCAGCACAGAATGTCCGAGACGGTGGCGGTCAACCGCAGAGCCCGCCATGAGTACCAGATCAGCGACACCTTCGAGGCCGGCATCGTCCTGACCGGCACGGAGATCAAGAGCATTCGAGCGGGCAAGGCCAACCTGGCTGATGCCTACGCCCGCGTGGAGAAGGGCGAGGCGTGGCTTATCGGCGCCCACATCGCGCCGTACGAAGCCGGCAATCGGTGGAACCACGAGCCGCGCCGGGATCGCAAGTTGCTGCTCCACCGTGCCGAGATTGACCAGTTGCTCGGCCGTGCGTCGGCCAAGGGTCTGACGGTCGTGCCCCTGAGGCTCTACATCAATGACAGGGGACGCGCCAAGCTGGAGCTGGGGCTCGCACGCGGAAAGCAGCTCCACGACAAAAGACGCTCCATCGCGGAGCGGGACATGCGCCGCGAGGTCGAGCGCGAGATGGCCGACGCCCAGCGCGGGCGCTGAGCGAGCCGCGCCACCACAGGGCCAGATGCGTCCACTCCCTCATTCCCCGGAACCCCTTTCCAGAACAGGCGTTCGGATGCTAGGATTAGTGGTCTGGGGATGAGTGGTTTCGACAGGGCCGGATCCCCGGAGAACGCGAGTCGAGGATGCCGCTCTGGCCTCGGAAAAAGGCGGCAAAACGAAGTAACTGGCAACCGCCAGACTTCTCTTCCCCTCGCTGCCTAACAGCAGCTAGGTGAACGTGGAAGCAGCCTCATCCCCGCGGGCTGTGGAAGCGTCAATCAGCGGGGATGCGCGATCGGCGAGGCCACGTGACTGATCGCAAAGCCCGCAAGGGAGCGTGGATGGATCGGGCGGGACGCTGTCGATGGCGGCCTGACCGATTGACGACAAAGCATCGACTACGCTCGTAGCTGGTCTCCGGCTGAACGCCTTGGACGGGGAGTTCGACCCTCCCCCATCTCCACCACGATCTTGCGCACGCCCTCGGCGGGCCTGTGATTGGAACCATAAGTTGGCACTTTTGGACAGCTCATGCTTCCAGTCGACAACGGACAGCACATGCTTCCACTTTCGCGACGACGCAAGTAGTCACGCTCAGAATCGACCGGTTCTGACAAAGTGCCAGCTGATGCTTCCACTGGAGGCGCTCGTCTGAACCTCGCCGGCTCACGTTCGGCGCGAGCTGATCCGATGGACGTCCGGCCGGCCCAAGCTTCCAGCGAGCCGGCGCGGCCATGTGTTAAGCCCGCCTATGACGCGCCATCCCGCGGCATTGCTACGCTCGCGCATACGGCACGTCGCTTGGAGATGTGAGTCACGATGCACGATGACGTTGCGGCCCTCGTCGGCTACGTCGCTGCCCGACTGATCACAGGCAAGGTTGCCAGCGCCGTGTACGACTACGACCTCGGCCAATACCGCAGCATCAGCGGCGAAGTGACGTCCACAACCGTCAACGTCTACGACTACGACACGGGATGCTACTTCGGCGGGTCAGGCAGTCGGCCTAACCTGAGTCTGTACCACTACGGCCGCGGTCATCACGTTGCACTCAAGATCGCCGGGGATCGGTTTGAGGGCTACGACTACGGCACTTCGTCGCACTTCTCTGGGACGGTCTCGGGTTCCAGCATCTCGCTTTACGACTACGGACGGGGGTCGTATCGCAACTATGCGATCTAGATAACCAGCATGGCCTCTGTTGTTGACCAACCAGTGCTGGAGCGGCATTGGGCGCGGACCGGGTTAGCGTGTTTGCAGCTGAGAGACAGCGACGCCCCCTACTGATGAGTGGCGATCGACTCGCGCCAGGCGGTGCGAAGAGCGTCCTCGCGAAGAGATGCGCCGGTCGGAAGAAGCGCCTCGACCCGTCGACGACTGGGATGCTCGCCGACCTCGCAGATTGCCACGACGGCCGCGTGGACCGCTCCGGCTAACACCTCGCATCGCTCGTTCCTCTGATGCTCTGACCACCGGCGGCGCCTTGACACAAGCTGGCCCGCCAGAGCGGGAAAGCGCTCGCGAACAGATTGAGCATCAAGGCGTAAATCTCTACACAGCGCCGCGAAGGATTGCGGTGGATCGAGTGCTAGGGCCGCTTCCAGTTGGCTCTCGACCACGCCCCAGTCGCGCGCGCTCTTAACTTCCCTGGCCCAGGCGCCCAATGTCGATCGGGCCGGCGGCTCCGGGTCAGCGACGGCTGAGCCACGCACGAGTGCCACAAAGTCCAGGCGCGCGTATGCCGCGATGCGAAGCAGTGACTCGAGCGTTGGCGCGGCTCGGCCCTGGCGCCATTCGGTCACCAGGCTCTTGGAGCGCCCGATCGCGCGGGCAAAGGCGGCAGCGTTGCCATTGGTGCTGCGGGCTACCGCCTGCGTGATGGCTCGAGCCATTGTTCCGCCAGCGATCCGTCGCTCGAGCGGCAACTCAAGAAGTCGGCCAACGCTGGCCGATATCCAGCTCTCCCATTCGCTCCCAGGCTGTTCGTCACAGATGCTGCTTCCTAGCCAGCTGCCACATCGCCGGCAATGACCCACCTGGGCGTCCCAGCCCAAGAGTGGCGAGCGCGTCGCGCAGTGCGGACAGCTCTGTAGAAGCTGGCAACCGTGCAGCGGACACGTGGTCACCTGCGCGATTGACCAGAGCAGGGGCTCATGGATCGTCCGCCCCGCGACCGCTGCTTCGTGCAGGCAATGGGCGCACGCTGCCAAGTGATCGCGCAGTAGACCGCGGGCCGAAAGCGCTCTTCGCCAGGACACCATGCTCAAGGGCGCTAGGTCATCGCGCAGCACCAAGCGCTGAATCGCTCCCAGCCACAATTCGCCGTAATCGCCAACTCCGTTGATGGCCTGCGGCCCTCGGTAAATGGAGGAGTTGAAGAAGCTGGAGCGATCGGTGCGCGCCTCGCCATAGACGCGAGTGCGCCCGAGTTCCGGCCCGACCAGATCCACGGCCAGGCTTCCCACGGGTAACGCATGGCTTGCGGCCAGCCGGAGCAGGTAGCTGGTCATCGCCTCGACACCAGGAGTGCCCAGACCTTGAGGCTCCAAGCGATGAAGGCGGCTTCGCGGTCCTAACACGGACTGATCGGCGACCAATGCGAACTGCTCATTCATGTCTCGACGCCGACAGGATCGCGGCTTGGCTGGCGCGTGCCGACGCGGCCAGTGACGCCGGCGCGGAGGCGGGGCGCTGCGGGCTCGAGAGCTGCCGCTCCCTGGGATGGAGCGATGCCGAGCAGTTCGCGCAGGCGCAACTGGTCGCGCTCAGCGTCGGCCAGCTTTGCCTCGCCGTAGCTGATCTCTTCTGCGGCGGCCATGAGCGCTCCCATGGGCAAGGCATTGGCGCGAAGCAGGTCCGCGGAGAGGAACGGCCGTTCGAGGGCCAGGGCACTGTTGAGTGCCCGTGTCAGCCAGTCGCGCAGCATGCCGACGCAGCCAAGTGAACGTTCATACAGAAACTCGAAATGCTCGGTCAGGTCGACCGCGTCGACCGGGAGCGCTCGGCCGAAGGAGCGGACGACCGTTTGGAACTTGCCCATATCCCCTTCGTTCGGCAGGTAACGCTGAAAGTGCACGTCCTGAGTTCGCCGGCCGAGCTGACCGCTCAGGTTGCGAAAGGCAAGCAGGTCGTATGTACCGACGAGCACGAAGTGAGTGCCCGTGCTGTCGGCCAGCGACTTCAATAGGTCGAGCTGGTTGAGGAGCCGCTCACCCGACACCAAGTTGGCGATATGCGTTGCCTCGTCGATCAGCACAGCTTTCGGCCGCCGCTGTGCCAATGCCTGCTCGGCCTGACTGCGCGCTTCTTCGCCGCTGCGGAGCCGCTGGCCAACCGCTCTTCCGGGGCGCTCGAGGCGCGCATCCGCGATCGGCTCACCAAGAGCCACGAGCAACTTGATGAAGAACTGTTTCCAGCTGAAACTCCCGCCTGTCGGCGCGGGAGCATCGAGCTTGATGACACCGAACTTGCCTGGATCGGCGGCAAGTTCAGGCATGAGCTCGCGGTTCGCCTCGGTCATGACCGCCCGGACGACCGTGCTCTTGCCCACACCGGTCGGACCGTAGAGCATCGTCACCGCGGCACCCGCCGGCTCCATGATGGAGCCATTCACTGTTGCTACGGTATCGACCAGGTTGGGGTGGGCCACGACATACCGCTTAAAGCCTGAGAGCGCCTCGCGCCGCTGATCTGCGTCCATGTCAGCTGAGCTCCATCAGGAGGGTGTACTCACCGAACACTGCCTGACTGTCTTGGGGCTCGTGATGGTCGTTGGTCTCCCCCGCGATCACCACGGAAGCCGATATCTCTTGCTCGGGCGGCTCTGAGGACGCTGCTGCATCTGGCTGGTCGACCACCTCCAGCGCCGTCGGCGGTGCCATGGCATCGGCTTCAAACGGCGCTGGCGCGCCCCACCCAAGAAGCTGATTGGCACGGTGCGGAGCCAACACCTCGCGTTGCGCGAAGTCGCGCAATCGCAAAAGGAGCAAGTTCTCGTTGTCCTTCTGCTGCTTTAGGAAGACCGCTATGTCCCGAGCAGTCAACGGTCGACGGCGCTCGACATTGCGTCTGCGCTGGAGTAATTCGGCGGTGGCGAAGCGCAACTCGCGTTCCGAGATCTGGGGCAGCGAACGCAGCTCTTGCGACTCGCACTCGATCCAGTCGCCATCGGCGAAGACGAATGCGTGGCGGACATCGATCGGGTCATAGCGGACAGGAAGGTCGCGGCGCCCGAGAGCGGGATCGCGAAAGCGCGGGTTCCAGTAGTTGATGTAGTTGACCTTAACGCCGCGGGAAGGATCTACTTTGACTGTGCCCTTCTGGGTGCTCGGAAGGGTCAGCATGCGAAAGGTTTCGTCGTCGGCGACCCAGCGCTGCGGGCGTGTGCCGCTGAGCTCGATGCGCGCGTTGTAGGTATCGCGAGGGCTCTGCCCAAGGCTGGGATGATCGAGGCCGTCGTAGACCTCGTGAAACCACTCGCCGAGCGCGTTGTCGAGTGACCACAGATCCCATACCGCCCGCTTGCTTGGGGTCACCTCGGCGGTGACGGTGCGCACGTTGCGCATGAGCTTGGTATTCCCGCGCAGGTTGTGGATCAGGCGCTCGTCGGCCATGCCAAAGAGGCGCTCGCAGACCGAGCCGAACCGCGGAGCGCCAGGGCGCACCTTCTTGGTGATCTCGAAAGCGGCCAGCAAGGTTTCGAAGTAGATGCTGCCGAACTCTGCACCGCCATCAACGACGATGGTCTCGGGCAGGCGGCTGTGTAGCGCAACGCAGCGCCGCACGAGCATCATCAGCGAGCGATAGCTCGGCGGGTCAAACGTCAGCCAGAAGGCCAGGACGCGGCGACTGTGAGCGTCGACGAGCAGTGATAGCCATGGACGACCGAGGTTTGTGCCCGTCTTTGAGCAGACCAGCTCGATGTCCAGCTTAGTGTGGTCCGCGTGGCCGATTTCCCAGGGCCGGTCACCATGGCGAGGTGTGCTCGCGTCGAGGTGCCAGTAGAACTGCTCGCTGCCGTAGGCGACCTTCTGGCCCTCTCGATCACCTTGGACGGTATGAGCGTCATGAGCGTGCAGAGCCTTGCTGACGGTCTTGTACGAGGGCGGCTCCAAGCCGAGGCGCTGACAATGCTCCACGACCAGCCCGTAGAGCGCGGTCTTTCCCGGCGCGTCTTTGCTTCTATAGAACGTGCTGATCTGCTCTTCGATCACACCTAGTACCTGGGCCTCGCGCTTCCGAGTCTTGTTGCCCTTTCTGGGCTGGGGCAGCAGCCCGATGAAGCCGCACCCGTACCGCAACTGCGCTTCGCGGTAGCTTCTGCGCAGGCGCGCGAGCGAACGCGGTGACAGAGCGCTCTCGTCGTCATTCGGACTGACGATCTGGCGATAGCGTTGATTTGCCAGGTCAAGGTCTTTAGGACTGGCTGCCCGCAGCAGCGCCGCGCCTTCCGGCGGCAGCGCCTCGGCCTGAGAATGCGGTAGCTCTCGGATGCTGGCGTTTTGCAGCCGTGACTGGAACTCGTGGTTGTCGAGGGTGACCAGCTGACCGGCCGCATCGCGAAGGCTTACGCCTTCGGGTCCCGGGTTTACCACGTCCCACGGCCGACCATCCCATTCCAGCCTGGTGCCGGACGTCAGTTGCACCAACGTGCCGATTGGTTGTTCCGGACTCCTCAGGGACGCGGCCAGCTCGGCACTCGGATAGACCGCGGCATGGAATGGCTCAGCCAGCGGCTGTGTCGCCAGATCTACGAATAGCTGCCCACCGGCGATGAGCGCGTATAGACAATCGGCGGCACCCTCGCGCATGAGCGCGCTCAACAGTTCCCCGGCGCTGATCCCGGGATCCGTGCTGACCGCCTCGGTCAGTGCGGCTGCGAGCGCTGGGTCCGGCTCAACCGCGGCACGCAAGTAGTCATCAAGAAACCGCAGATTGCGGTCGAGGATGTCGCCGACGCTGTCGCGCGTCCGCAGCCGGAAACTGAGGCCTAGCCGCTCAGTTGCCTCCTCTCGCGGAGGCGAGCGCCAAGCGCCATCCTCCTTGGTGTACAACGCGGGATCTTTGGCCGCAAGCCGGACCAGCTCTGTCTCCGTCTTCCACTCGTCGAGGAAAGCGCCGTCGCGCTCAAGAACGAGGAAATCGGGCGTTACGGCGTAGCTGACGCGTCGCCCGTCTCCTCGCACATAGTTGAGCTTCGCGCTGAGGGCGGGTTGGTCGTAGTACTCGACCACACGCGAGTCATGTTCGTAGGAGTAGATGCCCACCAACTCACTGGTGTGCGACTCGAACTGGATGGTCAGCCCCATCTTGCGGCTTGGGTAGCGGCCCGAGACATTGCGCCGACGGCTGCCGACTCGGCGCGCTGGGGGAGCGCTCCGGACGTCAGCGATCAGCCGACGCACGGGGTCCGCGAGTTGCAGCCTCGCGCCCCAGAGCTCAAAGCCTCGCTCGGTCAGCAATCTCTACCTCCTAAAGCCTTGCGAGCCGCTGGCGGTGCGGGTCGATCCCGACCGATCCAACGGCGTCGGGGCCTTCTGTAGGCAGGTCTTTAGGGGAGTCAACCCCCTTTCGCGATTCGCTGTGCGCCTCTCTCGTGACGCCTCTCCAGGTACAGGACTGTGGAGCCGGCGAGAGATCGCGGCAGCCTACGCTGCCGCGCCAGAAGCGCCGGTTGCGACCACGCCGGTGTCGAGCACCTCGACGATCTCGTCGCCAGTCAGGCGACTCTTGCTCTCGAGCAAGGCGGAGGCCAGCCGCTCGATGGCATATCTGTGCTCGCTCACCAAGCTGCCTGTTCGGGACCAGCATTCTCCAAATCGCGATCGGACCAGATGCCACGCGGTGGCGCGCATGGCTTCGGAGCCGGCCCCCCCGATGCGTGCGCCCGGGCCGCCCTCCATCTCGGTCCGGGAGGGGCCGAATGAGGGGTCGCCTTGATCGAACTGGTCGAGGATGAGCGAGGTGGCAGCAGCGATGTCGCTCGAGGCGCCCGAGCCGCGGTAACCGAGAATCAGTTCCTCGGCACAGACCCCGGCGAGCTTGACCGCTACATGGTCGCTCCAGCTGAGCGACGTCGGGTGGTTCTTCTCGGCCCAATCATCCGATACGGAGAAGTGGCCTCTCGTCGGCATACGACGCCGGCCGACCGGGCCAAAGCCGATCGTGACTTGCGCAAGCGCAGGGCGGCCAAACAGGACATATGCGATGACGGCATGGCCGGCCTCGTGGACCGCAGTCTCCCAGTCCGGCTCGCGTCCCGGCCGGCCCTCGGCGGCAACGAATCCACGCCGGCCGAAGACGATCTCGAGGTGTCGATACTCGATGACAGGATCGGCCACATCCACCGCCTCAGCCAGGACCAGGCTGGCCGCCTGGTTGATGTAGTCACGAACATCGGCCCCGCTGACCCCGCCTGACATCTCGGCTAGCCTGGCAATGTCCTCTTCCGACAGCGCGTTCGGAACAGCCGCCAGATACAGGCGCAGCAACTGGGCTCGATGTTCCACCGACGGCAGGGCGAACTCGACCGTTACCCCCAGGCGACCCGAGCGATGAATGGCAGGATCGAGGTGGATATCGGGCGTACACGCCCCGATGACCCAAAGGCGCTCTCCTGCCGCAAGGCTGGAAAGTCCATCAAGCTCGGTCAGCAGGGCTGCGAGCATGCGCCTCTCCTCGGCGCTCGACCAGTCGCGACGCTGGCAGAGGATGGAGATCTCGTCGATGAAGAGAACGGCGCGCTGGCGGCTCAGGCGCCCGAAGATGCGATGAAGTTGAGCCGGATCATCGCCGAACTGATCGGCGCTCAGTTGGTACATAGGAACGCCCAGTTGCCCGGCCAGAAACCGCGCGAGCAATGTCTTGCCCGTGCCGGGCGGGCCGAGAAACAGCGAACCAGATGGTTGGATGCCAAGTCGCACGCCTAGCTCGGGTCGCTCAAGCAGCGTCAGCTGACCGGCCAGTTGGCGCAGACAGGCATCGACACCTACCAGCTGGTCGGCAGTGACGCTCGGTCCCTGGTACAGCGCATCGGCCAGGAGCTGATCTATCTCGTCCGGCCGTGACTTGTCGGCACTCACCTTGACGCCTCCTATTCGGATTCGGGATAACGGCGGTCGACGCTATCCTAGAGCCGCAGGCGCTGTCAAGGGCGGGCTCCAAGGCGGACACGAGGGGTGACGCGCGCCGTTGTCGGCGAGTGAGCGACTGGCCCCCGGTGTGCGCCAAAGTGCGGTGCGGCGCTTCGATGTGGGCATCACCATGTGAGCCATGAATCGGCCGCGGGTCAGCCCGCCACCTGAGAGTGCTGCCGACCGAACGGCACTCGCAGACCGACTGGCGCAACTGCGCCGCCGGGCCGGCCTGACCCAAGTCCAGGTCTCGCAGCGCGTGGGCAAGCCGCAGAGCTGGATCGGCAAGTTGGAAACAGGCCGGCGGTCGCTGCTCTTCGCCGAAGCTATCCTTCTCGCGAAGTTGTACGGCGTGCCCTTGTCAGCGTTGGATCCGAACGAAGAGCCGCCTGAACGATAAGGTAGGGGCCGGCGGTTGAAGGCGGTGCCAGGTCAGGGCCGGAGCGCGAAGTCCAACCGAGCAACCGCCGCCGGTGCGGTACTGCGCCAGAGGCCGGCCGGCAGCCAGAGGCTTCTAGGAACGCCGGCCCCAAGCGCGCGAGCGGCCGGGGCTCAAGGCGAAACCCCCGACGGAACATAGGGTTCTCCCTGCTTGCGGCAGCCCGCGCGGGGCCCCACCGTCGCGTCGTGCCCGAGGGGCGGCACGCTGATTCGTGGGGGCTAGGGGCTCGGTGCTGCCTGCGCCGAGGTGCGAGGGAGCGACATGCACTTCCAATTTCCGAGTCAGCGCGCTCGCCATGGCCGAGCGCGGTCCAGTCTCCTGGCGCTCGTCCTCGCTCTCTCAGTGCTTGGCCCACCCGTCCCGGCTGCGATAGCCGTGCTTCAAGACGATGATGCTGCGGCCTCGGACCCCCGCGTTCCCGCCATCGAGAACTCGGTGCCTTTGTTCCTTGAGCGCTCGCCCGCGCCTATTGAAGTCATCGGCGGTGAACGCGGGTACCTGCCAAGTCTCGGGGCAGAGCTTCGCTCGCCGCGGAGCGTAGACGCTCTGCCGCGCGCAGCGACAGAAGATGAAGCCCTTCGGACCGCCTACAGCAGGGTAGTCGTGGGGCCCGACGGAACCCACACCGCCGAATTCTTTATGGGTCGCATCAACTACCTGGACAGCGAAGGTAAGTGGCAACCCATCGACCTGAGCCTGACTGACGAGGCCGGGGAGTACGGCAAAAGGACACGGGCCAACGATGTCGGAGTGAGCCTCTCGTCCAAGGGGAACACCGACCGGCTCGCAGAGATACGGAGTCCTCATGGCACCCTTCGTCTACGCCAAGTCGACCGGGGTGTGCTGGCTCCGATAACCCTGCCAGACCAAGTCCGCATCCCGGCCCGCCCGGGCAGCGGCGAAGTCTCGCTAATCCCGGTTCCCGAAGGGCTGGCCTTTTCCGTCACGCTGGCTGAGCCCGGCTTGGCTAACAGTTACCAGTTCATCCTCGATACCGGTGGTCTGCGTGCCGAGGTCGCGCCTGACGGTCGCGGCGTGCTGCTACGCAACGCCGATGGCGAGATCGCCGGAACGGTCAGTCCTCCATGGGCCATCGATGCGATAGACAGCTTCGCCCCAGAGACAGCGGTTACCACCACACTGAGTACGCGCATCGACCCAGCGCCGCGACCGCCCCTGCCTACCCCGTCGCCGGTCCTGGCCACCCCTACCGTCGAGACCCTGGCGCCCATCCTGCCCGGTCCGACGCTTCCGGCGGAGCCGACGATTGCGCCGGACGCGACCGCGCCGGTCGAGACCCCGGCGGCTGACGCGACTACCCAACCGACTGAGCCAGAGCCGACAGACCTTCCGCTCGACACCGCGGCGCCTGAGTCCCCATCACCGACGGATCCGACGGCGCCGGACTTGACCGATGGCCGCCTGGGGCCCGACGAGATCGTGCTGACCTACACGATCGATCCGGCTTGGCTGGCGGATCCGGCCCGCGTGTATCCGGTCGTGCTCGATCCGACGATCTGCCTCCAGTATGGGCAGACGGGTACGCCCACCGGCTGCAGCAGCGTTTACACCGCAGGCGACATTCTCGACCACTTCGTCCTGAGTGGCATGCCGAACAGCTGGCAGACCGGTTGGAACCGAATCCGGGTCGGCACCGACGCCGATAGCGGCGACGGCGGGAGCTATGGCGTCATGCGCGGACTCCTCTATTTCCCGAATCTCGCCCTGGAAGACGGCGCTCAGGTTACCGACGCGTCGCTCCAGCTCTACCAGAACAACAACTGGGGCAACGGAACCCAGAAGGTCTACTTCGAACAGGTCAGCAGCGGCTGGAACATGCAAGCGACATGGAACAACCAGCCGTCGGTTCTGTCCGGATCAGCTACCACTCCGGTCACGGTGTTCGCATCGTCTGGCTATCTCACCCAAGACGTGACCAGCATGGTCCGAAGCTGGTATACCCGCAGTCGCGCCAGCTGGCAGCCCAACTTCGGCATTCGCGTGCGACAGCAGACCGAGTCGCAGAACGAAGTTCGGTACGCGAGTCAGAGGGCCGACAACCTGGACCGGCGGCCGCGTCTGTCTGTCAGTTATGTGGTGCCCGCCGCGGGCATCGACTTCGATCCCGCTCTTGGCGACAACTTCGTTCCGACGACGATGGTCGCTGGTAAGAGCACATCACTACCGGTGCGTGTGCGCAATGACGCTGGCTTCACGTTCAATCTGTCGGGAGCCAACCCCAACGACTACTACGCCTTTGGGTACCGTTGGCTTGACGCGGCAGGCCGCCCGCTGGCCATCTCCGGATTCACCAGTTGGAAGGTAGTCAACCTGCCGACCGCGATCAACTCAGGTGCCACGAGCAGCATCTTCAACGTCGCAGTGGATGCCCCGCCCGTCGTTGGCCAGTTCGGATTGCGCCTCGACCTGGTCCATGTCAGGGGAGGGACCAACCTCTGGGGATCTGACTGGGCCAAGCCAAGCGCCTATTACGCTCGCAAGAAGTACAGCCTTGACGACTCGAACACCCGATGGGTCGGGGCTTCGGTCGTCGAACGAGCCGACTTCGGCGTGTCGGTTGTCTCGGGCGGGGGTACCGCGATCGGCGACACGAGCAGCGTCGAGCTGCCAGACGGATCGTCGCTCGGTATAAACCTGTGGTCGCGCAACCTGCGCTTTGACGGGGCCGGGGGCGTGGGCTTCTCCGATCGCGGAGGGCTGCTGTCACTGGCCTACTACTACGACAGCGCCAACCGCACCGATTGCACCGGAATTCTCCGCGCTTGCGGATGGGGGACCAACTTCGACGAAGGATTCCGCTCCGGCGCGGGCGTCGAGGGTGCTGACTACATCTATGTGGACGCGGACGGCAATCGATACCTGGTAGCGGCCGCACCGAGTGGCCAGCTGATCAGCGCAGCCCCCGTTCGTCTCGAGCGGGTCCGCCACACGATCTTCGACGAGAACTGGCTCACCGGATGGAGCGGCACGGCGTCACTGATCGCGAGCGGTACCGCCTTCAGCGGAGGGCGCGTGTACCAGATCGCCGCCAACAATGCGACCGGCGCATCAACGGGTGCTTTTCCGAAGATTGACCTTGACCACTACCCGCTCGGATCATTCGCTGTCATCCGTACCGGCAGCGCGACGAGGGGCGCAATCGGCTTCCAGATCGTCAACGAGACGACGGGCGCAAGTACCTGGCTCGCATATACGCTGGGCACCGATTTTGCGATCTCCGGCGTGACCAAGAAGGTCGCGCTGGGCGGGTCTATCACAAGTTGGCGCCACATTCAAGGGCGGGACATCCGAGCCGATGCCGTCAGCCAGGCGATAGGAACCGTTAACGACAACTTCAGCATCACGGCGATGAAGTTCTGGGGGACTACGGAGAGCGGAAATCTCCAGTTCGACGCCATCCGCTTCGAGGGGACCAAGGCCGACATCATCAACGACGCCAACTTGGCTTGGACGGCGAATGCCGGTAACTCGTCGCTGAGCACCACCGATCGGCACGCCGGCACCGGCGCAATCAAGGTGCTGCCCGCATCCGAAGCTGCGAGTCCTAACTGTGTGGCCTGCAGAAATGACAACCTGATCGTTCATCCGTTCGTTTCATGGGCATGGAAGAAGGTCGGCGGCGACCATGTCGCTTTCGCATTCCACGTCAAGAACGCGCGCACTAACGCCTCGTCGACCATCACCTACTATGCCGGCCCCGCACTTGCGCCCGGAACGTACACCAATCAACTGCAGATCTCACCGACTGCTCCAACGGAGTGGATGGTCGTTACGCGCAACCTGCTCGACGACGCACGCCAGGTACTGGGCTACTACAACGATGCCGAGGGAGGCAATTCCGAGACACCGGGGGCGGGGCCGATTGCGGATCCTGTCCACCTGACCGGCCTCCGCCTGATCGCGCGCGACGGGAACTACGCGCTGTTCGACACCTCCCAACTTCGCTCCCTGACCAACCTTGGCGCCTCGTACGCGGCGACCGTTGCTGACGACTTCGAACTCACCGAGCGTGGTGGAGCGCGACGCTTCTTCAACCGCGACGGTGTCATGACGCTCTCGACTGACCCAAGCGGGAACTCGACCCGACTCACGTGGACTTATGACTATTCGGCGCAGACCATCAGCTTGGCAACGGTTCGGGCGGCCTCTGACGGCGAGCCGCTCGCGAGCGGCACAGCGACTAGGCAGTTGCAGGTTACTTATGGGACCTCGTCCGTGCGCTTCACCGAAGCGCTGAGCGGCGCGACGGGGCGCTACACGGACTTCGCCCGAGACGCGTCCAACAACCTTGTCACCGTGATACCCGCAAGACGAAGCGCCGCCTGCGCGGCAAGCGGCCAGGCATCTGGCTGCCACAAGTTCAGCTACGCGTCGGGCAGCTTGCTGAACCGCGTGACAGATCCCCGGGACACTGGCAACAATGCGCTCTCCCACACGGTCACGTACAGCGTCAGTGATCCCACCGCCGTGCGCAGTGAATCGACGGCGACCGATCAACTTCGAGTGCAGTCGTATGGATCAGGTGGATCGATCGTGCGCGTCCGCTGGCAGGACGGAGATGGTATTGCCGGGATAGGCAGCACGCAGTACGCGCGGTACACCGACCTGACGCCCAATGGCGCGGTGGTTGCCGAGTATCGCCCGTTACCTTGCGTAAACGCCAACTGCTCGGGAGGAACAACCAACCCGTCGACGCCGACCGATAAGCTCGTTGAGTACAGGACCGACGGTATCAACAACTATTCCGAGGAAATCCGGTACCGGTTGACCGGCAACGGCGGAGCCATGCGTACCCGCCGTGGAACCTTCGCCGCGGCGCAGGTCGACAACTATTCGGACCCGCTGACCGCCGGCCTGACCTCTTGGGCGCAGACCGCAGCGCAGTACGCCGCGTCCTCGGCAGCAGGCAATGTCGATCTCCACCGGACGGTGTACGCCTACAACTCTGACGGCATGCCTGTCGCGGAGGCGAGCCCGTTCGCTAACGAGGCAACCGGCAATGTTGTCACCCAGACGGTCGTTAGTCGGTACGATGCCGCGAACAACCTGACCGAATCATCCGATCGTGCATTCGTGGCCAATGGTGGTTTCGAGTCAGGCCTGGTCGCGTGGACCACCTCGGGCTCGGCCACCTGGGAGCAGTCGATAGTTAGCTCCGGTTTCGGCTCGCTGAAGGTAACGGGCACCGGTAGCGCTGTCCAGAACGCGCAGCTTCTTCCTGGTCAGACGTTCCGCTTCCAGCTTCAGACGCGGACGGGAACAGGTTCCGGCGCCACATTCCAGGTCGATTACCAGCGCGCGAGTGATGGAACTTACCAGACGCTGCTGCCGCCGACCACGCAGCCTGCAACGAGCTGGACCGCATCAGCGTACGACCTCACCATCCCGGTGGGCGGCACAGGTACGGTGCGCACTACCCTCAAGATCGGCTCTGGCTCGGGCACCGTCTACTTCGACGATGTCGTCGCCTTGACTTCTTATGCAGGCGCCAGTTACCACCCCGACGGCCGCTTGGACACAGAGGTCGACGTTCTGGGCCGGGTGACCAAATACAACTACGCCGCGACCAGCGGCCATCCGGCGATCTTCATCACCTCCTCGGTGGAGAACTTCAAGGCAGGACAACCCGCGAGCGCGGATCAGAACGTCACTCGCTCGCAAACGTTCGACGCCTGGGGTCGAGTGTTGAGCTCTGTGGACCCCGACGGCGTGACTGAGACGACCGCGTACGCGGCCAACCGCACCGATGTGGCGAGTGTCAGCGATGGGCTCGGCAACACCACGCAGTACCAGTCCTATAACGCGATTGGCCAGCTGCTCAGCGAGCAGGACCCGCTTGGCCGTGTCCGCACGACCAGCTATGACGGACTGGGCAATCCCGTGGACGAAACGGATTTCGACGGCGTCGTGTCCCGCAGCCTCTATGACGGTGTAGGTCGCCTGACCTCACGTATCGAGAACTGGACGAACGGCGGCGTGGGTACGACCGGTGTCAACAACGTGCGGACGACGTGGACGTTCGACGAACTTGGTCGCGTGACGCGTGAAGTCGCTGACTCCGGTGTGACCGGCGCAACGAGTGACTATTCATATGATCTGGCGGGGAACAAGACATCGGAAACCGTGTATCCGTCCGGGACCAGCAATGGCCGGACCACGACCACGTACCTCGGGCCGGCCGGCGTCATTGTCGGTACACGTGGACCGATCAATCCCAGCGCTAGCGCAGCCCCCAACTGCCCGGGGATAAGCCCCGCGGTCAAGTGCAACAACGTCTCAGCGGTCGACCTCAACGGTCGGACGCGATCTGTCACCGACGCCTACGGAAAGGTGTCGATCACGTGGCATGACTTCGCCGGCAAGCCGGTCCGGGAAGTGGACAACTACGTCGCCGGCGGATCTTCGACTGCCAGCCAGAACGTGACCACGTTGCTGCGTTACGACGCTGCCGATCGAGTAGTCGCGGTTACCGACCCACTTGGGCGTGTGACCTCAACGACGTATGACTCGCTTGACCGCGTGGTAAAGATGACCCGCCCCGACGGGACTTGGCTCAGCACGGTCTTCCGGCCATCGGGTCGCGTCGACATGGAGTCGTCGGCCACCGCAACCGCAGGCGCCGAGATTTGGTCGAAGCGCGTTTACGATGCGGCCGGTCGGCAGACCAAGACGTTGGCGCACTTCGATACCTCGGCCACCGCTCGCCTGTGGGTGATGAGCTTTGAGGGCGGAGCAGACGGCTGGTCGGGAGCGAGCACCGGGTACTTCACAGCCAGTGCATCCACCTCCGTCACGAGCGCCCAAGGCGATGCGCACTCTGGTGCTCGAGCCCTATCGGTCGCTACCGGTACCGGAACGAGCGCAGGGGCGACCGTGAGCCTGGCGGATGCCACTTTCAAGGCCAACCGCACTTACCGTGTTCGCGCGCGTCTTCGCGCGCCGTCCGGAACCACGATTCAAACTTTCTTTGGTGTCGACGCCTCGGGCGGCGACCACGCTGCCTTTCCATCGGTCATCGCCACGGGCAGCTGGCAAGTCATCGATGGCACCTGGACCCCGACCGCAGATCGATCTGCCGGTGTCCGGTTTGCAGCTCGGCGCAGCGGATCCACATCGGTAACCCTCCGCCTCGATGACATCGTCATCTGGGATGACTCTGACGCGTTGACAAATCCCTCAGGTTTCGACTGGAACATTCCCAGCGAGACCGCCTATGACGCGGCGGGCCGGGTGATAGCAACGGTCGCCGCACCCGGCGACCCGCGCACCGAAGGCCCGATGGTTACGCTGAGTGCGCACGATGATGCCGACCGCGTTACGGCGGTGCGCGTTGCCGCGGCTCCGCGCTACGCCGACGTTGTCGCTCACGCGCCAACCTCTCTGAGTCACTGGCGTCTCGATGAGCTGAGCGGAACGACAGCCGCCGATCAACTCAACGGCCGCACCATGACGATCAGCGGCGGCGTAACGCTCGGCGCCCCGCGTGGGGTCGTCGACCAGCCGTCCAGCGCGATGACGTTCGATGGAAGCAGCGGCAAGCTGCAGGCGCCCTTCAACGCGTCCACTTGGGGCATCACCGGGGACAAGCTGACCATGGAGGCTTGGTTCCGGACGACGCGCACAACCGGTAAGGGCAACATCCTGCGCCAGTCGCACTACGGCCTGGGCTTCTGGTTGGCTCAGAACGGCAACGTGATGGAAGGCGTGATCTACGGCTCCGCTCAGGGACGTATCACGGCGTCGGGTTATCAGGATGGGAACTGGCACCACATCGTGGCCACCGCCGATGGAACAACGATGCGTCTCTACATGGACGGTGTCCAGGTCGGTTCCACGCCTCTGAGCGGCAACATCACCACTTGGAACGACAACCTTGCGATCGGCGCGATCGACTCCAACGCCGAATGGTTCTCCGGCGACATCGATGAAGTCGCTCTCTACGGCGAGGCGGTGTCGGCCGATGAAGTGGCCATGCACTACGACGCGGGTCGCTCATCGGACCGCGACCTCCTTTCGACATACGCGTATGACGCTCTGGGCAACCGAACAGAGTCGATTGATCCTTCTGGCGTGTCCACGCGCTACGAATACGACCGTCGCGGCAACATAACGTCGTCGACGCTCAACTACGTCGCTGGTGCCGGTTCGACGAGCAGCCAGAACGTCAAGGCGACGTTTGCCTACAACAACCTCGACGAGATGACAGCGGCGTGCGCGCCAAGACAAGTCCAGGCCGGCTGCAATCCCTCGACTCCATCGTCCTCGGCTTGGCGCTATACGTTCGACGCACTCGGACACATCGTCTCCGAGACGCCCCCTATCAACACCACCGGCGCGCCTCTGTCAGCCACAACCTACGTGTTTGACACAGCCCATGGTGGTGCACGGCCAGTGCGCACTTGCGACCACTCCGCCGGCGGCAGCTGTGCTTCGTCAACTCGCTACATCGACACGTCCTACGATGCGCTCGCGCGAGTGACCTCGGTCATCCACTACACGGGGCTGGCGGGCTCGGGCACCCAGGCACTACGGACAGAGTCCGCCTACGACGCCACAGGGCAACAGACCTCGGTCACATACTTCGAAGCGGGAACACAGAAGGACTCGCTCGCGTTCGCCTACGACGATCTGGGGCGTCAAACCGTAGTGTCGCGTTCTGGCACACCGGTTACCACCGCGGCGTATAACCCCGATGGCACAGTCGCCTCTCGCATAGACCACGCCATCAGCAGCACCGCATCCACTTTCATCTACGACTGGCGTGGGCTCCAGACAAGCGCTACATCGCCGACCTATACCGGATCTACCACGTTTGGTTGGCGGCTCGACGGGCTGCTCGCCTCCCGCAGCTGGCCCACGGGCGGCAACGTTGCCACCTATACCTACGACAGGGTTAAGCGTCCGATCGAGAGCAACGAGCTTCGCTCTGGCGCGAGCCAAGCGGTGTTCACCCGCTCCTTCGACCGAGTCGGCAATGTGGTGTCCGAAGGTCGCACGCTGTCCGGAATCAGCGGTACAGCGGGCACCGGCAAGCAGAGCTTTACCTACGATGCCCTGCGGCGCGTCACGAGTTCGTCCCTGCCAGGCGGACTGAACGAGGCCTACGGCTATGACGCCAACTCTAACCGCGTCAGCTGGAATGACGGCGTCGCAACGACCACGTATGACTTCAACGAATCCGACGAGTTGACCGCCCAGCATAGGTCAGGCGTCACACGCAACTACTCGTACGACGCCTACGGCAACATGACAAGCTCGGCTGTCGCATCGGCTGGGGCGACGAGCTACTCCTATGACTCGCAAGATCGCCTTACCTCGATTGCGCCGCCTTCCGGCGGTGCCCTGAGCTTCACTCTCGATGCCCTCGGTCGGCACTGGACAAAGTCGGTCGGCGGGACTCTCGCTGACACCTATGGTTACGTCGGGGCTTCTGAGGCCGTCGTCCACATCGCCCAGTCGGCCACAGACGTCCGCTCGGCGATCGACGCCCTGGGCAATCGCGTCGCGACCGCGACCAGCAGTGGTGGCTTCGGCTGGCTACTGGCGGATCTTCACGGCGATGTTGCCGGCATGCTGCACGGCGCGGGCACCTCGATCACCGACGCCTTCCGCTACAGCGCATACGGGATGACCATCGCCAAGGCAACCAGCACTCTGCCGACGCCGTGGCGCTACCAGGGCCGGATGCTGCTCAATACCGCGGACGGATCGGGCGTAAACACCGATCTCTACGACTTCATCGCGCGCGCATACGATCCGGCCCTGGGCGCCTTTACCAGCCTCGACACCGAGAGAGGCGGTGCACTCAATCCAATCACGCTCAACAGGTTCCTCTACGCAGCTGCAAATCCCGAGACGCTCGTAGACCCGGATGGGCACTTTGGGGAAGACCTGATCAACTGGTTCCAAAAGGAAACTGAAAAGCAGGTCAACAATGTGGTCAACGGGGCGAACTTCGTCCTGGGCTTTGGTGAAGGCGTGGTCGACGCCGCAGCCGGGACAGCTAACGGCCTCCTCGAGTTGGGCAAGGGTGCCGTCGGCGGCACAGTCAATGCCATTGGCTGTGCGGCCAATGACCGCTGCCGCAACACCGCGATCTCGGCCGTGGGCCAGACAGTCACCAACTTCACCCGTGACCCAGGCGGCAATATCCGCAGGGCAGTCGATTCGGCTGGCAATGCGTTGGGCAACGGCTTCAATAGCCTCGTGAACGGCACGGCCAATTGGTTCCAACGCGCCGGCGACAAGCTGCGCACAGGCGACTTCCGCGGGGCAGGCCAGATGAGCGGCCGGATCGGGGGCGAGATCGGTCTGAGTTTTGTCCCGGTCGCGGGCATCCTGAGCAAGGCAGGTCTAGTTGGCCGGTTGGCGACCGCTGGCAACCGAGTGACCAGCCTCGCTGGCCGCGGATCCTCGGCCGTGGGTAATCTGTCCAGGACGATTCCGGCCGCCGGTCGCGCAAGTTCAGCGGTGACCAAGGCGGTCACCGCATCGAAGACATACATCGGTGTCGCCAAGCACAAGGTCGACACCTTCACCCGCGGCACGGCCTGCAAGATGCACAGCTTTGCCGCCCACACGCTCGTAGCGACCGCCGCCGGCCTGGTCGCCATCGGGACTCTGGCCGTTGGCGACCACGTCCTCGCCTACGACGAGGCGACCGGCGTCGTGGCTGAGCACCCGATCAGTGTCGTCCACATCAACGCCGATCCGGTTACCGGCACGATCGCGGTCGGCGGCGAAGTGATCGAGACCACGCCCGAGCACCCCTTCTACACTCTTGAGGAGGGCTGGCTCGACGCCGAAGATCTCGAGATAGGCATGCGCGTACCCTCGGCCTCAGACGAGCCGGGCGTCGTGACGGCAGTTGACTTCAGTGGCGGGCCGGCGATCATGTACAACCTCACCGTCGAGGTAGCTCACACCTACTTCGTCGGCGAGGGCGAGTGGCTCGTCCACAATTGCGAGCGTGTGCGGGACGCGCTCGGAAGGTTCACGTCGGGTAATCCAGGATCCCGAATCTCTGAGGTGGCGGAGGCGGATGTCTGGAGAGCGGTCAGGTCAAAGCCAGGCTGGGATGTGCTGGAGGGTCGAGTAACTGTGCGCAGCTCGACCGGGCGCGCTCGCGTGTACGATGGCGCGGCCCGCAGCCCGCGAGGTCGTGTCATTGGGCTCGAAGTCAAGCAGGGCACTGCGAGGCGGTCGCCTCGGCAGCGCGAGTTCGATCGAGCGGTCCCAAGGTTGAAGCCGCCGATTCTGACTGGCGCATGGGCAGGTCGGCCGATACGGCGCACCGCACTCATTCGTCGGGATTGAAGTAAGGCAATCGAAGGTGGTCGCCCGCTCCGCTGCTCGCAAGTCCCCAGCTACCGCTGTTGAGGAGGTCTTAACTGCTCGCCTCGGACCGTATCTATCCGAGGTCGGGTTCCACTGGCTAAGCCGAAACAAGAGTTACCTTCGGGGCAGTGACGCCGTTGCCGAGGTGAGATTGGGTATCTCTGCCCGGCCGCCCTCCCTTGGCGGGTCCGGCGTCATCGTGCAGCCGATGATCGTTGTGCGGGTACCAGCGTGGGAGGCAGAAGTGGCGAACCGCTTGGCAGGAACGCGCTGGGAGCGCGGCGCCGCGGTCGTCTGGGAGGCGCTGGACTGGATATGCGGCCGGGAGCGCGCGTGGGCACTTGGCGAAGGTGAGAGTGAAGAGGCTCATTTGATCGCGGAATCAATTCTCCAGGCACTTCGATCAGTCGGCGTGCCTTATCTGGATCAGCTGTCATCTCCGATGTCCATCTTGGCTAATTTCGAGACGGGTGAAATCAAGCAGCTCGGTGACGCCGCCCCAACCGTCGCCTGCGGAGCCCTACTCGCGGGCCGCGACGACCTGGCCAGACGCGCACTCTCGGCATTTGGCAGCGAGTGGCGGCAAGAGCTTGAAACTCGGTTGGGCCTGAAGTGACGAACGGATCTGGAACAAGATGGCAAGTGGGTGGCCGCGTCTGCAGGGCGGATGGGTATTGCGGACCGTTCGCGCAGCCGGTCCTATTTTTGAGATCCTTCCCGGCCCCTCAGCGGCCCTCGTGACCGGTCATGTGAAGGTTGCAAGCGACGGCCTCACCAGCATGCTGGAAGGTGAAGGAAGCTGGCGACTCCGGTTCAGCCGGTTTGCCGAATAGGCCAAGTCCGACGGCATACACAACCTGCGTGCCGCGTAACGATCCAGATTCTGCCGTAGTGCCAAGTGACAGTCCCTTAGGATCGGGAGCGGAAAGCGCGGTGCAAACTCTCGAGGAGATTTACGGCATCGACCCGGGATTTCTTCTATTGGCATCGTCTAAGGTCGAGTGTGAGCAGCGCGACGATATAGCAAGCCGTACTTCGACTAGGCGCAGACGTCCGATAGAGGTGACTGGTATGCGGTCCGCTACTGGATGACTCTGCCACGGGGGACCGACGCCTGGCCGGGGGTGCGGGTACGAAGCTCACGCCGGGAATTCCTACAGACATAGTGACCTGCAGATTCGGGCCAATCACCGACTTCACAACTCCATTGCGACCCTTGGCTCGGCCCATCGCAGCGGCAAACCCATTCAGGAGCGTCGCGAGTGAGACGGAAGCACTGCGCGACCGTCATGGCGCGGGAGCTCTCTCGAAAAACAGGGCGTTTGGTTCCCGAGAACGTGGGCGGCGACTACTACTGACCGGTTCTTACTATGCGCACTCCATAGGAGCCGTCCGATCTGTGACGTCGAAGTTCTCTTTCATCGGCTGAACGGCAGCGAATAGAGGCGTACCAACCGCGCGGGCGAGGCGGCCGAGTTCGCGGTGTAGACCCTCGAGGAGTGTTGCAGCAAGTCATTTCTCGGGGAGGGCCATCACTAGAACCGGAGAGGTCTCAGTCAATGCGTACTAATAACGCTTTCGTCGCCGAGCCAACCACAAGGCCCCGAGTGCTAAGACGACAACGGCGATGACGTAGAACGCAACCTGGCCCGCAAGGTACCCGAGATCGCGGGCGGTGGCGAAGTAAATGGTATCCAGGATCATGGAACTTCAGGCCTCACTGGAATGCGCGGAGTCTGTGGCGCGAGTGGCAGAAGTGATGCCTCAGGACTGGCCGCGTCATCAGGACCAGCGAGGTCAACGTACTTGATTTGGACGCTTGCCCGCCGACTGGTTAACCACGTGTCCCAGCCATCGACGCTCAGGCGCGCGACTGCCATCGGGTCCGGGACATCGTTCTTTCGCTCGAGGACGATCACCACAAGAAGCTCCCGGTTGACGGCCACCGGATCACTCAGCTTCCCGACTGGGCCATGGACGAAAGCCTGGTATGCCGAAGAACCGTCCTCGAACTCCTGATGCATTCGCCAGGGACCGCCGAGTGCGCGGGCGGCTTCACGAGGTACCAAGGCAGCCGATAGCTCGACCCATGAGCGTTTTCCGCGGTGTACCTCGAGCAGCGCGCCTATCGAGCGCTCATCGAGGGGGCCGGAGTAGCGAGACTCGATGTAGTACAACTCCTCTCCATTGTCGGTGACTACTGGGCCCAGCACATCGTCGGTAGCTACCTCTGCGGCGAAGGCCGCGGTAGCGAGATCCGGAGCGAGTTGCTCGCGGACGAAGAAGCCGAGCGGTCCAGATCGCGCACCCGCCGCCGCAACGAGCGCACTGAAACGACTTTGTCGGGACTCTGGGTCAAGGGACCTCAGGCTCTGTGCAAGGCGCTCCGCTGCGCTTCCCTCGCCGGGCGGAATGTCTGCAGGGCCAAGGTCGTTTACAACCAGGTGAGAGAGCTGAACCCATGGCCCCTCGGGCCCCTCGATGTCGACGGGCCCAATGACCAACTCGGCAGCGCGGACCAACTCGGTATCCTGGGACGCCCATCGCTCCAGCAGCGCTACGCGGGCAGCTCGCACCTGCGCGCGGTCGCGTGCCCAGTCGGTGAGTGCTGCATGGGAGACTCCTTCCAAACCCGCATTAAGCACGATCGCGGCTCCGTCGGGACCCGGTGGAGCCACCGCAAGGACGTCCAAAACGAGTGCCCATCCGGCGCCAATCAAGGGATCCGCAGGACCCATGGGCGCGCCGCGAGCCGCGGCTACCGCCTCGGCCGGAAGAAAAGCGGCTGGACCTTCGCCCCGAATCCAGTTTCGGCCCGCTTCAATCAACCAGCCATCGCTCTCGTACTTGCGGGCAATCTCCTCATGGCTGACACCACCGGATAGGTCCGCCCTGACCGCCCTTGCCACCTCGCGCAATCGTCCGTCCGCGGTGGTCGGCCCAAGATGATGGGGAGGCTTGGCGTCGGTGCCGGACACGGCGGGCTGCCACGAAAGCCGCACCCATGACACTTGTCGGTCGAGGGCCGCGCGCCGCACCCGTTCGAGTTCAGTTGCCAGGTCGACCTCGGGCATCGGCAACCCTTCATCCACTAACCACTGCCGAGCCAGATCGGCGTGGATCAGCTCCTCTATGACTAAGCTGTGCAGATCACCGAGCCTCTGTTCGATCGGCAGACTCAAAGCAGCAGCTTCCAGTTCATCGAGCAGTCGGGCTTGATGCGCCACCGCGATCGCATCGAGCTGCTGGAGTAGCACGAACCGCAACGCATCCTCGCGTCCACGCGCGTCGGCCCTGGAGATCACGCGGCCATCGACCTGGGCTACCGGCGCCCAGTCACGCTCAGACCAGACAGCAATGGCAGATCCTCCCAGTGTCACGACACCAGCCAGCACGGCAAGCGCTAAAGCGGACATAGTCACGAGCCCGCGCGAAGGTGCGCGAGTCATGCGGGAGAGTCTCAATTGCGTCAATCCCGTCGGATTACGCCTGGCCATCGCCATCTCCGAGCAGGTGCCCGCCATGCTGCTCCGAAAGCCATGCGCAAGGCTCAATCACGGTCGGTACTCCGCCGCATCGGCCGAGGAGGCGCAGGAGTAGCTTCGAGCTCCCCTAGATCCACACCCACATCGACCCATCTCGAGTAAACCCAGCCAACCCTGCCGTCACGCTTAGTGACGCTGAACCAGAGTGCGCCGCTGGGGCTATGCCCAAAGGCGGTCACCGTAAACGTCGCCCGGCGGCCAACCCAGCCGATGACCTGTTCGGAAGGGCCGGGTGCGGTCCGCAGGTTCATTGTTCCAGTGGCGGCAGCGTTCGCATGGCCGCTCAGTCCCTCGGACTCCGGCACGTCTACCTGCCCAGAAGGGCCGTCGTTTGGGGAGGGCTCGCTGGCTGGTCCTTCGATCTCCAGCCCCTCGGCCGGATGTTCTATATCCGAGCCCCATTGGACTTGAAGGTAGGCAGTCAGCGGCCACGTGATGCCATGCACGTCATGGATGGTCACTCCACCGAGTAGCGCGCTGATGGCGCGACCGTCACCCAAGTAGAAGCCGATGTGCTTTCCTTCGCCCCAGATCACCAGATCGCCGGGCTTGCCGGCGCCGCGCCGCACAAGTCCGCGATCCGCGAACCACCGGTAGTAGCCGATCGCTCGGCGCCGTGTTCCACCGATCAGTTCCTCCTCGCCTGATTCGACGAAGACTCGGTAGACCAGCCCGGAGCAGTCGAATCGATCAGGCCCCTCAGTTCCCAGCTTGTAGGGCTTACCCAAATGCTCCAGGGCCAGCTCGAGTACCGCCTCATAGTCCTGCGCGGACGTTTCTTCAGCAAGAGGCGAGTCAGCCGAGGTCTCGGCGACTCCCGCGGACAGCAGGCTGATTAGTCCGAGGGCCATTGCAGCCAGCAGCCGACGAGGTCCGGACAGAGCTGGGCTCGAACCGGGAACCATCAGTGGCTGTTCTTCTTTCGGGCGCACCCGCACATCCGGAACCCCTCCCGCGGCGTTGGGCACCCCGGCGCAGCTTCTCAGGTCGCCAAGGCCCAACTGTCTCGCTCGCAGGATCGTGCGCGCGCGGCGGAAAATCCATTAGGGAGAACCCTATCGGCCAAAGCTTGATGGGTGCGCCTCAAGCCCGGCCCGCTTCAACAAGAAGCCTCGCTGGACTGTCCTGTCAGCGGTACTGGGGCGGCGGGGCAGGGACCTGAGCATCGCATGGAAGGACAGCCGGTAACTACGCGGTCACATCTGTACGGCGACGCCGAGGCGCGCGCCACGCCAATCGGGTTGCTGTCCGTCAAGGCTAGGGAATGGGTTCTGGCCCGCCCTCGGCGACATACTCACCTCGAGCGATTTCTATCGCCCGCTCGATGCTGAGGATTGAGGGCGAGCGCTCGTCTTCCGTCAGCCGGAGAAGCCTGCGACGAAGTTCCTCCAACTCAGCGACAACGTCGTCTCCGCCCAACTGCGCAACAATCCGAGCAGCCGCTAGGGCCACGGCAGGCGGCGTTGCCTGGTCGCGCACCAAATCGCGAAGCTGTTGCGAGCCTCTCGAGAGTTGGCCAAGGGCTCGCACGGCCTGGACAGCCGTCCGAGGCTGCCCTCGTTCGGCCAGATCGGCCAGCACGGGCATGCTGGCCTCGGGGCTGGTCCGGTCGAAGCCGAGCGCCGCGATGGCTTTCAACTGCAACTTGGGATGCGGTGCCTCTATCCGTCCCGCCGCTACGGCGCGAAGGACTTCCAGGCCATCCTCACCAAGTTCGTTTATCAGTCGCTCGCGCCCTAGTCGGTCAGTCGCGTGGCCACCGGCTAGGAGAGCGAAGATGCGACGCCGAAGGTCATCCCGCTCGGACTGGCCCATAGACTAGCGTCCGTGCCACAGACGGGCGACGCGCCTCGCGATCGCAGCTTCTGCGACAGTCAGCGTGTTGCCCTCGTCAGTGAACAGGTTGGTCGACGGGTACATCAGGAAGTCTTTGTCGTTGGCCTGGTTGCACGTCCGTCCGAACGTCACGTCGGACTCGTCGCCGCAGACATGTGGGAGCCCGAACACGTGTCCGAGTTCGTGGGCAGCAACGTGAGCTTCCTCCCACGCGCTGAGCAGCGGCGTGTCCTCGTAGATCACGAAGCCCTGGCGGCGAGTCTCACTGCCAAGGTACGTATACGCATGGGTGGTCCAGTCATCTATGTCGTCGACGAAGTAGAAGTTCACCGCACCTGGGTCAAAGTGCCGGAAGTTGCCATCGCTATCCAAGGCGCGGATGACCGCTTGGTTCTCGTCGAAGGTGACGCCATCGATGGGCCACGATTCGGCCCAGTCAGCTGGAACGACGGCGACTCCTACGGCTGGATCAATATCTAGGGCGATTTGGTGCGGTAGCCAAACCTCGATCGGGTTAGGCGAGTCAATCAGCATCTGGCGCACGTCGTCGTCATCGCGCCCTGGGCCCGGACCCCCGAACAGTCCGCCGCCCCCGATCCAGAGGTCAGGAAACACCCGCCACGCCTTGACGCGTACGCGAACGGTGAGTGTCAGGGCGAAGGTCAAACTACCCGACACGTGGCCATCTGGATTGACGACCTCGACTGAGTGAACGCCTTCACCGAGCGTGATGTTCTCGTGGTCCGGCAACGTGACCGACAACTGGGAGGGGCTCGTGAACTGGGCCGGCATCGTCAATCCGGCGAAGCGCACCTGTGCGCCGGCGACGAAACCGGATCCTCTGAGCACGATCGTCACGCCCGGCACACCTGCCGCCGGCGATAGTGACGTAAGCGTAGGAAGGACGCGGAACGTGACTGTGTTGCTGAAGAGCGGCCCGTTAACGCCTGGAACGCGCAGCTGCACTTGCCGTTGGCCGCCGGAGGTAGTAAGTGGTACGACGAACTCGAGCCATCCGCGTGACACGTCTAGCGTGCTGGGCACGATTACCGAGCCATCGAGCACGACTCGTGTGTCGCTGGTGATGTTGCGGGCCACCACTCGAACTCGGGTCCCCGCAGCCCCCGTCCACGGTTCGAGGCGGACGATCCAAGGTTGATTAAAGACGGCATTCCAATCAGAAAGTGTGATCGGCTGGAGCGTGAACTGACCGTCGTTGCCGCGCCGGCCGTCAGGGCCCGCTCGTCCATCGCTACCGCGTGCACCGTCACGACCGACGCGGCTTGGCTCCTCCTCGCACCAGGGCCAAGAGTCGTCGCCCGCGGCGCCTCCCCGACCGCCTTCACCCGCGGTGCCGCCCGAGCCCCCATTCCCGCCCCCGCCACCCGCGATGTCAATGAAAAACGGACGTCCCGTGGCCAGCGCGGGGATGTTCTCCGCCAGCGTGCATATCTTCAGTGCAGAGGCTGATCCTCCGGCCCCGCCTGAGCCCCCAGTACCACCGGTCCCGCCGTCGCCACCATTGCCGCCGTGGCCTGGCCGTCGATGGCAGTAGCATGCGCCGCTGCATGCCTCGCGCCCGCGTGCGCCGTCACTACCGTGCCCGCCGTGCTGACCCGGCTGGCCCGCTCCTCCACGTCGGCCACCCAACCGCAGGTCGGGTAAACCTTGCGGCGTTCGCTGCACATAGATGGTCACCGCCGGCGCGGCTCCCAACACGTCGCCGTCGAATCCGGCAGCCCCGGTGACCCCATTGCTTCCGGTCCCACCGTCTCTGCCGCGATTGCCGGATCCAGGCGAGTAGACGTTTCGATCATTCGCTGGCGAGCCCGTCGCCGCGCGGTTCGGCACCATGGCCGCCCGTGCTGCTGGCGCCCTTTCACGATCCTCACAGGTGATCTCATTGACCTGGGAATAGAGGATCTCCTCGGTGATTATCGTCAGCGAGGACACTTCCTTACCGATGACCAAACGGCCGCTTTCGGCGAAGTCAACCAACGAACCAATGATTACGGCATCGGTTACCGGGTTCGGCACCAGATGCAATGCGTCATCTAGGGCGCGAACAGACGCAAGCTTCTGGAAGCCACCGCCGACCTTGATCAAAGATGCCACAATCGGTGTCGAAAAGTTCGGCAGTAGCAGTTCCGGCTGTGGCCAAGCCACGTAGTAACCCGGATGGATCACTCGCCGCCCGCGCACGTGGAACGTTCCAAGAGACGATAGGTCACCCACTCCCGCCGCATCCATCAGTGCTCGTGCCTCGGCCACCGCCAAGAAACGGTTGAATGGATTGAGCAAACCTCGCACTTCGATGACCGCAGCCTCTGGGGCAATTCTTGTTACGGCGTCTGTAATCACGCGCGAGTTTGTCAATATGGAGCGCAGGGGCATACGCGTGGCGAACGGCGTGGGGTCTATCCCCTTCGCGTATCCCACCCAGCCGTAGACAGTGGACGGTGAGAACCGACGCGATTTCCGCTCGGAAGGGAAGGTGCGACTGATCACCTCCATCAACTCGGGAGGCGATGCGCCAGCCAGATCCTCACGACTGGCAATGCCTATGGACGCCAGAGCCTCGGCCGTGTGGCGACCGAAGCCTGCCGCGTGGAGCATCTGGGAGTGCAAACGGAGTGCCGCCAAGCGCTCTTGGGGAAGGCCTACACGACGGGCCAATGCACCCAATGGGCTGGTAGCCAGTTGGTCGGCGTCGACTTTGCGCGACCTTAGTGCGGCGACTTCGCGGGGCCAATCGTCCCCTAGGTCGGCGAGGTCGGAAGCCGTCTTGGGCCCGACCGGCCGCTTTGCAGCCGGGTCGTCGTCGACATCTATCACGAGTGGGTGCACCCAGGAGCCGGCGTCGAGGGCTCGGCTGGTGCCTACGATGACGCCCAGCTGGTTAGTCACCTCGAGCTCGAGCATGTCCGGTCGAACCGCATCGACTGCGGAACCGAAGCGCAACAGGAAGGTGCCCGCAGCGTTCGTGATTGCTGTCGTCAGCTGATCACCGGTCGAACCACTCATCGCGCGGACCCGATAGCCTCTCAGGTCTGCTCCCGGTACGCGATTGCGGATAGCGCCATGGATGCGCAATTCAGTTGGCCGGTTCGCTGGCTGCATCACGCGCTGACTCCCGCCCGTATCGCTGCATGTCTCAGCGATCGCAGTGTGGCAGTCGTCGAGAGGCGGGGCAATTGGGAACATCCCTACGACGCCCTAATGCGCGCGGTCGAAGGACGGTCGTGTTTTGCGCATCGCGAGCCCGTCGGTAGGCTGCTGTCCGAATAAAGGGTCGCGAGGAGATCGTGCGGACGTTCCGCGATTGGTGGCGCCGAGCCTGCCCGCCTTGCCGGCGGCGGACTTCGTGTGGGTTAGCGGCTAGAGGGGACGCGGTGCGGTCCCGAGCAGCTCGCCGCAAGCTGGGCACCAGTTCGCCCAACCGCCGCGCACTATCGCCGCTCGCTCCGTGGTCGAGTAATCAGTAGCGCCCACCGGCGTTTCGGGAAAGCGCCACCGTAGCCGTCGGACCGTGGAGGGCCGCGGATCGGGTGGGATTTCATCATCCCAGCCGAGGAACGGCACCTTCTTGCGGCAGGATGGGCACTCGATCGCGCCGACCCGATATCCGAGCGCCCTGGGTCGTCCAGACGAGAGGGTCCGGGACACCGTCGGCTTCGCGAGCGGACGGACGTCACTGTTGGCCGCCAACTGGCGAGCTCGATCCTCTGCGGCGAACTTCGTGCGCAACTTCCTAATGGCGTCACAGTCGACGCAAAGAAGGCGTTTGCCGGCAGCGACGATCGGCCATGTCGCCGGGTCGGCACCGACCTCGACGGCCACCTCCACCCACGGCACGCCAGCCGGAGCGGCGCGTGCGTGCTCGGTTCGATGGGTCACGAACACCTCGACCGCGAAAACCAACTCGTCGCTCGCGTTGAGCAGGGCAACGTCGACCCGCCGGTCGGACCCGGCGGCCCACTCGATCGCGATCCGCTCAAATGTCGGGAGGCGGCGATGCAGTTCGCGCGCGCAGCCGCGACACGGCTCGCCTATCGGAAGGCGCGCCTTCCCTCTCCGCACGAGTGGTTCCAGCAATAGGGCGATCTGGTGCTTGGCAAGGCGGTGTCGCTCGGTCTCACCGTGTCCGGCCGAGCTCGGATGGTGAGCAAAGTGCGCCTGGCGCTGATCGCCCAGGCGCGGGCTCACCGGCTCGAGGCACCCGGGGCAGCGATAACGAGTTGACCGGCTGGCCGACCGTGCAACGATTCGCTGACCTGCGTCGGCCAGCGCGATCGGAACCCTGAGGACTCGCGTCATGGCTGCCATTGTCATTGGTATCCGCGTCAGCTCACGCGGCAGGACGCACCGGTGCCTCGCTACTCATGACCACAGGGCGCGCGACGCGCACCCGTTTCGTAGCAAACTGGCCGAGACTGACGTGGCAGTCGGCCATTGTCTCGTTGGTGATCTCGTGATTCCCTGCGCTGCCCCTCGTTCAGGAAGCCGGCTGTGCGTCCTCCTGATCGAACCGGCCTAGGACTATCTCCCAGACCTCGGGAGCGCTTCCATCACCTGGGTCGATGCTCATCCTGTGAAGTCGGAACCGGTAATCCCGCGGCTTGGTAGGCCACAGGTAGTCCTGCGTAGCCTTGACACCAAGTGGTCCGTACCACTCGAGGCGAATGGCGATCCACGGGTAGTTAAGTCCGGTGCCGCTCTCCTCTAGCCAGTGGTCGAAGGGCACATACAGCCTCCTCCGCTGGCCAGCAGGGAGAGCTACTTGGCGGCCGCTTTGACGGCGGGTCGCCTCGTGTAGATGCTCCAGCGACCGTTCGTGAGTCCCGGCGGCGGTCGCGAGCAAACCGTAGGCTACTGACGGTCCGCCGTTCTCCACCTCGATCGTCAGACGCGGCTGGTTGTTCTTGGGCACCATCGCGACACTAACGATGGCCAGGTGCGGGACTGCTGCCAACCGGGCGAGTCGCTGAGTCTGCTTGGCCTGGATGCCGGCGATGTCGCGGGCCTCCGCAGCGATGCCATTGGCTTCGGTCGCGACACCGCGTGCCTTCCAAGCGACCGCCACCGCGCCGAGCGCGACGAAGACCGATATCACCGCAGAGATCGCCTGGATCCAGTCGGTTGTCGTCATGACGACCCATTCACCCAACTGACTTGTCCTCCTGATGTTGGTGTTCTCTCAGTTCCGCTTACCCGAGCAACTCGCCGAAATCGACGGATCAGGCGGCCGCGCTTCTTCGCCGTCAACGCGACGGCGGTCCCCGGTGGTTCCAAATAGCCGCATGCGTGGGTTTGACGTGAAGACGGAACCACGTCTCACACCAAGTGAGACAGCGTTGCTCCTTGCTTCCACGCCACGCTCATCGAGGAGCGCGCCGGACCGCATCTGCGTGGTCCGCCGTCAACCGTTTGTCACGGACACGTTTGGTCACGCTTCTTGACAGTTGCGGACCGGCGCCGACGATGCCTGGTCATTTCCCACACGGAGGCGCAACATGATTGCTCTCGATCAGGCCAGGCTGGTCATCCACGGCTTTGCAGCCGGGATTGATTGCCCCGGCCCTGAAAGCCAGAAGGTCGTCGAGACTGAGTCAGCCATTACCGTCAAGCTCGACGACCGAACAGGAGTACGGGTAGAGGCCACGAGCGATGGCCGCTTCGTGGCGCGCTTCATGATCGATGGCCGCGAGGCGGGCCCCTGGCGGACGAGAACGGCAAGCGCAACACGCCTGGCGCTGGTTCTACGCTCCTTCCATCGGCGACGGCACGAGTTTCGCGAGGCGGTTGCGGACCAGAAAGCTCCGAAAGGCTAATGCTCGGCGGCGATGTCGGCAGTCTCCCTTAACAGGTCCAGTGACTCGTTCAGAAAGTTGCCCAGGGTCTCGTCCTGGTCGCGCGCCGGCGCGACTATGGGGCTAAGGTCGCGGGGTTGAAGTCCCCGGACCGACTGTGCGATCACCGAGTCAAGAGCATCGGGGTCGAAGTCACTCTCAGGCTTGCCTTGCCACTGCCGAGCAGCCTCGTCAAAGACCGCGTCGACGTATGCCCTGACATTGTCGGCAACGCTGGCCCTCATGCGCTGCCAGGCTCGCATGGCCTGGTCGAACTCGTTGCGGCTGATCGAGATCAGCTTCTCGCCCACGTTCGCCAAGAGGCCCTCGTCTACCGCGTTGACGCGCGTCCAGGGAATCCTGCCCATCGGTCTCCTCTTTTCCTGCGTGGCTGACGGCCTGCCCCCGCGCCCTTCGGCCACTCACTCCGCGCAAGAGGCGTGCGGCCGGCTCCCTAAGGTCTCTTCGTTCGAAGTCCTGCCCGTGCTGCAGCCGGCCTTGGCGGATCGATCCATACAGCGTTCGGGCTCAACAGCTTTTGGTGAACGTCCCGATGCTCGTCGCGACCCTGACGCCGTCGCGACCGTTGTCGTTGTAGATGTAGTTACGGGTCAGTACGTTGCGCGTCGCGGCACGACCGGTCTGGTAGGTGATCGCCGTTCCGGGCAAGAGGCGCTTGTTGACCGTGAAGGGCTCGTAGCTGTATGGCTGGTAGGTGGAGCCGACTCGGTAGATGGTTATCGTCTTGGCCGTATTGTTCTTGATCCGGGTGGTCTCCGGGTTGGAATAGCAACCCAGCCGGATGCCCACAAGTGGCGCGGCCTCGACCTGGTTGGGCAGGATGCCCAAGTGCCCACCGGCCAGCAGCGCCGCCAAGCCAAGCGCGGCCGCGAGCCGCCTGACATTCCCCATGATTTCCCCTCCTCAGATGACAGGCCCTCGATTGTCCTGCCCTTCTCCGTCGACCGCCAGCAGGGAGATCCCTACCGCCGACCGCCCTGATCGCCCGAGCGCTGGTCACCGCGGTCGGACCTCGTAGAGAGGCTGACTGGTCATCCGCGGGAAGTGTCGGTCGTCATGTTCGTGCGCTTCCGGCAACATCCAGTGCCCTAATGCCGTATGGCCTGTTGACTGGGATGGCGTGCACGAAACAGCTAGGATGCGTGCGGAGAACCGCTAAGCCGGCACCGCATGGTCTGTGAGCAGGGGACTAGGAGGAAGACTTGAAAATACGAAAGATCAGCGCGGACGTTCTTGAGCCAAAGAAGACGAGCGAGCGAGCGCCGAGTCCGCGTGAACTTCGCCGAATAGCGCTCGAGCGCAAACTGGAACGTGCGATCCGCAGCGCTTCCGACGATCCGTCCGCTGCCTTCCGACTGGACCTCGACGACGGCGAGAAGGTACCGACTGTGCGCCAGGCCTTCGGTCGAGTACGCGAGCGCTTGGGAGCAGATGAGGTCAACCTGTTCGCGCGTGATGGGAGCCTGATCATCGCCAAGCGACCGCAGACGAGGGGGCGAGGCGCGGGATCTAGGACCTGAACACACTCGTTTGGTGCGCGGCCTTTGCAAGGCCTTCTTCGCACCGCAGGCCACGTCAGATCAGGTCCTGTCACGGAGTCGGCGGCGGGGCAGTACCAGGGGAGGTGGGAGTTGGACTGGCCCCGCTGGCGCTGTCCGCCGGGGCAAAGGCCGATCCCACGAGCAGGACTGTGCCAAGTAACAGCACCGCGATCGCAAGCCCGGCAGCTGTCTTGACCAGGTCCGGCAGGACCTTGACGACGTCGCCGATCGGTATTCGGATCCCAGCGATCTCCGCCTCGCCTGCCTCAAGCGTCTGTGCATCCGGCGGCTTGGCACGCATATCGCCAAATGCCAGCCAAGCCATGTACAAGCCGAGGCTCACCGCCCCGATCCCAGCTAGAGCCGCCGCGAGAACCGCCAAAGCTCGTGCCGTCTCGCCCACTCCGCCCAAGAAGTCAGCCATCACGTGTGCCTCCCACTATTTGCTGCCCGAAACTCAGAGCGGTGTCGCGAAAGGTGTCACTGCATCGAGAGCCAGCTGAGCACGGTCAGGCGCGCGCGATATTGCTCCCCTTCTGTCGTTTGTGGATCGTCCAGTTCAAAGAGCGCCACGGCACCAGGTGGCAGTATCTGCTCGGCGATACGTAGCGCAAAGTGCTCGTCAGGCTCAAGCAAGCGCAGCAATAGCAGTGGCACCGCGTCCTGCGCCGCGACGACCGTCTCGTGGAACGACTGAACCATGGTTGCCGAAACACCGGTCGAATCGAGCAGTACCGGCGGTTCAAGCAACGCCGCCTTCCAACGCCCATACGCGTCTTCGAAGCGCGCCTTTGCGTCGGCCTCAACGCTATCCGCGAGAGAGCGGAGGTAGGACATTTCGTCGTCTGACAACTCAGGCAGCGGCTCCCCCTCTTCGACTTGGACCTCGATGTCCTCCATCGGCTCCGCACGCTCCTGAAGTAGGCTGACCCGCCTGTAGTACTGACGGAGAGAGCCGTATGTTCCGCCGTTGAGACCGCCCCACGTGTGGTGAATCAGTAAGTAGGAGCCGAGCTTGCTGGACGGGGCCCCCACCCAAAATCGCGCGATGTGTCCTATGGCGTAAGTGCTTCCAGCGGCCTTACCATACGCCGCCGCAGCTGCCGGCGTACCGGTGGCGTAGCCGAAGTTGCGGAGATACGCCGTGAATTGCGCGAGGGTTGGCAGCCCGGACCAGGGCCAGATCCAGCGGTCCGTTCGGCCGAGTGCCCATGCCAAGCAGTTGTACCGAGTGGTGGCGCCGCCCAGCACCCAGACTGAATCGCGAGGCAAGTTTGGAAACCACGAGCGGAGCGTTGCCCATTCTCCATCCGTCGGTCGACGTGCCACAGCAGCCTCCAGCTTTGTGGGGCCACCCGCTCGCGAGCCATCGCGGATCACTCGGTGCGGCCCCAGCGCGGTCGCTCGATCGCTGTGCGCGACCCTTACAGTCTTGGGCTCGCGACACAAGTAGGGAGATCCCCCCCTGTCAGCCAGAGTGAGGAAAACTCTACCCTCGATGGGGCCGACCCGGGGCGTTTGGCCATCGCGGCGATACCCGCAGTCGTGGCTGAATACTCAACCACGGGCCGTGGGCAGCCGCACTGGTAAGTCAGACAACGGCAGCAGGGGCCGCCCGGCCGATTCAGCGTGGTAAGTGCAGACGGCGACCAGCCGCCAGTCCTCGGACGAACCTCGGCCCCCAACACGGATGCAGCCGATGGCGTCCTCCCCACAGTAGTAGCAGGGCGCCCAGCGGCCCTCGGTGCCAGTCACGGTTGTCCATCCTCCATGAGTGCCTGTTCCAACGCAGCTGACGAGGGTTGCGTCAGCGCCAGGTCGGTCACATGAAGCGTGACGAGCGGGCCGTCGCGCGACAACTAGGGAGTTCCCTTGCGCCGCACAACAACAGCCGAGGCTCTTTTCCGCACTAGTAACTTGCTCACCGAACCTCATGCACGCGCGCGGACACGCGGAACGACCTTTTCCCGACCGGGCGTAGTCGGAGAAACAGCTGATGCCGGCCCGTGATCAGCGCCGGATGTCGGGTGTCGCCCTCCTGACTCGTTCGTCACCCACGGGCCGTGGCAGCCCGCTGCGATTTCAGACAACGACCGCAGGGTATGCGCGCGGCGCCCCGCCAACTCGGCGTGTTTAGCGCAGACGGCAACCAGCCGCCAGCCCTCTGATGGATCGCGGCCCTCGACACGGATACAACCGATGGCATCCCATGCACCCTCTTCGCAGTAGTGGCAGAACACCAATTGGTTTCCGATACCAGTCGTGGTTGTTCCTCCTGATGACAGCTGCGCCAGGCCAAGGACGAGGGTTGCGTGTGCGCGGGTCGGTCATACGAAGCGTGACGAGTGGGTCGTCGGGCGGCAACTAGGGAGTTCCCTTGCCCCATTCGGGGCTTTCTGCTATCTGCCGAGGAATGCGACTCGCGCGTGAGCTGCGGAACATTAGTCTCCACGGCTGAGCTTTCCACGGCGTCCAGCCTTGACGCACGAGCCTGGTTCACCGATGTACGCCTCGCCCCCTTACAGGACCGAGGTCAACTGGAATGAATGCTTTTGTTTCGCCGAAGCCGGTCGAGCCCACGATTGCCGTCATTACGAACCGCTTCGCTAGCGCGGGGTGGACTTGCACGCGAGAGGGTCATAGCGTTACCTGTGTCCGGATTGACGGAGGCACGGCCTATCGGGCACGGTTTGCGTTCTTTCCGATAGACATCGGAAAGACCCGGATCCGAATCGAAGCCGAGGATCAAGCGGCGGCTGATGAGATCAGGCGGATCCTAAAGCTGCACCCAGAAGTATTCATTCGGAATCGCCAACGGGAGACTCGTTTCCGTCGCCGGCTGATGACGGTTATTGTGACGAGCGTACTCGTCAGTCTAGTGCTGGGAGTTGGCCTAACAATCTACGAAAGCCAGCGGCCGCCAACTTATGCCGAGTTCCTGCGCGAAGCGCGCCTCGTTCACGACGAGGTCACTAGCGCCTATAAGGGAATGTATCCGAGCTCCCACGACCGCACGATGGCTCTTCTCTCGGCGCGAATATTTGGCATCTCGCGAAAATTGCCCGTTCCGTCCAATTCGGACCAATCCTGGTGCGTGGAGAATATTCAGGCTCAGATACTTGCCATAGGACAGTCTAAGGTTCCCAGGGCTCCATACTCGTTCGGCACGCGTGTGTATGACGGCGCTTACCCAGATGACTATCTGTGGGCGCTGCGCGGCGTAAAGGCAAACATTGATCACTGCGTGCAGTACCGCTAAGCACTTCTGCAACGACCGCCTTTGCCGGCGCGCCGCGATAAGCGATGCTCTTCCCCGGTATCGGGCACAGCGATAACGCTCGGGCGATTCAAATGCGCCCGCGTCACTTGACGAGGTCGCATTCCAGCCGACCTTCTTGTCGGCCACCACCCGAACAAGTTGTCGGCTCGTCGTAGCTCGCCCGCCCTTGCGAGGCCGCCGAGCGAGCTTTTGACGAGCCGACGACACCGAGCCCGCGATCGGTCGAGCTGAGCCTGGCTTTACTGACTCATTCGAGATCGAGCAGCTGCTGCTCGGGCTCCGGCGGGGTCGGGGCGGTTGGCTCAGCCGGCAGCTCTCGGCCTGATTTCAGGTGGCCCACGGTGCGCCGTTCCTGGCGCTTGATCGCCTCTTGCGCCTCGAACTTGCGGCTGTGCTCGCGGGCCTTCTTGCGCTTGTCGCCCAAGCGCGCCTCCGCGAGTGCGGCCTCGGCGGCGATCGAGGGCACGGCCTTCGGGTCATTGAGCGCACGGGCCCGCGCGGGCGCCTTGCCGCCGTTGGCCACGAGCGCTTTGCGGATGACCTCGGCATAGACCCTTGGATCAGCTTCCTCGCGTTCGTGGAGCGTGACCAGCCCGAGAAGCAGCCGCAGACGAGCGGCGTTGCGGAAAACATAGTGGCGAGTGCCGATGAGCTTCTTGGTATTGGCGAGTGCTGTTTCGAGCGCGCCGGTCGAGCGCGGTCGCTCGGGCAGGCGGATGTCGAACTGGCGCTCGATCAGCGCACGCTTCTTGGCGGTCCAGGAACGCATGTTGTCCGCCTTTGACGATTCGAGCGCGTCGAGGAAGGTCTGCCATCGCTCTCGGGACCACTGGGCCTGGCGCCACAGGTCGAACAGCTCATGGCCGCCATAGATGTGGTCCTTGGCGAGGATCTTCTCGCCTCGCCGCAGCAGATGCGCCTCGCAGACATAGAGGGTGGCTTTTGGCCAGACCTGCTTGACGGCCCTCTGGATCGCGCCACTGCCGTCGGTGACCACCCAGTCAGGCGGCGCCGCCTCGTCGGTTGCGAGCGAGCGCAGGAACTCGGCCCACTCGATGTTGTCGTTGGCGCCGCGCATGTCCATCCGCCAAAGCAGGCCCGTGCCCTTGCCGCCGGTATAGCCATAGGCCGCGTAGAGCGCGAAGCCGATCGGCCCGCCCTGTCGCGGCGCGCCGTCGTCATATGTCGTGCGGCGCAGGAAGGGCGTCCCGTCGAGAACTACCGAGCGCGGCCAGGTCTGGGGCAGCAGCGCGTCGGTCACCACCGGGCCAAAGACGGCCAGCTGGTTAATCGCCAACTGCGCGTGATAGCTGACCCGCCGATTGCCGTACTGGTCGCGGGTCAGACGAGCTGTCGAGCGGCGCGCGGCGGCGCTCGCCTTGCGCAGGCTGGTGCCTCTGCCGAGCTCGACGAGCATGTCGGCGATGTCGCGCGTCGAGTAGAAATAGCGACGCGCGGTCTCAGCGCCTTCGTGACGGGCGACGAGATGGCCACAGTCCTGGCAGCTCGGGCCGTGCGGGTGATCGGGCGTCGGCTGTCGTCGCCCGAGTGGCAGCTGGAACGGGTGCGGCTTGCCGCCCGCCGATGGATAGCACTTGTAGCGCGGTCGGCGGTAGTGCCCGGTCTGCCCGTAGTAGCCGTTCAGCAGGACCCGACCCGCGTGACCCAACGGGCATGGCGGTCGCTCGGCAGTCGGATTGCGCGGCCTCCCCACTCCGCCAGTCTACTAGTTTTCCCCACTCTGGCTGACAGGGGGGAGATCCCTAATACGCACTGAGCGACCAGCTCGCGAGTGGTGGGCAGCGGCCCCATGCCGCCGGCGTAGATGGCAGCGGCTCGGGCATGTGGTTGGGACAGATCCGGGTGCCCCCATGAACGGCGACCCTCCGAATAGCCCGGAGGAGATGAGTGGCCAACCGCGCGGACGGTTTCAGGGCTGCCCATGCGCCGCGTCACTCCCCAGCACCCCCTCAGAGGTCGGCAAGACCCTTCAAGATGGAGGCAGTCACATCGCCGCCGCTAGCGCGTGGAATGTGGGCATCAGTAGTATTGATGCCTATATGGGCGGACCGAGGCCGGGGGGTATTCGCAGGATGGTGGTCAACGGCGTTCTCCTGCTGGCTGCCTGCACTCCCACGCCTGTGGGCGTCTTGGAGGCTCCCCCCGATCGAGGGCCCGCGACAGAGACCGCAGCGGCGTCAGCAGGGTTGTGCACCCGCCTGGCAATTGGCGAGGTCGAGGCAGCTGTTAGGTCACGAGTAAGCGTGGTGGCCGAAGCATCGGGTCGGGAAATCTGCACCTTCCTCGTCGGCGACACGACTGATGACCAGTATCACGTCACTGTCCGCATCGAGGATCTGTTTGAGGAACTCGCCGCGGCGGAGGCCGTTTTTCCGGGCGGCACTCGGTTAACGGGAACCTCGCACGCAGGATACTGGGCACCGGCGGTCCAGACGCTTTGGGTGGATGCCGGCGAGAGGCTCTATGCCGTACAGCTCGCACGGTTCGCTGAGGGAGCCGATCGAGCGCTTGAGATTGCCTTGGCCTTGGTCAGACTCATAGACCCGACTGACGAATAGCGGTCCCATCAAGGAAGATCGAACGAGCTGAATCTATTGTTGAGCGCATCGCCAACATAGGACACGTGGGTGTAGCAGCAGAAGGACTGAGCCCTTCCGCCATACCAAGTGTGCTCGAAAAAGTACCCCGTCAGTGGCGTATAAACCTTATACGAACTGATCTTGTCTTCCCACCCGATGTGACCCAGGTGCCCGTAGTCCTGCGTCAATACCACGGACGAACCGCCATACGAGGCGTTGGAGTAGGCCACAACATAGCCGGATGAAGACGCGACCATCACCTCATCCGCCAGCAAGGCGGCCACATCAGCGTCGCGTTCGACCTCGTTCGAAAAGCACGTCAACGTCGATTCGCCCAAGTCGTGGCAGTGCTGGTCGGTGTCGGACCGGTTAGCCAGCCGATCTCTTTCAAGTGACGCGCCGGGGGCGGCCACGGTGCCGGACGCACAAATCGCCAAGGCGAGCAACGCGTGGACCATGGCACGCCCAACGTGACGGGTTAGCATGTCGTTCCCTCCTTGACGTCACGATGATGGAGGGACGACACCACAGGGAACTAGGGAGGCTCCCCACCTCGCGATAGGGACTTGCCTAGTGTGCGTAACTACGCATGGGTACGACGATGAGCTTGCGCCTATTGGCGCTCGTCCAACTGACCGCTGCGATGGTGCTCGCGCCATTGGCCCTTTGGATGGCGGCCCTAGGCCAGCCGGACAACGGGTTAGTCGTATCCGTAGCCGAGGAGCGCGTGATTGTCGCCTTCCCTGGGGGCCCTAGTTGGCATGATGGCCTCAGACCGGGCCAGCGCTTGGTCGAGCTCGTCTCAGGGATGGACCCGAGCGCGTGGCGCGTCTTGGCCAGCGACGGGGACCAGCTCTACGGGACCAGCTACGAGCGCCAGCTGGCGGCGCTGCGTGGCGCCGTCCCAACCGGCGGACTCGCCGTCCTGATCGCCGCTGCCGCTCTATTGCTCGCTCGCAGCCCAAGGACTTCGGCGGCTTTCGCGGCGATCGCTGTGGTGCTTGCCGGAGCCGCGTTGATGCCGAGCGGGCATCCTGCGATCACGACCGCCGGAGCGGTCGCAGGCTTGGCAGCTCCGATGCTTTGGCTTTCGGCGTTTGGTCTTCGCCGTCGGGTCCTTCGTCTAGCGTCCCTCGCCCTGGGGGTCTCTGTCGCGGCCAGCTGGCTAGGCGCGCGGTACTTCGCACCTGAGACCTTCGATGCTGTCGACACCGCTCGGCAGGCGACTGTAGGTGGAGCGGCTCTGTCCACCCTCGTGCTATTCGGCAACTGGCGTCGACTGGCCAGGCGTATGTGGGCCGGATCGCCTACTTGGGCCGATGCCGTCGCGGCGGCCGTATTGCTCGGCGCCTCGCTTGCCATTGTCGTCGTGCTTGACCTGCCCGTGATTGCTGCCGCGGCGTTGATATTGCCAGCGCTACTGCTCTATCCCCGCTTCCGTCGCGTCACCGCCACAGCCATCGATCGCGTCGTGCTCGGAGATGTTCGTGATCGGGCCAGCATCCGCGCAGTAGAAGAAGAGCGTAGTCGGATCGCTAGAGACATCCACGACTCGCCCCTCCAGGAAATAGCCGCTGTCATCCGGCAGTTAGATGGCCGCCCGGACACCGAGCGAGAGACCGAGCTGTTACGCAGCGTTGCCGATCACCTTCGACGGATGACGACTGAGCTACGACCGCCCATTCTCGATGATCTGGGCCTGGCGGCCGCGATCGCCTACGTTGGTGAACAGGCGGCTCACAGGGCGCCACTCCTGGTCATCACCCTAGAGGTGCCCGAGGGTCACTTAGTCGACCGCCCTCCGCCCGAGGTTGAGCTTGCCGTCTTCCGGATCGTTCAGGAGGCCGTCGACAACGCGATCGAGCACGCGGACGCTCGAGCCTTGACGATCACCGCCGACATTGCGGCACGGCGTGTCACGGCAGTCGTCGAAGACGATGGGCGTGGAGTGTCGGAGGGAGACGTCCGACGGGCTATTCGCCAGGGCCACTTCGGACTTGCCTCCATGTCGCAACGGGCAGCCTTGATTGGGGCATCACTCAGGGTGGAGACCCGCAAACCCACCGGCACTCGGATGTTGGTCGAGTGGGAGGCCGAGTGATGACTCGCGTGCTTATCGTGGAAGACTCGCCACTCGTGGCAAGTGGCATGCGTGCGACACTGACCGGGCACGCGGAGGTGCAAGTCGTCGGGGAGGTTGCGTCCGTCGCGGAAGCCACCGTGGCGCTCCGAGAACATCCGATCGACGTGGCCGTGGTCGACGTTCGGCTGTCGGACGGCACGGCCTTCGATCTGCTCCGCAAGGTCCACGACCTAGACCCGCACCCCGCATTCCTAATCGTCTCTTCATTCGATCTCGCGCAGTACGTCGACGCGGCGCTCCATCTCGGGGCGTCGGGCTACCTTCTAAAGACGGCGCCTACCGCGGAGATCGTTAGGGCGGTGCTGACCGTGGCAGACGGGGGCTGGGCGTTCGACCCCGACCTGGTGCGCAAGGCCAGTTCGGCCAAGTGGCTGAGGCTCTCAGAGCGGGACCGGCAGGTCATCCGAGGCGTGGTCGCGGGAAGATCGAACGACGAGATCGGTGTCGATCTCGGGATCTCGCGCAAGACCGTGGAGGCGCATGTCTCCAAACTGCTGCTCAGGTTCGGAGTCGGCTCACGCGTCGAGCTTGCGGCCCGAGCCGAACGGGAAGAGTGGCTAGAGCGTGCTGAGTCGCCGGTCGAACGGAGTAACCCTCCTCCCATGTCACAGCCGTAAACCAACGGACGGCCGACCGCCGAAACGCCTGCTCGCAGCCGGCAATGCTGCTGAGCGGCCCCTGGACCGCCCTTGCGCTCATCGACCGCGCATCCCCGCCGGTGACTACGCAGGGTCGATTAGGCTCGCCGTAAAGGTAAGGGATTAATGGGGGGTTCTGCGGTGTCGGTAGCCGCCGGCACGCCGAGTGCGCTTGGCGGCCGTCCGGGCCCGAGCGAACGTTAGCTATGGATTGACGTGTTGCGTGTAACGTCAGCAACGCGACCGCCATGGGTTGATGATTACCGCGCAGTGAGGCGCTCGCCGCCGCCGAGTAGACAAGTGGAGCGGGCCTTGGCCCGAGTGCCAGGGAAGAACGGCAGGACGTACCGGACTGCGACCCAGTTGGCCCACAGGGGAGTTGTCCGTCCGTTGCCATTGGCAAAGGATGAATCTGCGCCAACTCGCCGTGTGCCGTGGCCGCCACCCGAAGAACTGCGTAGAGGTGGCCGGCAGCCGGCTGTGTGCCGATCGGGTATCACACGGTTTCTGCCACCGCGCGAAAAACCCACGTCAATCCCCCACCCCCGCCCGCCGCGCCGCAGCGGGCGCACCCCAGTGTCGGTACGGGCCTCGTCCGTGGACCCTTGTTCCTTGGGCCTCCGGCGCCCGACCGCCATCCAGAGAGTGTCAGCGACGATGTCGCCATCGAAGCGATGCGGGCCGGCCAGCGGGATGTGTCTCGAAGCCGATCGCCTCCAGGGGCCGTGAAGTCTCAGCCACGCGAAGAGGCTGCGAATAACGCCGGTGTGAACAGCAGGATGGTCACTCTCCCGCCGCCTGTCGCCGGCGTGAGCATGGAGGGCACGCTAGGCAATTCCCCAATTGACCCTAGCCGCGTACGACGTGCACATTCGCCCGTGCTGCACTACGTGAGGTGAGCGCCGCGTTGCGGTACGCGACCTTGCCCATGTCCTGCGGCGCGTACGCGATCAAGCACGCAGGCACATCCCACAGGACGAGAAGGACCTATCCACATCGCGAACAACTACGCCATCCGGCACTTCAGTCTGGCTCGGCACGATCGTGCCGCGGTGCCGTGCTACTTGTGTGGCGTGGCTGGAGATCGCCGCCGCACTCAGCGGCGACGTGACGTCCATGGGCCGGCGAGCGAGCGCGCCGTGCGCTCGGTCCGGTCGTGTGACCGCCTAACTTGCCGTCCGATCGCGTAACTTAGTTGTGTGACCGGGTTGGGCGTGAGATGGCACTAATCCGCTCGGTACGGTTCGCGAGGTTCAGAACGCTGCGCGATGTGACGGTGGTGTTTCAGCCGCGGACGGTTCTTGTGGGCTCGAACAACGTAGGGAAAACGTCGGTGCTCGAAGCGCTCGAGGGCGCTTTTGGGATCGGCCGGCGCGGCTACGGTTTCTCGGAACAGGACACAACGAGCGGTGAAGATCCGAGCATCGGGTTCGAGATAGTCGTCGAAGTCGTTCCGTCGCAGGGAGACCAGTTCAGCGAGGACGAGCAGGCCATCTTTGCCACGCACATTGACCTATCTCAACAGAGGCAGCGACTTCTTGTGCGCGTCGTCGGACGGGTCGAGCCGGAGGACGACGTCTTTCGCGCCTACGTCGACTTCATAAAGGCGGACGGCCTTGACGACGGACGCGTGTCGCAAACGCAACGGCGCGCGCTCACGGTCGTAATGCTGCCGGCCACGCGCGACGCCCGCCGGGAGCTCGGTGACCGCACCGGGTTGTGGGGCCGCCTGACGAGCGACGTCGATGTGGCGCGCGACGTCGAGGAGCGGATCGAGCAACTCGGTCGCGAGTTCGGCAGGACGGTCGTCGATGAACTGCTGGGCGAAGAGTTTCGGGTGCGGCTAACCGACCGCGTGGCAGGGTCGGTTGCGGACGTCCTTTATGCCGATGAACCGGGCTCAGGGCTTGAATTCAGCTTGACCCCACTGGACGCCCAGCAGGCGCTTCGCCAAGTCGAGCTTCGCTTGACGACCCCTGGTCAACCGGAGTCGCGCCGGGTGGTGGACCATAGCCTGGGCACTCAATCGGTCGCGCTGTACGGGCTCTTCGAGGCCTACCTTGAAAGCGCGGGCATGCGGGCGCTGGCCGTTGCGGTGGAGGAGCCGGAGGCTCACTTGCATCCCCATGCAGTCCGCGGACTTGTGAAACGGATCAGGCGCTCTCCGTTTCAGACGATTGTTTCCACGCACTCAACGGCCGTGACTAACGAGGCCGATCCCCGCGAGATCGTCCTGTTACGTAGACGCGCGAGCGGAACAGTCGCGTCTGCGGTACCGCCGGGGTTCCTCAGTGAAGATGAGGTGCGGGTGATTCGGAGATACATCAGCGAGGTGGGTTCCGACTTCCTATTTTCCCGCGCCATCCTCTTTGCCGAAGGCCAGAGTGAGCATCTTGCGCTCCCCATCTTCGCCGCTCAACTCGACATCGACTTCGACCAGCTCGGGATATCGGTCGTGCCCGTGAGCGGGAGCCACTTTCAGCGTTTCGCCAAGCTTGTCGGGCCACAAGCTTTGACTATTCCTCATGTGGTGATCTGTGACCGGGATGCGGCCCGCCAGCTACTGATTGACCTCCGGGGATTGAACCGGCTTCCGACTGGGACTGATCCCGACGACCTAGACCGCTCACAGGCGGCCGCGGCCGCCGCTGGCTACTTCTGGTGGTCCGCCGGCACCTTCGAGCAGTCGCTGTTGGAGGCAGGCGGCGCGGCGCACTTCGTCACCGCGTTGATCGAGCAACGCGGTCGCCGCTTCTTAGAAGATGTCGCTGCCAAGATCGGAACATCGGACCTCGCCGATCCGCGTGTCGTGGACGCGGCGCTTCGCGGCAAGACACGCAAGCCGCAGATCAACCAGCGAGTCGCCGAGCTCTTCAGCGGCACGGCCGTCCCGACCGAGATCGTGGCTGCACTGCGTGCCCTCGAGGCGCGCGCCCGCGCTGAGGCTCACGCGGTAGCCTCGGTTGGCGCCGGCAATACAGTAGGGCGCACAGCCGAAGAGGAGTAGCGGCCTGCGCATCCTCGAGGAACAACTCGACCCGGAGCAGATGGAGTTGGCGATCGACGCCGTCAGTCGCAATCTGCTCGTGCTGGCTGGTCCGGGCACAGGAAAGACGCGGCTTCTGACGAACCTGGCCGCATACCATGTGCGCTCAACGCCGCGGGCAAGTTCGCGCGTTCTATGCCTGACGTTCAGCGTCGAAGCTGCTCAACAGATGCGGACTCGGCTGCGCAGCCGCGAACTCGAAGTGCGGGCGCGTGATCGCCTTCATGCCGTCAACTTCCATCAGTTCGGAGCAGAACTGCTGCGCGCCTACGGCGACCTAATCGGAAGAGCGCGCCAAACGCAGGTCCTTGGCAGGCACGAAACCGAGGAACTCGTCGGTGAGTTGATACATGAGCTGGGGATTCCGGCCGTTTCGCCATACGCCATGGCGAACAACGTCAGCGCAGTGCGCAATGAACGTTCGGCGCGGGATGTGCCCGCCCAAACCCTGCGCCGGTTCCTGGCCGCTTATGAACGCCGCAAGAGGGAGCTCGCTCTATACGACTATGACGACCTGATAATCGGTGCGGTCGAGCTGCTCCGTGCCCAACCCCGACTCGCATCCATCCTACAGACGGCTTATCGCCACGTGCTCGTGGACGAGTTGCAGGACACGAGTCGACAACAGCTTGAGCTAATCGCGCTGGTGACCGGTGAAGGGCGGTCCAGCTTGTTCGGTGTCGCCGACAACGACCAAATGGTCTACTCATGGCGCGATGCGCGGCCCGAGAACCTCACGGAGTTCGAAACCCGGTTCGGGGCCACAAGAAGACCGCTCTTGGGCAACTACCGATGTCCTCGTCACATCGTCGCCGCGGCGAATGCGATCATCGCTCCCGTCGCCGGATCCGACGGTGGCCCACGAGCGTATTCGCGGGTAACCGGCCGCGATGGCCAACTTCTGGTAGCACGCGCCAACTCTGAGTACGATGCGCCCGAACTCGTGGCTGACGTAGTAGCCGCAGAGCTCGAGCACGGCGTCCAGCCGGAGCGGATTGCGATTTTGCATGCCATCCGTCGCGGAGTGTTTGAGCCAATCGTGACGGCACTCGAACAGCGCGGCTTTCCAGTAGTCCAGATCGGGTCAGATATCCCCGGATCGTCGATGCTCGCCCGCGTCATACAGGCTGCCATCGCGTCGCAGCTTGATTCACATGACACGCGAGCGCGGGCGCGGCTCGCGCGACTAATCGGCGCTGCCGTCCTCGACGAAGAGGAGGGGCGAAAAATCATTGACTCGCTGTCGCGTGCTCAGTCGATCGACCAGACGCTTGATCAGTCGGCGGCCGTACTCGGCATCGATGCAAATGGGTCGGAAGCTATGCACGTCCGGCGAGTTTGCCTGCTGGCAGCGCGCGAGATGGGCGGCGCTACGGCGACCATGCTCACGCGCCTGCGGCTCGAGTGGCCGAGACTTGACGCCAGACTTCGCCGAGAGGCAGAGTCGGTCAAGGTCATGACGACGTTCGCCGCCAAGGGCCAAGAGTTTCAGACAGTCATTTTTCCTGCCTTCACGTTAACGATGACGCCCTACGTCCACCGGAACGCGCGCACCGACGAGGCTTGGTGGGCAGAGGAGCGACGCAAGCTGTACGTGGCGATTACCCGCGCCACCCATCGGGTGGTGTTTGTCCACTGGGGGGCGCCGTCCACATTTCTCTCCGAAATCCCAGCCGACATCCTGTCCCAGTGGCAGCCAGCGATCCAACATGAGCCGTGAGGCGCCTGCGGCATTGACACCGCGCTGGATCTACCTACCTATCACAGCAGCCGCGAGCTGATTCCGGCGAGCGCTGAAGGAGGAGACACGTGTACGAGCGTAGACGCGACCGAACGCTCGACGATGACCGACGACTATTGGCCCGGTTGGTACACGAGCAGCTTTGTGGACACGGGGCCGAGGAGCCGTGTGTTGCGCCGTTTGCCGAGTGGGACGCCGAACAGATCGCCGCCAAATTGGAGCAAGCAGGGTTTCGTCGTCAGCGGCGTGGCGACTTCCAGGCCGGGCCAGAGAGCGCGCCGGCTTAGGTCCTGTCTGCACGTAATCGCCCACTGGGCACGCGCGGCGCTTGAGTCGTTGAGCGGCCGCACACCAGGTTAGGGTGATCCCGGCACGGGCCAGCACAGGCGTGCAGCGCCCACTCGTCGCGCTCGACGTGGGAGACAGGCGTTCCGACGAACCAGCCAAGCGGGAGGGCATCGTGGAGTAAGCTCCAGGCCTCAGTAACTCCGTCACCGCCCGCCTCCCGTGAACGGCGAACGGGCGAGCGAGACGCCGGTCACTTCGGCGGCGCCAGCTGCGCGAAGTGCGCGTGCAACCTCACGCAGCGTCAGCCCGTCTGTGAACACGTCGTCGAAAACCAGGACGCGGTGACCGCGCACCCGGCCGGGGTCCGGGATGAGAAGGGCGCTCCGCAGCGGACCCTCTGCATTCGCACGCCTCTGCTGGTATGTCAGCCCGACCATCCGCGGCGTCGCCGCAGTCTTTACGACAGCCGCTGGTTCTTCCAGGTCGAAGGGCCACTGTCTGTACTGTTGCTCCTGCGCGGCGATCTCGAGGATGAGACGGATGTGGTCCCAAGCCCGGTGACTGCCCTCACCGGTGAATGCTGGGCTTGCGACAATCAGCCCAACATCGCCGAACTCGGCCTCGTGGCTGTCCAGGTAGCCCACGAGAATCCGCCCGAAGATGACAGCCCACCCGCGCTTGTCGTCGAACTTGTACCAGTTGATGGCCGTCTTCAAGACGCCCGTCCGCATCGATACCGCGTAGTTCCGAGTGAACCAGCGCTGGCTCATGCCACAGACCGGGTTCTTGCACTCATCTTCCCCATCCCGGAACGGCTGGTCGCACACCCGGCACCGGCGCGCCTCCGGCGCCAGCGCCTCAAGCGTTCGCTGCGCGCATGCCGAGCACAACGCCGGCGACCCACCTTCCCGATACGGGCACAGCTTGCATCGCCCGAACCCAGCGGCCGACTGCAGTAGCTCGGGGATACCGGATGCCATGTGGGCGCTTACGCCAGCGACAGCGTCAGTTGCCGCCGCGCCTCGCTTCGCGCCTGGATCATCTGCGTCGACTGCAGGAGCGCGACGATGTCCTCGGGATTCTCGACCTGCACCGCACCTGGTCGCTCGAGGTATCGGCGTGCCCAGTCACGCGACATGACGAGGCTGCGGGGGAGAAAGACGCGACGGCCCTGCTCCAGGGCGAAGCGCGCCTGCAGTCTCGCTCCGCTGGTCCCCGACGCCTCAATGACGACCGTCCCCTGTGCCATAGCGGACATCGTCACGTTTCTGCGGGGAAACGAGCCCCGCGTAGGCGGGCTGTCCGGCCAGAACTGGGACACGACGGCACCGGTAGCTGCGATGCGGTCAGCGAGGCCCGCATTCTCGGGAGGGTATGTACGGCGGATGCCAGTGCCGATAACGGCGATCGTTCGGCCGCCGGCATCAAGGCATGCCTCGTGCGCCGCGGTGTCGATGCCCCGGGCAAGCCCCGACAGCACCGTGACGCCGGCAGCGACGAGCCGGGCGACGAGGCGGCGAGTCCGTGCTACGCCCTCCTCGCTGGCGTCCCGCGTGCCGACGACTGCGACAGACCATGCATCGTCGGGGTGAAGGGACCCGCGATAGAACAGGAACGGCGGGAGGTTGTGGATGGTCCGCAGATTGGCTGGATAGTCGTCGTCAAGCACGGTTGTCACGCGGATGTCACCGGCCGCGTCGACGGCGGCCAGCATCTTGGCAACGTCGTCGCGGTACCGAGGCAGTCCGCCGATATTCGCGCGCAGGGCGGCAACGGCATCGTCCGCCTCGGGTGACCGCTCGGACACGCGCCCGTCGTGCAGCGCCTCGAGTCCGCCGCGCTGCGCCTCGCGCGCTACGAGGTGCCACGGCATGCCAGGGATGCGGCACAGCGCCATGAGTGCCACGGTCTCGCTCACTTCGCTGTCTCACCTACTGCGTTCTAGAACGGATGTTCGGTTAGACGCGTGCCACGTTGCATGACACAGCTGCGCCTGTCAAGCCTACTCGCATCATGCCCGGCCTCGCCCGTTCACCACGCGTTCATGAGCACTCCGGTTCGCCGTTGCATCGCCCTGCGCCGCGCTGCTCGGCGGCCCAGGACGCGGGGTAGTCGACGCACGGCCGCTCGTCCTGGCGGAGCAGCCACCTAGCGCGCTCGTACATCCGCCGGCTGGCGTCGCGCCACCCCTGCCACTCGTCGGCCGACATTGCAGGCGGGCGCCCGGACACAAGGTGCTGTCGCCCGGAATCGGCGTTCTGCAGTTCGGGCACGGCCACAATTGCTGGGGCTGTGATGGTTGCGCTGGATCCAAGACCCTCCCCTCTACGTCACTTCAGACTAGAGGCGAGCGCGAGCCCGTGTAGCCCTGCGTGACTGTCGATCTCCTTCAAGTGGAGCGGCTGAGGTGGTGATGCAGCTCGAGTATGCCTAGGAGCACACGCAGCGAGCGCCGGCATGTCGCGACGCGTCTTTGCTGGTTCCTACTCCCCACCCGCGCCGCCTGTAGCACCGCCACCGCTAGGAGTGTCTATTGATGACTCGGCGGCCGAGTCCGTTGGTGAGGACGGCCCCTCGACGGCTACCCTGGTAAATCCGCGTTGAGTCTCGGCCCGCGCCGCCCGGACGAGCAACTTGACCGAGTCCTCAAGTGGCGATCCCATGACGTGCTCGCGCTCGTTAATCGCCTCGAGTAACCGTTCCAGCCGTTCTTCAGAGTCACCGTTCACGCTATGCCACTTGGCGAGGTCCGCCTTTGTGTTGATTCCAGCAAGGCTGAGCAGATTGGTGATCGAGAGCGCATCAGCGCTGAACGGCTTCACGGCGCTGCACTCCACTGGTGGCTCCTTGGTCTCTCCGCTGGGTTGCGTCAACGTTGTCTCGGGATTGCCGTCCGCGGCGCGCTCATGCTGGGAATCCGTCTGGGAGTCCGGCGATTGCTCACATGTCGCGGCCCCGGATTCGGGGCCCGATTCCGGGGCAGTACAGCCGTGCTCGGCGATGAACGCAATTTCCGCTAAGTGGGCCCACTTAGCGACCGTCGCGGTGGGTACACCCGTGGCCTTAGCGACATCCCTCCGGCCGTCAGCGGGTCCCGTCTGCCTCAGAAGGTCGGCGACTGAGCTGATACCCACGGCCGCGAGCCTTTCGGCGTGCGTGGGGCCTATGGAATCGATCGTCGCCAAGGGAGCGCGCGAGTTCCCGGTCCGCACTGTCCGCCTAAACCCGACCGGGTCTTTGCGACGCGCACTCTCGAGCGACGGGTCCTTCCGAGCCCATGCCGCAGACCGGCCGGTCTCAAGGCCGCGGCGCAAGAACGCTCGGGCGTGACCTTCCGAATCGTCCTCGGACTGCCGTTCCGGCGTGATCGACTCTGCCGGCTTACCTATCTGCGGCTCGAGCGACCCGCTTGCATAGCAAGCCAGGTTATAGGCGACCCTCGGGGGCTGCAGGTGCGACGAACCCACTAGTTCGGCCAGCCACTCCTCTAGGTCTGTGGTCGAGACCGTGCGCTCTCCCAGATCGGTCACGATGTCTTGGACGGTACGCCTCCCGCTTGTCATCGCCGCCGCACCGCGTCGGCGTAGAGCGCGAGCGCGCCGTTGCGGGCAACGACCAGAAAGCGGACGAGGTCGGCATACTTACCGCCCAGACGCGTTTGAGCGTCGCCACCGAGAAGCGATATCGTCTCGTCCGCCTTCTTCGCCACCTCCAGCGACTTCGCCTTTGCCTCGGTCAGATCCGTCGGCGCGCTGTCTGAGCTTTCCAGCCATCTATGGATGTGCGCGGCGGCCAAGTTGTACGATGCCCGATACCACAGGCGATCAAGTTCGCAGGGTGACGCATCCACAACGGCTTCATCAGTCACTTCTTCGACCACTGCCTTGAATCGTTGTACCGCTGAATCGTGATCAAGGGCCAACAGGTCCAAGACGCCGAGGTTGAAGGTCGCTCCGCGGTTCCTGGGATCGCGATCCAAGGCGCGGGCATACACGGACCGAGCCTCGCCTAAGCGTAGTTGCTGCTGCAGCCGCGACCCGATCAGGAATAGTGCGTAACTTTCCCAATCTTGGGTAATCAGCTGAAGCCGCTCCTCAACGCCGATCTGCTCCATGAGGCGATAGACTAGCCATGACGCCGCGACAAGCGTCATTCGATGAAGCCTCTCCGCGTCCGCCGCTTCGTGGTCGCCGTCCTCGAAGTAGTCGTGTTCCCAAAGAGTCGCGATCGAAGTGATCTTGGTGTCTGAACTGTTGAGTGAGATGGTGACCCCGAAGCCGCGAGCCGTGGCTGCGTGCGCCGTGACCGAAACCGTGCTTATCCGACCCGGAAAGTAATTCGCTACAGATGTCAGCAGGCCCAGCTCCTTTGGCAAGTCGACATCCTTGGGGAGCTCGATGTCCTTGTCATTGCCAGTCACAAAGTTCAGGCCGGATCCGGCGCCTTCCTCTTTGAGTCGGTGCATCTCCGACAGAAGAGCGCCGGTCATTGCTTGGCTCGGACTGCCATCCGGCCCGAGAACGTCCTTGATCAGGAGTCTGGGTCTGATAAAGCGCAACGCGACGAGGTATATGAGCCGCGCCGCAACCACTAGTACGACAACGGCCAGCACGAGCGCGCCGACATCGATGAGTTCCGGGAAAGTCATCGTATTCGCCAGCTTGGTCGGAGCTGCCTATCCACGAAGGCTCCGATGAGCACAGTCGGCCTACGGTGTAGCGGTAGGACTGGGGCTCGGCGAGGAGTCGGGGCCTGGCGTCGGGCTGCCAGTCGGCGGCGGGCTCTCGGTGGGCTGGGGGCTGCCAGCGGGAGTGACAGCTGGCGACGATTGTGGTGCAGGCTGCTGTAATCCCAGTGTCTGGAGCGTTGGCGAGCCTATAGCGAGCAGCGCCCCCAATGCGATCAGCACAAGGCCGGCCGCAGACGCCTCGCGACGTGCGCGGGACCGACGCTCCGCGTCTAGGTAGTTCGTCGCTCCAGAGTCTCGCGGAGCCGACTGGTTGTCGGCCTTCAGCAAGATGTAGAGCCCCACCATCACCAGCCCGATGCCCAAGAGCGAAGCTGCGGCAAAGCTCAGCGCGTTCACGAGGACCGGCACGCTGGTGCCGATATCTGTGGCCTGGAGCGCGGCGCCCGCAGCGACACCCGATCCGAGGGCTGCCGTCGCCATCAGCATTCAGGTCTCCCTTGGCCATCAATCTTGCATCCGGCGCGCCATCGGCGAGGCACGCCATTCTGCCTCTACCTATCGGTCAAGTCAATGCATCCTTAGAAGGCCCACCGCGCGTAGCCACCCTTACGAGCGCAAATGGCGGGCGAATGCCTGGCCGGGCGCTACGTAGCTTATCTCTGCGACGCAGCCTGACCGAGGAGGAGCCGACGGTGCAACCACCACTCGAGGAAGAACAGGTGCCCGAAACGCTGACCATCTACGACGATCCGAATGACCGCTACCTCGTCAGCCTAATCGTCAGCTACAGCGACGCGGTCCTGGAAGGCCTGCTGGCAGGTGTCGGCGAAGACCTCGACGAAGGAGGCGGCGAAGGTCTCGTCCAGGAGAGCACCGCGATCGATCGGGCGGTCGCCGGCCAGACCGACAAGATGAAGGCCGCCGCCCTGGCCGCGCTCGAGCTGACCCGCGACGCAGGCAGCCACGGCACGCAGTGGTACGTCTACGACCGCCTCACCGGCACCGACCGTCTCATCACCCAATCCGACTTCGACGTGCACAGCGAGCGCTGAGCGCATAGTGCTCGACTCTCCGGTGAGTGGCGCCAGATCGCCGATCACTTGGGGTGAGAGCGCCAGGATTCAACCTGAAGCGTCGAGTCGTCGGGCAGCGCCGAGCCTCGTGGCGAGCATCGGACACTCCAGCCTCGGGCGGCTCGGCGGTTGGAGGGAGTGGAGCATGTGCGATGGGTCGGCCGGTTGAGCACGCGAATACGAGACCGGCGCGACCACCTGCGGTACGCCCGACGTCACCACGCGTGCCAACTTCGAGATCGAGCTGGATGGCTGATTGCAGCTCGTAGTACTTCATAGGGAAGTCCCCAATCGGCTCGGGCGGGCCGTCGCCTCATGCTCTAGCTCGGCCGACGTCACACGACACCTCGGCAGCAGGCGAAGGGGACAATTTGCCGACACAGTCCTGAGGACTACTGGAGTGAGGGTCGGGCGGCCGAGGTAAGCCTACGCCCCGCGTCGCCCTGCCACGTGTGCTTGTTCGCTTCCACCAGCGGCTAGCCGACCGGGGACGAACTTCAATGCGAACGGAGGACTAACGTGCCGCACTCGATCGTGCTTCATCGTCGACCTGACGCCAGGCGAATGCAGCTCATCAACGGTTGGGGCAACTCGTCATGGAGTCAGTTGGTGACGCGCACGGTCAACATGTGAACCTGTTACCTCGGAAGGAGGTGACACCCTCTTAGCGCGCATAACGTGATGCTCTTCCGATGGATGGGGTACTAGTCGTCCTCTTCGCTGGTGTGTTCGGCATCGCCGGTGCGATTGTCGCCGCGGTCGTTGGTGCAGTCGCCACGCACACCCGCGAGCGCCGCCGCCGGCGCGAGGACGATCTACGCCAATGGGAGCTCCAGAGGCTCGATGCCGCCGAGAAGCACCTCAAGCGTCTGGCAGCGAGCATGTCTGCGAGCCTCGTACTGCCGAGCTTCTTCACTGCGTATCGGACCGTCGATGTGCTGCGAGATTTCATGTATCTCGACCCCACAGATCTCGACAACGCCGCGATTAACGAGATGCTGGAGCTGCTGCATGAAGGTGTGCAGCGACGACCTGGGCTGACTCAATCCGCCGTTGGCTCTTGGCTGACGTGCGCCGAGACCAGGAACGCGTCAGGCGCCTGGTGGCGGCTGAAAGCGCCGTTGCAGCGTCCATCAATGCCCGCAGGGCCGGGCTTGTGGGTGCCGGACCGGGGGCGGCTGACTCGGGCCTGATGCCCGCCAGAGGTGCTGATCTAAAGCCCACCGCCGCGCGGATCAGGCCCGGGCGCCTGCGGCCGGCTTGGAGCAACTCGTCGAGTAGAGTCGCCAGGTAGCCGGTCGCCTCGGGCGGGGGACTACTGTGGGAGCGGGTAGCTTTCAGACAGGTAGCGCCATGCGCCGCCAGTCCGGCGAAGTACACCGCGCTACAGATCTGGCGGCGTGGATAGCGCGCTTCGTGCGCCACGCCGACTAGCCGGATCGACGAGGTCCCTGATGAGTGCGCCACTCGGTGTTCTCGAGCTCGACCACCCGCGCCACCAACTACACCTATAACTCCAACCACCACGTCACCTAGGTCGTCGTCACTTCGGGCAGCTCGTCGGTGCCACGGGCTACCTCTATGCCGCCTCGACCTGCGCCACGAGCGACAGCTAACCGTGCGCGCCCAGATCGGCAGGTCCTAGGGCACAGGTGCCAAGGCGGCGCCGATGGCTAGGTGGCCAAGGCCGCTTGGTCGGCCAGCGTCGTTCGTCGGTCTCCCCCTCCCCGGTCTCGTGCACCGATGGGAAAAGCCTTGGCGGTTCGCCTTCGCGGCCACAGGCCATGGGGGCCACCGCCGAGGTAGCGGCCCGCGGGGGCCTAACCAGCGTCGATCCGTTTGACACATCCGGTACTGTCTAAAGGGATTTAGTTGCCGATGATTAAGCGCGTCACCCTCCAAAGGCGTCGCCCGCTCGGCGGGCGTTCGGTTGCGGACCGCTCCAGCGCGCCTAACGTCGGATCAAACACCGTTCAGTCAGACCGGCCCAGTCGCGCGCCAGGTAGCTGGTGTGAAGGGAGTGGCGAGCGGGCAGCCACTCCCGCACAAGGCCGAAACGCTGGACTGCCCGACTCGTACCTTGTCTCGCCAGCAGGACAGGCCAAGAGAGTCCCGCCTACAGGGGCGGAGGGGGCCACGGCGACCAGACAGTTAGCGGACGTGGTCTTTACGGCGCGGCGCGGCCGGCACAACAGACCGAGTTACGAGTACCCGGCGATCTTGACGTGATCGGTACTGAAGACCTGCCCGTCGGCTGCTTGTTGACAGCGGGGTTGCGAATCGCCCCCCTACCGATCGTTCGACGCGGACCGTGGGTCGCGGACATGTTGGCTCTCGCAGCCGGGGAGACTGCCTAGCGAGCGACTACAACCACCTATGAACCAATCCTGCTAACTCCAGGCGTGGCGTCACGACGCCGCTCCTTCGACAACAGAAAGGAAGAGCTGGCATGGTTCGACGGCTGCTCACGACCCTGATAATCGCCGGTTTAGTGGCGCCCCTGTCAACGACAGAGGTGTTGCCCGCTCCGAAGGCCCACGCAAGCGCGACATGCGACAGCACCGCTGTCACCAACAAAGTGAACTATGAAACGGACACAATTTACCAGATTCTCACCGATCGTTTCGCGGACGGTGATCCAACTAACAATAACCCTTACTCCTTGAACAACAGCTATGACTCCAATCGCACCGACGTCAACCGCTTCTTTGGAGGCGACTGGCTGGGCATCGTTGACAAGATCGACTACCTGAAGAACATGGGTGTCACGGCGATCTGGATCAGTCCGCCCTACGACAATTTGGACGAGCCATACCTCGAGAACTCCACTTACTACAATGCTTACCATGGCTTTTGGGCGAAGGACTACTTCCGTCCAGACGAGCATTGGGGAGATTGGAACGACTTCGACCAGCTGATCAGCACCGCGCACGCGAACGGAATAAAGGTCGTCATCGACTATGCCCCCAATCACACCAACCACACTGATAGCGTGGAGAAGGGGGCGCTCTATCGCGACGGACAGCTCGTGGGCCGGTACGATAATGACACCCTCGGACTGTTCCATCACCTGGGGGAGCGCCAAGGGAACCAAACCACGAAGTTTGACTTCCAGTTCCGGGATCTCACGGTCCTCGCTGACCTGTCGCACGAGAACTCGCTGGTGGTGGACTACCTCACCGATTCAATCGACGTCTGGCTGAGTCGGGGCGTTGACGGGATTCGGAACGACGCAACGCTGCACCAGAGTGACGCCTTCCGGACGCAGTTCGCAGACCATATTAACGCCACCAATCCGGTATTCCACTTCGGCGAATACTTCATCGGCTCGCCCGACCCCAAGTACGACGACTACCGGACCTCGCCGGAGCGGACGGGGATCGACCTTCTTGACTTCGAGTTCGCCAATACCGCTCGATCGACCTTCGGCGACTTCAGTAAGTCGATGACCGACCTGAAGAACATGATCGAATACACCGCGACGGATTACCGTTACGAAAACAACGCCGTCACGTTCCTCGACAGTCACGACAAGTCACGACTTGCAAGCATTCAGCCTAATCAGGGCATCTCCCATGCGGCTCTGGCGTTCCTCCTGACTTCGCGTGGAACTCCGGTCATCTACTACGGGACCGAGCAGTACATGACCGGGAACAACGGTGATGCCGGTCGAAAGTGGATGACGGACTTTGATGAGCAGACGACGGCATTCCAACTAGTTAAGAAGCTGTCGGATTTGAGGAAGAGTAACCCTGGCCTTGCGTATGGTCCTACGACGTTCCGTTGGAACAACAATGACGTTCTAATCTACGAACGGCAGTTCTTCGACGACACCGTTCTTGTGGCCGTTAACCGAAGCGGGACCACGTCTCAGATCAGCGGTCTGTTCACTAACCTGCCAGGCGGTAGCTACAACGACTACCTGGGAGGGCTACTCGACGGCAACTCGATCTCGGTCGGATCCAACGGAGCCGTAAGCACCTTCGATCTTGGGCCCACCGAGGTGGGGGTGTGGCAGTTCCGGAGCTCAGGCATCACGACTCCGCAGATAGGAGCAGTCGGCCCGACGATCGGCCGTGCTGGCAATGAGGTGGCAATCGATGGCCAAGGTTTCGGCACGACAGCGGGTACCGTGTACTTCGGCTCAACGGCTGCCACAGTTCTCTGCTGGGCAGACGATCAGATCCGGGTCACTGTGCCGAATGTGTCGCCTGGTCTGAGGGACATCACGGTCGTAAGGGGTAGCAACACAAGTAACGCTTTCACCTACCAGGTCCTCACTGGGCCGCAGGTCCAGGTGCTCTTCCATGTGGACGCGACGACCAACTGGGGTCAGAACGTCTATGTAACCGGCGATGTCTATGAGTTGGGCCAATGGGATCCGCAGCAACCTTGGGATCCGTTCTTCAATCCCAACTACCCGTACTGGTTCCTGCCTGTGGCGGTGCCGGCCAACACGGCGGTTGACTTCAAGTTCATCAAACGGGACGGCAGTAATAACGTGACCTGGGAGGGCGGAAGCAACCGCACGTTCACGACACCCAGTAGCGGCGCAACCGATACGCCTGGGTATACGTGGCAGCCGTAGAGAAACTGGGGCATAGTCGCCAGACTCGTTAGCCGGTCCACTACCGGCGCGCTGCCAGAAAGGAGACTGCCTGGCCCGTTATGCCAGGCAGTCTCCGTACCTTGTGACCAGGCACCGGCGGTCATCGCTGATCAGTGCGCGCAGTGGGACTCGGCCCGGGGCACAACCGCTTGGGCGTCGTAGCTGCGGCGCGCAGAGACCACTCGAGACGCCGCCACGGGCCTTCCTACCAGCGCCGAATGTACCCGCAGCTCTTGGGTCTGGGTTCTGCAGATCTAATTCTCTTTGGCGCGAGGGTAGCGCCCAGCGCGACTATCGGTGCGCCAGGAGCACGGCACCCGATCGACCGTCCAGCCTGACCGAGGCGCGCGCGCCGCCGTCGACCAGCTCGACCTCCGGCACCGGCTGGCCGTGCAGCTCGACCGGCTCCAGTCGGCGCCCGGCGAGCGCACCGAGCTCGACGGTCAGGCCAGCCGGCTGCGGGTCGGCATTGAGCACGACGATCGCCGCGCCATCGTCGCCCTCGCGGGCATAGGCAACCGCATCGCCTTCTGCGGCCAGCGTCCGATAGGCGCCGCGGCGCAGGACAGGCTCGCGATGGCGCAGCGCGATGGCATCCTTCACGAAGCCGAGCAGCTCGGTGTCCCAGCGCGCCTCGTCCCACGGGAAGGCGCGCCGGCAATCGGGGTCGTGGCGGCCGGACAGCCCGATCTCGTCGCCGTAGTAGATGCATGGCGCGCCGGGCAGGGTCATCGTCGCCAGCAAGGCCAGCCGCAGCGAGGCGACATCCTCGCCGGCAACGGTCAGGAAGCGGGCCGTGTCGTGGCTGCCCAGCAGGTTGAGCTGGACCTCGTTGGTCTCTGGCCGAAAGGTGGCCAGGACCTTCTCCAGCCGCTCGGCGAAGCCGCGCCCGTCGGTGGGCGAGATGAAGTCGCGGTACTCGTGCTGGCTGGCGACCACCTCGCGGTCCATCTCGCGCGCAGCGACGAACGAGATGATCGCCTCGGTCAGCGGGTAGTTCATCAGCGCATCGAAGGTGTCGCCGGTGCACCACTGCGGCTTGGCCCGCCAGATCTCGGCGACGATGTAGGCGTCGGGGTTGACCGCCCGCACGCGCTCGCGGAACTCGCGCCAGAAGCCGGCATCGATCTCCTCGGCCACGTCAAGGCGCCAGCCGTCGATGCCGAAGCGCAGCCAGTGCTCGGCCGCACCGAGCAGGTGCTCGCGCATGCCCGGGTTGTCGGTGTTGAGCTTGGGCAGCGCAGGCAGGTCCCACCACGCCTCGAAACCGAGCACCTGCACCGACGCCTGGCCGGCCGGCATGCCGCCCTCCTTCAGCCGGTCGATCTCGCGGCGCTGCTTGGGCGAGGGATAGAGGACGAGGCTGCCGCCCTCGGCCAGCCGCTGGTGGTCGACGAAGATCCAGTCGAGGTAGGGCGAGCCGAGGCCGGTCTCGGCGACATGGTGGAACGGCCAGAAGCCGCGACTGGCATGGTTGAAGACGCCATCGAGAACGACCTTCATGCCGCGTGCGTGGCAGGCGTCGAGCAGCTCGCGCAGCGCCTCGTCGCCGCCGAGCAGCGGATCGACCCGGTAGAAGTCGAAGGTGTGGTAGCGGTGGTTCGAGGCCGAGGCGAAGATGGGGTTGAGGTACAGCGCGGTGATGCCCAGCTGCGCCAGGTAGTCGAGCCGCTCGACGATGCCCAGCAGGTCGCCGCCCTTGAAGCCATGGTGGGTCGGCGGGGCGTCCCATGGCTCGAGCGGGCCGGGCTTGGCCACTCGCTCGCTGGCGGCGAAGCGGTCCGGAAAGATCTGGTAGAAGACCGCATCGCGAACCCACGCCGGCGGCGCCGATAGCTCCGTCACCCGTTACCTCCATCTTCTTGGGCAAAGTGGATCAGCCACCCCTCGGCAACCGAAGTGCTCGGCACGTTCCGCTCAGCCCTTAACCCCGCCCTGGGCAAGCCCGCCGATCAGCTGGCGCTGCAGGATCAGGAAGGTGATCACGATGGGCAGCGCACTGATCACCGCCGCCGCGGCGAAGACCCCCCAGCGCTGCGTGAACTGGCCGGTGATGAACAGGCTCATGCCGACCGCGACGGTGTAGTTCTCAGGGCTGCTCAACATGATCCTCGCGATCAGGAAATCACTGTAGGTTCCGATGAAGGTGAGGATGCCGATGACCGCCAGGATCGGCCGGACCAGCGGCAGGACGATCATCCGGAAGACCTGGGTATGCGACGCTCCGTCGACCAGCGCCGACTCATCAAGGTCGTAGGGCACCGTGTCGAAGTAGGCCTTCATCAGCCACGTGTTGAACCCGAGCGCGCCACCGCTGTAGATCAGGATCAGGCCGCCCAGACTGTTCAGGCCAAGGCGCGGCAGTTCGATTTCACCCAACAGCGGCACCACGGCGCTCGTGGGCATGGCTTGGCCGACGGCCTGCAGCAGCAGGAACAGCGCGACCATGGCCAGCATGTTCGGGAAGAGCTGGATGATGACCAGCGAGATCAGTCCTGCACGCCGGCCCCGGAAGCGGAACCGAGAGAACGAGTAGGCAGCCAGCGCACACAGCGCGGTGACGAGTACGGCGGTGATGCCGGCCACGGTGACTGAGTTGAGGATCCACGTTGGCCATGGGTGGGTGGGGCTGCTGAAAATGGTCTCGAAGTGCTCGAAGGTCACCCGCGTCGGCAGCAGTGAGGCTGCTGTAATCGTGTTCAACGGGTTGAGCGCCGCGGTGATCACGAAGGCGACTGGGATGAGCGCGTAGATAGCGGTCACGATCGCGAGCAGGACCTTGAATGAGATGGACAGCCGCCGACGTGTCCGAAGGCCCACCTCCCGGCGGCGGACGCGCTTGACCATGCCCCTGCGCCCCTCCATCAGATCATGTTCTCCAACCGGCGGCTGATGCGGAAGTTGACCAGCGTGATCATCGCCACGATGGCGAAGATGAAGACCGAGATGGCGGCCGCGAATGCGTAGTCCTGGCCGCGCCCGGATGCGAACGCGAGTCGATACGAGTAGCTGATGAGGATGTCGGTCTGGCCGGCGGGGGTGACCGCATTGGGGTTGGCCGGCCCGCCGGCGGTGAGCAGCTCGATGATCGCGAAGTTGTTGAAGTTGAACGCAAAGGCGCCGATCAGCAGTGGCGCCACCGCCACCAACAGGAGCGGCAGCGTGATAGTCGAGAACCGCTGGACCATGCTCGCGCCATCGATCTCGGCGGCCTCGTACAGATCGCTGGGGATCGATTGGAGAGCACCAAGCGTGACGATGAGCATGTACGGGTAGCCGAGCCACAGGTTGACCATCAGGACCGCGGCCTTCGCCAGCGTGCCATCAGCGAACCAGGGCGGGCTGATGCCCGCGAAGTCGCGCAGAAAGGCGTTGATCGGCCCGAACGTCGGGTTCAGCAGGCCCGCCCACACAAGAATGCTGATGAAGCCTGGGATCGTGTACGGGATGATCGCCAGCGTGCGGAAGATGCCCTTCAGCGGCAGACGCTGATCGTTGAACACGAGCGCGAGCGCAAGCCCCAGGGCGAAGGTGAACGCGACGCTGAGAAACGCGAACGCGAAGTTCCAGACGAAGAGACCGAAGAAGGCGTCTCGGATCCGGTGGTCGTGGACGACGCGCAGGAAGTTGTCCGGGCCGATGACGTCGACGAACCCGGGCCCGGGCGCGCGGAGCCCGTCCTCGCTGACAAAGAACCCCCGGCGAGGCTCGTACTCGGTTTCGGTCAGATGGTCCGTCAGGACATCGCGCGCCTGATCGTAGGTGAAGCGCTGGACGCCGAGCTCTGCCCGGTCCAGAGAGACGATGCGCAGCTGCGCTGTCTCGTCCCGGATCTCCAGCCGCGACAGCGCGGTCAGGTATCGGAATGAGTCGATCCGGCTCAGCTTTACGTGGTCGTCGATCTGGGTCGGCAAGTTGTCGGCGGGGTCGATCGGACCGAACTCGGCTTCGTACTGGTCGGCGGGAATGACTCCACGCTGTGGATCGCCGATCAGCTGGCGGCCGTCCGGATCTTCCAGCCAGATCAGGAACCCGCCCGTCGGAGAGCGAAAGGCGCGCCAGGTCAAGCTGGCCTGCTCCTCGGGCGTGTAGAACTGGCGCTCGAAGCGCTCGATGACCTGCTGCTTGCTGAGGATGTGCTGGGCGCTGTAGTTGGTGAAGGCGGCGTAGACGGTGAACATCACCGGGTAGACCACCATCAGCATGAGCAGGAATACGCCCGGCGAGATCCAGCGCAGCGGGTACAGCCCGGGTACCAGGAAGACAACGTTGATGGCGGCCGTGATGACCAGCAGCACGCCAGCCGCCAGTCCCAGGCCGCCAGACCAGAAGGAATAGGCAAAGACGATCGCGACCGCGTCGATGACGGCGAGCGCGACGAGGCGCCAGATGAGCGACAGGATGGGCGCGGAGGCGCCGCGATCGCGCGGCGCCTCCTTGTGCCCTGCCGTCACCTCGGTGGCCCGGCGCTATGGCTGGGCGATGGTCTCGCGGATCCGCTCAGCGGCGGCCTCGAAGGCCTCATCGGGATCCTGAGCCTGCTCGAACACGAGATTGATGGCGGTAGTCCAGTGCTCCCAGACGGCCGACATCTCCGGGATCGCCGGCATGGGATCACCATGCGATGCGCTCTCGGTGAATGCGGCAGTGTCGGGATCCTCCACCCGCTCGGCCAGCGGCAGCCAGACCGGCAGGCGGGGGTCAGCCTCGAACAGGGCGTCCATGCCCTCGTCGGTGGCGATGAACTCGGTCAGGAAGGACTGCGCCAGAAGCATGTTGGGTGCGAACGCGCTGACCATCATGCCCTGCACTCCGACGAACGGACGGGGCTGCTCCTCCATCATCGGGATGGGAGCGACACCGTAGTTGACGCCCGAGGTGCGGAAGTCGTTGAGCGCCCAGGGGCCGGTCATCCAGAAAGCCGCCCGGCCCTCGGTCATCATCGTGATGCAGGCGCTGTAGTCGACGTTGTCGCGAAGAAGCCCTTCGGCGACAAGGTCGTTGAGCTCGTTGCCGTAGGCCAAGCCGCCCGGGCTGTCGAGGCCGACGTCAGTCGGGTCGTAGGCACCGGTCTCGGCCTCGCGGCCAAAGATGTAGCCGCCATGGCCAGTCAGGATCGGGTACGAGTGGTAGGGATCGCCCTTCTGCAGGCAGTAGCCCTGCTCCACCGTGCCGTCTTCCTGCAGCTGGCGTGCGGTGTCCTTCAGCTCGTCCCAGGTCGCGGGCGGCTCGGGAACGAGATCGCGGTTGTAGTAGAGGGCGATCGCCTCGCTGCCGTAGGGCATGCCATACAGCGTGCCGTCATAGGTAAAGGCGTCCCGCCCGACCTGCGCGAACTGGTCCGCCTTGTCGCCAAGGTCCAGCGGCTCGACCACGCCGGCAGCGGTCAGCTGGCCGAGCCAGTCGTGGGCGCCGATGATGATGTCAGGACCCTCGCCGGCCGGCCCGCGAAGCAGGAGCTGGTCGCGGATGTCGCCGAAGCCGAGCTCGTAGACCTGGACGGGGACGTTGTACTGCTCGGTGAAGGTGGCGCCAATGTCGGTCAGAGCGCGGGCTGTTTCGCCGGCTGCCCAGATGGTTAGGGTGCCCTCTTCGGCTCCCGGGGCCGGGCTGGGGCTGGGCTCAGGCGTCTCCTCGGCCGGCGGGGTTTCCTCCGCGGGCGGAGTTTCCTCTGCCGGTGGCGGGGTCTCCTCGGCCGGCGGAGTTTGCTCAGCCGGCGGAGTGTCGGCCGGGGTCTGGGCCGGCGTCTGATCGGGTGTGGGCTGTGGTGTTGGTGCCGCCGCCGGCGCGCAAGCCGCGAACAGCATCACAAACGCCATCAGCAGCGCACCCAGCTGGATGCTCATTTTCATTCCTGTACAGGTCCTCCTCGTTGGCCGACCCTCGTGGCCGGTGCTCTGCATTGACTCCGGTGGTGGTCCACCGGTGCGGTCAGGCGACCGCCCTGTCGCGCTCACTTCAGCCGTCTTCGATCACCTCCTGTCTCGGGTCGCCGGTGGCGCCGTCGAGCGGCGTACCACCAGGCGCGTGTCCAGGACTCGGTGCTCGGCCGGGGCGGGCTCCCGCCCCAGGGCCGCCAGGAGCATCCGCGCAGCCTCCTCGCCTTTGCGGCGCACCGGCTGGTGGACCGTGGTCAGGGGCGGATCGGTGAAGCGGGTGAGTGGCAGATCGTCAAAGCCGATGACGGATAGGTCATCGGGCACGCGCAGGCCGAGGTGGTGGGCGGCCTGCAGGGCACCGGCCGCTGCGGCATCGCTCATCGACAGGATGCCGGTCGGACGCAGGCCGTCCTCCCAGGCCCGCAGCAGCGCGTCCTCGCCGGCTTCGAAGGTGGCCGGCCCGACGCGAACGCAGGCCGGGTCCAGGACGACGTGGTACTCCTCGAGGGCCATGCGGTAGCCGCGCATGCGCCGGCCCATCACGCTGGCTCCGTTGTCCTGGCCCTCCGATGGCTCCATCGTCAGCACGAGCAGGTCGCGGTGGCCAAGTTGGAGCAGATGTCGAGCGGCGGCCAGTGCGCCGGCCGTGTCGTCGACCTCGATCGCGCCATGCTCGGGCCAGCCGGTCGCGTCGACCAGCACCACCGGCAGCGAGGCATGACGCACCGCCTCCATCTCCGGGTGCCGCTCGTCCAGGCCGATCACGATCACGCCATCGACGGTCGCGCGCCCGAGTGCGCGCTCGAGCGAGCCGTGCAGGGGCGAGATGAACAGCACCCCGAAGCCGCGGTCCTCGGTCACGGTCGCCACGCCCTCGGCGAAGAGCGGAAAGAACGGATTGGCAAAGACCTGGGCGAGGGCCTGGGGCGAGAGGATCCCGATCGTCGCGGTCGAGCCGGCGGTCAGCATCCGGGCGACGGGGTGCGGTCGGTAGCCCAGGTCGTCGGCGATGCGGCGGATGCGCTCGGCGGTCTCAGCGCTGAGTCGGGCAGGGTTATTGAAGGCGAACGAGACGGCGGCCTTGCTAACTCCCGCCTGACGGGCGACGTCGGCAATCCGAGCGCGCTGCGGCGGTGCGTCTGACACGCTGATCGGCCGGTTCCTCCTCCGCGCCGCCTGATCGCCGATCGATCGACGGCGTTCAACCGGTTAACAAAACCGATTTAGTTCGAGACCCTATGATGCCCGGTGGCGGGTTGTCAAGCGCCAATCGCGCCCGGCCCTCCAACAGGCCTGCGTCGAAAAAGCGGTGAGATGCTCGTGCTGGCTGGCGCAACGCTGTATCGTCCGGAAAGGTTTAAGTCGAGACGATGAGTAAACGAGTAACGATCTCCGACGTGGCGCGCTCTGCCGGGGTTTCAGCAACCGCGGTGTCTTTCGCGTTCAACCACCCGGACGAGCTGAACCCCCAGACGGTCGAGCGGATCCTCGAGACGGCCCGCGACCTTGGCTACGCGCCGAGTCCATTCGCCCGGGCCCTCCTGCGCCGCAGAGCAGGCGTGATCGGGGTGCTGGTCCCTCAGCCGCTGCCGGCTATCCTTGAGAACCCGTTCTTCCCGATGTTCCTCGCCGGAGTCGCGACCACCTGCCATGCGCATGACCTGAGCATGCTGGTCACCGGCGCTCCAGACAGCACGACGCTGGGCGACCCGATCGCGCGAGCCCCTGTCGACGGCTTCATCGTCGTGGGTGTCGATGAGGACCACCACGAGGTCCAGCCGCTCCAACGACGTGGGGTGCCTTTCGTGCTGGTCGATGGCGAAGCCCAGACGGCCTCCTCGCTCAACATCGACGACGAGGGTGGGGCGTATTCCGCGCTGTCCTACCTGCTCGGTCGTGGGCACCGCGACATCGTCATCCTCACCTTCGAGACACCGTACGCGCATCTCGACGACGTCCTGCATGGTGCCGGCGGCGGGCGCCGACACGGCTTCATGCGGGCCGCCCACGAAGCAGGCGTTCCATGGCGCGAGGACTGGTTCGTCCCCTGTATCACCAGCATTGCCGGCGGCGAGCAGGCGTTTCGCGCCCTGTGGACCGCCGGTGCCCGACCAACTGCCATCCAGAGTGTCAGCGATGTCGTCGCCATCGGGGCGATACGAGCAGCACAACGAGTAGGCGTCCGCGTGCCCGAAGACCTGGAGGTGATCGGCTTCGACGACATCCCGCTGGCCAGCCTGGTCACGCCAACCCTGTCGACCGTGCGCCAACCGGTATTCGAGCGGGGGGCGCTCGCCGCCGAGATGCTGGTGCGCGAACTGGGCGATTCTCAACCCGGAGAGCGGGTCCAGCTGCCGACGGAGTTGGTGCTGCGAGATTCCACCCGTGGCTCCATGGCGTCGCTACCCAAATCCGGTGAGCCCCCGGGGCCGAGTTAGCGTGCCACTTGGCCGACTGAGCTTCGCGACGCAGCCTGACCGAGGAGGAGCCGATGACGCGACCACCGTTTGAGGAGGACCGAGTGCCCGAGGCGCGGACCATCTACGACCATCCGAATGACCACTACGTCGTCAGCCTCATTGTCAGTTACAGCGACGCGGTCTCGGAAGGCGTCGCGGCAGGTTTTGGAGAAGACATCGAAGAAGGGATCGCCCTCGATCTAGCGGCCGCTCAGCAAGCCAGGTCGGGGTGCTTTACATCTCGCCGCGGTGCGCATCGCGGCAACCCGAGAGGCTGCTAGTTCAAGCCACTTGACTTCGATGGGGCCGATGACGAAGTGGCTGAGTGTGCCGGAGATGCAATCAGCAAGGACAGTAAAGCGGCGCAGCCGCTGAGTGGCTCCTCGCGAAAGTGGTTGTCTTTACTGCCCTCTGGGACTGACCTCCCTGTCGACCAACGCCCGATCACGCTGCACTGCCTCGGCAAAGGTCGTGAGTCTCGACGCGCGCAGTGCGGCGACGTGATCTTCGAGCGTGCGAGGAGGGCGTCGGAGCGCACGGATCTGTCCCGCGAGCGCCTTGGCGGCAGCCAATCGATCTTCATCCCACTGGGCCGTCAGGAAGTCGTCGGGTGTCTGTACCAGGAGATTCAGATCAGATTCTAGAGTCGCCGGCGAGAAGTGGCGAACGTTACTGGTGACGATGACCTGGGCGCGGCCGGCGAGGGCTGTCGCCACGACGTGTCGATCGCCTGGATGGACGCCTTCCGGGACCGTCTCGAAGCCCTGAGGGTTGATGGTGAGCGCATCGGGAAATGACAGTCGCATCATTTCGATCCTGCGTCCGGCGAGCTCCGGTGTGATCGATCCTCACTTCTTTGCGAGATTGCGCTTCACCTCGTCGAGTATCTCGTCACTCCAGATGGGATGGTAGATACCGGCGTACGCGAGGCTCAACAAGATGTCTGCTGTCGGCATCGGGATGAGCACGTTTGCATCGAGGCAGGCACGCCACATGGCGACTATCTTGGCCGATCACTGCCCCGCAACGCACGGCCGGCCGCGTAGAACTCCTCGTACGCGCCAACATCCTCGGCCTCGCGAACCATTTCATCCAGGAGCCGTCGACGTTCGGCATCGCGGGTGCGCTTGTAGTCGAGTAGGTCGACCAGCCGGATGCGCCGATGGGAGCCGACGCGTCGAAACGATAGGTCACCTCGCTCCAATAGCCGGATCAGATACGGCCTGGAAACGTTGAGGATGTCTGCTGCACGTTGCGTTGAGAGTTCCGTTTCAGCTGGGAGGATCGAGACGCCGTTGCCCAGAGCGAGCTCCCGAACGGCACTCAGCAGGACGCGATAGAGCGACGTCGGCAGGGCAGTCTCGCTGCCGTCCGGGCCCACGAGTCTGGCTCGACCCGCGCGCGTAGACTCGAGCAGCCGCTCGATCTGAGCAAGCTGGGCATGCTCTCGGGGCGCCGCGACGACCGGCTCTCGCTCGGCGATCGCTGTCATTGCCTAACCTTCCTTCCCATCACCAGTGACAGATGCAACAGTCGAACTCTAGTTTCGCTTGTTTCACTTGCCATGTCAAGTCTAGCGGGAACCACGCACGACTTCTCGCCAACTGCACGTGCTCGCCCGGCGGACGTCGGCCCGAGGCCATGTGGTCGCGTCGGAAGGCGTCGATGTCGCTCAGTTCGCGCTTGCCCGGGAGGGGCAATGGCCCCCCAGGTGGTCGTCGGGATGACCGGCTCGGCGCTGCGCGGCAGCCTGGCCAGAGGTTTGATAGCAACAATCGTCGTGTCATTTTGGCGCCGGCTCTTGGAGCAGGTATCGGTGGCAAGTGAGGCTTGTCAATGTTCCGCGGCACCGCGGCCGAGCGACCCTAACCGCGATCAAGAAGAACAGGGTGGCTGAGTCTCCTCCAAATAGGCACAGAGCCCCGGAACTGCTTCCGCAAATGATGTCTCATTTGGGACCGCCCCATCCCGAAAAAAGATCCAGTAGGGCGACTCTTGCGTTGCTGAGGGCATGACCACCACGAAGTGTGGGTCAACGTTCCTCAGCGCGTGCACGGTTTCACCTTCTACGTCGGCTGAGATCCGAGTCGCCTGTCCGACTGGCGTGAGATCTGCAGGGGCGATGTCAAAACCCCGACTTGGACCTCCGCGGTAGCGCGCATCATCGAAATATATGTGCGACACGTCGCTGTCGGGCAAAAAATTGCAGGAGGTAAGGACTAACGAGATCAGGACTGAGGTGGCCATCGTCCAGCACAATGCAGCCATCTTACGGGATCGAGATAGTATCCAGGTACTCTTGATCAACGGTCAGGCCTACAATATTTGACCACCTTTGGCCGTCTCTCGTGGTGAAGAGACCATGGCCCTGAGCAAGTAAGACCCAAGACTCTTCCGAGCCCTCCCGAAATCTCAGCTCGCCACGTCGAAGGAAGGCGAGGTAAATTTGCCCCGCTTCCAGATCCGGCTCCTCTTCGTACACTAAGGTCACGTCATCTACCGTTCCACCGAAGCCACGAAGCAGGAACTGTTCATCAGGGAGCGGACCAAACAACCCTCTAACCACTTTGACGGTCTGATCGCGCAGGATGTGGGACTTGACGCCCATGGCGTCTTCGGCCCAAGGCCTGTTGTCTACAGAGTTCCAGTGGACGTGCACTCCCTTGATCGGTTCGATAATGGCTACGGCATCGGCGCGGGCAACAAGATCCGCGACATCGTAGGTTGGGCGGGAGCCTCCCACATGCACGATGGTGCCAGCCGGCGGTACGCTGCCGGGAACATTCAATGTAACCGCGGTCAGAGCGACTATCGCCGCGGCGATTAGCGTCAGTGTTGCGGCAGGATGTCGCCGTGCGGCGTTCATTGCTTCACCTCGTGTGCACGTCATCGGGCTGCATACCAGTATTTGATGCCGTCTTTATCATGAGTGGTCAGACTGCGCTTCGAGGTACTGCCACAGGGAATGGTTGCGTACATGGTATCGGCCGATTGGTTAGAGTGATGCAACGCAACTAGATGACCGAACTCATGAGCCGAAGTCGACCAAAGATCGACGTATTTATTGTCGCAATTGAGCGTCCCTTGCCCATACCAATGCTGCCAGCCGCCCGAAATGGTCTTGTTAAATGTTATTTCACCGTTGCAGATCAGCTGGGTGTGGTAGCAAAGGGAGTACGAAGCGACCGCCAACTTGTCATCGTATGGCCACCACAGGTCGTTGTACCGCACGAATACCCTCGCGCTTGTGGACGATTGATTCCAAGCGAAGAATAGGTGGCGGCCGACATTGTTCCACTCGCTGCGGCCATTCTTTACGTAATCCCTCATGGTGGAATTCGACGGGAATCCGGAATCAAACTTGGTCTCTATGTAGTGGTCGACTCCGTGCGCTTGAGCCTTTAGCCATTTTCGATCCACGTTGTTCGTGGCAAGCGCCAGTTGGGACGACAGCAGCATTGTCAGAACTGCCGCTACCAGAGCGAATGAGCTCTGGCGCCGTGCGCGTGTGGGGATTGGCCGGTTCCGTTGCGACAGACATATCCTGGGAGACGGAGATGGGCAGCCTGGCGGCGACGCCAAGAATGTAGGGTCGATTGACGTCCGGCGACGCCTTAGGTTGATTGTCGTCCTCACCGGTCGATAACCCCTCGTGAATTCGGTTACTCGTGGCCAGGCGCTGCGGCCAAGCCAAACGGCCTTCATCCCCAGATTGCCTACGATGTAAGGCGCCTGCAATTAGGGAGTTCCCTTAAGGGACCTGACCGGCCTCCGTCGTGCTGGCTTGCAGCTGGGGACGCTCTCATCGATCCCGCCCGTGTCCCCCGTGTTTGTTGGCTGCTCCGGGCTGATGCGTCGGCCCGATCCAGTGTGTTCTGGTGCCCGACGCGGTCATTCGGCCCATCTGCTGAACGAGAATGCATGCGGGCGTTCCGTCGAGTGGGGCTCAAGCCAGCCGATCGCACCGGGGCCGTTCAGAAAGTCAAGTTTATTGTGGCGGTTATCTTGACATTTCGACGGCATGCAGCAGAATGTCAAGGTAATCACGGCATATGGGGATCGAGTGGCTCGACCGCGCCAGAGTTTTCCGGACATCCTGTTCGTAGGCGAACGTTCCCGCCAAGCCCTCAGCGATGGAGCTCGGCGGGGACGTTTCGTGCGTGTGGGACCAGGCATCTACTCGACCCTGCCGCGCGCTGATCAGGCCGACGTCGTCAGGCGTAATGCCATCCAGATCGTCGACCACGCTTTGCCCGGGGCTATCATTGCTGATCGTTCGGCGTTCAGGCTTGACGTGCGCGCGGACGCTCTGTACGTCATCCATCCGCGCACTCGGCCCTTGGTCCTCCCGGGAATGACGATCTACCCTCGGAGAGGCGCCGGCCCGCTGCCGGGGGACGCTCCGCTCAATCACTCGCTTCACGTCTCATCGCAAGAGCGGACGATGCTCGAAAGCCTGGCTGCCGGCCGAGGCGAGCGCTACCTGACTCGACGCGAGATCGAGGACTGGATCGATCGCATCATCAGAGAGGCTGGACCGGACGGCGAAGAGCGCATCAATTACCTGCGCGACCGCGCGCGAGAGCTGTCAGAAACACACGGGTTGCGTGCCGCCTTCGCTCAACTCGACGGAATCATCGGCGCTGCTCTGGCAACGCGGCCAGCGGCCGCAGTCGAGAGTCCGTCGCTCCGGGCGCGCGCAGAGGGCCGACCGTATGACCAGCGTCGACTCGACTTGTTCGAGTCGATGGTTGGGCAACTCCTGGACCACGCTCCCGAGCCGGCGCCTCTCCTTGCGCAAGACGCCGCGCGCCGGCGGCTGCTGACCTTTTATGAGGCGTACTTCTCCAACTTTATCGAGGGAACCGAGTTCACGCTCGACGAGGCGGCCGAGATCGTGTTTGACGAAGTCATACCGCGGGGCCGTCCGGCTGATGCCCACGACGTCTTGGGCACCTATGCGATCGTCAACGACGAGCACGAGATGGCGCGCACGCCGAGCACTGGCGACGAATTCATCGAGTTGCTCAGAGCCCGCCACAGAGTCGTCTTGGCGGGGCGGCCGGACATGCACCCGGGGCAGTTCAAGACACGCCTGAACCAAGCCGGCTCAACGGTGTTTGTCGCGCCCGAGCTCGTGGAGGCCACCCTTCGCGAGAGCTTCGAAATAGGGCGCCGGCTGGTCGATCCTTTTGCTCGCGCGCTCTACGCGATGTTCGTGACGAGCGAAGTGCACCCCTTCGCCGACGGCAATGGTCGCATCAGTCGAATCATGCTCAACGCCGAGCTGTTCAGTGAGGGACAGGTTCGGATCATCGTGCCGACGGTGTTTCGCAACAACTACATCAGCGCCCTCAAAGCGGCGAGCAACAATCGGACGTTTGCCGCGCTCGTGTCCTCGATGCGATTTCTGCAGAGGTGGACTGGTCAGGTCGACTTCACGAACCGCGAGACAGCCGAAGCGGACTTAACGCGCACAAACGCCCTGCGTGACCCCAACGAGGCCGAAGACGTCGGAATCCGACTGACGCTTCCCGCAGGTCGTTCTTTGCCCAACGGATAGGGCGCAGCCTCTCGGGTTGAGCGTCGGGAGCGTGACACGGAGGCAGGTTCTCAATTGCCTTAGTCCCGCCCGAGCGGCGCGGCATACGTGCGCGCTCGGTTCCGCACCAGCGCGCCGAAGCCCGACCGCCGCCGCTCGGCGACCTACGGGCGAACCCTTTAACCCATCGAAAATATCCCACGTCAACATAGCCAGCTCGGGCCCCTCTCAAGCCGCGACAACGTGTCACCTGTTGCTTCCACTTGCGCCGCCGCGCAAGCGTTCACGCTTGAATCGAGGCCATCTTGCACAAAGTGCCACCTGATGCTTCCACCCGCTCGTTGGGCATGTCCTTGGCGGCTCTGTGTGAGCGTGGAACTAGGAGTGCTCACCTGCGCAATGTGCCAACTCATGCTTCCAGTGGCTGCCAACTTATGGTCCCTGCCACACCCCGAACCTTACAGTCGTCCAGATAATCGTCCTAGTCGTCCTGATCGTCCTGATCATCGACGAGCTCGAGATCGTCCTGATGTTCCTGCTCATCGAGCTGCTGTTCTTCCTGCTGATGCTGGTTCATCGAGCTGCTGATGATCTTCCCGCTGATCCTGACAGTCGCTTTGAGGCCCTACTGATCTGTTTTCGCGATGGCGTGGATCCCCTCGGGGTAACCGAGCGCCTTCAGCTGCTCGTCCGTTTGTAACCATCGCTTGCGCTCCAGGCGACGAGTTGCCTTTGCAAGATCGAATCCAAGCGACGCCGCCAGATGTCGCGCATCCCGCCAGGCCTCGGCCCACAGGTTCGGCGACAGGATCAGGCTATGCTCGATCTTGTTTCGAGCGTCCTTGACAGTAGACGCCATCCCAAACACTTGGCCGGGGAACAGCAGCGAGCGCCCCGGGACCGCCTTAGTCTGACTACGGCAACCGCCGCTCATGGTTAGAAGGCGGGCTGTCGAGTGTCGGTGAGGTGCCTCACAGCACGTTACTTGGCCGTAGGGCTGACACCCCAGGTAGGAGCATTCGACCTCCTCCAAACCGACTGCAAACGACCTAATGGCCCCAATAACGCTGACGGTCGCGGAGCCGTGGCGCGAGTACGCCCTCCGCTTCTTGGGCACTTGCGACGCCGATGGGGAGCCCGCCTTCGTGAGATCGCAGTTCACCGACCCGCCTCAGCC
>DATLGJ010000019.1:0-3324 GCA_035540555.1 Candidatus Limnocylindrales bacterium | reverse complement strand
GAGAGTCGGAGCGGAGGGGGCGCGGCAGTATCACCCCTAAGGACTGGCCTCCGGGGAGAAGGGTCCTAGCGCTGGGGCGTCGGGTGGGGTCTTGGGCGGTGTCAGCTGCGGCCCGCCGGTCCCTACATGCCACCACAACCGCCAGCAGCGTCGCTCACCGCCCCTGTCGTGCGTGTCGCTTCCGGGTACGGAACGCGCGACCCGTGGCCGGATCAGTGGCTTCCGGATTGATCCATGGAACCGGAGCAGCCGACACTGCGTCCAAGCGCCAGACGAGGAGATTCCCTCCCTCCCCGTCGACGCCACAGGAGAAACCCTCTCTCTCCTGCTGAAGGGGCCGGGCCTGCTGCGCTGGGGCGCGCGCCCGGCCTCTTCGTTTCTCCCGCGCGGTCAAAGTGAAAGCCGGGCCGCCTTTCGGCGGCCCGGCTTCAGACGGGCTGGGTGTGATCAGGGCGTGAGCCCTACTTCATGGCCTTCTGGGCGTTCTCCCAGGCCTTCTTGTACTTGTCGACGGCCTTGTCGAACTTGCCCGCGGCGCGCTCGGCGTCGCCCTTGGCCAGCTCTTCGTGGGCCTTGTCGATGTCCTTCTGCTTGGCGCCGGGGGTGGCCTCGGCGTCGGCGATGGCCTTGGCGGCGAGCGCGCGGTCGACGTCGAGGATGTCCTGCACCAGGTCCTGCGCGACCGGGTTGTCACGCAGTTCCTTCTTGGTCAGTTCCTTGACGACCTTCTTCTCCTCGCCGAAGACCTTCTTGCCGTCCTTCTCGTCGAGCGTCTCGTCGTCGATCCACCACTCGGCGGTCAGGCTCTTGGTCAGACGGTCAATCGCCTTCTGGATGCGCTTGACGGTCTTGGCGCCGAAGCCGCCGTTGTCACGCATGTCCTCGAGCTCGGCAAGGACGGCCTGCTTGTCCTCGTTGGGTGTCAGGACGAGACACGGCTGCTCCGCGGCGGCGGTCTTGCTCCAAGGATCGAACACTACCGTTGCACCCGTCTCGATGATGAGTGCATCTCCGCTGCCGGACCCGGCGCCGCTCGGGCCACTTGCGTCGCCCCACCAGTTGCATGTGGCGTCGGTCGCACTGGTTGCCGCGCCCGTGCCAACCCTAAGGCCATAGTTGGCATTTCCGCTGATGACGTTGCGATGAACGTCGAACCCACCAAGCGCGAGACGGATGCCGTCCGCGTTGTTGGTGAAGACGTTATCGATGATCTGCGCGGCAGGAACCGTATCGTCGCCCACCGGTCCAGCGTGAAGCGACGCGAAGGTCTGGACGGCACGCGAGTTGCCCGAAACGAGGTTGCCGCTTATCAGCAGCGACTGCGTCTGATTGCCTCCATCGAGCCGTAGTGCCTGGTTGTAGCCAGTAAAGGAGTTGTCCGAGATGGTGAAGCTATTGGGACGAACCGGCGCTGATGATGACGTGGTAAGTCCGTGCTGAGTGCTGAGACTAGCCACGAAAACGTTGTTCGCGACGGTCACGCCGAGGCCTCGGACGGTGCCCGGGCCCTGGACCCGGAAGCCGTTGATCGTGATCCCGTCCTGGTTCGCTCCAACCGCGAAGCTGCCTACGATGACCGCCTCGGCCACCCGAGCGGCGGTGGCCGGAGTGCCCGCGTTGGGCCCAGCCAGCGTCAGGTTGGCGACGTCCACGGTCAGGTTCTCGGCGTAGGTGCCGGCGCAGACGCTGATCGTGTCACCTGCCCCGGCGGCGTTGATTGCGGCTTGAATCGTGGCGTACCCGGCGTCTGTGCCACAACCTGTGCCGGGGGCCGCAGAGGCAGCAGCTCCATCCACGTAGTGAACGGTTGCTGCCCGAGTTGGCGCGGCAAAGGCCAGCATCGAAACGAGGAGTCCGAGGACCACCAGGACGACTATGGCCTGCCAACCGAGGGTCCGACCTGGTCGGTCGAGTGTGGTTGCGTGCATTCGGGGTTATCTCCCTTCCATTTCTGGCCATTTGGGCCGGCCAGCGTGCCCACTGGGGGCGTTGAAAGTGGCCCCTCGAGTCTCCGGAATGGCTGGAATCGGAGAAGCCGCAACCCCACGCTAGCCCTTACGTACTAGTCGGCCAATAGTCCATTTGGCCTGCAGATTGGAGCCAATTGACCACGGTTTAAGGCAGTCAGATGTAATCGATCGCCGCGCACTCGTGCGCATCGGGTAGATCTCTGAGTGGGGCTGGGGCGCCCGGCCTCTTCTGCAGTCACGGGCAAAGTGAAAGCCGGTCCGCCTTTCGGCGGCCGGCTTCGGACGGGCGGTGTGGTTAGGGCGTGAGTCCTACTTGATCCGCAACGACCGGCTCGCAGCGCCGAGTGCGCTCCAGATGGCTTTGGCAAAGCGCCGCTCCGATCCTGGCGCCTTGGCCATGAACAGGGAGGGCTCGGTTAGCTCGAGCTCGATGAGGACGGCCTCGCCGCACGCATCGGCGAGCATGTCGATGCGGGCATAGAGCAGCTCGTCTGCCGGCCAGGGCAGGGCCGCCAGTGTGCGCCGGGCCAGCGCAAGCTCCGCCGCCGAGGGCACGCGCTCGGTGATCACCTCCGCCTTGTACAGGCCAGCGATCGACTCCTTTGGCGCACCGAGCATGGCGCTCTTGGTGATGGCATGGCTGTACTCGCCGCGCAGGAACACCAGGCCGGCCTCGCCGTGCTCGTCAACGCTCGAGATGTATGGCTGGACCATCACCGTCTGGCCGGAGGCAAGCAGGCGCTCGGCATGCGAGCGTGCGGCGACCGCATCGACCGGATTGGCGAGATCAAAGCGCTCGGCGTCGAGCGAGCCCGCACCGACTGATGGCTTGATCACGTGGGCGCCCGCGGTGGGCAGCTCGACCGCCGCACCGGGCTCCAGCCACGTCGTGGGGACCACCGGAATGCCGCTCGCCTCGAGCTCGCGCAGGTAGCGCTTGTCAGTGTTCCACTCCATCACGCCGGCCCGGTTGGCCAGCCGCGTGACCTGCTCGACCGATCGCGCCCAGGCGACAAACTCGTCGCGCCGGGTCGTGTAGTCCCAGGTTGAGCGAATGACCACGAGGTCAAAGCCCGCCCAGTCGACCGTGGGGTCGTCCCAGACCGCCGCGCTGACGCGGATGCCGCGCGCCTCTAAGGGGCCGATGACCAGCCGCTCGTCCTCGTCCAGCTCGGGCAGCGCGACGCACGTTGCCAGGCAGACGTGGGGTCGCGAAATCATCGGCGGGAGGATGACAGAGAAGTGGAGCCGACACTCGGATTCGAACCGAGGACCTGCTGTTTACGAAACAGCTGCTCTACCGCTGAGCTATGTCGGCACCGGGGCTAGTCTACCAACCGCCCACCGAGCGTGG
>DATLGJ010000018.1:0-82069 GCA_035540555.1 Candidatus Limnocylindrales bacterium | reverse complement strand
GTCCCCTAGGGCCGGGTCGTGATCGTGATCGGTGGTGACAGGGCGCTCTTGTTGCCGGCCGCGTCGATGGCGCGCACCTGGTAGGTGAACGTGTTGACCTTGAGCCGCTGGTCGGTATAGGTCAGCGCCGTCTGCTGGGTGCCGATGGCGCTGCCGTTGCGGAAGACGCGGTAGCGGATGGTGCCGGCCACGCTCGAGCTGCTCGGCTGCCACGACAGCTTGACCACGAAGCCGGGCTCGGCGCTGGCGACGAGGCCCTGTGGCACGGTCGGGCCGGTCGAGCCCGAGCCACCTGTGCTGGCGACCGAGCTGATCGTGACCGGTGGCGATAGAGCGCTCTTGTTGCCGGCCGCGTCGATGGCACGCACCTGGTAGCTGAAGGTGTTCGCCTTCTGGCGCTGGTCGGTATAGGTCAGCGCCGTCTGCTGGGTGCCGATGGAGCTGCCGTTGCGGAAGACGCGGTAGCGGATGGCGCCGGCCACGCTCGAGCTGCTCGGCTGCCAGGCGAGCTTGATGACGAAGTTGTCGTGGGCGCTGGCGACGAGGCCCTGCGGCACCGTCGGCCCGCCCGTCGGCGGCGTCGTCGGGGTGGGACTGGGGCCGGGGCTGGGAGTGGGGGTCGGCGACGGTGAGCCGCCGGTGTGCTGCACCGCGGTGATGGTCACCGGTGGCGAAAGCTCGCTCTTGTTGCCGGCCGCGTCGATCGCCCTGACCCGGTACTCGAAGGTGTTGGCCGCCTTGCGCTGGTCGGTGTAGGTCAGCGCCAGCTGCTGGGTGCCGATGGCAGTGCCGTTTCTGAAGACCCGGTAGTGGATCGGACCGGCGACCGACGACGTGCTGGCCTGCCAGGCCAGCTTGATCACGAAGTTGTCGTGCGCAGTCGCGGTCAATCCTGCTGGCACGGTAGGGCCCGCCGGGACGGGCTGTCCCTGGACGCTGATCCGGCTGGTGGCCGTCAGTCCCGCGCGAGCTGCGCTGATGAGTGCCTCACCCGGCTCGACGGCGCTGACGAGTCCCTCTCCGTTGACCGTCGCCGCCGGACCGCTGGAGCTCCAGTGGACGCTGGTCGGGTCGATGGCAATGCCGTTGAAGGCGGCGTCGTGCCCGCCTATGGTCAACTGCCGGCTCTGGCCTACCTCGAGGTCGACGGAAGGCGGTCGAAGCACCAGCTTGTCGAGGGATCCGGTCGGGACGCCGCTGATGATGTGCAGCGCGTTGGCCACGGACCGCTCGGTGCCGCTCGTTGAGGGGCTGTTGACGATGGCGGCCTCGATGTCGCCCGGCGAGCGCACCGCCATCACGGTTGAACCGCCGCCATCCAGGTTCACAGCCTCCACCGCGCCCAGGCTGAGCATGAGCTCGGCAGTCTCCGGAACAGTCAGCCCGCGGCTGTGCGACTGCCGACCGTCGATCGCCACCAGCAGCACGCGACCGGACCGGGTGATGCCAACCGCTGTTCTGGGTTCGCTCGTGTCGAAGGTGCTGCCTCCGACCGGCCAGGTGTCGATGGCGCCGTTGCGAACCAGTGCCTCGCGCGCGCCCACTGCCTGGACCACGTCCTGCCAGCCCTCGTCGATGGCCAGCTCGATGCTCACCTCATTGCCTGGTTGCAGACCGCTCAGGCCGTCGGCTGCGGTTCCGATGGCGGAGATGACCACTGTGCCCGGCTCGATCGGGGTGGATCCCATTTCAGGCCGAACCTGGGCCACGGTCCCGGTCCAGCTGCCGCTGGTGCGCAATGGCAGGGCCACGTCCGCGACGACGATCTCGACCCCGGTCGTTGCCGCCGGCGTGGTGGCATCGAAGCGCGGCGTGAACAGTGCGGCTTCGTTCGCCTGACGCGGCTGGTTGACGCGGGCAAGCGGAACCGCGCTGCCGTCGGGCAGGCTGACGCTCATGCTCATCGTCGGGGCGCCGATCAAAGGCCTGCCCCGGTGATCGATGGCAAACGAGGTGAGCCGATCGCCGTGGCGCGGATGGCCTGCGGTGATGAGCTCGCCGTCCATGACGTTGAGCCCGCGTGCGGCGTACGGCGGTGACGGCCATGAGGCAAAGGTGCTGCCGTTGATCGTGGCGACGACCCGGTGGCCTTCGCGGCTGATCCGCGCAGCCTGGGACGTTGGCCGCTCCCGCGCGTTGACCTTGTCGAGTGCCGCTGTCGTGACCAGGCTTATGTCCGGCGTGGACAGGTCTGCCTCGACGACGTGCAGCGCGACGCCGCCGTTCGTGGCCGCCGCCCGGCCGCGGTCGTGCCAGACCCCGGGCGCGAGTGTCTGGGACTCGAGCGTCTGGTAGGGAGAGGTGATGGCAGCGGCAGCCGGCCGCGAAGCGAGCACGCCGGTCAGGAGCACCACTGACAAGGCGATGACCAGACCGCGCATGACGCTCCCCCTCACTCCCCGACCCCCCAGGGCTTGGGCAGACTACCTCAACCTGGACATGAGGCCAAGGGGCAAACTCTGCGCGGAGCAGGCGGTCGCCAGGTCAGGAACACGCCTGCCGCCTACCGACGGGCGACCTGCAACCGGCGACCTGAGATCCCGCCGGCCGCGTGAAGCTCAGTCGAGCGTGAAGTAATCCGCCCCCTGGTACGAGCCGGTCCGCTGCTTGCGCAGCTGCATCAGGACGTCATTGAGCAGCGTGCTCGCGCCGAAGCGGAACCAGTCTGGCGTCATCCACCGCGGCCCCAGCGTCTCGTACAGCACGACCAAATACTGGATGGCGTCCTTGGCGGTGCGGATCCCGCCGGCCGGCTTCATGCCCACCATACGGCCCGTGCGCCGGTGAAAGTCGCGGATGGCCTCGAGCATGACCAGCGTCACGGGCAGTGTCGCTGCCGGCGTCACCTTGCCGGTCGAGGTCTTGATGAAGTCGGCGCCGGCGGCCATGGCCAGCACGCTGGCGCGGCGGACGTTGTCGTACGTCTCGAGCTCGCCGGTCTCGAGGATCACCTTCAGGTGAGCGTCACCGCACGCTTCCTTGACGGCGACGATCTCCTCGAACACTGCCCGGTAGTCGCCCTGCAGGAACGCGCCTCGATCGATGACCATGTCAATCTCGTCTGCGCCGGCCTCGACGGCCAGGCGCGTCTCAAGCAGCTTCACGTCGGTGTAGGTCTGGCCGGCAGGGAAACCGGTGGCGACGCTGGCCACCTTGACGCCACTCCCCTCGAGGGCCCTGCGGGCGACCGGGATCAGAGCCGGATAGATGCAGATCGCGGCCACGCTCGGTACGGACGGGTCACTCGGGTCCGGTCGGACGCCCTTGGCACAGAGCGCCCGGACCTTGCCCTCCGTGTCCTTTCCCTCGAGCGTGGTGAGGTCCATCATCCGGATGGCGAGCTCGAGCGCCCAGATCTTCGATTCCCGCTTGATCGACCGCCGCGTGAGGCTCTGGACGCGCTCTTCCACGCCGACCTGGTCAATGCCGCCGACGTGCTCGACCATCGACTCGATCGTGTCGCCCCGGCCGACCCAGGCACGCACCAGCGCCGTCGCCGTCTTTTCCGCTGATCGCTCGCCGCCGCGCTCGATGACCGTGCTCATGCCGAGATGGTACAGCTAGTGAGGCAACCGGCTGCGTTGACAGCGAGGCTCAATCGGGTGACCATGTCGTCACATGAACGCTCCTCCGGCGGGTTCCCTGCGCCGGTTCGTCAGCATAGTTTGTCGCTCACGAGACAGGCACGGTGATTAAACGGTCACCTGCACGATGAGAGATGAGCTCGACGGGACGCTGCGCGCGATCAGCGATCCCACTCGGCGACAGATCCTGCAACTGCTGGGTACCCAGCCCGGCTTGACCACCGGCCAGCTGGCCGAGCGCGTCGGAGGCATCAGCCGGTGGGCAGTGATGAAGCATCTCGCCGTGCTGCGCAAGGCCGGGCTGGTCCAGACGCTCGACGAGGGCCGCCGGCGGCGTCACTACCGCGAGCTGCCACCCCTGCGCGCCGTCGAACGGTGGCTGCAGCAGGAGCTGGATCGCTGACACCCGAACGCAACGGCGCGCGTCGACCGTCTCGCGTGGGCAGAACACCGGCGGCCTGATGCTCGGCCTCGATGACTCTTGCACGACGGGTCGCCTCGGGAGCCGGTGCCGGCGTCGGTGCGACCCTCCTGATGACCGCGTTCATGTTCGCCGCCAAGCGGGCAGGGATGCTCGTGGAGCTGGCGCCCAGGACCATCACGCGACGGGCGTCGGACCAGCTGCTGGATCGGCGTCCGGGGCCGGAGGCCCTCGACGCGGCCAGTGCCGTAACGCACCTGGGGGTTGGGGTGGGCTGGGGCCTGCTCCACGCGCTGTTGCTGAGCCGGCTGCGACTTCGGATGCCTGGCCGGTTAGCAGTCGGTGCGCTGTATGGCCTGGCCATCTGGACACTCTCCTATTGGGCAGCGCTGCCTCGGCTCGGGCTGATGCCGCCGCCGTCAAGCGATGAACGGCAGCGACCGCAGGCGATGGCCCTCGCCCACCTAGTCTACGGCTCCGCGCTGGCGCTGCTCGACCGCTCCTCCAGCGGCCATGACGGTTCCAGCGACCGCTCCAGATAGCGTTCCAGCCGAGCGAGCCAGGCGGAGCCCAGCCGGTCGGCGGCATGGATCGCCCCGTCGCGCAGGCTCGCCTCGCTGACCTTCGCCCCCTCGAGCCCGAAATGGGCCAACAGCGCGTCAACGAGCGCAGCACCGGCCGGTAGCTGGAAGGCGCGCCGAAGGTTCACGCCGTGGCGCCGGGACAGCTCTTGGGCATCGAGCCGTGCCAGCGCCCGGTAGGCCAGAGCCAGGCCATCTGGCCGCAGCGGCGCGAGACGAGCAAGGTTCGTGGCGGTGCCGCCCACGAACACGGCTCGCTCGGGTCTTGCGCGCGGCAGGCCGGCCGTCAGCCGATGCGCAGCGTCGAGCAGCGCGTCGAGCTCGTCAGCGGTGGGCGGGTCATGCTCCACGATGCCGCGCGAGAGGCGCCCCGAGCCGGTCGGCAGGCTGATCACCTGCAGCGGCTGGCCCATCTGCGCCATAACCACCTCGCTCGAGCCACCCCCTATGTCGACTACCAGCAGGGATCTGGCCGGCCGGCGTCCGGCGGTCACACCGAGGTATGTCAGCAGACCCTCCTCGCGCTCGCTCAGCACGTGCAGAGGCAGCCCGACCTCCTCCATGACTCGCCGGCGCACGTCGCCCGCGTTGACGGCCCGCCGCAGAGGCTCGGTCGCGATGAGGCTCACTGCCTGTGCACCCATGCCGTGTGCGCCGGCCGCGTACCCGCGCAGCGCCGCTAGCAGCGCCTGGGCGGCCTCGGCGGTGATCTCACCGGTGCTGTCGACGACGTCACCCAGGCCGAGCAGCACGCTCTCGTCGCGCATCGGACGGAGGCCGCCATCGGTGATGTGTGCCGCGAGCAGGTGGACGCTGTTGCTGCCGACATCCACCGCGGCGCCGATGCGAGGAGCTGTCACGGTGTCGGATGATGCGGCATCAACGGGGCCGGCACTACCGGCAGATGATTGGGGCGGCTCAGACCGGTGGCAGCCGACGCTTGCCTTCGACCAGGAAGTGGCGGAACCAGTCGCGGATTCGCTCGATGTTCTCGACCCTCCGGAACGGAGCGCCGCTTCGCGTCAGCTCGTGGTTCTCCTCGGGCACTCGCAGCATGCGCACCGGCCTGCGCAGGGAGCGCAGCACCGTGAACAGCTCCTCCGCCTGGCCTATCGGCGTTCGAACGTCCTTCTCGGAGTGCTGGATGAGCAGCGGCGTGTGGATCCGGTCGGCGTAGGTCAGCGGGCTGTGCTCGCGGTACAGCAAGGGGTCCTCCCACGGGTTCGAGCCGTACTCGTATCGTCCAAACAGCGGTCCCGCGATGTCGCCCGTCATCATTTCCGTGGCCAGGTCGTTGACGGCGCGGGCGCTCACCGCCGCTCTGAAGCGGTCGGTGTGGCCGATCATCCAGCTGGTCAGGTAACCACCGTAGGAGCCGCCCGTCACGCCCAGCCGCTCGCCGTCGACCAGGCCTTCCTCGATCAGGACATCGATGCCGGCCATGATGTCGGCCATGGGCCCGTCACCCCAGTCGCGATAGTTGGCGCTGAGGAGCTCCTGGCCATAGCCCTGCGAGCCGCGCGGGTTGCAGGCATAGACACTCATTCCGTCGGCGACCATGCACTGCCACTCCCACATCAGTGACCAGCCATAGAGCGTCGCCGGCCCCCCATGGATCTGCACGACGAGCGGTGCCGGCCGGCCGTCCCGCCGCGGCGCTTCGTAAAACCAGCCCTGGATGCGCCGACCGTCACTCTCGTGCCATCGCTCGCGCGGAGTCACGATCTCGATGTCGCGCCAGGCGCTTCGCATGAGGTCGCTAAGCCGGCGCGGCCGCAGACCGCGATTGCCGACTTCGCCCGCGGGCACGTCGAGGACTGCCACTTCCGGCGGGGTCGTGGCGTCCGCCTGGACCAGAGCGACCCGCTGGCCGCCGTCGGCCAGCGGAGCGGCGTGGAAGCGCGACAGGTACTGCCGCCCACGCGTCAGCCGTTCGACCTTGCCGCCTTCCGTGTTTACCCGCCACAGCTCGTAGCTGCCCTCGACCGGCGCGCCGAACAGGATCTGACGACCATCCGCCCGCCAGGCCGGGCGTGCAACGCTGAAGCCGAACAGGTCGCTGTTCATCGCTCCGCCAGCGTCCAGATCGCTGCCGGCGGTCAGGTTCTCACCTTCGCTCTGGGCGTTGGCCCGGAAGCGCCAGACATCGTGCTGAGTGGTAACCCTGGCCGTGTAGCGGTGCCCGAAAGCTGCGATCCAGCGCCCGTCCGGGCTGTAGGCGGGTCGGACGAACTCGCGATCTCCGCGCCCACCGCTCACACGCTGCACCTCGCCCGAGCGCACGTCAACGGTGTAGATGTCCGTGCGCCAGGTCAGGTCGGCATCACGGTGACGGTTCGAGACGAACGCTATTCGGCGCCCGTCGGGGCTCCACGCGGGGTCCTCGTCGCGGCTGCCGCCGGCAGTGAGCCGCCGCGGCTCCCCGCTGGCGATGTCGATCAACCAGAGATTGGGCGGATGCTTATAGGTGTAGCCCACGCCATTCGACATGTACTGCAGGCGGTCGATCAGGTGTGCGTCCCGCTCGGGCGGGTCACCGGGCTTGCGTTCCGCCCTGTCGCGTTCGGCCGAGGTGGCACCGCTGACGACGCACAGATGCCTGCCGTCCGGACTCCAGGCCATGCCACTGACGTCCTGCGGTAGACGCGTCAGCTGGCGTGGCTCGCCACCGTCCATCGGCAGCAGCCAGACCTGCGTGGCACCTTCCCTGGGCGGCTCGCTCGACGCCGGATCATCGCCGGCGCCGCCCTTGATCAGGACTCCTTCTCGGTCGGCCAGGAATGCGACGGCTCGCCCGTCAGGGCTCCAGCGCGGCGTGTGCTCGTTCTTGGCTCCCATGGTCAGCTGGCGAGCCGCCTCGGAGCCATCCGCCGGCGCGATCCAGAGGGCCTGACGGTATCCATCCCGCTGTGGGTTGGGCTGCTTGACCACGAAGCACACGCGGGTGGCGTCAGGTGAGATGGCCACTTCGAGCGGCACGCGCAGGTCATAGAGGTCTGATGGGCGAGGCGGTCTGGGCATCGGGACCTCGGCTGGGCGGGACGGGGCGATGGCCGGTCAATCCGTAGTCGTCAACAGTCTAGGCCACGCCGCCGCCCCCCCGGCCCGGGGCCGAGGCCGGTCAGGCGCGCCAACTGCGGCAAGCCCATACTGGGTCGCATGAGCTCCTTCACCCGCGGCACCGAGTACCTCGTGCCGCGGCGAATCCACGCCGATCGGCCGGCCGGCCAGCTCGAGCTCGAATGGCCGGACGGGCACGTTAGTCGCTACGACTTCGTCACCCTGCGCTGGCTGTGTCCCTGCGCATTCTGCCGAGGCGAGGCCGGCATCCCCGGATGGCTGGACTCGAACCCGACCCTGACCGAGGCCCAGACCCAGCTGACCGACGTGCAGCTGGTGGGCAGCTACGCGCTCCAGCCGACGTGGGCGGACGGCCACCACACCGGGTTCTACACCTTCGCTCGCTTGCGCGAGGAATGCCCCTGCCCGGACGACACCGAGCGCCGGCGACGCGAGCACGCCGGCCACGATCCCTCCCCGCGCCGGCTCGGCTAGCTCTCCAGCAGTCTCCGGGCGCGTTCGGCGCAGCCGGCCAGCCGAACCAGCATCTGCTCGTTGTCGACTGCGAAGCGGGCCTGGACCTCGTCCGCGCTCGGGCCATCGCCGAGCGCCGTGGCATCCATGTCCTGTCGCAGCATGATGAACATGAAGATGCCCTGGCGCAGGACGGTCGAGGCGACGTAGGCGAGCTCGACGTCGACATCCGCGACCTGCGCACCAGCATCACGCAGCCCCGCTGTGTAGGCGCCAAGCACCTCCTCCTCTCGAGCCCAGGCGGAGGGCGCGATGGCTTTGCCAAGTGAGTTGAGGAGTTGTCCGATGACCGCGCCTGCGGGCGAAAGGCCCATCAGCTGCCAATCGAGGGCGAGCAGCGATGGCCTACCGGCTTGCCCGGCACGCAACAGCAGGTTGTCGATGTTGGCGTCCTGGTGCGAGAAGGTCTGCGGGAGGCCGTCGAGGGCATCCAGCAGCCCGGCCGGCTCGGCCAGGTACGCGGCGAGCGTGCCCATGGCGCGACGGCCGATCTTCGGCACGAGCCTCGCGAACGGGCCCTCGGCCGCAGCCAGTCCCGCCAGCGGCCCGCCGTATATGCCGAGCATGTCTGCCCACTGGCGGAGCACGTCGCGCGCCAGCCAGGGCATGCTCGGCAGGTCGCCGTTGGCCAGGTACCAGCCCTCCATCCGCCCGAGGTGTCTCGCCGCGACATAGCAGTCGGCGGTGGTCCACGCGTCACCGGCCAGATCGCCCACGTCCTCGATCCAGAGCCACGCCCGCTCGTCGCCTTCTATCGCGCCGTAGAAGGCAGGCGCAACCACGTCGGGCGGGAGGTTTGCCAGCAGGCCGCTCTCGAAGCCACGCAGCTCGCGCAGCCAGTAGTTCCAGTGATCGATCTCGTCGCCGAAGCCCGGTCGACCCACGCTCGCCGGCGACTGAAAGACCTTCATCACCATCGACCAGCGCCTGAGGCCGTCGTTCGCGTCGCGCGCCTCCCCGGCCAGCCGGTATACGCCGGCCGAAGTCGGATTGCCTGCACCCGCACGGAGCCGCTCGGCGCGCCAGGCGGTGACCTGCAGGTTCGGCGCATCGAGCGCGCGAGCGACGGGAGGCCCAAGGCTGTCCGGATCGAGCAACAGGCCGCCCACCTCGGCCGGTGACCCTCGGTCGACCTTCACCGTGGCATGCCACTCACTCCGCGATCGTAAGCGAGGCGTGCGGTGCCCGTTGCTAGACTTCTGAGCCCATGACCCTGCTGAAGCAGCACGCGAGCCCGTCACGGCGCCGGGCACCGAGTGCGCCGGCCATCCCGTACATCAACCGCGAGCTGTCGTGGATCGACTTCAACGCGCGCGTGCTGTACGAGGCGCAGGACGAACGCAACCCACTACTTCAGCGTGTCCGCTTCCTGTCCATCTTCGCCAGCAACCTCGACGAGTTCTTCCAGATCCGCGTAGCCGGCCTGAAGCAGCAGGTCAGGGCCGGCCGATCCAGTCCCACGCCGGACGGGATGAGTGCGGCCGAGACGCTGGAGGCCATCCGAACCCGGCTGCTGCCGCTGGTAGCCGCCCACTCCCGGGCCTGGCGCGCGGTCGAGGACGACCTGGCCGACGAAGGCATCCGCATCGTCGGCTACGACGAGCGGCCGGAGCGACACCGGGAGCTGCGTCGGCAGTTCCTCGACGAGATCTTTCCCGTGCTGACGCCGCTCGCCGTTGACCCCGGCCATCCCTTCCCGTACATCAGCGATCTCTCGCTCTCGCTCGCCGTGACCGTCCGCGACCCGGTCAGCCAGGAGAACCGCTTCGCCCGGGTCAAGGTACCGCCGGTTCTGCCACGGATGGTCGAGGTGGCGCCACGGACCTATGTGCTCCTGGAGCAGATCATCGCGGCCAACCTCGATGCGCTGTTCCCGGGCATGGAGGTCGTCGAGCACCATCTCTTCCGGGTGACCCGCAACGCTGACCTGGAGCTCGAGGAGGAAGAGGCGCCAGACCTGCTGCTGCACATCGAAGAGGAGCTGCGCAAGCGTCGCTTCGGTCGGGTGGTGAGGCTGGAGATCGAGCGCTCGATGCCCGTCGCGACGCGCTCGCTGCTGATGCGCGGGCTGAACATCCAGGCCGAGGACGTGTACGAGATCGCCGGCATGCTCGACCTGGGGGCGCTGAGCCAGCTCGCCGACCTGGACATCCCGGAGCTCCACGCGGCACCCTGGCAGCCAGTCACGCCCGCCCGCCTGCAGCCCGCCGGGCCCGACGAGCCGGCCGACATCTTTGGCGCGATGCGCGAGAGCGACATCCTGCTGCACCACCCCTACGACTCGTTCAGCGCCAGCGTCCAGCGCTTCATCGAGCAGGCCGTCGAGGACGCCGACGTGCTGACGATCAAGCAGACGCTGTACCGCACCAGTGGCGATTCGCCCATCGTCCGGGCGCTGATCCAGGCCGCCGAGCAGGGCAAGCAGGTGGTCGTGCTGGTCGAGCTCAAGGCGCGCTTCGACGAGCAGGCCAACATCGTCTGGGCCCGCGCGCTCGAGCGTGCGGGTGCCCACGTCGCCTATGGCATCGTCGGGCTCAAGACGCACTCCAAGCTGGCCATGGTCGTGCGGCGCGAGGGCCGCGGGCTACGTCGCTACGTCCACATCGGGACGGGTAACTACAACCCGGGGACCGCCCGCAACTACGTCGACCTGGGCATCCTGTCGACCGATCACGACCTGAGCGCCGACGTAACCGACCTCTTCAACACGCTCACCGGCCACTCCCGCCAGACTCGCTACCGGCGCCTGCTGGTCGCACCGCACGGCCTGCGGCGTGGAGTGATGGCGCTGATCGAAGAAGAGATCGAGCGTCAGGCCGTATACGGAGACGGCCGCATCGTGATGAAGTGCAACGCCATCGTCGATCCGGCAATCATCGGGGCGCTGTACCGGGCGAGCGGCGCCGGCGTCGAGATTGACCTGATCGTGAGGGGGATGTGCTCGGTCCGTCCCGGCCTGCCGGGCGTGAGCGAGACGATCCGCGTCCGCTCGATCGTCGGTCGCTTCCTCGAGCACTCGCGCATCTTCGTCTTCGGGCGCGACGAACGCGAACGGTTCTTCATCGGCTCGGCCGACATGATGGAGCGCAACCTCGATCGCCGAGTGGAGGCAATGACGCCGATCACCGACGCCGCCAGCGCCGTTCGCCTGGCCGAGATCATCGAGACGATGCTCGCTGACGACCGCCGTGCCTGGCAGCTGGGCAGCGACGATACGTGGCGCCGGGTGGAGCAGATCAAGGACGATCCGCAGGCGCTGGACACCTTCGAAGCGCTGATGGCACGAGCCGTAGCGGCCAACACCGACGAGTGAGCCACCGCGAGGAGCTCGAGCTCAAATACGAGGTAGACGACCTGGCCGCGACGGCCGCCACCCTCGATGATCTGTTTCCGCGTGGCGAGGGGCCTGACTGGCAGCACTCCAGCGTCGACGACCTCTTCTTCGACACGCCGGACCAAGCCCTGGCCATGTCCGGGATCGGCGCACGCTTGCGCGGCGTGGGCGAAAGGTGGACCGTCACCCTCAAATCGACTGTCAAGGTCAAAGGTCCCCGGCACCTGCGAGCCGAAATAGAGGGGGCGGCCACCGAAGTCCTCGACCCGGCCGATTGGCCGGCCAGCCCGGCGCGCGAGCTGCTCGAAGAGGTGGCCGGGCCGGCACCGCTGCTCCCGCGCTTCCGCCTGTGCCAGCAACGCCGGGAGCGCGAGCTGTGGCTGACCGACGGGCGCCTCATGGCCTCCGTGGACGACGTGGTCGTGCTCACTGTTGATGGCCGGGAGCTTGGCCGGCTGCGCGGGCTCGAGGTGGAGTTTCTTGCCGGACGGCGACGCACGCTGCGCCGAGTGGCCAAGCGCATAGAGTCGACCGGTCTGGCCAGGCCCGAACCGCTCTCGAAGATGCAGCTTGCCCACAGTCTGGTTGCGGCGCGCCAGAGGCTGGAGGCCTACGACCTGTTGGCGGAAGCCGGCCGAAAGGTGCTCTCCCGCCACCTGGCCACGATGCTCGAGCGAGAGGCGGCCGTGAAAGCGGGCGACACGCTCGCACTCAAACAGATGCGCGTGGCGACTCGTCGGATGCGCTCGGCCTGGCGTGTGTTCGACGGTGCCTATAGACGCTCGGAGCACCGGCGCTACGTCGCCCAGCTGCGGGTACTCGCCCGCCGGCTGGGCGAAGTACGCGACCTGGAGGTGCTGATCGCGGGCCTGCCGGCCGAGCAGGCGATCAAGCCGCTGGCAGAGGCGTGGCGGTCGGAGCGCACGCAGGCCATGGAGCGACTGCTCGCCCACCTCGGGTCTCCCGGTCACGCTCGCTTCGTGGCGGACTTTCGCTTCTTCGTCGGCTCGCCCGGGGCCGCGGTCGCGCGGCAGAGCGCCACTACGCCGGTGCGCGACGTGGCGGGCCCGCGGATCCTCGAGACCTATACCGAGCTGCTGCGTCTCGGACGTGAGCTCGATCCAGCCGACCATGCCACGTTCCACGGGCTGCGCATCGGTGGCAAGCGGCTGCGCTACGCGCTCGAGACGTTCGGCGACCTGCTGCCACCCGAGCCGATGACGCGCTGCCGTTCACGGCTGATCGCTCTCCAGGATGCGCTCGGCGAGCTGAACGACTGCGCCGTCGCGGCCGACCGCGCCGAACGCTGGCTGAGCGCCCAAGAGACTGACCTCCAGCTCGACGTTCGGGCGGCGGTCGAAGCGCATGTCGCCCGGCTCGCCGAGCAGCGCGAGGCTGCCGCGTCCAGCGCCGTCCGGATCTGGCGTGCCGTGGCCAGCCCGACGTTCCAGCAGGACCTTGAAGCGCTCGCTGCCGCTGTGGGGCGTTAACGAAGCATTAACTGCTCACAAAAGCGCTGTTGACGCCGGCGCGTGAACCTCTCACCTGTCCGCACAGATTGAAAGTGGAATGGCCGCGCCAGTCGGGCGGCCCCAGCGAACAGGAGGACCCATCGTCTTGATGGACAAGATGCGTACCCGAATGGCCTTGGCCGGCGCGGCCGCGCTGCTGGTCGCCGCGGCCTGCGGCGGCGGACCCACCGCCTCGCCGGGCCAGACGCCGCCTGGCCAGACACCCGGCACCGGCACGCCCGGCAACGGTGGCGACCTGAGCGGCAGCATCCGCCTCGATGGCTCGAGCACCGTCGGTCCGCTGTCCGAGGTGGCGGCGGAGCTGTACGAGGAGCGACAGCCAAACGTCACGGTTTCGGTCGCCCAGTCGGGCACCGGCGGCGGGTTCCAGAAGTTCTGCACCGGTGAGACCGACATGAACAATGCCTCGCGCCCGATCAAGGACTCCGAGATCGAGACGTGTGAGCAGAGCGAGATCGGCTACGACGCCATCCAGGTCGCCAATGACGCGCTGTCTCTGCTGGTCAACAACGACAACCCCGTCCAGTGCATGACCGTCGAGCAGGCCCGCCAGGTGTGGGACCTCGACGCGACCGTCGCCACCTGGGGCGAGATCGAGGGGCTGGATGTGCCGGCCGAGTTTGCCGATACGCCGATCAACCTCTACGGCCCGGGCACCGACTCCGGCACGTTCGATTTCTTCACCGAGGAGATCAACGGCGAGGCCGGCCGGATCAACATCAACTACACCGACATCGGCGAGGATGACCACCAGGCCGTCCTCGGCGTGCAGGGCGATATCGGCGCCATGGGTTACGTGCCCTACTCCTACTACCAGGAGGTGCTCGGGGACGTGCGGGCCCTGGCCATCGACGACGGCAACGGCTGCGTCGAGGCGACTCTGGAGAACGTCCAGGACGGCAGTTACACGCCGCTGGGTCGACCGCTGTTCGTCTACGCGAGCGACACGTCGCTCGCCCGACCGGAGGTTCTCGACTTCATGCGCTTCTACATCGACAACGCCGTGGAGATCGCCGACACAGCCGGTTTCGTGCCGCTGACCGATGAGCAGGTCGACGAGCAGCGTGAGAAGATCGAGCAGCTGGCGGGCGGCAGCTAGGCCCGCCCGGTAGCTCCGAGGACCGACCTCTTTTGACCGCAGACAACCTCGCGGCCTCCAGCGCGCGGCCCACCGACCGGGCCGTGTCGCTGGAGAGTTCGAGCCCTCGCTACGCGGAGAAGGCGATCTTCGCCTTCCTCGCGTTCTGCGGCATCCTGTCGGTGGGCGTCACGACGGCGATCGTCGTATCGCTGCTGATGCCGACGATCGACTTCTTCCGCCAGGTTACGGTCGAGCAGTTCTTCCTCGATACCGTCTGGGCGCCACGCCAGGCGACCGGGCGGTTCGGCGTCTGGCCGGTCGTAGTGGGCACCCTCAACATCGTCGTCTGGGCGCTGGCGGTTGCCATCCCGGTCGGCCTCGCTTCGGCGATCTACCTCTCCGAGTACGCCAGTCACCGAACCCGGCGGATCATCAAGCCCATCCTCGAGGTGTTGGCCGGGATCCCCACGGTGGCGATCGGGCTGTTCGCGTTCTTCGCTCTCAACCCCGCCGCTCGCATGGCCTTCCCGTTCCTGGATTGGTCGGGGATCTTCTCGGTCGGTGTGGCCGGGGTGGCCGTCGGGCTGATGACCGTGCCACTGGTCGCCTCGATCTCCGACGACGCCATGCGCGCCGTGCCCCGATCGTTGCGCGAGGGGGCCTATGGGCTGGGCGCCAACAAGCTCAAGGTGTCGCTGCGGGTGGTCTTCCCGGCCGCCATCTCCGGCATCACCGCTTCGATCGTGCTGGCCGGCTCCCGGGCGGTGGGCGAGACGATGGTCGTCTACATCGCAGCCGGCCGAACGCCCAACCTGACCTTTGACCCGACCCAGTCGGTGCAGACGATGACCGCCTACATCGCTGGGACGGCAACAGGCGACATCCCCACCGGAACGCTTGACTACGACACCATCTTCGCCGTGGGCACGCTGCTCTTCGTGATGACGCTCGTGCTGAACATCTTCGCCATCCGCCTGGTGCGTCGCTTTCGGGAGGCGTACGACTGATGGCCGGCAGTCCGATGATGCCGACCACCGGCCGGACCCAGCTCGCCGCAAGCGGCGCGCGTGCCGTCACCGCTCGCTCCCTGCAGGCCTCAAGCCGAGGCGACCAGGTCCGCGGCGCGTTCTTCCTCTCACTGCTGCTGCTCGGCATCGGGATCGCCCTGCTCAGCCTCGCCGCCATCATCATCTGGTCGCTGGTCGAGGGGCTGCCGCGGCTGGACACGTCGCTGATCACCAACGGTCCGTCCAGCGTCCGACCGCAGGAGGCCGGCTTCCGGACCGCGCTGATCGGCTCGATCATGGTCGTCGGTGGCGTCATCGGGTTGGTCGTGCCGGTCGGCGTTGGCGCAGCGATCTACCTGGAGGAGTACGCCGACCGCGAGCGCTGGTGGAACCGCCTCATCGAGCTCAACATTCAGAACCTGGCCGGCGTTCCATCGATCGTGTTCGGAATCCTCGGACTCGCCTTCATCGTCCGCGGACCACTCAGCCTCGGCTTCGTGGCAGCGGCGGGGTCGCTAACCCTTACCCTGCTGGTCCTGCCGACCGTCATCATCGCCGCGCGGGAGGCAATCCGCGCCGTTCCCCCATCGATCCGGGAGGGCTCACTCGCGCTCGGGGCCACCCGCTGGCAGACCGTCCGTCGCCAGGTGCTGCCAGCCGCACTGCCGGGCGTGCTGACCGGCATCATCCTGGCCGTGGCGCGGGCAACGGGTGAGGCAGCACCGCTGCTGCTCGTCGGAGCGGTCACCTTCGTGACCTCCAACCCAAGCTTCTTCGAGGGCGCGTACTCCACGCTGCCCGTCCAGATCTTCAACTACTCAAATCGGCCGCAGGCCGACTTCCGCGTGCTGGCGATGGCCGGCGTGATCCTCATGCTCGGGCTCGTGCTGGCAATGAATGCCTTCGCCGTCTGGCTGCGCAACCGCTTCGAGCAGAGCTGGTAGACGTTACGATCGAGGTGAACGACTTGGTGGAACTCAAGCCCGAGCAGCAGACAACAGATGGACAGCACCATGCGCGGGACCTCTCGATCCGCGTGAGCCACGACGCCAAGGCCCCAGAAGAGGCCCCCGCCGGGCGGGAGGTCGTCTTCGAGTTGGACAACGTCTCGTGCCACTACGGCTCCTTCCGCGCCGTGAAGGACATCAGCCTCGACATCAAGCAGCATGCGATCACGGCGATCATCGGGCCCTCCGGCACGGGCAAGAGCACTCTGCTGCGCAGCTTCAACCGGATGAACGACCTGGTTCCGGGCGCCCACGTGACCGGCCAGATTCGTTATCACGGCGTCGACCTGTATGCCCCGAAGGTGGACCCCGTCGAGGTGAGGCGTCGGATCGGGATGGTCTTCCAGAAGCCGAACCCGTTCCCCAAGTCGATTTTCGACAACATCGCCTTCGGTCCGCGGGTGGCCGGCTGGAAAGGCAAGATGGAGGAACTGGTCGAGGAGTCCCTCCGCCGCGCTGCGTTGTGGGACGAGGTCAAGGACAAGCTGCGCACGTCAGGCCTGGCCTTGTCCGGCGGCCAGCAGCAACGGCTGTGCATCGCCCGCGCAATCGCCGTCTCGCCTGACGTCATCCTGATGGACGAGCCGTGCTCGGCGCTCGACCCGGTGGCGACGCTGCGCATCGAAGAGCTGATGATCGAGCTCAAGCAGAACTACACCATCGTCATCGTCACTCACAACATGCAGCAGGCGGCGCGCGTCTCTGACGAGACCGTCTTCCTGACGATGGACGAGGACCGTGCCGGCTATCTCGTCGAGCGCGGTCCCACCTCGCAGATCTTCACCAATCCGCAGAACCGGCTGACCGAGGACTACGTCTCGGGCCGGTTCGGATAGGAGTACGGCGATGGACGAGCAGCGCAAGAGCCCTGGCGCAACCGACGAGACGGCCCATGCCGGCGGCATGCCGGCCGGCGGCGACCTCGCCTCGCTGCAGGGCGCCGAGGTGGGCGCGGGCGGCTCGAGCGGCAGCCCGATCGAGCAGGCTCGCCCGCGGATGACCGATACGCCGATCAGGCCGCTGTACGGAACGCGCGAAACGCTCGACCGTGAGATGCGCACGATCAAGGACGAAGTGCTGCGCATGGGCAGCCTGGTCGCCGCCCAGATCACCGCCGCCAAGGAGGCGCTGGTCGCCCACGACGCCGAGGCGGCGACCGCCGCCATCGTCAGCGACGGCAGGATCAACGAGGCGCAGCGCCACATCTCCAGCCTGATCACCACGGCCATCGCCACTCAGCAGCCGGTGGCGCGCGACCTGCGCTTCCTGCTCTCGCTCGACCACGTCACCTACGAGCTCGAGCGGATCGGCGACCACGCCGCTTCGGTCGCCAAGCAGGCGCGCAAGCTGGCTCCGTTGCCGCCGCTCAAGAGCTACGTCGACCTGCCACGGATGGGCGAGCTGGCCGCCGAGCAGGTGCGCGGGGTACTGATGGCGCTGGTCGACCTGGACGTCGATCGTGCCCGGGAGGTAGCCGGCCGCGACGACGAGATGGACCACCTGTACCACGGCCTGTTCGACGAGGTGGTCGGTCTGATGCGCCAGGACTCCGGCAACGTCGATCGGGGCACGCGATTGCTTTTCGCCGCCCACTACCTCGAGCGGATCGGGGACCGGGTGACCAACATCGCCGAAGACGTTGTCTTCCTCGCCACCGGCGACATCGAGGACCTCAATCCATGACCGACGCGGCTCTTGGACAGCAGCCGATCCGCGTGCTCTTCGTGTGCACCCACAACTCGGCTCGCTCGATCATGGCCGAAGCGCTGCTCCGCCACCACGGCGGACCGGACTTCGAGGCGTTCAGCGCCGGCACCGAACCGGGCGAGGTCAGGCCGCTGACCCTGCGCGTTTTGCATGAGGCCGGCCTTGATACGCGCGGCCTGCGGGCCAAGTCGGTCGACGAGCTCAGGGAACAGCATTTCGACTACGTGATCACCGTCTGCGACCAGGCGCGCCAGGCCTGCCCGGCTTTTCCGGGCAACCACCATTCGCTGCACTGGGGCTACGAGGATCCGTCGACTGCAGCAGGCAGCGAAGAAGATCGGCTGCGCGCTTTCCGCCGAGTCTGCATGCAGATCAGCGGTCGGGTGACGCAATTCGTGAGCGACGCCAGGCGGGCCGCAGCGGGCGAATCAGTAGCCGTCGGGTGAGCGCCCGCCCTCTTCCTTAGAGCAGCCTCGTCGGCTGTTGTGCGCCGGCGGAAGACTCACGGACCTGCGGCAGGACGCGCTCGGCGAAGGTCTCGATGAAGCGGTGCTGGTCAGGCCCCACCTGGTGCAGGTAGAGCCGCTCGAAGCCGATCTCGACGTAGCGGCTCATCCGTTCGACGATCTCATCGATGCTCGAGGTGGCGAGCATGTTTTCGCGGTAGACCGACGGATCGGCATTCTCGATCGCGGCCTGGAAGTGCTCGGGCTGCCGCAGGTCCCACAGGACATCGCCGCTGATCGCGACGATGGGCCACCGCTCGCGTGCGAGGTTGACGGCCTTGTCGTCCGAGTCGGCCCAGGCGACCTGAACCTGCATCAGCAGGGGCTTATCGGGTGCCCGCTCGCGGAACGCGTCGGCAACCTTGGCCGCCTCCTCCGGCGGAGCAGCGATGGTGATCAGGCCATCGGCCCACTCACCCGCCCACCGGGCGGTCTGCTCGCTGACGGCCGCGGCGAAGATCATCGGCGGTTCGGCTGGACGGGTGTAGAGCTTGGCCTCCTCCACTCGGACCAGGCCATGATGGGTCACCGTCTCGCCGCGCCAGAGCGCGCGCATGATCTCGACGGACTCGCGCAGGCGCGCATTGCGCTCCTGCTTGTACGGCCAGCGCTCGCCGGTGATCGCTTCATTCAGTGCCTCGCCACTGCCGACCGCCATCCAGAAACGTCCGGGGTACATGTACGCGAGGGTGGCCGCAGCCTGGGCGATGATCGCCGGATGGTAGCGATAGCCGGGAGCGTTGACCACGCCGAAGGAAAGGTTGGTCGCCTGCAGCGCGGCGCCCAGCCAGCTCCAGGCGAATGCAGAGTGGGCCTGGCTGGGCAGCCACGGGTGGAAGTGATCGGAGCACATGGCCCCGTCGAAACCTGCCTGTTCGGCCGCCTGCACGTACTGGAGCAGCTCCGAGGGGCTGAACTGCTCGTGGCTCGCGTGGTAGCCGATCAGCGGCACCGTCGATCCCTTCCCCGGCGCGATACCGTCCGAAGCATCACGTGGTCCTCCATGCGGTCGCGATCAGTGGTCGTGGGAACCGGGCGGCTTGGCGTGCGGGCCGGACTCGAAGATTCCCCGAGCACGGGCCAGGCTGATCGCGCTGTTAATGAGGCCAAGGTGGCTGAACGCCTGCGGGAAGTTGCCCAGGAACTCACCCGTCGATGGCTCGATCTGCTCGGAATAGAGGCCGACGTGATTGGCCCGGCGAAGCATGCTCTCGAAGATGCGATCCGCCTCGTCGAGGCGCCCGGCAAGCGCGAGTGCGTCGACCATCCAGAAGGTGCACAGCAGGAAGGCGCCTTCGCCGCCCGGCAGGCCGTCGTCGGCGTGGTATCTGTAAACCAGATCGTGGTCGGTGAGCTCCTGGAGCATCGCGTCGATGGTGTTCAGCATTCGTGGATCGGTCGGCTCGACGATGCCCAGGGCCGGCATCAGCAGGAGGGATGCGTCCAGATCATGGCCCTCCAGTGTCTGAGTGAACGCCTTGCGGCTGTCGTTGTAGCCGCGCTCGAGGACCATCCGGCTGGCCTCCTCGCGACGCTCACGCCAGTGGTCGACATCTCCCTGCAGCAGGCCGCGTTCGCCCATGCATACCGCTCGGTCGAGGCAGACCCACAGCATCATCTTGGAATAGGTGAAGTGCTTGCCCTCCTTGCGCACCTCCCAGATGCCCTCATCTGTCTCGTCGAGCCGATCGCACGCCGAGTCGGCGACCTCGCACAGGAAGCGCAACACGTCGTCGGGCAGCTGGTCCCCATCACGAACCAGCTCATGAGCACCGTCGAGGAGCTCGCCGTAGACGTCAAGCTGCTTCTGCTTGGCCGCCCCGTTGCCGATGCGGACCGGCCGTGAGCCGCGGTGGCCCTCGAGGTGATCGAGCTCCTGCTCGGGCAGGTCGGTGTCGCCGCGGATGCCGTACATGATCTGGACGGTCTTGGGCGCATCGGTCGTTTCTTGCGCCATCCGCTCCGCCCACAGGATGAACGCCCGCGCCTCGTCCTCGTGACCGACGGCGTGCAGCGCGCGCACGGCCAGCGCCGCGTCCCGGATCCATGAGTAGCGATAGTCCCAGTTGCGGACGCCTCCGATCCACTCGGGCAGTGAGGTGGTCGGAGCGGCGACGATCGCGCCCGTGGGGTAGCACATCAGCTTGAGCGCCAGCTCGGCGCGCGTGACCAGGTCCTGGTAGGGCCGCGCCCAGGCACGCTCGGCAACGCCGATCTTGTGCAGCCACCGGCGCCAGGCAGCAATGGTGTCGGCGCGCCAGGCATCACCCACTTCGATATCGACCTGCTCGGGGCGCTCGCCGGGGGAGCACACCAGCAGCCGCTTTTCGCCTGCCTCCAGGTGCAGCCTGGCATGCATGCTGGGCTGGCCGTCGGCGCCGGCTCGGATGACCGCGTTGTCCAGCTCCGTCGGGGTCAGGCCACTCAGCGCATAGGCCGTTGCGTCCGAGGTTGCCACGAGCCCGTGCTCCGTCTTGGCCATGTCCAGCGAGGCACGGCCGTAGTCGGGGCGCGGCGCCCATTCGACGTCGGCCTCGACCGGGCCGCCTTCGGCGTGGAGCATGCGCCAGATCCCCGGCCGAGTCTCGCTGCCGCGAGCATCGTTGAGGTTTCCGCGCAGGGGCATGAAGTCGCTGAGCACCAACCGTCCATGCTCGCTGTGGAAGATGGTCTCCAGCACGTTGGTGTGGATCACATAGCGCTGCGTGACGGAGGTGCCGCCCTCTACGCCGACCCGAAAGCGCCCGCCGCGCTGGTGATCCAGGATCGCGGCGAAGACGCTCGGGCTGTCGAAATCCGGCAGGCAGCACCACTCGATCGCGCCGTCGGGCGCGACGAGTGCAGCAGTCCGGAGATTGCCGATCAGAGCGTAGTCGCCGATGGGCCTGTAGGCAGTGCTCAATGCAGCTCGATCGTGGCGGTCCGGGCACGACAGCCGGTACGGCGATCCGCCCGCCCCCGTATCAGAATCGCAAGTCACAATGCCGCCAGACTGATGACCGACTTTGCCGAGCTCGAGCTGTACCTGCTCCGACATGCGCACGCTGGCGATGCTTCCGAGTGGGCCGGCGACGATGACCTGCGCCCGCTGAGCCGGCTCGGCCGGCACCAGGCCCAGCTGATGGGCGAGTTCCTGGCCCTACGTGCGTTCACCCCCGACGTGCTGCTGTCCAGCCCCAGGACGCGCGCTCGCCAAACAGCCGAGATAGTGGGCGGCGAGATCGGCGTCAGGGTTGCCCTGGACGATCGCCTGGCCGCGGCAATGGACCTTGACGATCTGAGTCAGATGCTGGAAGACCTGGGCAGCCAGAAGGTCGTGCTGGTCGGGCACGACCCTGACTTCACGGAGCTTGCCGGTACCCTCGCCGGCTGCGGCCGCCTGCCCATGCGCAAGGGGGCGCTGGCCCGCTTCGACGTAGAGCTCCCGCTGATGCCAGGCGCCGGCACGCTGCGCTGGCTCGTTCCGCCCGAGCTGCTCGGCGCCTAGCGGAAGGTCGCGCAGGCCCTGCTCGTCAGCGCCGGCGCGCCTTCCAGACCTCCTCGGACGGCCAGCGGCGCGCCCAGGTAGCGTCGACGAAGGCGTAACTGGTCGTTGCACCTTCCGGCGGCCGGAGCTCGACCAGGTCCTCGACTTCGAAACCGCTGTCGCGCAGCAGTCGAATCCAGTCGCCATATCCAAGATGGAACTCGACGCCGTCGCTGTCCGGCCACTTGAAGCGGTGCATGCCGAAGTAGTCGCGCTTCAATCGCTCGTCTGCCACGCCGTCGGCCTCGTACTCTTCGGCGCAGAGCATCAGGATCGTGCCGTTGCCCAGGAACACAAGCTGACCGCCGGGACGCAGCAGCCGCGCCGCTTCGGGTATCCACTTGTACGGGTCCGCCCATATCGCGGCGCCGTACTCGCTGATGGCCAGGTCGAAGGACGCATCCGGCAGCGGCACGTTCTCCGCCTGCCCCAGGATCAACGGGAACTCGAGCCCGTGCTCCTGCTGCAGCGCACGGGCGGTCTCGAGCTGGCGTGGCGAGTTGTCGATGCCGGTGAGGCGAGCGCCGCGCCGGGCCAGCCACGCCGAGATGTAGGCGGTGCCGCAGCCGAGCTCAATGACGTCGAGACCCTCAACGCTGTCGGGCAGCAGCCTGGCCTCCGCTTCCGGGATGCCCCAGATGCCCCAGCTGATCTCCGACTCAGCCCAGTGACGTCGTCCGGCCGTAGCGTACTCGTCGGCCTGGGCATCCCAGTAGGAGCGGTTGTCACGCACGTAGTCGGGCAGGTCATCCATGCCCGAAGCCTAGTCGAGTGGCGCCACCATCGGCCGGCGAGGTTCGGCGAGCCTGGCCGCGCACCTGCTCGGGGCGTCCGTTTTCAGGGCAGCGCGAGGCGGGGCAGCTCCACGATGAAAAGGGCGCCTTTGCCTTCCGTGCTCTCGGCCCAGATCCGACCGCCGTGTCCCTCGGCGATGTGACGGGCAATGGCCAACCCGAGGCCTGTTCCGCCGGAGCCGCCGCGTTTGCGCGCGCGGTCGACCTTGTAGAACCGCTCGAAGATTCGCTCCAGGTCGCCGCGTCCGATCCCGGGGCCCTGGTCCTGCACCTCCAGGCGGATTGCCGACGACGTGGCCACCACGCGAGCTGTCACGGCGCTGCCCGGTTCCGAGAACTTGACGGCGTTGTGGAGCAGGTTGAGGAGCAGCTGACCGAGGCGCTCAGCGTCCCCCTCGACCGTTCGTTCGGCCGTCGGATCCGGAACCTCGCCGCGCAGTGCCACCCCCTGTCGCTCGGCGTAAGGTCGCAGGCGAGCAAGGGTCTCCTCGACCACCTCGTCCAGGTCAACCGGGTCGCGGCGCAGCGGCGCCTCCCCCTGCTCGATGCGGGCCAGGTCGAGCAGTTCGGTCACCATCTGGACCAGATGGCCCGTCTCGATGTCGATCTTGGCGATCGAGTCGCGCACCCGCTCGGGCAGCTCCGTCCGCTCTGCTTCGCCGCTGAGCACCTCGGACAGCACGCGGACCGTGGTCAGGGGCGTGCGCAGCTCATGCGAGAGGTTGTCGATGAACTCGGTCCTTATGCGGCGCAGCCGGCGCAGCTCCGAGACGTCGCTCACGACGAGCCACGTGCCGGTCGCAGCCGCGTCCCGTTCCGCGCGGATGAGCAGAGTCCGCTGCGGCTCGCCGGGCAGGACCAGGTCCATGTGGCCTGACCCTCGACTGGCGGCCTGACTGAGCAGCGTCTCGACGCGATGGTCGAGGAAGGCGGCGATGGGGCTGTCGCCGACCAGTGAGCCGGGCGACCGGCCGAGGAAACGATGGGCGGGCGCATTGGCCAGGGTGATCCGTCCGCCGCGACCGACGTGGATGACGCCCAGCGCTGCCACCTCGGTCAGCTGCAGGAGCTCGGCGTGCGAGCGCCCGGCAAGATCGCCCTGATGCGGGCTCGGGGCCGGCTTACGCTCGGGAAAACGCCCGCTCCTGCGCACGGCAATCAGCGCCATCGCCATGGCCGCGCCGCTGGCAAGCACCGCCAGCCCGAGCAGTATCGCTTCGGTCGTCAGCACGGCAGGCAGTCTAGACCGCGTTCGTTCGAGCGCGGGAACATGCCGGCCTCAAGGTGCGTCAGTGGACCCATGCGCAAACTGCTGCTCGTCGTAATCCTCCTCGCGGCGTGCAGCAGCGCGCCTCCCGCGGCATCACCCTCCTCGCCGCCACCGCCGGCCTCCACTCCACCGGCGGCCACTCCGCCGGCAGTTACCCCGCCGGCGGGGGCCGATTGGCGCGTTTTGGCCGAGGACCTCTGGCTCGGCGAAGCCCCATTTGCCGTGCAGGCCGCCCTCAACGCCGAACAGCTGGCCACCCTTTGGGCGGCGCTCGGCCGAAACGGTGATCTGCCCGAGGTCGACTTCGATCGCGAAGCGGTGCTCTTCCTGGGGATGGCCGGCAGCAGCAGCTGCCCCGAACAGCTGACCGGGCTGGTCGTTGACCATGCCAACGGCCGCGTGTACGGCGAATGGTCGCGGCAGGTCCCTCCGGGCGCCGCCTGCACCGACGACCTGCGCGGTCAGGGCCTGCTCATCGCGGTGCCAACCGAAGTCCTGCCCGAGGGGCGCTTCCTGCTCTCCCTGCGCCAGGAGCGCATCTGCCCGGAGTGCCCGGACCAGGTGCTGGTCGAGCGCTAGGCGTGGCCCGCCCTCAGTCGCGCGGCACTCTCAGGACGTAGCCGACGCCGCGAACCGTCTCGAGCAGACGGGGACTACCCGGTTCCTCCTCGATCATCTGGCGCAACCAATGGACGTGGACATCGACCGTCCGCGTCTCACCCGCATAGTCGTAGCCCCACACCCGCTCCAGCAGCTGCTCGCGAGTGAATGCCTGACCCGGGTTGCGCAGCAGGAAGGCCAGCAGCTCGAACGCCTTGGGCTTGACGGGCAGAGGCTGCCCTCCGCGCAGCAGGCGATGGCCGGCAAGATCGACCTCCACCCGACCGACCGACAACGTCGTGTCGGACTGCGGGCTTCCGCGACGGCCGGTCGCCTCGCTGCGACGCAGCAGCGCGTGGACGCGGGCCACCAGCTCGCGCAGGCTGAACGGCTTGGTCACGTAGTCGTCCGCGCCGACCTCCAGCCCGACGACCTTGTCCATCTCGCTGCCCTTGGCCGTCAGCATCAGGATCGGCACGTCCGATTCGCGCCGCAGCACGCGGCAGACCTCGATCCCGGACAGCTCGGGCAGCATCAGGTCGAGCAGGACCAGGTCGGGCTTGTCGCGTCTGAATGCCTCCAGCGCGGCGGAGCCGTCGGCCGCCTCCACGACGCGATAGCCGTCGTCCCGCAGGCCCCGGGCGACCAGCTCGCGCAGTGTCTCCTCGTCATCGACGAGCAGGATCGTCTGCGCCATCGCTACCCGGTCAGGCGAGCTGCCGCCCGGCCCAGGCGGTCCAGCGTCCGCTGGTAGCCCAGCGCGACGAGGGTGTCGAAAAGCGGCGGCGTCGCCGTGCGACCCGTGGCAGCCACGCGGATGGCCATGAACAGGTCGCCCGCCTTCCAGCCGTGCCGCTCGGCCAGGAGCCGCAAGGGGCCCTCCAGCTCGTCGGCCTCGAAGCTGACCTCACCGACCTGCGCGATAACCTCTCGAGCCTCCGACAGCGCCTGACACGTGGTCGCCTCGTCCCATCGCTTTGGCGTGAGCAGCTGGAGATCGGGACGCACGTCGTCCAGGAAGAGGTAGTCGAGCATGCTGCCGACCGCGTCAAGCGTGGGGATGCGCTCGCGGACCATCGGGATCAACGGGCGAAGGTCGTCGGCGGTGGGGATGCGGGCGTGGACGCCGGCGGCACGGGCCGACTCGATCTCGGCCTGCAGGAAGGGCAGCGCCCTGTCGACGAGCTCCTCCTCGGGCAGCCGGCGGATCCATTGCCCGTTGAGCCACTCGAGGCGCTCGCGGTCAAACACCGCGCCGGCCGACTGGACACGGGACAGGTCGAAGCGCTCGGCCAGCTCGTCGAGACTGAAGATCTCCTCCTCCGTGCCGCTGGACCAGCCGAGGAGGGCGAAATAGTTGACCAGCGCCTCATGCACGAAACCCTGCGCCCGGTAGTCGGTGACGGCGGTCTGGCTCTTGCGCTTGCTCATCTTTGTCCGGTCGGGGTTCAGGATCAGCGGCAGGTGTGCGAAGGCCGGCACGTCGGCGCCGAGGGCGCCAAAGAGGAGCACGTGCTTGGGCGTGTTCGACAGGTGCTCCTCTCCGCGAATGACATGGCTGATGCGCATGTCAATGTCGTCCACCACAACGCTGAAGTGGTACAGCGGCGAGCCGTCGGAGCGAGCAATGACCAGGTCGCCGCCCAGTGCCGAGGTGTCGATCTCAACGCGGCCACGCACCAGGTCGTCGATGACGATCGTTTCCTGGCCTATGCGGAAGCGGACGGCCGGCCGGCGACCGGCAGACTCGTGAGCTCGGCGGTCGTCGGCGCTGAGGCTGGCGCAACGACCGACGTAACGAACCGGCTGGTTGGCAGCCTGTTGGACCTCTCGGTCGGCGCTGAGCTCGTCCGGCGTGCAGTAGCACGGGTAGGCCTTGTCCTCCGACATCAGCCGCTCGATTGCGGCGTTGTAGCGATCGAGCCGCTCCATCTGTCGGTACGGCCCGAAGGAGCCACGGCCGGGCTGGCCGGCCAGCCCGGGCCCTTCATCCCAATCGATGCCCAGCCAATGCAGGTTCTCCAGGACGTCGTGCTCGTACTCGATGGTCGAGCGCGCCACGTCGGTGTCCTCCAGGCGCAGGATGAAGGTGCCGCCCTCGCGCCGAGCGAAGAGATAGTTGAACAGCGCCGTCCGCGCTCCCCCGATGTGCAGCGGGCCGGTCGGGCTGGGCGCGAATCGAACCCGGACGGTCATCTGCGCGTGATCCTCAGCGCCGCCCATGGCCGGCGCTGCCGGTCGGCGGCCAGCCACGCCGACACGAGCACGTAGGCGCCAAGCAGCAGGACGCTGCCGGCCACCAGCGCCCAGGCGGGCAGGGCAGCCAGCTGTGGCGCTCTGACGCCGACCAGCCAGGCACCGAGAAGGGCCGCTCCACCGGCCAGGGCCAGGGCCGTGGTCGCCAGCGCGCCGGCGTAGGCGGCGCGCGGCGCGAGGAGCAGCACGGCCAGGACGAGGAGAGCTACGCCGGCCTGCGCCGCCACAAGGTGGTCCGGGCAGGTGTCGAGCGCCGGCCGGCATTCGGCAAGCACCGGGCCGCCATAGCCGACGAGCAGGGCGACGGGAGCCCAGGCCAGCACGGCATAGCGCAGCCGCTGGAACCTAGACGGCCAGTGCGCAGCGCGTTCCTCGGCGCGAACCCGGGCGCGGATGCGACTGATGCGCTCGGCGTCGCGCGCGACTCCGGCCTCAGGGTCAGGCGAGGCAGTGGGCGGCGCGGGGCGTGGGCGAGGCGTGACGGGCCGGGTAGCCTGCGGGGCGGGGTTCGAGCCGGGCCCGGCCGCCCGGTTTCGGTGATGGCCGGCCGCCTGCCGGTCGGTCCGCGGCTGCCCGTTGGCGCCCCCTTGCCCGTGGGTACTCGCTGTTCCGTTGGGACCACCCTCCGGCTCGGCGCCCGGCGGCCGACCGGACGACGGCTGCTGCGCACGCTCCTGCGCGCCGGCTCGGCGTGCCTCCTCCTCGGCTGCGGCCCGGGCACGAGCGGCGGTCAATGGCTGCGAGCCCTGGTATCGGAAAGAGCCGCGCCGCGGCAGATCCTGGTCTGCGCGCCGGAAATAGGCTCGCGCAGCCGCCGACCAGGCGGCTCCGCTCGAGCGGTTGTAGACGTCGAAGTCCGCGCGCTCGGTCGGCGGTGTCCCCTCCCCGGCCGCTCCGGCTGCGGTCGGCGGCCGGGGCGTCCCGCCGGCCGGCTCGCTCCCCGCGTTGCCCGGTCGCTGGCTGCGCCGTGCGCCCTCTTCCCACCAGGGCACCTCGCTCGCCGACCACGTGTAGCTGCGCGCCGCCTGCTCGCGACCGCCCGCTGCCGGTCGTCGGCCGCGCGGACGGGCACCGGGCTGGCCGGGCTCGTCGGCGCGCATCGGGGCCGGCGCATGGCGAGCGTCCCACTCTCGTCGGCGCAGCGGATCGACCAGCAGCTGGTAGGCCTCCTGGACGCTCAGGAAGCGGGCCTGGTCGGCCGTCGGCGCATCGGGGTGATAGCGCTTCGCCAGCGCGCGATGAGCGGCCTTGATCTGGGGCAGGGTGGCATCGCGCGGCACCCCCAGCGTGCGGTACGGGTCGGACAGGCGCGGCATGGGAGCTATAGCAGCTCCCCGATCGGAGCCAGCTCGAAGCTGGCAACCGTCCGGCCGACCTCGGTGCCACGAGGGTCGCGCATGGCGGGCCGGTGCATGTCGGCCAGGCGCTCGAGCGCGGCACCGTCGAGCACCCGCAGCTGCGCCAGCGCCTCGATCGTGACCGACCGGCTGGCTCGACCGCGACCGTCGCCGTCCTCGATCTTGAGTGCCAGCCCCGCCGCCGGAGAGCCCTCCCCTCGGGCCCCCGGGAGCAGCCCAACGCCGCGCAGGGCCTCTGCGCCGGACTTGGACACGAGCAGGCCCGGTCGGGCCTTCATCAGCATCGTGTCGCCCGAGTCACGGCTGCCACCGATCATCTCCGGCGCAGCCAGCATCGAGTCCCGGACCCGCTGCAGATGTGGGGCAAGCGCTCTGCGCGGCCCATCGGTGGCGGATCCAGGGTCGGCCAGCAGCGCAAAGGCGCGCGCGACGTCGGCGAGAGGAAAGGCATAGGTCGGCACGCCGCAGGCGTCGATGGCGCTGCTCAGCCTGTCTGGCGGGGTGTCGAAGACCCGCGCGACGACGTCGGCAACGGCTCGCTGGCTGGGATGGTCCGGCTGCCAATAGTCGGCCAGGCTCCAACCGGCGTGACGCGACAGCAGCAGGCTGGCGGCATGGAAGCCGGAGCACATGTGCCGGATCGGGCTGGGACTTTCGCCCTGCCGCGCCAATCGGGCAGCGGTCAGCTCATCGAGCGGTGCGGCCTCCGCGCCGTTGGCCAGCAGGGACTGGCTCAGGCCGGCCCGCCGGAACACGCCCTGCAGGGTGCGAACATGCGCGTCCTCGCCATTGTGCGAAGCCGCCATCACGGCCAGCTCTGACGCGCTCAGCTTCAGCCCCTGGTCGGCTCCGGCCTCGAGCAGCGCGACCAGGGCGAAGGGCTTGACCGCCGAGCGAAGCGACACGACCACGTCCGGATCGCCGATGGCGCGCTCAATGCGACCGTCGGCGGCAACCTGCACGACGTGGCCGCGGTGGCGACTCTCGACGATGTCTCCCCGGCGGGCCTCGGCCAGGACCGGTGGTGGCGCGCTGCGTGGATAGCGTGGGTAGCGCTTGCCGCGCGACACCCGGCGGCTCGTCGGGGCCGCGGTCGAAGAACCCGTCGTGCCGGTGGTGGCCATCCGCTCGATGGTAGCGCCGACGCATTCGCGGTGGTGGCGCGGACCATCCTGGAGCGCGCCTACAATCGGGCCCGATGAGCGCTCACGACTTTTCTGGCCTGCACGTGTCGGAGCACCCGGCCGTGCTGCACAAGCTGGCCCTGCTGCGCGACGAGCGCGTCGAGCCCAAGAAGTTTCGCGAGCTGGTGCGCGAGATCAGCTGGCTGGTCGGCTATGAGGCGCTCGCCGACGCGCGCGTCCAGCAGATCCGTGTGCCGACCCCGCTCGAGGAGACCGACGGCTTCGAGCTCGCCGACCGGATCGGGCTGGTTCCCATCCTGCGCGCCGGCCTGGGCATGGTCGATGCGATGCTCGAGCTCATGCCCACCGCCCAGGTCTGGCACCTGGGCCTGTTCCGCGACGAGCGGACGCTGCGACCGGTGGAGTACTACAACAAGCTGCCCGACTCGGCGACGGTCGACCTGTGCCTGATCCTCGATCCCATGCTGGCTACGGGCGGGTCGGCCACGGCAGCCATCGAGGTGCTCAAGAAGTGGGGCGCGGAGCGCATCAAGCTGATCAACCTGATCGCCGCGCCGGAGGGGGTACGCGCCGTCCAGCAGGCCCACCCCGACGTGCACATCTACTGCGCGGCGCTCGACCGACAGCTGAACGAGAAGGGCTACATCATGCCCGGCCTGGGCGACGCCGGCGATCGCCAGTTCGGCACCGGCCACGGCTGAGGGCCTCGCCAACCGCCAGTCCGGTGTACTGATTCCGTCGCCACGCGCTTCCACGCCGTTCGGGCCGACGATCATCGCGCTCTTCCTGCTGGCGCTTGCCCTGCGCCCCCAGATCGTGGCCATCGGTCCGCTGCTGCCGGCCATCCAGGCGGACCTCTCGATCAGCCACGCTGTCTCGGGCCTGCTGACCACGATCCCGGTCCTGTGCATGGGCATCTTTGCGCTCGCCGGCCCGTGGCTCGGCCGCCGGCTAGGCACAGAAAGGGCAATCGCCGCCAGCGTGGCCGCGATCGTGGTTTTTGGCCTGCTGCGCTCGGCCGCCCCGGAGCCCATCTCGCTGCTCATTCTCACCTTCGGCCTGGGCGTCGGAGTGGGCGCCGTCGGGCCGCTGCTGCCGGTTCTGGTGCAGCAACGGGCAGCCCATCGAGCGGCGACGGTGACTGGCATCTACGCCGGCGGGATCGTTGTCGGTACCACGCTCGCCTCAGCGCTGGCCGTGCCACTGGCCGGCGCCGAGCTCAACTGGCGCCTGCCCCTGGCGCTGTTCTCGCTGGCTGCGCTGGCCGGACTGTTGGTCGCGCAGCGCATAGTGCCCGCGGGTCAGCGCGCGAGCGAGGACCTTGACGTGCGCCCGCCGAGGCTGCCGTGGCTGCGCCGTCGAGCCTGGGTGCTGGCCGTGATCTTCGGCGCGCAGTCAATCCTGTTCTACGCGGCCAACTCGTGGCTGCCGGCGATCTACGTCGAGCGTGGCTGGCCGCAGGCCGATGCCGGGCTGCTGGTGGGGCTGATGAACGGCGTCTCGCTGGTGGGTACGTTCGCCGCGCCCGTGCTGGCCGACAGGATCGGGCGGCGAGCGAGCCTGGCCTTCGCGGCGGGTGGCCCGCTGGCCGGGTTTCTGGGGGTCACGGTGGCGCCCGACCTCGCCCTGCTCTGGGTGACCTGCATCGGCATCGGGTCGGGTGCGATCTTCCCGCTCGCGCTGACGCTGCCGGTCGACTTCGCGCGAGCGGGCGAGAGCGCCGGCGGGCTGGCCGCGATCATGCTCTTTGGTGGCTACGCCTTGGCGGCGGCCGGGCCCTTCGTGTTCGGCATCCTGCGTGACGCGACGGGCACCTTTGGCGCGGGGCTGTGGCTGATGACGCTGATCGCCGTCGCAATGGTCGCGATGAGCTGGTGGCTCCTGCCGGCCGGCCTGGGCCGGCGGCGCACCGGCTGACTTCCACAGGACAGAAGGAAAAAGGCCCGGGCTTACGCCCGGGCCCTTTCGGCTTGACCGGTTGAGCGCGGGGGGCTATTCGCCGCCCGGAGTCACCTCGACCTCGCCCTTCTGGAAGTCGTTGCCTTCGGCGTCGCCCTCCAGCCCCTCCCGGGCCTGCTCGGCCAGGTCGGTTCGGTAGGCTTCGTCGCCTGGATCCTCCGGGATGATCTCGGACTCGACCGAGATACGGACCGTCTGCTCCCAGGTGTCCTCGGGCATGTCGCCGATGCCTTCGGGCGAGGGCCAGATGAGCGGGTTGATCTCGTTCATCATCCAGCGCTGGTGGCCCATGCCGAGCGTTGAGCCGGCAGCGACCGTGTGCTGGACGCAGTCCTCGGGGTTGTCGCGGCAGAACATCCAGCCCCGGAACGACGCACGCAGGAAGCGAACGGCGACGTCCTCGTTGCCATCCTCGGCCAGCCACGCCTCGCGGGCGAAGATGGCGTCCTGGAGCATGGCCGTCCCGACCTCGTTGTAGTTGATGACGCTGAGGTCTTCCGGCTGGTAGAGCTCGCCCGTATCGGGGTTCTCGGTTTCGAGCACCTGGGCGTACTCGTTGTAGATCATCGCCTCAGCCACGTCGATCTCGCGGTTGAGCAGGAGCGACATGTCGAACGGCTGGATGACCTTCTCGAAGTCCTGGTCCGGCTCTAGGCCCTCCTGGCGAGCGGCGGCGATGACCTCGTGCTCGTTGCCGAAGTCCCACACGCCCACGCGCTTGCCTTCGAAGTCGGCCGGCGACGTGATGCCGCTGTCAGCCCACGCCACCGAGAGCGTGCCCGAGCGCTGGAAGACCTGGGCGATGTTGACCAGGTCTGACTGCCCGGCTGCGCGCACCTCGAGCACCTTCGGCACCCAGGAGATGGTGAACTCAGGACCGTTCGGGTCCGAGCCAACGACCTGCGGGATCACGTCCGGGCCGCCCTCGAGGATCTCGACGTCGAGCCCCTCCGCCTCGTAGTAGCCCTCGGCCTGGGCGGCGAAGTAGCCGGCGAACTGGGCCTGCGGTGCCCACTGCAGCTGCAGCTGCACGCGGGTCAGCTCACCACCCGGTGTCTGACCTGGCGTACCGCCGTCCGGCGTTGTGGCCGGCGTTGTGGCCGGCGTCGTGCCGGGTGTCTGGCCAGGCGTCTGGGCGGGCGCTCCGGGCTGGCACGCCGCGGCCACGAACACGCCGACCAGCGCACCCGCGGCAAGCTTGCGCGAGATACTCATCTCCACCTCTCGTGATTGGCAGGCCGGGACCCCGGCCTGGCTCCTCCTCACGGCCGCCCGGCGGGAGGCCGTCCACCCTTGGGAGGTACACCCCCTCGGTGATCCGCGCACGATAGCGCATGCCGGCCCCTGACGGGCTACTGGTTGCGCAGTGCCGAGTGCCAGGGGATGACCACCCGCTCGATCAGGACGACCGCGATATAGGCGGCGATCGCGCCGAACGCACCCAGCAGGATGCCCGCCCAGGCGACATCGAAGCGGCCGCTGCTCATCGAGGTCAGGATCACCCGCCCGAGCACAGCCGACGTGCCGCCAAAGTACTCGCCCACGATCGCGCCGATGAACGAGAGCGTCGTGCCCACCTTCAGGGCGGTGAAGAAGAACGGCAGCATGTTCGGGATGCGCACCTTGGTCAGCACCGTCCAGTCGCTGGTCGCGTACGAGCGCATGAGCTCGAGCGACGCCGGATGCACGCTCACCAGGCCGCGGGTCACGTTGATCATCACCGGGAAGAAGACCAGCATCGCCGCCATCATCATCTTGGACAGGGGGTTGAGCACGCCGAACCAGTTGTTGAGGATCGGCGCGATGGCGATGATGGGGATCGAGTTGGCGGCGATGGCGATGGGCAGCAGGGCCTCACGTGCGCTGACCCAGCGTGCGGTGGCGAACGCAACCGCCAGGCCGGCCACAGTGCCGATGGCCAACCCGCCGATGGCCTCCCAGTAGGTATTCATCGCCGAGCGCGTGAGCAGATCGGCGTTGGCATCGAAGCCGGCCACGATCGCGCTCGGCGCCGGCAGCACGCGACGGCCCGGCCCGGCGGTGAGCACCTCCCACAGCACGAGCGCGCCGACCAGCACCGCCATCGCGGGCAGGTAGTCGATCACCAGGCGGACGGCGCGAGCGGCAAGGCCCATCGAGGGCCGGGCCGGAACCGCGCGTGCCGAGCTGGCCATCAGCCGATGCCGCCCTCAGCCCTTGCGCGCTGTTTGGCCGGATGGCCATCGAGCGCGGCGGGGCCATCCTGCGCGCCCGCCGGAAGCCGGCCGCGAAGCGCCTCGCGAACCACCGTCACCAGCTCGTAGTAGCGGTCCGTCTCGCGTGTCTGCTCGGTTCGAGGCTGGGGCAGGTCGACATCGACGACGGTGGTTATGCGGCCGGGCCGAGCACTCATCACGACCACTCGCGTGGAGAGGAAGACCGCCTCCGGGATCGAGTGGGTGACGAAGATGACGGTCGTGCCCAGGCGTGCCCAGATGCGCAGGACCTCCGCGTTGAGCCGCTCGCGCGTCATCTCGTCGAGCGCGCCAAAGGGCTCGTCCATGAGCAGGATCGCCGGCTGGAAGCAGAGCGCCCGGGCGATCGCGACGCGCTGCTGCATGCCGCCAGACAGCTGGTGCGGGTAATGGCGCAGAAAGCCGCCCAGCTCGACCAGTTCGAGCATCTCGCGCACGCGCTGCTCGCGCTCGCTGCGCGCGACGTTCATCACCTCCAGCGGCAGGCGGACGTTGGCCTCTACGGTGCGCCAGTCGAACAGCACGGGCGCCTGGAAGACCATCCCGTAGTCACGGTCGAGGCGCGCCCGGTGGGGCGACTTGCCGTTCACCTCGACCGTTCCCGAGGTGGGCCGGATGAGGTCCGCGACGATGCGCAGCAGGGTTGACTTGCCACAGCCCGAGGGGCCGATGAGCGACACGAACTCGCCCGCGCCAATATCCAGGTTGATTCCCTGAAGTGCGACGGTTTCGCCTCCGCCCTGGACGGCAAATGACTTCTCGACGTCGGCCAGCCGGACGGCCGTACCGGCCGATGTGTTGGTCATGCTCCTCCCCTCAGACGTCGACCCGCTGCCGGTTGCGCAGCACCAGTGCCTCAGCCACTCGCACGAGGGCGAAGAAGGTGATGCCCAGCAGGGAAGCGATCAGGATGGTGGCCCACAGCTTCTCCGGGCCGGTGATGTACTGCTGGTTGAAGTTGATGATGGCGCGCCCGAGCCCCTCCGGTACCCCGCCCGGGCCCTCGCCGATGATCGCGCCGACGATGCTGGCAGTCGCGGCGATCTTGAGCGCGGTGAACAGGTACGGCACCGACGCCGGCAGGCGCACCTTCCAGAAGATGGCCCAGCGTGAGGCGGCATAGGAGCGCATCAGCTCGAGCGCGCGTGGATCTGGCGAGCTGAGGCCGCGCATGGCAGCGATGGTCACCGGAAAGAAGGTCAGGTAGGTGGCGATGATCACGACCGCCACGATGCCCCGGCCCAGGCCCACCACGATGATCGGCGCCAGGGCGACGATCGGGATCGCCTGACTGGCGATGACGTACGGAACGAACGCCCTTTCCAGCAGCCGGAAATGGACGAACAGGGAGGCCAGCACCACGCCGATCAGGGCGCCCAGCCCGAATCCGATGATCGCCTCGCGCCAGGTATACAGCGCGGCGCCGACAAGGAACTCGCCGAGCGACTGCTGCGCGCCCCGCTGGACCGGCTGGACGAGAGCGGCGCCGATGTCCCACAGGTGCGGCAGCTGCCGATCCGACAGCTGGGCCACGCGCAATGGCGGGTTGTGGTGAAAGGCGATGCCGGTGCCGAGGAAGTCGTCGTATCGCCAGGGGTCGCCGCCGATCAGCTTGGCCACCTGCCAGGCAATCCCGATGGCAAGGAGTACCAGCGCGACCGATGCGATCGGTCGCAGGATGCTGCGTCGACGGCTCGGCGGCTCGACGCCGGCCACGCCGACACTGGCCGCACTTGACTGGCGCTCAGTCGCGGTCTCGGGATCCCTCATGTGGTCGCAACTCTAGCGCCCGCGGCCGGCTCGCTGCCTTGCGCGCCGCGCGCAGGCCTCCGTCACGGTCCGGTCCCGGAAGCCGCCGCTCAGGGTTGTTTGACCGACTCGTCGGCCCTGTCCAGCGCGGCGTCGATGATGGCAAACCCTTCGCTGAGCTCGTCCTCGGTCACGATCAGCGGCGGGTTGGTCATGATCCCGTTCCAGCGCACGAACGTGTAGAGCCCGTTGTCCTTCAGGTGCTTGTGGATGGCCTTCATCTCGTCGGAGGTGCCGTTGTAGGGCGCCATCGGCGTGTAGGGGCTGCGCGAGCGAACCACCTCCACCATGCCGAACAGACCGATGTTGCGCACGGCGCCGACCGATGGGTGACGCTCCTGCAGCGACTGGTGATGGCCGGCCATGACCTCGCCCAGCTGTCGTGCACGCTCGATCAGCCCATCCTCCTCGTAGACCGCGATCGTGGCCAGGGCCGTGGCGCAGCCGAGCGGGTGCGAGTTGTAGGTCAGGCCGCCGTAGAACACCTTGTCGCGGAACGCGTCGGCGATCTCGCGGCGCATTCCGACGGCCCCCAGCGGCACGTACGACGCGGTCAGGCCCTTGGCCATCGTGATCAGATCGGGCACGACGCCCCAGTGGTCGACCGCCCACCAGGCACCGGTGCGCCCGAAGCCGGACATGACCTCGTCGGCGATGAGCATGATGCCGTGGCGCCGGGTGATCTCGCGAACGCCCTGGAGGTAACCGTCCGGCGGCACGAGGATGCCGTTCGTGCCCACGACCGGCTCGATGATCACCGCCGCGATCGTCTGCGGCCCCTCGAACATGATCACGTCCTCGAGGCTCTGGAGCGCCTCCCCCACGGGCATAGGCTCGGCCGTGCCCCAGCGGTGAGTGTCGGCGAAGCGGACCACGCCCGGAATGCCGGGCTCTGCGGCCCATCGCCGCGGATCGCCCGTCAGCGCGATCACGCCGCCGGTGGCGCCGTGGTATGAGCGGTAGCGCGCCAGGATCTTCTGGCGTCCGGTCGCCTGGCGAGCGAGCTTGACCGCGTTCTCGTTGGCCTCCGCCCCACCGTTGGTGAAGAAGAAGACGTCGATGTCACCGGGCGTGATCTCGGCAAGCTTTGCGCCCAGTCGGGCCCGTGGCTCCGTCGCCATGAAGGGGTTGGCGTAGGCAAGCTGCTCGGCCTGGGCTTTGATCGCCTCGATCACCCGCCGATCGCCGTGGCCGATGTTGACGCTCATCAGCTGGCTGTTGAAGTCGATGTAGCGCTTGCCGTCGGGAGTGTAGAAGTACACGCCCTCGGCGCGCTCGACCGGGATCGGATCGACGGCCGACTGTGCCGACCATTCGTACAGCGTGTGCTGGCGGGACAGAGCGACGATCTCTTCCGCGCTCATCGTGCCGGGGGCGACCGAAATGCCCATGGTCCTGCTCACCTCTCGATTTGGGTGAGCCGGAGTGTGCCACGGACGCGATGGCCGCGCGCACGAGCCCGAGCAACACTCCCGGATGCGGAGAGACCCGAGCTTGTGCAGCCCGGGTCTCTCGGGGAGGAGGAAGCGGCGGAAGCGTCGGCTCGAGGACCGGCTCCGCCGCTCATCTGATGGAGCGGTTGGCTACGGCGCGGTGACGCTCCCGTCGTCGCCCATGCCATCGTCGCCCATGCCGTCGTCGCCCATGCCGTCGTCACCCATGCCGTCGTCGCCGGTGCCCGGCTGACCCTGTCCGCCCGGCTGCGGCGGCTGCGGGTCAACCTGCTGTTGGCCGTCCTCGGCACCGGGGCCACAGGCAGCGACTGCCAGGGCCAGGCTGGCAATCATTGCCAGGAAAAGCTTGCGCATTGTTCTGAGCCTCCTTGTCTTTCGGTCGCCGCCTTTCCATCGCGGCGGCGGCGACGCTCGGGCAGCCGCTTCACGGCCTGGCTGCCCGGGATGACAGCCTGCGCCTTTGGTGGTTGCATGCGACGAGGGAGCCGAAATAGCGGCGTATCGGGCCCGTTGCACCGAGCCTGAGCCCACCACCCGGACAGAGCTGTCGGCTGCGGTGCGCTTCGGGTTCGGAATGTGCGGGATCGCCGTGCAGCGGCCATACGCGCCGTTCATACTCTGGCAACGGGTTCGTGGAGGGACCCGCAACCGAACAGAAGCCACGGTTGTTGTGCACCGCCCCAGCGGCGCGCCGTGCCCCGAAGTTGCCGTTGTGTCGGGCAACCGTGAGCCAGAGAATCGACCGCCGCCGTGCCCCGTCGGTTGAGGGAGGATGCCTCGGGATGCCGGTTGAGCGACGCTCGCGACGCCTGTTCGTACTTACCCTGGCGGTGCCAATCATCGTGCTCGCCTACCTGGCGACCTTCGCCGGTCGGGTCTGGGCGCTGCTGCGTTCGCCCGTTGCCCTTGCGCTGGGCGCGACGGTCATCGGCTCGGTCTACGTAGAAGAGGCGTGGCGGCGCTCGCCGGCGCCGCGTGTGTCGCCCGTGCGGGCGGCCGCCGTGCTGGCTCTCGCGCTGGTCGTGGCCGGTGCCGGCATGCCCGCTGCTCCGACTCGCGCTGCCAGCCCCAGCGAGGCGGCCATCGCCGCCGCCCAGGGATACCTCGGCACCCCCTATCGGCTGGGTGCCACCGGTCCGGCTCGATTCGACTGCTCCGGGCTGATGTTCCGCATCTTCGCCGACATCGGTGAGCTGCCGCGCATCGGCGGCAAGCGCATGCGGGCGGTGCAGTACTACAACTGGTTCAAGGCCCGCGGCATGATCTCGACGAAGCCGTCCGGCGGTGACCGCGGCGACCTCGTCTACTACGCCAGCAGCTCTCACATCGGCATCTACCTGGGCAACGGCAAAGTCCTCAGCGCGATGGCATCCGGGGTCAAGGTGCACGGTCTGCAATCGATCTCGTCGCGCTTCGTCGCCTTCCTCAAGGTTGACTGGAGCGAGGGCGACCCGGGCACGGGGGGCGAAGGCCAGAAGCCCAAGAAGCCTAAGAAGCCGAAGAACGAGGCACCGCCGGAGAAGAAGCCGGGCGATGGCGACACGAGCACCGAGGAGCCTGAAGCGCCGGCCAATGGCCCGCGCGGCCTCGCCACCGGCACCATGAACCTGCGCAACAACGCCGATCCGAATGCCCGCATCATCGGCTGGGTTCGCCGTGGCTCCAGTTTCGAGATCCTTGCCACGGGCAACAGCCCCAGCGGGGCGCTGTGGTACCAGGTCAAGGCGCGCAATGGCAAGACCGGCTGGGTCTGGTCGCGCTGGGTGCAGCCGCTGAACAACTGAGCCTCTGGGCAACCGTTGCGGTTGCCCGGAACGCCTCAGGCCTGGTCCGGCGACCGGCCAGCCTGACCAGCCTGACCAGCCTGACCAGCCTCAAAGGCGTCGGGCGAAACCAGCACTCGAAGGCACGCGCGCCGGACGTGGCACTCCAGGGGCGTGCGTCCGATGTTGACGCCGTCGACGCGCACGGGCAGCGAGCGGCTGCGGGCCTCTATCCGCACGTGGCTGGCGCGGTAGGTGTTGGTGTTCGGCATGTACGCCCGCCGGCCGAAGCTGATCGAAAGCAGGTGGCGGACGAGCTCCAGCTTTGAGTAATTGCGGAAGACGCGAACGTCGAACAGGCCGTCGTCCACCCGGGCGGTCGGCGCGACGGTCATGCCCAGGCCGGTATACGGCCCGTTCGAGATCGTCGCCATCAGTGCGCGCGTCTCGATGCTGCGGTCGTCGATCTCCAGGCGCATCCGCGCAGGCCGATGGCGCAGCGCGATCCAGAGCAGCCGCCGCAGTGACAGGTAGTCGCGCTCCATCAGCCGCTCGGCGGCGCTGAAGATGGTGGCATTGAGGCCGACAGACGCTGCTTCGTAGAAGAGACGACCGTTGGCCTCGCCGACGTCGACCAGGCGCACCTGGCCTGTAGCGAGCACGTCGATCGCAGGCTCGAGCTCGCGTGGCAGGCCGAGCATGCGCGGGATGTTCATCACGCTTCCCAGCGGCAGTATTCCGAGCGCTGTCTGGCTGCCCACGAGCTCACCACTGATCACGCCGATGGTGCCGTCGCCGCCGGCGGCGACGACCAGCTCCCGGCCCTCGCTTGCTGCCGACCGGGCCAGGCTGACCGCCTCCTCTGCCGAGGTGGTCTCGACCAGCTCGTAGCGCAGCTTCCGGCTGTCGAGCAGCTCGCGCGCCTGGTCGACGCTGACTCCGCCACCGAGCGGGCGCTTCTGGCCGGCCGATGCGTTCCAGATCACCAACGCGCTGGTCCGGTGGACCTCGCTCGGCGCAGGCACCGACGCGACCGGCGGTTCCGTGGGGTCGCTCATCTGTCCGGAGCGCGCAGTCGCCGGTAGGCGGCCTCGAGCACGATCAGGTAGCAGATGCCGAGCAGGTAGGAAGCGGCCACGTCCGTCGGCCAGTGATGGCCCTGGTAGATGCGGCTCGGTCCGACGCCGGCCAGCATTGCCAGCAGCAGCAGCACCACCGGCCAGCGAACGGCAGGCGAGCCGATCAGGGTGTAGGCCAGGTATGCGGCAAAGCCGTAGGTGCCCATGTAGGTGAGCACGTGGCCGCTCGGGAAGCTCGAGCCACCGAGCGGCGCAACGACCACCCGCACCTGCTCGGGCAGCGGCCGCTGGCGCCGCATCATTGACTTGAGCACCTCCGACAGGCCGCCGGTGCACCAGGCCAGGCCCTGGAAGGCGGCCTCGGTGCGGTGGTTCGACAGCGCCAGCCCGGCGATGATCAGCGGCGGGATCACCCGGCTCTGCGGCGGGAAGCCGGGCCATGAGCACGCCTCCATCAGCCGCCCCAGCCAGCGATGACGGCGCGCCTGGAGACGCAACGTGATGGCCATGTCGATGCGCTCGCTGCGCTCCGCCTTCACGGCCGCGAAGAGGGCCAGGAAGCCGAGGAAGGCGAGGCCCCCCACCGTCAGGCCGGTCCGCGCCCTTTCACGGGCTTGCCGGTCCAGTGGCTCAGGCGGGGCGACCGGTATCAGCCCCGGCACGATCTCGTCAGGCACGGCGCAGATTGTGGCGAGCGTGCTCGGCAGCGTCGATGCGCACGCCGGCGGCGCACCTAACAAGGTTGCGACGGAAAGGCTGGTCAGATGTGCAGCGTCGAGCCTTCTCGACCCGGCACGACGTCCACCACGCCGCCGGCCATCGCCCGCGCCTCGGCCAGCATCGCGTCCAGCCGATCGTCGTCGTGGGCCGGGTCATGGTGCATGGTGACGAGCCGAGCGGCACCGGCCAGCCGGGCCAGTGCCACCGCGTCGCCGATCCGCGAATGGCCCCAGCCGACACGCCCCTCGTACTCGTCCGCGGTGTACTGCGCGTCGTGGAGCAGCAGGTCTGTGCCGCGGGCCAGCCGGACGCCGGATGTCCATGCCGCATCCGACAGCTCGCCGAAGCTGCCCAGCTGCGGCTCATGGTCGGGAATATAGGCAATCGTGGACTGCCCGTCGGAGATGCGGTAGCCAACGGTCGGCCCGGGATGAATGACGCTCTCGGCCCTGACGGTCATGCCACCGATGCGGAACTCGCCGATCGGAGCGTCGTGTAGCTCGAGCCGGGCATCCACGTCGCGCAGCCGGACCGGGAACAGCGGCGGCGAAAGGTAGCGAGCCAATCGTCGGCGCAGGTCCTCGGTCGCCGACGGAGGGCCCCAGATGTGGATCTCGAAGCCGCTCCGGAAGAGCGGCGCAAAGAAGCCCAGGCCCTGGATATGGTCCATGTGCAGATGGCTGAGCAGGATGTCCAGCCGGCGCGGCTGGCGGTGGGTATCGCCGACGCGACGAACGCCCGTTCCGGCATCCAGGATCAGGACGGTGCCGTCTCGCCCTTCGACCTCGACGCAGGCAGTGTTCCCTCCATAGACCATCGTGTCCGGGCCGGGGCTCGCGATGGAGCCGCGCGTGCCCCACAGACAGACGCGCACGGTCAGCGTCCGCCGGCGCCCGCCTCGCGGCCGGCGTCACGCTTCTCCCAGAACATCACCACACCGCCGATCAGATGGCCGCCGGGACCCAGCAGCGGGAAGGCCGTCACCTCAATCGCACGGTAGATGCCGTCGAAGCCACGCAGCGAGACAAGCCTGTGCACCGGTCTCCGCTCGCGCAGCGCGACGACCAGCGGCACCTGGTCATCGGGCACCGGGTTGCCATCCTTGTCGCGGAAGGCGAAGGCCTCGCTGCGCTCCTCGAGCGTGATCTCGCCCACGTCGTCGAAGCGCTGACCAAGGAGCCGCTCGGCGGGCTCGTTGAAGAAGAGCAGGTCACCGCTCTCGTCGACCAGCAGTATCGGCACGGCCAGGCGCGATGCCAGCTGGCGGAAGAGGATCAGCTCGATGTCGCGCTGTGGCATGCGCGAATTCTGCCTGCCGTTGCCTCGACACGGCATACCATTCGACACGACATGGACAGCGGCCTGCCCGATCCCACGACCCAGCCGGTCTACTGCACCGCCTGCGGCCGACCGCTCGGGCTGCACGTAGAGGACCAGCCGGACTGGGCGACCGGACCGATCTGCGGCGAGTGCTACCAGGAGTTCAACTTCGAGGACCAGGTCGCGTTCGACCTGCTCTACGAGGAGGACGAAGCGACCCCCTGGTAGGACCGCGTCACGCGCCGAGGCGCTAACCTGCCCAGCGATGCACTACGAAGCGATCGTCGTTGGGCTCGGCGCGATGGGCAGCGCCAGCGCCGCCGAGCTGGCCCGCCGCGGCGTGCGAGTCCTGGGCATCGAGGCTTTCGGCCGGGCCCACGATCTGGGCTCTTCCGGCGGGCTGTCGCGGATCATCCGGCTCGCCTACTTCGAACACCCGAGCTACGTGCCGCTGCTGCGCGACGCCTGGCAGGGATGGCGCAGCCTCGAGCAGGAGACCGGCCGCCAGCTGTTGCTCCAGACCGGCGGGCTGTACGCCGGTCGCCGTGGATCGGCGGTCCTGGAGGGCGCGCTGCGCAGCGCGATCGAACACGACATCGGCCACCGGCTGCTGGAGGCCGACCAGGCCGCGGCTGACTTTCCCGCCCTTCGCCTCGAGACGGACATGGTCGTCCTGCACGAGCACATGGCCGGCCTGCTCTATCCCGAGCGTTGCATCGAGACGCACCTGGCCGTGGCGGCGGCAAACGGGGCCGAGCTGCACTTCGGCGAGCGCGTCCTGTCGTGGGGCGGCGCCGACGTGCTCGAGCTGCGCACTGATGCCGGCTCCTACACCTGCGACCGCCTGGTCATAGCCGCCGGAGCATGGCTACCGAGGTTGGCACCCGAGCTGGAGCTGCCGCTGGTGATTGAGCGCAACGTGCTGTTCTGGTTCGACCCGGTGGAGCCCACAGTCCTGCAGCCCGAGCGCCTGCCGGTGTACATCATCGAGCTGGACGAGGATCACGCGTTCTATGGCTTCCCGCTGCTGCCCGACCAGGGCGCCAAGGTGGCCCGCCACCATGGCGGCCGCCCGACCGACCCGGACACAATCGAGCGAGCGGTGAGCCCCGAGGACGAGCGCCCGGTGCGCGCGTTCACCGAGCGCTTCATCCCCGCCGCCGCCGGGCGCCTGCTTGATGCCAAGGTCTGCATGTACACCAACACCCCGGACTTCGACTTCATCATCGACACCCACCCCGCCGATGAACGAGTCGTCATTGCCTCGCCCTGCTCTGGCCACGGCTTCAAGTTCAGCAACGTAATGGGGCGCATCGCGGCAGACCTTGCCCTGCACGGCGGCACCGCGTACGACATCAGGTTCCTGGCGGTCGATCGCTTCGCCCGGGTCTGAGCCGACCGTAGCCGGGTGGACGCGCTTGCTAGCATTCGCGCTGCCATGAGACGAGTCCGCGAACTGGCCGCCCTGGTGCTGCTGGCGGCGGCCCTGTTGCCGTCCGGGTGCACAGCGCTACAGCCGGGCACGAGCCCGCCTCCCACGCCGCCCGACCTGACCCAGCCGACACCAGCCGACACCGATCCGGAGGCCACCATGCCGCGCGCCGAGTTGCCGCCGAGCGGCGAGGTTCCCGCCGAGCTTTTCGAGCAGATCGCCCAGGAGGCCGCCGCGCTGGCCGGCGTCGCCGTTGCTGATCTCGATGTCGACCGGGCCGCGGCGGTCACCTGGAGCGATACGTCGCTCGGCTGCCCCGAACACGATCAGGCATACGCGCAGGTTCTGACCGATGGCTACTGGGTCGTGCTGGTGGCCAACGGCCAGCAGCTCGACTTCCGGGCCAGCGAACAGGGCGAGGTCAAGCTCTGCCCGCCGGGGCAGGGCCGGCCACCGATCGACGCGGCCCAGTAGCCGCCGGCGCTCAGACCGGTAGCAGCTGCCGAAGGGCAAAGACCACGTTGGCCGGTCGCTCGGCCAGCCGACGCATGTACCACGGGTACCAGGCGCTGCCGTAGGCAATCAGCACCCGCACGGGAAACCCCTCCTTCTTCAGCCGGCGCTGCTGGTCTGCGCGGATCCCGTAGAGCATCTCGACGTCGAAGGGGATCTGCTCGAACCCGTTCGAGCGAGCGTACTGCTCCACCTGCCGGATCAGCTCTACGTCGTGGGTGCCCAGGCCCAAGAACATCCTCCGGCCGTTGCGCATGGCCTCGAGCATCGAGACGCACAGCGCCAGGTAATTGGCATCGACCTCGCGCCGCGAGCGGTAGGCAACCGTCGGCGGCTCGGCATAGGCGCCCTTGACAAGGCGGATCCGGGGCTCGATCGGCAGGAGCCGCTGGACATCCGAGTAAGTCCGCTTCAGATAGGACTGCAGGCAGAGTCCCGTGTTCGAGTGGCGCGGCTTTACCGCCTCGTACAACTCGACCGTCGTCTCGGTGTAGGCCGAGCCTTCCATGTCGAGCCAGACCGTCCGTGGAGCGGCCGCCCCGGCCAGCCGCTCGAGATGGGCCAGTGTTCGGTCGCGGTCCAGGTCGAGGCCCAGCTGCGTCGGCTTGACCGAGACCTCACCGTCGATCCCACGCCGGTTGATCTCATCGATCAGCTCCAGGTACTCGGCGGCGTGCGCGTCGGCATCCTCCAGCCTGCTCAGGTTCTCGCCGAGCAGCGTGAAGAGCACAGGCGTGCCCTGCTCCCGGAAACGCTCGGCCGCAACCAGCGCTTCCAATGCGGTCTCGCCGGGCATGAAGCGGCGCACCGCGCGCCGCGTGAACCACAGGCGCGGCAGGTTGCGGCGCAGAAAGGCGTTGCCGGCCATCCATAGCAGCAGTCGGCGCATCCAGCACAGCGTATGCGTTCCCGTTCGCCTCGTGGGCCTGGCTTCAGCCCCGTAAACTTTTGCCGCCCGTCATAGCCGGAGGGAGCGACTCAATGGATCCTGTGATGCTCATACTGCGCGCCCTGCACATCGGCGCCGGCGTCCTGTGGGTGGGCGCCGCATGGACGTTCTACCTGTTCATCGGCCCATCCATGCGCGCGCTGGCAGCGGACGCGCAGCAGACCTTCATGACCCACCTCACGCGCGAGCGGAGGCTCACGCACGTGATCCTCGGAGCCACGATCGTCACGGTCGCGGCCGGTGCGATCCTCTACTGGATCCAGTGGCAACGCTTCGGTGAGCTGTGGTTCCAGTCCGGCTACGGCATCTCGCTGACCATTGGCGCCATCGCCGCACTTATCGCCTTCGCGATGGGTCCGACCCTGATCGCGCCGGCATTCGAGCGGATGGGCGAGCTGGGCGCGCGGATGGCCGGCGGGGGCGGGCCGCCGAGCGAGGAGGACCTCGCCGAGATGGGACACGTGGGCAAGCGCCTCCAGAAGCTGCTGACGGCCGACTCGCTGCTGCTCGTGGTAGCGGTGTTCTTCATGGCCACCGCTCAGTACTGGGGCTGATATGGCCGACCAGATCCGGGAGGCGCTCGCTGGTGCGTCCGCCTACCTGAGTGCCAACCCCGCAGAGGCCCGCTATACCGACAGCCCGGCCACGGCAGTCCTCGTCGAGGGCCTGCGGGTCGCGGTTCGCGGAGCGGCGGGCGAGACGCTGACCACGGACATGCCGAGCTCGGTCGGCGGCGGCAACGAACACCCGTCGCCCGGCTGGTTCCTGCGCGCGGCCGAGGCGAGCTGCGTCGCGACGTTGATCGCCATGCGCGCCGCCCAGCTTGACGTGAAGCTGCGTTCGGTCGAGGTCACCGTCGATTCCGAGTCGGATGACCGCGGCATCCTGGGGATCGGTGACGATGTGCCGGCCGGGCCGATCAGCACGCGGGTCGCCGCTCGCCTGGCCGTCGACGAAGCAGACGCCGAGTCCCTGCGCGAGCTGGTCGAGTGGGCGGTGGCGCACTGTCCGGTGACAGATGCGGTCCGCCGGGCAGTCCCGATGGCCATCGAGGTGGACATCGAGTCGACCTGACCACGCGGTGAGCCGACTCGACCCCGGGTCAGCGCACCTTGTTCAGGAGCCGTTGCAGCTCGGGCCCGAGGGAGCGGGCGAAGGTTGCCGTCAGGTGGTGCGAGTCGCGGTAGACGATCATGTTGTCGACCACTGCCGGGCACGGATTGTCGGTGCAGATGCGTGCGGAGATGTCGATCAAGGGCACGCGGGCCTGCTCGACCACCTTCGTCTCGATGACCCCGTGGTAGCCGAAGGCTTTCTTGCGGCCGGTGGCGCAGCTGCGGATGTCGTGCAGGTTGGACGACAGGCATGCCGGCACGTCATATGCCGATCGCGGGGAGTCTGCCATCAGCACGACCTTGCCCGGCAGCCGTTTCATCATGCGCGCCACGCCCGCCGCCTTGGCCGCGAACGTGTCCTCGGCCGCATCGACCGGGAAGATGGCGCGGTTGTTGATCACCACCGTCAGGTTGGGTCGCTCCTGGCCGAGGCGCGCTACGACCCCCTCGTTCCATGAGGCGCACTCCGTGTATTCGCGCTTGAGCAGGATGTTGCGGACGCGCATGTCGGTGAAGGTGCACGACACCTTGACCATGACCAGCAGCCGCCAGCCGTTCTGCTGGGCGGCCCACTCAAAGGCAGGGAAGAAATGGGCGGCGTGCGAATCGCCGACCAGCGCGACGGTGTAGGAACCACCCTTGTTGCCATATACACAGCCCGGCCGCGGCGCGGTGTGCTCGACGTTGCCCAGGCAGCGCTCGTACCAGATCCGCTCGCGGTCGTTGCGCGCGTTGACCAGCGCGGGCTGGACGTTTGGGCTGAGCGCGAAGTCGGTCGGTGGCCGGTGGGGCTTGGGAGTACCCGCCACGATCGTCGGCGCCGCTCCGGGCGTGGGCTCGGGTGTCGGCTGTGACTTGGGCTTGGCCGTCGCCTGCGGCTTCGGCTTGGCCGTCGGCTGCGTGGGCTCGGGCTCGACACTGGCGTTCGGCCGGGGCTTCCCCGTGGCAGTCGGCATCGGTGTCTCCGTCGCGCTCGGCCTGGGCTTGCTCGCGCGCGGCGTGCGCGGCGTGTCATCGACGACCGGTTCACCGGCGCCGGCTGAAGGCCGTCGCGGCGGCGTGCCGGCAGTAGGCTCGGGCAACAGCACGTCGGGCAGGACGACCTCGGGCAGGTCGATTTCGGGCAGGTCGTCGGGGGGCAGCTCTTCGTCGACCATCGGGTCGACGGCGAGGTAGTCGCCCGTGGCGGACGGCGCACTGATCGGCGCGCTGATGCCGGAGGCAGCATTGCCCAGCTCCTGGTTGCTGGCGTAGGCCATCCCGTTGGCCGCCAGCACGACGGCGAGGATGGCCGCGACCCCTCCGAAGACGGTCCGTCCCGGTCGCGCCTGAAGCGCCGGAAGCCCGCGCCGGAAGGGCTCCTCGACCAGCGCCCAGGAGGCCGCCGAGACGACGACCGACAGCCCGATGAGCAGGACGCCCATCGCGAGCCTCGGCTGGGTAAAGCCGAGCGCCAGGCCGCTGAGGATGAGGATCGGCCAGTGCCACAGGTAGAGCGAGTAGCTGATCCGTCCGAGGAAGCGCAGAGGCTCCACCGACAACAGAGCGGACGGCGCAAAGCGGCGTCCGCCTGCGGCGATGAGCGCCACGGTCGCAACGGTGGGCACCAGCGCCGCATGCCCCGGGAAGGCCATCGCGGCGTCGAAGGCAATCGCCGACCAGACGATGGCGGCCAGGCCCAGCCAGGCGAGCGGCGTGACGAGCAGGCCGGGGACGCGCACGACGAGGCCGGCGGCGACGGCCAACAGGCCGCCAGCGGCAAGTTCGAAGGCCCTGGTTGGCAGCGAGTAGAAAGCCCAGTTGGGAGCCGCCTCGGTCAGCACCACGCTGGCCAGCAGCGAGCCGATGAAGACCAGCACGAGTGCGGCTCCGACGCTCAGCCGGATGGCGCGCGCGGCAGCAAGGCCACCGGCAGCCAGCAGCAGCAGACCCGGCCAGACGAAGTAGAACTGCTCCTCTACGCCGAGCGACCAGAAGTGCAGGAACGGCGATGGCGTGGTGATGGCGTGGAAATAGTCACCGGCAGCAAGGGCGAAGCGGATGTTGCCGACGGACAGCGCCGAGGCCGCGCCGTCCAGCAGCACCTCTCCCCGATCCAGCGGTGCATAGAGGTTGTAGGCCAGCGGCAAGGTGACAGCGATGACGACGATCGCGGCCGGGAGCAGGCGACGCACCCGCCGCGCGTAGAACGCCAGCAGCCTGATCCGCCCGGTGCGCTCGCGCTCGCGCAGCAGCAGCCCCGTGATCAGGAAGCCGGAGATGACGAAGAAGACATCGACGCCGATGAAGCCGCCTGGCAGGGCCAGGCCGACGTGGAAGATCACAACCAGCATGACCGCCAGCCCGCGCAGGCCCTCTATGTCAGGACGAAACCCCTCACCGGCCGTCGTGCGCGCCGTGTCCGACATCGTGCCCCCTCTGGTCCCCTGCCACCCTTCTGAATTAGACATCACTCCGCCTGCGACGCGCAGGCCGGCTGCGCAGTGACGCACCGTCACGGCCCGCGCCGCGACGCTGCAGCGATGTTGGCGGTGCGGTGCCGTCTGGTGCAGTAAACGTAAGTACCTGCTCGGGCCGACTTCCGGTGGATGTGGCGGCAGCAACGGGCGTGGTCCCATTGCCGACGATGCACGATCAGCCGGCCGCGGCGGGCCGGATCGGACCACCCAGCGACTCCCCGCCTGCGCCCAGCGCACAGCAGCTCTTTGAGCAGGGCCGCTCCGCCACCAGCCGACCTGCCCTGCGAGCGGTGTCGCGGCTGCTGGCTGGCTTGGGCAAACCGGCTCGCGCAGCGATTGCCGGCTCGGAACAGCTCGATCCGCGCCACCTGCACGGCCTCCGCCAGCACGGGGTAGTGCTCCTGCACGGACGCCGCACTCCCGTCGGGCGCCGCTGGGTCGACCATCTGCTGGTCGCCCCATCGGGCATTTACGTGGTCGAGGACCGACCCTGGCGCGGCGAGGTGGCAGCAAGCGGTGACTGGCTGTACGTGGACGGGCGGCTTCGCTCCGGGGTGCCGGAGTCGGTACGGCGCACCGCACAGGAGGTACAAGCAGCCCTGGCCGATGAGCTGGGAACGGTGGGTGTCGGGGTCACCCCGGTGCTGTGCCTCCCGGAAGCCGCCGACAGCTGGCAGGCCGTCGTCGCCGAGGACGTTGCCGTCTTCGCTGGCCGAGGCCTGGCCCGTCACCTTCGGCGGGCGCAGCCGCTGCTCGGGCGCGACACCGTCGTGCGGCTGGCGTTGACCGCCGACTCGAGGCTCGAGCAGGGCTCATCGGGGCGAACCAGCTAGGCGATCGCTCCGCCGGCTGGGCCGAAGCGCAGCCAGATGGCTGAAAGCCCGACCGGCCTTACCCTTGCCTGGATGGACTCTTTCGAGCGGATCGTTGCCGCGCTGAGCCCGGCTGCCGGCTCGAGACTGGCTGGCAGCTCGGGGGACGTGGCGGCCGTCAACGCCGCTTTCCTGCTCGAGCTTGGCGGAGGCGGGACAGCAACGCCTGTGGCTCGGGAGCTGCTGGAGGCACCTCCGGCCGGTCCCGCCGAGTCGCTCGCCGGGCTGTATCGGCTGGCTCTCGCCAACATTCCCGATGAGCTCAATGGTGCACTGGCGCGCAGCGGTGACCTCCACGATGCACTGACCCGTGCTGCCGCGCTGCCCTCCCCGGCGGCCGACCCCGAAGCGGTGTGGGATGTCTTCTTCCCGGAGGGCGTCGGCATCCTGGGCAGTGAGGACGAGCGGATCGAGGATCTGCGCAGGCGTCGGACGATCCGGATCGAGCAGCTCAACCCGCGACCGCTGGGCGACCTGGCCGCGGAGCTGCTGCTCACATCGAACGTCCTGCTGACAGTGCCCTCCGAGGGCACGGACCTGGCCGCGCTGCCCTACGACGAACCCTTTCGGGCAGCGGTGCGGGCGGCAGCGGAGGAGGAACAGCTCTACTGGTACGACCACCCGATACAGATAGGGGTCCAGCCTGCCGGCAACGAGCTGCTCTACGGCCTGCGCGCTCTGGACGCGGCGCTGGCTTTCGAGCATCAGCGCGACCGGCGGCTTGGCCCGATGCGGATCGTCCTCTCGGCCTCGGTCACCCACGCGGGGCTGCGCGCCATCGCCCGCGACTACGTCCGCCTCGAGCTTGCCCGCGAGGGGAGGCTGAAGCACCTGGCCGTGCACCTCTTCACCGAGGAGGACACGCTCGCCCTCATCGAAGACGTCCTGGCGCCGCTCATCGGTGAGGTCGGCGACGACGTCCGGGCGCTTCACGCCGCTTTCGGAGTCGACGGTGAGTACGGTCGCCACTACACCTTCCTGAAGGCGATCTCGGCCCTGTGGCAGGTCGCAGCCGACACTGGTCTGCGGGCGACCTTCAAGATCGACCTGGACCAGGTCTTCCCACAGGAGGTGCTCGTAACCGAAACCGGAGCCTCTGCCCTGGAGCACCTGCGCACGCCGCTGTGGGGCGCGTTGGGGCGCGACGCGTGGGACCGCCGGGTAGAGCTCGGCATGATCGCCGGCGCGCTGGTCAACGAGCGCGACATCGGCCGAGGGCTGTTCACGCCGGACGTGACCTTCCCGCCCGGGCCGGTCAAGCCCGATGAGCACGTCTTCTTCAGCCGGCTGCCACAGGCGCTGTCCACCCGGGCCGAGATGATGGAGCGGTATGACGGCGCGGAACGGGACGGGCACCGGCGCGTGCTCGAGCGGATCCACGTCACGGGCGGCACGAACGGGATCCTCGTCGACGCCCTGCGCCGCCACAGGCCTTTCACGCCGGCCTTCATTGGACGCGCCGAGGACCAGGCCTACGTTCTGTCCGTGCTGGACGGCGAGCCGCGCCTGGCCTACGCCCACCGGGCCGGGCTGATCATGCGCCATGACAAGGAGGCTTTCGCCGGGGCGGCCATCGAGGCTGCGCGCGTGGGCAAGCTGGTCGGCGACGACGTCCGGGTGCTGTACTTCTCGGCCTACGCCGACCACCTCGGCCGCGAACGCATCAAAGAGCTGATCGATCCGTTTACCGGCTGCTTCGCCTCGCGCCTGCCGCTGACGGTGGTGACCCTCCGGCTGGCGCTGCGCATAGAGCAGGCCTTTGCCGACGGCGACGAGCGGCTGGGCGAAGAGCTGGCGCAGGTTGGTGCTCGGCGGCTGCGTCAGGCGGTCGAGCTGGTCGGCGACGGGAACGCGTTCAGTCGGGCCGTCGAGCGTGAGCGAGTGGCGTGGGATTCGTACTACGCGGCACTGGATCGACTCGAGCAGGGCCTCGCGACGGGCGATCGGTCGGCAGTCGATGCCGCCCGCAGGGCTCGGGAGATCATCGGCCGAACGCTCCTAGAATGACTGCCCATCGACTGCCCCGACCCCGTCACCTGGAGGGACCATGAGCTCCATCAGCATGCTCGGCACCGGCCTGATCGGCGACTTCTACACGATGACCCTGCACGGCCAGCGAAGCCGCGACAAGGTGCGCATCGTCTACTCGCGCAGTGCGGAGCGTGGTCAGGCTTTCAAGCAGCGCTGGGGCATCCCCGAGTCGACGACCGACATGAAAGCAGCCATCGAGCACCCCGAAACCGAGGTCGTGGTCATCGGTCTGCCCAACTTCCTGCACGAGGAGGCAATCTCGCTGGCCGCTGCGGCGGGCAAGGCGATCCTGTGCACCAAGCCGCTCGGCCGTAACGCCGAGGAGGCGCGCCGGATGCTCGAGGCGGTCGAGAAGGCTGGCGTCTTCGCCGGCTACCTCGAGGACCTCTGCTACACGCCAAAGACGCTGAAGGCGATCAATGCGGTGAAGGCCGGTGCGATCGGCGACGTGACCTGGGTTCGCTCGCGCGAGACTCACCCGGGTCCGCACTCGGCCTGGTTCTGGGACGGGCGGCTGACCGGCGGCGGCGCGATCATCGACCTCGGCTGCCACTGCATCGAGATCATCCGCAACTTCGTCGGCAAGGACAATCGGCCGGTCGAGGTCGTCTGCCATACGGATACCCTCGTTCACCCGATCAGCGACGAGGACAACGCGGTGGCGCTCATCCGCTTTGAGTCTGGCGCGCTCGGCCAGTTCGAGGTGTCATGGACGTTCCGCGGCGGAATGGACCTGCGCGACGAGGTGGCCGGCACGCACGGCACGATCTGGATGGACCACTTCCTGCGAACCGGCTTCGAAATGTTCACCGCCGGCGGCGCGGGCGGGTACGTGGCCGAGAAGGCGGAGACGGAGCGCGGCTGGCTGTTCCCCGTCGGCGACGAGGTCGTCGAGCTCGGCTACGTCGACATGTTCACCGACATGTTCAACGCGATGGAGAAGGGCGGCGCGCCGCAGGAGACCTTCTACGACGGCTACGTGGTCAACGCGATCATGGACGCCTGCTATCGCTCGGCTAAGTCCAACCGATGGGAGCCGGTGGAGCTGTTCGAGTGGCGCGGCGCCGGCGTGCCGCGGATCGGCACCGGCCGCGAGCCCGACCGGCACGAAGGCAAGGTCGTGATCAAGCGCGAGACGCTGCCCGACGGCCGCCAGAAGCTGATCCTCAAGGACGAGCAGAGCGGCGACTTCGTCGACCGCGTGGTGGCCGCGCCGGTCGAGATGACCGACAGCCAGCAGGTGCCCATCGAGCAGGAAGTCTGATGGCCGACGTTCGCGTCCTGCCTGCCGGGGACTGGGCGGCCGGGGTCACCGCAGAGCTCGCACAGCGGGTGCGGGCGGCCGACCGCCTGCGGGTATGCCTGCCCACGGGCAGCACACCCGCCCCTTTGTATGCCGAGCTGGTGGCCGCCGCCCGGCGCGGGGAGATCTCCTTCGCCGACGTCGAGATCGTGCTTCTCGACGAGTACGTCGGCCTGGCGGCCGACGACCCGGCCAGGTGCGACGTCCAGCTGCGCACGGACCTGGTCGACCGCCTGCCGGTCTCGCCGCTTGCCTTCCACCCGATCGCCGTGGACACCCTGGCCCCGGAGGACGCGGCGGCGGTCCATGATCAAGTGGCCGCAGCGGGCCTTGACATTGCCGTGGTCGGCCTGGGCCGCAACGGTCACGTCGGTTTCAACGAGCCCGGCTCGACGGCCGACAGCCCCACCCGCGTGGTCGAGCTGACTGCCGCCAGCATCGAGACCTCCGCCGATTACGGTGCCCATGGACAGCCGACCCATGGCATCACGCTCGGGCTCGACAGACTTCTGCAGGCTAATGAGGTCTGGCTGCTCGTCACCGGCGAACACAAGTCCGACGTCCTGCGGGCGAGCCTGGAGGGCGCCGAGACCCCAGATGTCCCGGCCTCCTACCTCCGGCGACACCCGCGGCTGGTGGTCTGGGCGAACGAGGAAGCTGCCGCCGGCCTCGCTGAGGAACGCAACGCGGGATAACGGTCTAGCCGTATAGACTATCGGCCCAGCCAGAGGAGGCGATCCCTTGAAGGGTATCGGCGAGATCGGGGCCGCCGTCATCGGCAGCGGCTTCATCGGCACAGTTCACATCGAGGCGCTGCGGCGCGTGGGCGTGCCGGTCCGGGGACTCCTCGGGTCGACCCCTGAGCGCGGCGCCGAGCGAGCGCGCAAGCTCTCCCTGCCGCGCGCGTACGCCTCCCTCGAGGAGCTGCTCGACGATACGCAGGTCGAGCTGGTCCACGTCACCTCTCCCAACCACCTGCACTACCCGCAGGTCAAGCAGATCCTGGCCGCCGGTCGCCACGTCATCTGCGAGAAGCCGCTGGCGATGGACTCGACCGAGACGGCCGAGCTGGTTCGCCTGGCCACCGAGAGCGGCAAGGTCTGCGCGGTCAACTTCAACATCCGCTTCTATCCGCTCAACCAGCACCTGCGCGAGGCAATCGCGCACGGCGCTGTCGGCGACGTCCGGCTCGTGACCGGCCGTTACTTTCAGGACTGGCTGCTGCTCGAGACCGACTGGAACTGGCGCCTCGAGCCGCAGTTCGGAGGCCTGCTGCGGGCGGTCGGCGACATCGGCTCGCACTGGCTCGACCTGACCGGCTTTGTCAGCGGCCTGCGCGTCAGCGAAGTCATGGCCGACCTGGCCACCTTCGTCGACGTTCGCCGGCAGCCCTCCGGCCCGGTCGAGACATTCAGCGTCGAGCGCGCGGCCGAGACCATTGAGCGCCGCGTCGCGACCGAGGACGTGGCCACGATCATGCTGCGCTACGAGAATGGAGCTCGCGGGCTGGTGGCCATCTCCCAGATCAGCGCCGGCCGCAAGAACCAGCTGCAGTACGAGATCGACGGCTCGACCGGTGCCGCCGCCTGGGACTCGGAGCAGCCGGACCAGCTGTGGCTCGGCCACCGCGACCGGCCCAACGAGCTGTTGATGCGCAACCCGGCCCTGATGAACCAGGCCGGTGTGGCCGCAGCGGCCCTGCCGGGCGGGCACGTGGAGGGCTTTGCCGACACGTTCGCCGCGCTCTTCCGCACCGTCTACGCGGACGTCGCCGGAGGCCGCATGAGCGAGCACCCTGTCTACGCCACCTTCGCCGACGGCCACGAGGAGGCGCTCATCGGCGAAGCGGTCGCGGCCAGCGCGCGCGAGAACCGCTGGGTGTCCATCGATCGTCCCGACAACGGCGCCCGCCAGGGCGCCGCAGCCACGGAGGCCCGCGCATGAGACTCGGTTTCCTGACAGCGCCCTTCCCGGAGACGCCGCTGATGGAGGTTGCCGACTGGGCGGCGCGCGCCGGCTTTGACAGCCTCGAGATCGCCTGCTGGCCGCGCACGTCGGGGCCCACCCGCCGCTACGCCGGGACGTCACACATCGACGTCGCGAACCTGTCGGACGAGCAGGCGCGTGAGATCGTCGACGAGATCGGCGGCAAGGGCCTGGCGATCTCCGGTCTCGGCTTCTATCCCAACCCGCTGCATCCCGACGAACAGGTCCGGCGGGCGGCGATCGACCACATCAAGCTGGTCATCGAGGCCTGCCGCAAGATGGGCGTGCCCTTCATGAACACGTTCATGGGCGGCGACCCGAGCAGGAACCTCGACCAGAACTGGGACGATGCGCTGCGCATCTGGCCCGAGATCGTCAGCCACGCGCAGGAGAACGGCGTACGCGTGACGATCGAGAACTGCCCGATGATCTTCAGCTACGACGAGTGGCCGGCCGGCAACAACATCGCCTGGTCGCCCTATATCTGGCGTCGCATCATCGAGCAGTGGGGCGGGACGGTCGGGCTCAACTACGACCCGTCGCACCTGGTCTGGCTGATGATCGACCAGCCTCGCTTCATCCGTGAGTTCGCCGATCACATCCTCCACATGCAGGCCAAGGACGTGCAGATCGACCGCGACGGCCTGTACGAACGGGGCACGCTGTCGAGCGGGATCGGCTGGCAGATTCCGCGGCTGCCGGGGCTCGGCGACGCTGACTGGCGGTCCATCTTCTCGACGCTGTATCGGGTCGGCTACGACGGCGACGTGATCATCGAGCACGAGGACCGCAAGTTCGAGGGTACCGATGATCTGGTCAAGCGCGGCTTCCTGATCGCCCGCGACATGCTCCGTCCGTACATGCCCAAGGAGGTTTGATGTCTGACCTGATCGAGCGGCTCAGCTACAGCGACGTCGCCAAGACGATCGACCACTCCCTGCTCAAGCCCGAGCTCGACGACAGGTTCGTCGAGGAGGGCTGCCGCCTGGCAGCGCGCTACGAGGTCGCGTCCGTCTGCGTGCGGCCGGCCGACGTGGAGCGGGCCGCCGCCCTGCTGCAGAACACGGAGGTCGCCGTAGGCACGGTGGTCGGCTTCCCGCACGGCAGCTCGGCTACCGCGACCAAGGTCGCCGAGGCGCGTCGAGCGATCGCGGACGGCGCCACCGAGCTGGACATGGTCATCAACATCGGCGCGCTGAAGTCGGGGCGCGATGAGGACGTGCGCGACGACATCGCCGCCGTCGTCGAGGTCGCCCATCAGGCCGGAGCCATCGTAAAGGTCATCTTCGAGAACGCCTACCTCGACAGCGAGGAGATCGTCCGTGCCTGCCGGGCGGCCGAAGCCGCCGGCGCTGACTTCGTCAAGACCTCTACCGGCTTCGCGGCGACCGGCGCTACCCATGACGACCTGCGCCTGATGCGCGAGTCGGTCTCACCCCACATCCAGGTCAAGGCGGCCCATGGCGTTCGCACGCTTGACGCGCTGCTCGAGGTCATGGAGCTCGGCGTAACGCGCATCGGCGCCACCGCCACCGAGGCGATCCTGGAAGACTTCAAGGCTCGCAAGTCGGGTGCGGTGCCGGCCGGCGCAGCTGCCGGTGGCAGCACGCCGGGACCGGAGCAGAGCGGCTACTAGGTGGCCAGCGTCCTGGGTGAAGTGCTCGACGGACCGGAGGCGCCGGCTTCGGCCATGCGCTGGTTCGATCACGCCGTCGAGCTGCTCAGGCGTATCGAGCGCACCCAGGCTGCGGGCATCGAGCAGGCCAGCCAGTGGTGCGCCGAAGCGATCGCCAGCGGCGGCCTGGTCCACCTTTTCGGCACCGGCCACTCGCGGATCCCGGTCGAGGAGATGTTCCCGCGCTACGGCTCGTATCCCGGCTTCAACCCGATGGTCGAGCTCTCGATGACCTTCCATACGCAGGTCGTCGGCAGCAACGGTCAGCGCCAGGCAATGCAGATCGAGCGCACGCCCGGCCTTGCCGAGGTGATCCTGTCCAACTTCGGCTTCGGTTCGCGCGACGTGGTGATGGTCTTCTCGGCGAGCGGGCTGACCGCGGTTCCGGTCGAGATGGCCCGCGGTGCGCGAGCTCGCGGCCTGCGCGTCATCGCCGTTACCTCTGTCACCCAGTCGCAGTCGGCCGAACCCGAGGCCGCGGCCGGTGCGCGGCTGATGGACGAAGCCGACCTGGTCCTCGACCTGTGCACTCCCGTCGCGGATGCGATGATTGAAGTCGAGGGATTGGAGACGCCGGTCGGCCCCGGCTCGACCGTGGCCGCCGTTGCCATAGTCAATCAGATCAAGGTCCGCGTCGCGGAGCTCCTGGTGGAGCGCGGCGCAATGCCCCCGGTCATCACCCGCGGCGCTGTCGTCGGTGAGGAGCGGTCGCGGCAGCTGTTCGAAGAGGCCTACCGAGAGCACGCCAGGCGCATTGCCCGTGCGATCGACCACGAAGGAGGTGAATGACGGGCAAGGACGTATCCCACGGTCAATGGCAAGAACTTGGAGGAGGAACCCATTTAATGTCCCATCGGACAATCGCCGCCCTGCTGGTAGTGCTCGCCCTGGTGGTGGCCGCCTGCCAGCCCGGCGCTCCCGCCCAGACTCCCGGTCAGACGCCGGGCGCACAGACGCCGGGCGCACAGACGCCGGGCGCCGAGACGCCGGGCGCACAGACCCCCGGCGCGCAGACCCCCGGCGCCGGCGACCAGTACCACATCGGCTACTCCAACGGTGCCGGCGTCGGTAACGGCTTCCGCGAGGAGCAGGTCTGCACCGCCAACGCCGAGGCCCTTGCCTCCGGCCGCGTCTCGGAGCTGACGACCATTCACCGCAACACCGACGCCGCCGGTCAGCTGTCTGACCTGCGCGACCTGATTGCGGCCGACGTCGACGCGATCGTGTTCAACCCGAACGATCCCGATGCCCTCACGCCCGCCCTCGAGGAGGCGCATGAGGCCGGCATCGTGACCGTCTCGGTCGACGCGTACGTCAACCATGAGGACACCTACAACCTCTACAACAACCAGGAGGAGTACGCCTACCTGGGCGCCACTTGGCTGTTCGAGCACATCGGCGGCTCGGGCACCGTGTACTACATGCGCGGGCTCGCCGGCCACCCGGCCGACACCGACCGCCATGAAGGCTTCCAGCGCGCGCTGGAGGAGTACCCGGACATCGAAGTCGTCCCGGGTGACGAAGGTGTCCACACCGGCTGGGATCCGGCCACCACCACTCAGCTGATCAACGACTTCCTGGCCAGCGGCCAGTACGAGCAGATCGACGGCATCTGGACGTCCGGCATGGACTCCCAGGTCGTCGACGCGATCCGCGACGCCAACCTGGAATTCGTGCCGATCGTCGGCGCGGACCTCGGCGCGTTCGTCGGTCAGCTGCTGGACGAGGAGAACTATCCGGGCCTCGAGGGCGCGGCGGTGACCAACACCGCGGCCGTCGGTGGCGCCGGTGTGAACCTGGCGGTCAAGCTGCTCGACGGTGAGGAGGTCGCTACCGACCCCGACGCCGACCAGCCCAACACCGTCCTGCTCGATCCCGTTGTCGCTGACAACGTGACCGACGGAGGTCGCCAGACACTCGAGTCCTGGCAGGTTGACGGTCTCGATCCGCTCTGGCCGCTCGGCCTGCAGATCGAGGGCTGGACGACCTACACCCCCGAGCAGGCAATCGCCTGCGAGGGCCCGTAGCCAGCCTCTGAGCTGACCATGGGGGCCGCCCGCTTGGGCGGCCCCCAGACTCTCTTCCGTAGCGGATGCAGATGACCGTCACAAGCACCGATTTGCTGCTCGAGGCCTCCGGCATCGCCAAGACCTACGGTGCCGTTGTGGCGCTCAAGAACGCCTCGCTGGCGGTCCGCCCGGGCGAGGTCCACGCGCTGATGGGCGCCAACGGCGCCGGTAAGAGCACGATGGTCAAGATCCTGACCGGTGCGGTGCGCCCGGATCGCGGGACGATCTCGATCCGAGGCGTCGAGCGGGCAGTGCACTCACCCCACGAAGCGCGCCGCGGTGGGCTGGTTTCGGTGTACCAGGAGCCCGCGCTCATCCCCGACCTGGACATTCGTAGCAATCTCCGACTGACCGAGACGCCGCTGGAGCCTTTCCGTCATTGGGCCCGGGAGCTCGGCCTGGAAGAGCTTGACCTGTCGAACATGGCGCGCGACCTTCCCCTGGCCTCGCTGCGCGTGATCGACCTCGCCCGCGCACTTGCCATCGAGCCGGACGTGCTGATGCTCGACGAGATGACCGCCGCCCTGCCGGCCAACCTGACCGAGCGCGTGCTGACGGTCATCGGCGACCAGCGCGGCGGCGATCGGTGCGTGATCTTCATCTCCCACCGTATGACTGAGATCTCATCCGTCTGTGATCGGGCCACGGTCCTGCGCGAGGGGGAGACGGTGGGGGTCGTCGACGTGACCACTCCCGGTTCGGCCCAGCGCATCGTCGAGTTGATGCTCGGGGAGATCGTCCAGGACCTGCCCTCTCACGGAGGCCAGCCAGCGGTGAGCGCCGGCCGCCCGGCAGACGTGCAGCCGCGCCTGGCAGTCAGCAGCCTGGCCGCCGGTGCGAAGCTGCATGACGTCTCATTCGAGCTGTACCCGGGCGAGGTGCTCGGGGTCGTGGCGCTCGAAGGACAGGGTCAGGACGAGTTGTTCGAGGTGCTCGCCGGCTCGCGCAAGCCGAGCGGCGGTGCAATCCAGGTCGATGGCCGGACGGCCAGCTTCGGTCACCCCGCCGACGCCATCCGTGCCGGCGTCGTGTACGTGGCCGCCGACCGTGCCGAGGCACTGCTCATGCAGCGATCCGTGCGCGAGAACATCGCGCTTCCGTTCCGGACGCGGCTGGCGCAGTGGGGGCTGATCGACCTGGGCGACGAACGGCCCAGGGTCAGCGAAGCAATTGAGCGGCTGCAGATCGATACGCGCGCCCAGGCGGAGGTGCGCCGGCTGTCCGGCGGCAACCAGCAGAAGGTGACCATTGCCCGCTGGGTGGCCAAGGGCGTGCACACGATGCTGTGTTTCGACCCCACCCGCGGCATCGACATCCGCACGAAGCACCAGATCTACCTGCTCCTGCGCGACCTGGCCGAGGCGGGGGCCGCGATCCTGCTGTACACCTCCGAGCTGAACGAGATCCAGATCGCGTGTGACCGCGCGATCGTCATCTTCAACGGGCGCGTGGTTGCCGAAGTCAACGCGGCGACCGCCGATGAGCCGGCGCTCCTGCGAGCGGCTTACAACCTGGGCGCGGACGCCGAGATGCCGACCCAGCTGGCCGCCGAATGACGACGCTCGGAGAAACCGTCCAGATGCGTGGTCGGCCGGCCGAGGCGGCCCTGAGCTGGGTGCGCAGCAGTGGCTGGATCCTCGGGTTGCTCGTGTTCCTGGCCCTGCTCTTCGTCTTCACGCTGTTCATCCAGCCGACGTATGGCGTGAGGGGGATCCAGGGCTTGGCCATCTCTGTGCTGCCGCTCGCCCTGGCGGCGGTCGGGCAGGCAATCGTGGTCATCTCCGGTGGCATCGACCTCTCGATCGGTTCGATGATGGCGCTGACCAGCGTCGTCGCCGCCCGGTTCATGGCCGAGCAACCGGATCTCTCGCTGGTCGTGGTCCTTGCGGTGCTTCTGTTGGGCCTGCTGCTTGGCCTGATCAACGGTGTGCTGGTCGTCACCACCAGGGTGCCCGACATCGTGGTGACCCTGGCCATGCTTTTCGTCTGGTCAGGCTTCGCGCTGGTCGTGCTGCCGACGCCCGGCGGCTCGGCGGCACCGTGGCTCCGCGACCTTTTCCGCGGCGAGTTTCTGAACGAATGGATTCCACGGGCGCTGGTTGCGTTGCTGGTGGTGGTCGGCGTGATCTGGTTGCCCATCCGCCGTTCTCGCCTGGGTCTGTCGCTGTACGCGGTGGGCAGCAACTCGCTGGCCGCGTACCGCAGCGGCGTTTCGATCAGGCAAACCAAGGTGCTGGCCTACACGCTGACGGGGCTCTTCGCCGCGCTGGCCGGCTTGACGCTGACCGCCAGCACGGGCATCGGGACGCCCGTTCCCGGGCCGTACACGCTGTTGAGCGTGGCAGCGGTGGTGCTCGGCGGAGTCAGCCTCGCGGGTGGGCGAGGCGGCGTGCTGGGCCCGATCATCGGCGTGATCATCCTGTCGCAGCTGCGAACGATCATGACCTTCATGCGCCTTGATCCCAATCTTGCCGTGGTCGCACAGGGCGCAATCCTGATCGGCGTGGTCATGGCCGGCAGCCTGATGGCCCTTCGCCGGATGCGCCAATGAGCACCACGGCGCCAGCAACAGCCGGCCAGCGCAACCGCTGGCTCACGACATCGGCCTGGCGGGCACTGTTCCGCGACCGGCCACTGATCCCGCTGCTGGCCCTGTTGGTGCTGCTGGTGATTCTCTACGAGCTGGTGCGGCCGGGAGTTGTCGGGCCGGGCTGGGCCGCCACGATCGTCCGAACCGCCGTCCCACTGGCGATCCTGGCCGGATGCCAGACTCTGACGATGCTGACCGGCGGCATCGACCTGTCAGTCGGCGCCGTGGCCTCCATGACCGGCTTCGTGGTGGCCACCCTCGTCGGACCGCTGGGCTTGCCGGCGGCCATGCTCGTCGCGCTGTTGGCCGCCGCAGCCGCCGGCCTGGTTACCGGTATCGGCGTCGGCGTCTTCAGGGTCCACCCCTTGATCATGACCCTGGGCATGGCGCTGGTCGTGCTCGGGCTGGCCAATGTCTGGCAGCTGCAGATGGTCCAGACCGGTTCCGGTGTGCCAACCGAGCTTCGATTCCTCGGTGCCGGCCTGTTCGAGCGAGTGGTACCGCACAACCTGATCGTCTTCGTGCCACTCGCGCTGCTGATACTCGTGGGCCTGCGACGGACCGGCTATGGGCGGCTGCTTTATGCGGTCGGGGACAACCCCGTCGCCGCTCGCCTGGCCGGGGTTCGCTCGTGGCAGGTGCTGATTGCGCTTTACATCATCTCGGCGCTGCTTGCTGGCATTGCCGGCTTCCTGCTCAGCGGCGCGACCAACACCGCCAGCGTGACCCTGGCCGATTCGCTCGTCCTGCCCTCCGTTGCCGCGGCCGTCATCGGCGGCACCTCGATCATGGGCGGGCGCGGCGGCTACGGAGGCACGATTGCCGGTGCCCTGATCCTGACCGTTGCGGTCGCCTTGCTCCAATCGCTCGGCTTCCGCGAGGCCGATCGCCTGATCCTCTTCGGCTCGATCATCGTCCTCGTGGCGGCCGCGTATGCACGCGTCACCTCCGACTCCTGAGCCTGGCGGAGGCAGGCCCACCACCCGCCATCTGGGGCTGGACCTCGGCGGCACGTTCATCAAGTGGGTCGTCGTTGAGCACGACGGCTCAGAGTGGCGGGCGATTGACCGCGACCAGGTTCCCACCCCGGCCGAGGGCGGTCCGACCGCGGTCGTAGGCGAGCTCGCGCGGATCGGTGGGTGGGCGATCCAGCGCTGCCGGGGCGTGGCCAGCGTCGGCATCGGCGTGCCCGGCCTGTACGACCCTGCCACCGGCACGGCGCGCTTCATGGTCAACCTCCCGGGCGAGTGGGCCGGCGTGCCGATCGCCGCGGAAGTCGGCCGGGCACTGAGCCTGCCGGCCTTCCTGGTCAACGATGCGCGCGCCTTCGGACTGGCCGAGCTGCGACTCGGCGCCGGACGTGGCGCCTCGTCGATGGTGGGGCTCACCCTGGGTACCGGCGTGGGCGGCGTGATCGCGGTCGGCGGCCGGGTCCATCAGGGCCACGACGGCACCGCGGGCGAGGTGGGGCACCAGACGATCGTGCCCGATGGACCATGGTGCGGGTGCGGCAACCGTGGCTGCCTCGAGGCGTTCGCCAAGGCGGAGGCGATCGCCGATGCGTGCGGCACCGCGACGGCCGACCAGGGTATCGAGCTGGCCCGGGCCGGTGATGCCCGCGCGCTCGAGGGCATCCGTCAGGTCGGTCGTTACCTGGGCATCGGCATCGCCAACATGATCGTCGTCATCACGCCCGACCGGGTCGTCATCGGGGGCGGCATCGGCGCCGCGCTGGACCTTCTCATCGGCCCGATCCAGGCGGAGCTGGAGCGACGTGTGCAGGTCACCGCGCTGGAGCAGGTCGAGGTCGTGGGTGCCGAGCTGGGCACGTGGGCGGGCGCCGTCGGTGCTGCCGTCCACGGTGCCGAGCGGGCGATCGAGCCAGGCTGATGGCAGGCCCGACCTACCAGCCGCAGTACCGTCAGATCGAGCACGCGCTGCGCGTGCGCATCGCCAGCCTGCCACCCGGCGCGCGACTGCCCTCGGACGCAGAGCTGTGCGCCGAGTTCGGAGTGAGCCGGATGACTGCGCGCAACGCGATGCAGCGGTTGGCCGATGAGGGCCTGGTGGCGCGCCAGCCCGGTCGGGGCAGCTTCGTGCTCGAGCCGCCGGCCCACCGCCACGCTGACCGGCTGATGACCTTCACCCAGGAGATGCTGCGCACCGGGCGCCAGCCCAGCTCCCAGGTCCTGACCCGGGTCATCCGCCCGGCCACGCCCCGCGAGGCGGCTGAGCTCGGCCTGGAGGCGCGTGAGCCGGTGGTCCATCTGCACCGCCTGCGCCTGGCCGACGAGGTGCCGGTGGCGCTCGAGTCCGCCGTGCTGATCGGAGCCTGCGCGCCAGCCGTGATGACCGCCGATCTGGCCAACAGCTCGCTCCACGAAGCCCTTCGGCGCTCGGGCATTGTGCTGCGTCGCGGAAGCGGCATGGTCACCGCAGGCGCCGCAACCCGCGAGGACGCCCGCTGGCTGGGCATCCGCCCGGGGGAGCCACTGCTGATCGAGCGCCGGGTGATCTCGGACAGCCATGGCCGGCGAATCGAGTCGACCGAGTCGCGCTACCTGGCCGAGCGGTACGCGCTGGTGGTCCGCTTTGACGTGGCCCTGCCCGATCGCACCGCCACCGGCGGCCACGAGAGTTACGGCGGCGAGGGCGACGCGGGCACAGCCGACGGTCGGGCAACCGACGGAGCGGGATGACCGCCGGCGCGGCTGAGGTCATCGGCCGTCTGGTCCTCGAAGACCGCGTCGAGCCGGGGCGGCTGATCATCGCCGACGGTCATATCGTCCGCGTCGATCTCGACCCAGTCGACCCGACGATCCCGAGAAGGCGCCCAGCTCTCGTCTGCCCGGGCTTTGTCGACGTCCACGTCCATGGCTGGGGCGGTCATGACGCGATGGGCGATCGTGCCGCCCTCGATGGCATGGCTCTTGCGCTGGCCAGCCGCGGGGTGACCTCGTTCCTGCCCACCGCCGTCACCGCTCCCCTTGACGACCTGGCGCGCTTCGCCGACGGCGTGCGGGGGTGGCGGCCGAACGCCCCCTCGAACGGCGCGCAGCCGCTCGGCTTCAACCTGGAGGGGCCATTCCTCGCACCTGCCCGGCGCGGCGCGCATGACCCCAACAACCTGCGACGTCCGGTCGATGTGAGCCCGAAGGACCTGGAGCCGTTGCTTGACGGGCTTCGCCTGCTGACGATCGCGCCCGAGCTGCCGGGCGCTCTCGAGCTCGTCGGCTGGCTCAGCACCATGGGTGTGGCCGTCTCGCTGGGCCACTCCGGGGCCACGCTCGCGGAGGCCCGCGCCGGCTACGCCGCAGGGGCTTCCTCAACGACGCACCTGTTCAACGCGATGAGCGGCATGGATCATCGCTCACCCGGCCTGGCCGCCGCCGCCCTGCTGCAGGACGAAGCCTATGTCGAGCTGATCGCCGACGATCACCATGTCGAGCCGGCCCTGTGGCAGCTGGTGATGCGGGCCAAGCCCGAGCATCGGCTGGTGCTGGTGAGCGACGCCATCGCTCTGGCCGGTACTGGTATCCAGCGAGGCCGGATCGGCTCGCTCGAGGTGGAGGTGGACGGCAGCCGGGTCACCCTGGCCGGCACCACGACCCTGGCGGGCTCGGTGCTCTCGCTCGATGTCGCCGTGCGCAATCTCGTGGGCTCAGGTGCTTCGCTGCCCTACGCGGCGAAGGCTGCCAGCCGCAACCCACTGGCGCTGTTGGGCATCGCGGACCGCGGGCGCCTGGCGGCCGGCCTGCGCGCCGACCTGGTCGAGCTTGACGACGATCTGCGCGTGCGCCGGGTGATGATCGGTGGCCGCTGGCTCGACTAGCGCGGCGGCATGGCGTCGAACGTCCGCTCGATGTCGTCGAGCAGCCGCACGGTTGCGCGCGTGACCACCTGCAGGTAGTGCTCGCCGAACTCCGCCGCGGCCTCGCGCGCGTCGCCCCACGTGCCTGATTGGCTGGCGCGGAAGACCGAGCCGGGTGACGAGAAGAAGAAGGCCGTGTGGACGGGCGGCTGGTTGGTCACCGGTGGGAATGGCGGCATCTCAGCGTTGGCCGCTTCGAGGTCGACCCAGTCTCGATTGATCGCCATGACGGCCGAGGTCTCGCCGCGATTGGCGTGCAGGCCGCTGGCAGCGTCGAAGAACTCGGCTGCCTCCTCGGCGGTCATGCCGTCCCAATAGTTGACCGGGAAGGCGCGCGTCCCGTCGGCCAGCCGACCGGCCTCCGCGGCGGCCGCGCAGGCATAGGCGATGGCGTAGGTGTTGTCGTAGTGGCCGTTGAGAAAGACGATCCGCCGGAAGCCCATCGTCGACAGCTGGGCGCAGAGGTCCTCGATCAGCGCGGCGAAGGTCGACATGCGCAGGAAGACCACGCCGGTGAAGCCTTCGTGCGGGTAAGAGAGCGAGTATGGGACCGTCGGGGCGACGGCCGCATCGACCTCCGGCGCGACGCGTCGGGCGACCTCGGTCGGGACGAAGGCGTCGGTGCCCAGCGGCCCGTGCGGTCCGTGCTGCTCGATCGAGCCGACCGGCACGATGACGGTCTGGCTGCGGCGCAGGAAGGCCTCCAGCTCGGGGTTGGTCATCTCGGCCAGGAACACGGTCGCAGGCTTCATCGGGTCCTCCTCATGAGATGGTCGTGGTCAGCTCGCCGATGCCCTCTACCCAGACCGTCACGACGTCGCCGGGCTGCAGGTGGTCGTCCGGCCCGATCGGCCCGGCCAAGCGGTGCGGGGTACCGGTCGCGATGAGGTCGCCCGGCCGCAGTGTCAGGTGGCGGCTGAGGTAGGCCACGATCTGGGGGATGGCAAAGCGCATCCACGATGTACGGCCTTCCTGGGTCGGCGTGCCGTTGATCGTGCAGCCCAGGCGAAGGTCGGCCGGGTCGAGTTCGTCGCGGGTGACGACGACCGGCCCGACCGGGCAAAAGCCGGGCATTGACTTGCCGATCAGCCACTGGTCGCCGTCGAGCCATGGGTCGCGCGACGACATGTCGTTGATGCAGGTGTAGCCGAAGACATGCTCCATCGCCTTCTCCGGCGCGACCGAGGCGGCCGTCGTGCCGATCACGACGCCAAGCTCGATCTCAGCATCGACGTTCTCGGTTATGGCTCGATCCCAGCCCACCACCCAGCCGTCGCCGCCGACCGACGAAGCAGCCTTGCCGTAGACGAGCGGGCGTTCCGGCCCGGTGTCATCCGGAGCGTCGGCCGAGCGGTAGTTGTGGCCGATGGTGTAGATCGCGCCGGGGTCCGGCACGACCGGCCCGAGGTGCAGGGCGTCCAGATCGAGGTAGGCCTCAGGTGGATGGCGCTCGGCCCAGGTGAGTACCTCGCCCAGGGCAGCCTCGCCGCCGGCTGCGATGCCACGAACGGTGTTCAGCCGCTCATCGGGCAGGGCCAGCAAGAGCGCGCGGCCCTTGCGCACCAGCGCGGCCCGCGGGCGGCCAGCGGCGATCACCGTAGCCAGACGCATGGTCAGGCCCTTGCCTGCGGGTCGGCGAGAAGCGGCGCTACCGCCTGGCGCATGACTTCGGTCATGCCGCCCACGCCGGTCCAGCGCTCAAAGGCGATGGCGGCCTGGGCGATCAGCATCTCCGAGCCGTTGGCCGCACGCAGCCCACGGGCGCGGGCGGCGCGCAGCAGCTCCGTCTCGGCGGGCACGTACACGACGTCGAAGACGGTCGCCCGGTCGGGCAGCGCGTCGACCGGGAAGGCCATTCCGCCGTCGACCATGCCGACGGTCGTCGCGTTGACGGCCAGGTCAGCCGACGCGAGGGCCGCGCGAAGCTCCTCGCTCTCCAGTCCCACCGCCTCGACCCCGCCGGGGCTGGCAGGCAGGCTCCGATTGGCAACGGTCAACCGTCCGACACCCGCCTCGCGGCAGGCATGGACGATCGCCTGCGCCACGCCGCCGGCGCCAACGACGACCACGCTGGCTCCCGCCAGCGGCCCGCCGATGGCCAGCTCGACACCGGCCCGGAAGCCGGGAGCGTCGGTGTTGAACCCGACCAGCCGCCCGTCGTCCGTACGCACGACGTTGTTGACCGCGCCGATCTGGCGGGCATCCGGTTCGACCTCATCCACCAGCTCTGCCACGCGCTTCTTGTGCGGCGCAGTCACGCCCAGGCCCAGGAAGTCAGGCCCGCGAGCCCGATCGATGAAGCCCGCCAGCTGCTCCGACTCCAGCTCCTGCAGCTCGTAGCGCGCGTCGATGCCGGCCGCCTCGAAGGCGGCGTTGTGCATGACCACCGAGTGGCGCCGTTTGAGCGGCTTGCCGAGCAGGCTGACGCGGCGGGTCATCGACGGCCTAGACCAGGGCGGGCGAGTTGCGCCTGACCGGTCCGGCAGTGGCCGGGAACTGGACGTTCGGAATGATCTCCTCGACCCACTGGCGGAGCTGGCCGGGGTCCGGCGTCATGGTGTGGAGCATGAAGTACTCGACGCCTGCGTCGACTCGCTTCTGGAGCGACTCGACCACCTCGTCCGGCGTACCGAAGAGGTAGACCGTCTCGAGGTACTCCGGCCCGCGCTCGTTGCTCATCACGCGCAGGAAAGCCTCGTGCTGCTCACGGCGCGCCTTGTGCGGGTCATTGGTCATGACCAGATGGAAGAAGTTCTCGTGGGCCACGACGCAATCACGCGGGGCCCGTCCGTGCTGGCGGTAGTAGTCCTGCAGCTCCTGCCAGTCGCGCGCGATCTCGTCCGGGGGGCAGGTCGGCCGCGGGATCCAGCCGTCGGTGCGCAGCACCCGCGCCTTGACGGACTCCACGAAGCGCGGCAGGTCGGGCGACTTGGGATCTGCCAGCTGAGATCCGCCACCGATCCAGATCTCCGGTCGCTGGGCGGCCTTGGGCTCGATGTACAGGTCCTCGACCGAATAGAACTGGCCGTCGTAGGTGACCGTCTCGCCGTCGAGCAGCGGGATGATGATGTCGAGCATCTCGTCGGTGCGCTTGCCGCGCTCCGACTTCTTCACCCCCAGCGCCGCGTACTCCTGCTCGTTCCAGCCCACGCCGGCGCCCAGGATGAAGCGGTTCTCCGACAGGAACTGCAGGGTAGCCAGCTCCTTCGCCAGCATGACCGGGTGGCGCAGCGGCATGATCAGGATCGAGGTGCCCAGCCGGACGCGGTTGGTGACGCCGGCAACGACCGCCAGCGCGGCCAGCGGCTCGAGGAAGGACACCGAGTAGAAGCGCTTGGCCGCGAGCAGGTGGTCGGTGATGAAGATCGAGTCAAAGCCGAGGTCTTCGACCTCGCGTGCGAACTCGCGAATGCCGCGGGCCCGCTCCGGGCCATCACCTTCCCAGATGTACGACGGCAGGAACACGCCGAATCTGCCTACCTCGGCCATTTCACTTCCCTTCCCTGTGTTTGGGTGGACTCGCTGGATGTCATCGGCCGCGGTACTCGGGCGGCCGCTTCTCGAAGAACGCCTTGGCGCCTTCGAGCAGGTCTTCGCTGTTGAAGACTCGCTCCGATGCGTCGAGCTCGGCGGCGAGGCCGGCATCGAGGTCGCGGTCGAGCGCCGTGTCGACCAATCGCTTGGCCTCGCGAACGGCGAGCGGACCGCGCTGCGCAATCTCCTCCGCCAGCTCACCCGCGGCGGCGACCGCCTGGCCGGTCGGGACGACCCGGTTGACCAGGCCGATCCGTTCCGCCTCGGAGGCGTCGAGGATCCGGCCGGTCAGGATCATCTCCTTGGCCCTGGCCACGCCGACGACCCGCGGCAGGCGCTGGGTGCCGCCGCTACCCGGTATGACCGCGAGACGCACCTCGGGCAGGCCCAGCCTGGCCCGTTCCGACGCTATGCGCAGGTCGCAGCACAGCGCCAGCTCGAGCCCGCCGCCCAGCGCATCGCCCTCGATCGCGGCGATGGTGGGCATGGGCAGGTCGGCCAGGGCGCGGTAGACGAGCTTCTCGAGCAGCAGCTTGCCCTCCGCCACGCGGCCCTTCAGGCCCTCGAACTCGCCGATGTGCGAGCCGGCGCAGAAGGCACGCTCACCCCTGCCGCTGACGACCACCGCGCGCACGTCATCTGCTTCGGCCAGCTGGGCCAGCGCCCGCTGCAACTCCTGGGTCAGCTCGCGGGTCACCAGGTTGAGCGGCGGGTTGACCAGCTCGAGGCGGGCAACCCGGCCCAGCTCGAGCTCGACCAGCCCGCTCATCGGGCCGCCCTGGCGCCGGAGCGGTCGGTCTCCGCACCGGCTCGGCCGGCGGCGAAGTCGGCGGCCAGGCCCATAGCACCGGTCGCGTAGAGGCGCCTGTCGCTGGTGCGCAGGTCGTCCGCCACCCGCGGCCGGAAGCCCATCTGGTCGAGCACATCCCGCTCGACGTCCACGCCCGGCGCTACCTCGACCAGCACGACCCCGTCGTCGGCCAGCTCGAAGACTGCTCGTTCCGTTATGTAACGCACCTGCTGGCCACGCTCCCGGGCCAGCCGGCCGTTGAACGAGACCTCGCGGACCTCGGGCACGAACTTCTGGAGCGAGCCCTCGCGCGTGATCCGTACGCCGTCGTCGATGTCCAGCTGCAGGCCCTGGGCGGTCAGCGTGCCGACAAAGTTGATCCGACCCGTCCGTGCGCTGATGTTGGGAAAGCCTCCTGGCCCGCGCACCCGACCCTCAAAGGCATGGACGTTGACGTTGCCCTCGGCGTCGACCTCGGCGAACGACAGGCTGGCCACGTCGAGGCCGCCGCCGTCATAGAAGTCGAACATGTACGGCTGGTCGATCATGGCCTGATAGTTGAAGCCGGCACCGCCCTCGTTGCCGGCCACCGGCACGCCGCCAAAGATGCCCTGCTCGACGGTCAGCACCAGCTGGTCGCTGATGCCCTCTTCCCAGGCCACGCGGCCTATCAGCTGGCTGATGCCGAAGCCCAGGTTGCAGATGGCGCCCGGCGGAAACTCGAGCAGCGAGCGCCGGGCGATCACCTTGCGGACGTCGAGCGGCAGCGGCGGCTCATCGGTGACCGGGCGGCGCAGCCGGCCGGCGTAGTAGGGCGAATCCTGGGTGATGTAGGTCTGCCACTGCTCGGGGTCCACGTAGACGTGGTCGACGAGCGCGGCGGGCACCTTGACGTCCCGCGCAGGCAGGCTGCCGCGCCGGGCCAGCTGGCGCACCTGGGCGATGACGATGCCGCCCGAGTTGCGCGCGGCCATCGCCATCGACAGCATCTCGCCCTGGACGGCCTCGCCCTCCATCGTGATGTTGCCGTCCTCATCGGCGGTCGTGCCGCGGATCACCGCCACGTCGATCGGGAAGGCGTGGAAGAGCAGCCACTCCCGCCCGCGCAGGGTGATCACCTCGACCAGGTCCTCGGTCGTGCGCGAGTTCTGCTTGCCGCCGGTCTGGCGCGGATCGACGTACGTTCCCAGTCCCACGTGCGTGATCAGGCCGGGGCGGCCGGCGGCGATCTCGCGCATCAGCTGGCTGAGCACGCCCTGCGGGAAGGAGTAAGACTCGAGCTCGTTGGCTTCAACCAGCGCACCAAGCCGCGGCTCGTTGCCGATATTGCTGCCGATCGTTCGCTTCATCAGGCCGGGCAGGCCGAGCTGCGAGAACCCGCGCTCGGCAAAGTCGCCGATGCCCACGATGCGCACCGTGGTCAGGTCACGCGGCCGACCCTGGTCTGCGTAGACCGTGGCCAGCTCGTCGATGAAGCGCTGGGGCAGCGCGTGACCGGCCCCCGAGCCGCCGATGACCACGGTCGCGCCATCGCGCACCAGCTCGACAGCCGTGCGCACGCTGACCACCTTGCTCATGGCATATAGCCCCCGCCGTTGGGGTTGAGCGTCTGGCCCAGGAACAGCGCACCGCGATCGGAGAGCAGGAAGACGACTGCGTCGGCGACCTCATCGGCACGCCCGAAGCGCCCGATCGGCATGTCGGCAAGCCGCTTCTCGCCCTCCGGCGTCCCGGCAAGGTCGGCGGTCATCTCGGTCAGGGTGAAGCCCGGCGCGACGGCGTTGACGCGGACGCCATGCGGCCCGAACTCGCGAGCAAGCGAGCGGGTCAGCCCGATCAGGCCAGCCTTGGCCGCGCTGTAGGCGCCGGCCCGGGCGATGCCCATCTGGCCAAGCCGCGAGCAGATGTTGACGATGCTGCCTTCACCCTGGGCCAGCATGTGCGGGAGCGCCGCCCTCGAGGTGTGAAAGGCAGCCGTCAGGTCGACGCTGATCACCTCGTGCCACATCTCGGGCGTGGTCTCGAGGAACGGGCCGACGAGGGACCGCCCGGCGTTGTTGACCAGGCCGTCGACACGCCCGAAGCGGTGGACGACCTGCTCGACCAGCCCCTCGGCCTGTTCCCCCACGGCCAGGTCGGCGGCAAAGGCGGCACCATCCCCACCGGCCTCGCGCACGCGAGCCAGCGTCCGCTCGGCTCCCTGGCGCGAGGAGTTGAAGTGGACAGCAACCGTGGCTCCCTCGGCGGCCGCCTTGACCGCCACCTCGGCGCCGATGCCGCGGCTGCTGCCGGTCACCAGGACGACCCGGCCGACAAGGCCGTCAGCCACGCGCGGCACTCGTTGACGCGGGCTCCAGAAGCTGCGCTGCGCGCAGTGCCTCGCGGACCTGCGCCGTGACCTCGTCCGAGACGGCCAGCAGCGGCGGCCGCATGACCGTGCTCTCGATCACGCCAAGCTCCCTGAGCGCCACCTTGGTGCGTGCCCGGTAGTCGCGCACCGGCTGGCCGTAGACGACCTCCTCCAGTGGCAGGATCCGCTCCCAGATCGCGCGCGCCTCTTCCCAGCGCCCATCAAGCGTCAGGCGGTGCATCTCGACCTGCAGGTCGGTTGCCAGCGTGCCGAAGCCGATCAGCGCTCCCTCCGCGCCGAGCACGAAGGACTCGTAGATGAAGTTGTCGTCGCCGGTCAGGAGGTCGATCGGCCGATCAAGCCTCTCGATCATCCGCCGCGTCTGGAGGTAGAGCCGAGCGTCGAAGGACGCCTCCTTCAAGGCGACGACGTTGTCGATGGCGGCGATCCTGCGCAGCGTTTCCTCGCTGAAGATGACGCCACCCAGCGCGGGCTGCAGCTGGAAGGCGACCATCGGCAGGTCGACGCCCTCGGCAACCGCTTCGTGATAGGCGACCGGGATGGCCGGATCGAGCGGCATGCCCTGGTAAGCCGGGATGGGGAACATCAGCAGGCCGCGCGCGCCGGCATCGCGGGCCCGCTTGCCCTCGACGACCGCCTGCTCGGTGAAGGTTGCCGACAGGCCGGCAATCACCGGCACCTCACCGGCCTCGTCGACCGCGACGCGCAGCACCTGCTCACGCTCCTCCGGCCAGAGGTGCGGGCCCTCCCCGGTGTCGGCGTTGATGGCGAGCGCAACCGGACCCTGTGGCAGCAGCCACTGCAGGTAGCGCCGGTAGGCTGGCTCGTCGAAGCGGCCGTCCTGGTCCAGGGTGACGATGCAGGCGGGGATGATCCCGCGCAGGTTCAGGGACATGCCAGTCAGCTCCTCGCTGGGGTGTGGGGCGGTGGGGCCGTGGAGTCGCGCAGGACGACCTCGTGCGGCAGGGTCTCGGCCATCAGCGTCTTGCCGGCCATCAGGTTGACCGCATGGGCGAATCCGCGCGCGCCGAGCTCGCGCATCGGCAGCCGGACCGTCGACAGCCGTGGTGACGTCATCTCGGCGAAGCTGATGTCGTCGAAGCCGGCGACCGAGACCTGCCCCGGCACCGATATGCCGAGCTCACGCAGCCGGCGCATGGCGCCCAGCGCGACCAGGTCGGTCGAGCAGAAGAGCGCCGTGAAGCCCATGCCCCCATCGAGCAGCGCGTCAACGCCCTTCACGCCGGCGGCCGCATCCAGGCCCCTGTGGACGACCAGGCGCTCGTCCACCTCGAGCCCGGCGGCCTTCATGCCGCGCCGATAGCCGGCCAGCCGCTCGCGCGCAAAGAAGAGCTGGCGTGGGGCAGCGAGGTAGGCGATCTGGTGATGACCCATCTGCACGAGCGCGTCGATCATCGCGGCGGCGCCATCCTCGTTCTGAACGCCCACCTCGGGCGTGCCGTCGGCGTAGGGCGACAGGTGGACGACGGCGCCGCCGTTCGCGCGCAGTCCGGCGAAATGCCGAGCAAGTTCCTCGGTCAGCTCGGGGTCGTCGATGCCCGAGCCGGCGAAGATGACGGCGCTGGCGCGCATCGAGCGCAGCAGCCGCACATAGGACGCCTCGCGCCTGGGATCCCGGTCCGAGCTGCAGGTGATGACGAGGTAGCCGCCCTTGGCGGCGGCGTCCTCCACGCCGCGCACGACCTCTGAGAAATATGGGTCGGTGATGTCGTGGACGATCACGCCGACCACGGGAATGCGGCTCTTCTGGAGGCCGCGAGCCAGCGCGTTGGGCACGTAGTCCAGCGCGCGGGCCGCCTCGAGCACCCGCGCCCTGGTGGCAGGGCTGACCGGGTAGTCGACCTCGGCCACCACGCGCGAGGCGGTGGCGATCGATACGCCGGCCCGGCGGGCAACTTCGGTGATCGAGGACACGGGCGGCCTCTCAGTACGGGGCCGGGAACGCCCGGCCCTGGTCGCGGATGGTCACCCACTGCCACTGGGTGAACGACTCCAGGTTGGCCTCGCCGCCGAAGCGGCCCCCGTTCCCCGAGAGGCCCATGCCGCCGAACGGGATCGTCGCCTCGTCGTTGATCGGCTGGTCGTTGACGTGGAGCATGCCCGCGCGGATGCGATTGGCGACCGCCAGGCCGCGCGAGACGGAGCGCGAATACACCCCCGCGGCCAGCCCGTATTCGCTGGCATTGGCGAGCTCGATCGCCTCTTCCTCGCTGCCGAAGGTGACCACTGGCGCCACCGGGCCGAAGATCTCCTCGGTCCAGGCAGGAGCATCCAACTGGACATCGGCCAGCACCGTCGGGCGATAGAAGAGACCGTCGTAGGTCCCCCCCTCCACCAGCCGGGCAGCGCCGCTGTCAACCGAGCGGCGGACGATGTCGTCGACCCGGCGGACCTGTCGCTCGTTGACGATCGGGCCGAGGTCGACCTCTTCACGGTAGGGATCGCCGGTGCGCAGGCCGCGCGCCTTGTGAGCAAGCAGCTCGACGTACTCGTCGGCGACCGATCGATGGACCAGGTGGCGGCCGGTGGCAAAGCAGACCTGCCCCTGGAACTGGAAGCTGGAGTACGCGCCGGCCGAGGCGGCGGCGGCCAGGTCGGCGTCGTCGAGTATCACCAGGGGGTTGTTGCCGCCGAGCTCGAGGCTGACCTTCTTGAGCTGCTCTCCGGCCAGCACGGCCACGCGCCGACCTACTTCGGTCGAGCCGGTGAAGGAGACAAGGTTGACGTTGGGGTCGGTGATCAGGGCTTCGCCTGCCTCGGCATCGCCGATGACTACCTGCAGCAGACCCTCGGGCAGGCCCGCTTCGCGGAAGACGGCGGCGAAGATGGCGCCGCCGCAAACCGGCGTCTGCGGGTCCGGCTTGAGCACCACGGCGTTGCCCAGGGCGAGCGCAGGTGCGACGACGCGCATGCCCAGCACGCTGGGCGAGTTCCAAGGGGTGATCGCGCCGACCACGCCAACCGGCACCCGCCGCACCATCGACAGGCGCTCCTGCTGGACCGTCGGCACGAGCGAGCCGTACGGCTGCCAGGGCAGAGTGGCCGCGGCCAACGCCTCGCCGGCGGTGAAGTTCTGCTCGTGGTGCATCTTGTTGCGATGGGCCCCGGTCTCGCGTTGGGTCCAGGTGCCCACCTCCGGTCGGTGCGCCTCGTAAATGTGGGCCGCCCGGCGCAGGATCGCGGCGCGCTCCTGGTAGCTGGTTTCGGCCCAGTCGCGCTGGGCACGCGCCGCGGCGGCGCAGGCGCGCCGAACGTCATCCGGGGTGGACAGCGGCACGTCGAGCAGGTGGCGGCCGGTGGCCGGCTCGCGTACTGAGTGCACCTCGCCGCTGCCCGGCTGCCAGTCGGCAAGGAACCTGTCGAGCCAGCCCTGCTCGCCACCCTGAGCCGTCGATTCAGGAGCCGTCGCGACCATCGTGTCCTCCTTCCGGGCGACCGTCGGCCGACCAGGTCCGTTCTTGGTATGAGCGTGGTGCAGCATCGTCAAGCGCGCGCTGGCCGGTGGCCGGGTCGCGCCACACGGGGCCGCGCGCCATGACCGCGTCGATCAAACCCTCTTCCATGTAGGGCGGGTACTCCCAGGAGCGCACCTCGATGGCCATCTGGCCGGGATAGCCGATCAGCTGCTTCACTCGCGGGTCGGTGTAGTAGCCGCCGACGATGACCAGCTGGAGGGCGGCCAGGTTGACCGGCTCATCCCCCTCCAGCGCGGCCAACCGGGCGGCGGCATCCGCACCCAGGTCAGGCCGAAGCGCAGCTCGCAATGGCTCGAGCAGGTCAGGCCGGGAACGCAGCACGAAACGCAGGCGGTCCTCGGTGACCACCTCTGCGGCGGAGGGCATGCCGTGGGCGGCCGGGATCAGCCGCTCAGCGACGGCCGCAAACGCCTCGTGCGCGCGCTGGTCCAGTGCGGCCAGCGGGTCGCCCGCCGGCTGCTGTGGATGAGCAGGCTCGGGCGCCGCGTCGGCAGGGATGGCCGCGCTCTTGTGCAGCGGCGCGCCCGTTTCGGGGTCGCTCATGCTGGCACTACCTGCTCGTGGCGCGTCCGGACCATCTGGTCGGCGGCACGCAGGGCGAGAGCGACGATCGTGGAGGTCGGATTTACGCCGGTCGAGGTGACGAAGCAGCTCCCGTCGACGACGTAGAGGTTGGGTACGTCGTGGGCCCGGTTCCAGCGGTCCACCACCGACGTCCGTGCATCGTCGCCCATCCGGGCAGTGCCGAGCAGGTGCCACCCCGAGTAGCGCATGAGCCGGTCCACGTCGATCTTGTAGGCTCCCGCCTCGAGCAGCGACTCGGTCGCCCGCTCGATGTGGAAGTCGAGCATTCGGCGCGAGTTGTCCGACATGCGGTAGCGGATCATCGGCGCCGGGATGCCATCGGAGTCGGTCACCTCGGCGGAGAGCTCGACGCGATTGGCTTCGTCGGGCAGGTCTTCGGCGAACAGGCCCCAGTTGGCGCCGTGGCCGAGATGCGAGCGGACATGCAGGTGATGGTCCGGCCCCCATGCCTGCTCGCCGGCGCGGCTGGGCAGGGCGGTGTTGATCGGCCCACCGGTCGGTGCCAGGCCCCAGCGTGCGCCGCGGACGAAGCCGCGCTTCTCGTCCGTCTCGTAGAACTCGAGCGATTCGATCAGGTCGCCGAACTGGCCCTGCCAGCTCATCAGCGGCTCTTCGAACAGGCCGGCTACGTTGGCAAAGGGGTGCATCATCAGCCGCTTGCCGACGAGGCCCGACGAGTTAGCCAGGCCGTCGGGATGCTGCGGGCTGGACGACAGCAGCATCAGCCGGGCCGTGCCGATCGCATTGGCGGCCAGCACGACCACTTGCGCCGGCTGGAAGTGCTCCCTGCCATCGCGATCGATCCACGTGGCACCCGTCGCCAGGCCGCGCTCGTTGCTCTCGATCCGGCGAACTCGGGCGCCGGTGATCAGCTGGGCGCCGCGGGCGATCGCCTTCGGCCAGTGCGTCAGGTCGGTCGACGCCTTGGCCCCCTCGTTGCAGCCGGACTGGCAGGTGCTGCGCTGGACGCACGGCCGCCGGCCGTCGTACGGCGCGGAATTGATCGAGTTGAACTCCGGCCACCAGTGCCAGCCGAGGCGGGTGTGGGCGCGGGCAACCTTCATGCCGGCGGCGCCGATGGGCAGCGGTGGCATTGGCGGGTCTTCGCCGTCCTGTGGGTAGGCCGGGTCGCCGGCCAGCCCGGACACTCCGAAGTCACGGTCGGTCTGGCGGAAGTAGGGCAGCAGCTCGAAGTAGTCGACCGGCCAGTCGTCGGCCACGCCGTCCAGCGAGCGAACGCGGAAGTCCGAGGGCAGGGCACGCGGCCAGGCGCCGGCGAAGATGATCATCGAACCGCCGACGGCGTTGTACATCAGGGGCGAGACGGGCGTGTCGTCCTCGACGATCGGGTAGTCCTGGGCCAGACCGCGGATGTTCGGGCTGGTCGCCCAGGTCTTGCGCGCAGCAAGCTCCCAATCGAGCTTGTTGCCCGGGTAGTCGTCACGGTTGTGCCAGCCACCCTGCTCCAGGCAGACGACGCTGAAGCCATTCTCCGCAAGGTGCCTGGCGACAACCCCGCCCGAGGCGCCGGCACCGATGATCAGGACGTCCGCGGGCTGCGAGGCCAAGGCTCCAACCTCCCCTTCGGATAGACTTGGCGACCCTCTTGCCCGTCGAGCTGGCCGACCGCTGGTCTGGACCAGCCTACAGTAAACGTTTCCTATCGGCAAGGGCTCCCGGCCTTGGGCGAGTCACCGCGTCGCGTTGATCGGGAGTGGACACTGCGGGCCCCGGGAGTGCAGATTGCGGGCCCTGCGCTGATCCTCGATAATCGATCAGCCGTGACTGACCGCCCAACCGACCGTGCAATCCCCGTCCCGACAGGGCACCGCGACGAGCTCGCGCGCTATCGCCTCGACGACCGCGTGGCGGTCGTGTCGGGCGGCACCGGCGGCATCGGGCGGCGGCTCTCGACGGCGCTGGCCGGCGTCGGTGCGCGGGTCGCGGTACTCGGTCGCTCCGCCCGCGAGTCAACCGACCTTGCCTCCGAGATCGAGGGCTTCGGATCGGAGGCGCTGCTGGTCAGCTGCGACGTCACCCGACGTGATGAGGCAAACCGGGCACTGGACGAGGTGATGGAGCGCTTCGGCCGGGTCGACATCATCATCAACGCCGTCGGCGGCGGGGCCGGCACGGCGCTCTACCCGGCCGAGGAGTATCCCGAGCAAGAGTTCGACCGGATCATGGACCTCAACCTGCGCTCGGACCTGCTGCCGACGCAGGCCGCCGTGCGGCACATGATCAAGGGCGGTCGGGGCGGTCGGGTGCTGCACATCTCATCGGTGCGCGGGCAGCTGGGCATCAACCAGGGCTTCTCGGCATACGTGGCGGCAAAGGGCGCGATCAATTCGCTGACCCGCCAGCAGGCCACCGAGTGGGCCAAGCACGGCATCACCGTCAACGCCATCTCGCCCACCTTCGTCGCAACGCCGCAGGTCGAAAGCATCCTGGCCGATGAGGACTTCAGGAAGGCCCTGCTGGCGCGCATCCCGCTTGGCCGGGTGGCCGACCCGGACGATCTCGTCGGGGCGGTGCTGTTCTTCTGCTCGGATGCATCGTCCTTCGTGACCGGCCAGATCCTGACCCTTGACGGCGGCCTGACGGCCACCCAGTAGCCGGCCAGCTGAGGTCGCCCGATGGCATTCGAGAGGGTCACGCCCAACGTCCGCACGGACATCACTATCCGCGGCTGCAATCCGAGCTATGTCGTCACCTCGGATGGCGTCGTCGTGGTCGACACCGCCCAGCTGCCGACTCGCGCCGTGGCCATGCGCGAGGAGGCCGAGTCGAACGGGCCGATCCGCTACCTGATCAACACCGAGCACCACGTAGACCACATCTTCGGCAACTACTTCTTCAAGGGCGCCGGCACGGTCATCCACCACCGGGGAGTGGCCGACAACTTCATGCTCCCCACGCCCCTGCTCGACCCGTTCGACTACGCCGCCGAGGCCATCCCGATGAGCGACCCCGACGGTGCCGAGATCATGCCCAGCCGGGAGGTCTACTTCCAGGATCCGAACCGGGCGCAGATCACGTTCACCGGCGACGTCGTGCTGAAGGTCGGCGACCACACGTTCAACCTGATCCACACCCCCGGGCACACGCCCGGCCAGATCGCGGTGCACGTGCCCGAGGAGCGGGTGGTCTTCACCGGCGACACCGTCTTTTCCGAGGTCCAGACGTGGGTCATGGCTTCCGACGTCGACCAGTGGATCGAGGCGTTGAACACCATCTCCCGGCTGGACGTGGACCATGTCATTCCGGGGCACGGTCCGGTGACCAACCTGCGCTACCTGCAGACGCAGAAGGCCGTTCTGCTCGAGTGGAAGTCAATGGTGGCGACGGCCGTGGCCAGAGGCTGGTCACGCGAGGAGACAATCGAGCGCTGCCACATGCGCGACCGCTACCCGGTCGACATCGGGCAGGAGTACATGATGGATTACATCCAGAAGCACAACGCCGGCATCCTGTGGGACAGGCTCAGCGCCAACGAGGTCTAGCAGCCGGGGATCAACCGACTGTGGGAGTGCCTAGGTGCCGGCTCCGGCGGGACGCTCGTCGCCGTTCTCGGCGTGCCGTCGCTCGGCGGCCGCAGCGTGGCGCTCGTCGGCGGCGAGCCGGCGGATGCGGCGGATGACCAGCCAGTCGATGACGACGATCGAGCCGCCGGCTATCAGGCCCAGCCCGAGGATGGCAAGGATGCTTTCGCCCATGGCAGCACCATCATGACCGGCTTCGCCCGGGCGGGCTGATGGGCGACTACCACCTGCACATCCACCCTCATAAGCCCACCCCGGGCGCACCCCCGCCGGGCACCTTTCCGGCCGATTACATCGAGCGCTACGTCGAGGTCGCCCTGTCACGTGGGGCAATGGAGGTCGGTTTCGTCGAACACCTCTATCGCTGCCGTGAGTCGCAGCCGGTGCTCGGCCAGTGGTGGAAGCAGGATCGCCATGCGCACCTGGTCGCCGAGATGGACGAGATCATGGCCCGCGAGCTGGACATGTCGCTCGACGACTACGTCACGGCCATCCTCGACGCCAAGGCGCGCGGCCTGCCGGTCAAGCTCGGGCTGGAGGTGGATTTCGAGCCTGGCACGGAGCAGGCGGTGATGGAGCTGATTGAGCCATACCCCTGGGACTACCTGATCGGCTCGGTTCACTGGCTCGGAGCGTGGTGGTTCCTCCGACCCGGCGCGCCAGCCGAGTACGAGCGACGTGGCGTGCGGCGTGCCTTCGAGGAGTACTTCGACCTCTTCACCGGCCTGGCTCGGGCGGGCATGGTCGACGTGCTGGGCCACGCCGACGTGATCAAGGTCCACGGCTTTGTCCCGGAGGGCGACCTTGGCGACCTGTATCGGCCGGTGGTCGAGGCCGCGGCGACACACGGCACGGCCGTCGAGATCTCAAGTCAGGGCCTGCTGCGCACGATCAGCGAGATCTATCCCGCGCCGGGCTTCCTGCAGCTCTTCCGTGAGGCGGGAGTGCCGATCACGCTGGGCAGTGACGCCCACTCGCCCGACGAGTCAGCCTTCGGCTACAGCGACGTGATCGCCGCTGCGCGGCGCGCCGGCTACACCCACTACCTGCGCTTCGACAGGCGCCGCCCCATCCCGACGCCGCTGCCGGAGCTGGCCTCCGCTCGCTAACGCCCTCGCCGCTGGAGCGCGCGCCATACGTTTTCAGGCGTAAGCGGCAGGTTCCGGATGACCGCTCCGGTGGCCTGACGCACGGCCGCGGCCACGGCCGCGGCGACCGGCAGCACGGCACCCTCGCTCATGCCTTTGGCTCCGTACGGGCCTGGCCCGTCACCGTTCTCGACGGCGTCGCTGACCATCTCGGCCGGCAGGTCCATTGAGGTCGGGATCTTGTAGTCGATTGCGCCGAGGTTGCGCACCCGGCCGGCATCGTCAAAGACGTACGCCTCCATCAGCGTGTGGCCGAGGCCCATGATTGCGGCCCCCTCGTCCTGCATGGTCACCTGCAGCCGGTTGATCGAGCGCCCAACGTCTGACACGGTGGCGTGGCGGTGGATGGTGATGTCGCCGGTCTCCTCGTCGACCGACAGCTCGACGGCCGTGGCATTGAACTCGAAAAAGGCGGCCGACCCGCCCAACGGGTGCCCTTCCTCGGCGTTCTTGCGGTCCTCGCCCAGTGCGCTGATCTCGCCACCCATCCGTCCGAGCGCCCGCTGGACCAGCTCCTCGGTCGGCCCGTCGGAGCCGGCCATCTCGACCAGCCGGGCACGCACCTGGCGTGCCGCTGACACGACCGCGTTGCCCATCAGCACGGTCGAGCGCGAGGCAGAGGTCTGCTGGTCGTAGGGCACGATCGCCGTATCGCCCGACACCACGGTGACCCTGCCGACCGGGATACGAAGCTCATTGGCGGCCATCTGGGCGAAGATCGTCCGCGCGCCCTGGCCCATGTCGGAGGTGCCGATGTAGAGCACCGCGCTGCCGTCGGCCAGCAGCCGGACGAGCGAGTACGAGAGTCCGGTGGTGGGGCCAGACTTGATCCCCAGCGCGATCCCTCGGCCGCGCCCCGGCGGCACCGGCGTGTCCCAATCGATCAGCTCGCGAACACGTTGGACCGACTGCTCCCAGTTGCCGTCGCAGGGCGTGTCGAAGGGCACGAAGCGGTCGCCCCGGCGGGCCAGGTTGCGCAGCCGCAGCTCGAGCGGGTCCATGCCCAGCTCCAGCGCCACCTCGGTGATGTTCGACTCGACCGCCCAGTTGATCTGGGGATTGCCGAAGCCGCGAAAGGCGGTCGAGGGCACGGTGTGCGACAGCACCGAGCGGGCGTTGATCCGTGCCGCCGGCCAGACGTACGGCCCGTTGCCGATGTAAGAGCCCTTGCCCACCACGCGATCTGCGATGTCGGCGTAGGCGCCAATCAGGTAGCTGGCGTCGATGTCCTGGAAGCGAAAGGTGCCATCACGGTCCACCCCGGTCCGCACGCGGATCTCGGTCTCGGTGCGGCGCACGGCGAGGAAAGTCTCCTCGAGCGTCAGCACCAGCCGGACCGGGCGCCCAAGGCGCAGCGCCATCAAGCACAGCAGCGGCTCGTACTTGGCGTGCTGCTTGCCGCCGAACGCCCCGCCCGGATCGGGCGAGCGGACGCGCACCCTGGACAGTGGCATGCCCAGCACGCGCGCCAGCAGCCGCTGCAGCCAGTACGGATGCTGGATCGAGCTCCACACGCCGATGCCGTCGCCTTCGGGCGCCGCGATGAACGCGTGGGGCTCGATGGCGAAGTGGGTCACCATCGGGAAGCGGTAGGTGTTCTCGACCACCAGGTCGGCGCTGGCCGAGTCGACTGCGCCCCACTCGATGTCATGGCGGCGCAGGACGTTGCTCTGGGCCAGCTCGTCGTCCGGCCGGAGGGAGGGGTCCTGGACCAGCGGCGCGTCGTCGGCCAGCGCGCCGGCGATGGTGAACACCGCCGGCAGCTTCTCGTACTCGACGCGCACCAGCAACGCCGCCTCCTCGGCCAGGTCGCGGGTCTCCGCGGCAACGGCCGCCACCGGGTCACCGTGGTACTTCGTCTCGCCAACCGCGATCACCGGGCGATCGCTGAACTGCGGCCCGAAGCGCGGCATCTCGCCCTGGATGTCGCCAGCGCTGAAGACCATTCGCACACCGGGCAGGGCCAGCGCGGCCGATGGGTCTATCGACAGGATCCTGGCTCGCGGCACGGGCAGCGTCACGAGCTTGACGTGGAGCTCATCGGGAAGGTGGATGTCGGCGACGTAGCGCTGCTCTCCGGTGACCCGCCCCTCCCC
>DATLGJ010000017.1:0-18257 GCA_035540555.1 Candidatus Limnocylindrales bacterium | reverse complement strand
GCTTGTCGGTGCGACGGTCGGCTCGGGTGGCTGACAGGGGTTCAGGGGGGTCCTCGAGCTCCGGGGGCTCGGCGCGCCACTGGTGAAGTCGGCGCCATTGTCGTCCGTGTCGGTGCAGCCGGCGTCACGGCGAAGGGCGGCCGTCGTGTTCGACAACGCCGGTGCCGCGGCGGAGCCCTCGTACCAGTTGGCGCCCCCATAGCCCACCAGGTCGACGATGACTGCCAGCTGGGGGCTCGTGCAGGGCGCGCTACCGCCATTGCAGGCCAGCCCGGCCGTGGTCCGGGCGAGGATGAACTTGCCCGAGGTGGCAGCGGGATTGATGCTCCCGGTCAGGTCCGGCGCGGGGAGGGGAGAGCCGTTCGCCCCGGTCGTGAGCCCGACGAGGTAGTAGCCGCCAGCCGGGAGCAGGACATCGGGCAGAGCGAGGACGTTGCTCGCGAAGTGGGCCGTGCCGCTGGCGCTGGCGTACTGGAGCGACATACCGCCCAGCGAGGCGACCGAGGTCCCGCGGTTGAAGAGCTCGACGAACTTGCTGTCGTACGGCGCGCCGGCGTTTCCGCCGCCGCCGTAGACCTGGCTGAAGACGAGGTCCGGCGAGCCGGCAGAGGACGCAGGCACCGGTCCGGCTGGCAGGCTCAAGGCGAGTGCACCCAGCACGGCGATGGAGGTTACGAGACGGCGACGCAGGCGCATTCCGCGAACTCCCGGGCGGGACCGGCGGTCTGGTCTGGCGGGCAGCGCCATCATCGGTGCCCGTACTTACCGGCCAGTGCGCGGGCCGTGCGCTGGGACTTATCCTTCGCAGGCCCGATGGCTCGGTCTATCCGCTCACTGTTCCTCGTGACGCTCCTGCTGGTCCCCGGTGGATCGGCCCACGCCCATGGCAACGGGCTGCCCTGGATCTGGCTCGAATACGAGCAGGTCATGCCCGGCGATCGGTTCGAGGTGCTGGTCATCGACTTCGAGCCCTACGGACAGGTCGAGGTCCAGCTGTCGGCCGACGAGGCGGTCAGGCGGCTTGGCTCGATCACCTGCGAGGGCGACGGCCACGGTGAGGCCGAGATGGTGGTGCCCGATGACTTCCCGATCGGCTATGCGGAGGTCACCGCGACCGACTCGGCCGGCAACGAGGCCGCCACGCTGCTCTATGTCGGCGAAATGCCCGACGGCATTGGTCCGCCGGCCCCGGCCGAGCGGCCGACCGTGCCGGGGGCGCCGGCTTCAACGCCGGGGCAGTGGTGGGCCGACCCCTCCGTGATCGTGTTGGCCCTCCTGCTGCTTGGGACCGCGGCCGCCCTGGTCCTGATGGTGTTACGCCGCCTGCGCGCCCCGACAGGACCGGGTGGGGGCCCCAGGCCGCGCTAATCCGCATACTTGAGCCTCCGGTCGCGAAATTGGGGATAACTGGGGTGCCAGCCGGGGGTAGGATGCAGCGGTCACGTCCGCCTCGCCTCGGATGGCGGGCCGTCACGGAGGGAGCCCCATCGTGAGAATCCCCGCCCGCCGGGTCCCACGGACCGAGCGGTTGCTGTCGCTGCTCGCCGTACTGGTCGCCATCGCCTTGATCGTGCCGGCGGTCATGCTGGCCCGGCCCGCGACAGTCCCGTCGGTGACGATCCAGATCCTGAACATTTCAGACCTGGCACGCACAACTCGACCCGAGCGGCGGATCGGGCGGCGCAGCGGTGCTATCGAGCTATTTCCGGCAGGAGCGGGCGACGAACCCCAATACGCTGACTATTCACGCCGGAGACGCCTATGGCGCCACGCCACCCCTCTCCAACTTCTTCGACGAGGTGCCCGGCGTGCTGGCGTCGAGGATGATGGGGTTCGACGTTGATACTTTCGGGAATCACAACTTCGATCGCGGGGTCGGTCACCTGCAGCAGATGATCGACCTGGTGAACGCGCCTGAAGGTGCTCAGCCGGGCAAGCCGTACAAGTACGTCGCCGCCAACCTCGTGAACCGCGATTCAAATCTGACGGGCGCCAGCGACTGGCACATCTTCGACGTGGGTGGCGTGAAGGTCGGAGTCGTGGGCCTGCTCAACGAGGAGGCGCCGTCGCTCGTTTTTCCCGGTAACTTCGGCACTATCGAGGTGACTGACTCCGTCCGGGCGGCGAACAAGGCTCGCGCCGAAATGCGCAAGGCCGGCGCCCAGGTCCTTGTGGCTATTACGCACAAGGGAGTACGTGGGTTCGACCAGTCCGGCCGACCGTATGGCGAGCTGATTGATTTCGCCGACGCGGTCGGGGGCTTTGACTTGATCTTCGGCGACCACACGAACCAGCAATACGAAGGAGTCCACGGCAGAGCGCTGGTGTCAATGAACATCAGCAAGGGACTGCGCTACTCGCGGACTGTCCTGCGGTGGACCCGCGACACGGGCGCGTTCTGGATAGGTCGGTGGCCTTCGTCAACCCGGTAGCCAACGCGGTAACGCCCGACCCCGCGGTCGAGCAGATGCTTCAGCCCTATCGCGAGGCGCTGGCTCCCATCATGAACACGGTGATCGGCTACTCCGATAAGCGCATCCTGCGCGCGGATAGCTGCGGTCGGACTGATGGGCGCTTGTGCGAGTCCCTCGTCGGGAACGTCATCACCGACGCGATGCGCCTGCGTTATAACGCTGACTTCGCCATCACCAACTCAGGCGGCATCCGAGCCGAACTGACGTGTCCGGGCACCGCCCCCGCGCCGGATTTCTGCTCAACGTTCGCGCCGCCGCCGTACCAGATCACGCGCGGCCGGTCTTACACCGTCCTGCCCTTCGGCAATTTCGCGATGACCCTTGATGTCACTGGCGCCGAACTCGAGCAGCTGCTGGAGTTCGGTGTGTCGCAGATGCCGTCCGCGGTGGGCATCTTCCAGCAGGTGTCCGGTTTGTGTTTCACGTACGACGTCAGCCTCGCCGCGGGTAGGCGCGTTACCAGCGTCGTCTGGCAGAACGCGAACGGGTCATGCAGTGCGGATCCGGTCGACCTCTCTGCCGGTGTGACTTACACGATCGTCGAGAACGACTTCATGCTCGCAGGCGGTGAGGGCCATCCTGTCTGGATCGATCGGGCAGCCTCGGACGGCGCGACCCTCGAGCAGGTCTTGGCTGAGTACATGATGGGCTTCACTGCGGAACACCCGATCAGCCCCACCATCCAGGGTCGTATCGTGTGCACCTCCAGCGGAGCGACGAGCTGCCCGGTCCCCGTGCCCTAGTCGACCTGGAACGCTCGCGATCAACTTCGAGCCGGGGCGCGGAGCCCCGGCTCGGTACCACCTTGGGGGCCAGCAGATCGTTTCGACACTGAGTCGACGTCAGCCTCGTCTACTGGTCACGGCGGTGCTCCTCGGCGCGCTATTCGGTAGCCCGTCCGTGCACGCCCACGGCGCCGGCGAACCCTCGTTGTTGGTGCACGAGGCAAACATCCAGCAGGGCCAGGTGTTCACGCTAGGTGGTGATGATCTGGACCCCGATACGGCTGTGGCTGTGCGAATCTCATCGTTCGGAGAGACCCATCCCCTTGGCGTGGTGAACACGGATGCAGAGGGCCACTTCGTCGAGAAGCTGAGAGTCCCGGCTGGAATGCGTGATGGGTACGCGCTGATCGAGGCCGAGACCGCCTCAGGCTTAGTCGGCTCCACTTGGGTCCACGTCGGGGCCCGGCCGGATCTCAACGTCGGACTTCCCGGCGCGGCCGCGACCGACGGGGAGGCACAGATGGATCTCTCGGTGGTGTTGCTGGGGGCGTTACTTGCTGTCCCAGCGGGCCTGCTCGTGTACGTCATCGCCCGTAGATCGAGTCGGCGACAAAAGGGTAGGTCGGTGGAGCACGATCGCTGACCGCTTCGGTTGCATGCGCGCGGGCCATTCAATCCTAGAATCCGCCGGATGACCCCGCAGCTCCAGGCGACCCTCGCCAAGCTCCCGACTCAGCCCGGCGTGTACCTGATGAAGGACGCGCGCGGGTCGGTGCTGTATGTCGGCCGTGCCCAGAACCTGCGCAACCGCGTGCGCCAGTACTGGCAGAAGAGCCGGGCAGCGCAGCCGCTGCGCATCGAGAGCTCGATCGATCGCGTCACCGACGTCGAGTACACGGTCACCGACACTGTCAGCGAGGCGCTGCTGCTCGAGGCGACGCTGATCAAGCGCCACCAGCCGCGCTTCAACGTGCGGCTGAAGGACGACAAGAGCTATCCGTACATCCGGATCACGATGGCCGAGGACTTCCCGCGCATCGAGCGGACGCGCCGGCTGCCCAACGACGGCTCGCGCTACTTCGGGCCGTACGCGTCGGCGTCGAGCGTCGACGAGGCGATGAACCTCATCCGTCGCCTCTTCCCGTTCCGGACCTGCACGCTCGACATACGCGAGGGCCAGCGGGCGCTGGCCCGGCCCTGCCTGCTGTACCACATCAAGCGCTGCCAGGGCCCGTGCGTAGAGGCCATCTCGAAGACGGATTACCGCGCCGACATCGAGCAGGTGATGCTCTTCCTCGAAGGCCGCCAGGAGCAGGTTGTGCGTCGGCTGCAGGACGAGATGCTGCTTGCCTCGGAGGCGACCGACTTCGAGCGGGCAGCGGCTCTGCGCGACAAGCTGCGCGCCATCGAGCGAACGACGGAGAGCCAGAAGATGGCCGCCTTCGCTCGAACCGACTCGGACGTGCTGGGGTACGCGCGCGAGGGCAACGGCGCGGCGGTTCAGCTCTTCGCCATCCGCGGCGGCAAGACGGTCGCGCGCGACGTGTTCCTGCTGGAGAACGTTGGCGAGGATACCGACGAGGAGGCGCTCGGGGCCTTCGTGAGGCAGTACTACGCTGCGGCCTCATCGGTGCCGCCGCGCGTGCTGCTGCCGGTGGAGCTGCCCGACATCGACGAGCTCAGGCAGCTGTTGGAGGCGCGTCGCCAACGGCGCGTCTCGCTGAGCGTGCCGCAGCGCGGCGAGGGCAGAGCATTGATGGACCTCGCCGGGCGCAATGCGGCCGAGACCCTCGCCCGCGAGCAGGCCCGCTGGATGGCCGACCAGGGCAAGACGCTGGCCGCGCTCGAGCAGCTGGCGGAGGCACTGGGGCTGCCCGCCCCGCCGCTGCGCATCGAGTGCTACGACATCTCGACGATCCAGGGCACCAACACCGTCGGAAGCATGGTCGTCTTCGAGGAGGGGCGGCCACGCAGCGGGGAGTACCGCCGCTTCCGCGTGCGCACGGCGCAGGTTGCCGCCGGTCGCCCCGACGACTACGCCAGCCATGCCGAGGTCCTGCGTCGGCGGTTCGCCCGCGCTCTCGAGGGCGAGGAAGGCAGCGCCGAGGAGCTGCGCTGGCGCCTGCCCGACCTCGTCGTGATCGACGGAGGCCTGGGCCAGGCCAACACCGCCCGCCGCACGCTCGACGAGCTGGGCCTGCACGACATGCCCGCGGTCGGATTGGCCAAGGAGCGCGAGGAGCTGTGGCTCCCGGCCGCGTTGGAGCCGTTGGTGCTTCCGGCCACGTCCCAGGCGCTTTACCTGATGCAGCGCATCCGCGACGAAGCGCACCGCTTTGCCGTGACTTACCACCGCCAGCTCCGCGCGAAGGCACAGACACGCTCAGCGCTGGACGAGCTGCCGGGGGTGGGGCCGGCCCGCAAGCGGGCGCTGCTGCGAGTGTTCGGCTCGACCCGCCAGCTCAAGAAGGCGACGGTCGATGAGATCGCCGCCGTGCCGGGCATCAGCCGCAGCCTGGCCGAGCGCATCCATGAGGGGCTGAACGCCTGACGGCACTCCTGCGGCCGGTCCCTGACTCAAGGCGACCGCGCGGCATCGGCCTTACGTCCGTGCTACAGTCTCGCCCCGATGCGGGTTCTTCTCCCCCTGGTCATTGTCGTAGTCGGCCTTGCCGCGCTCGCCGTGAATGTTGTCCCCGGCCTTCCGAGGCCGGACGGCAGCACCATCGACACGCGCCTGGGCCTGGACCTGCAGGGCGGACTGCGCGGCGAGTATCGCGCCAACCCGGCAGAGGGCGAGGAGATCACGCCCGAACAGTTGGGCGACATCCGCGAGATCATCGAGAGCCGGATCAACCAGTACGGCGTCGCCGAGCCCGTCGTCCAGACCCAGGGCCGCGACCGGATCATCGTCGAGCTGCCCGGGCTGCAGGACGAAGGCCAGGTCCGGCAGCTCATCGGCCAGACCGGCCGGCTCGAGTTCTACGCCGTTCCGCGCGCGAGCGCGCAGCAGGTCGTCGCCGGCAGCCAGCTGCCGCCCGGCTTCCGCCTGCTGTTCGGGGGAGAGCAGGTCCGCACGGCGCGGCCCGGCTTTGACACGACCAACCGACCCGCCGTCGACGTCCAGCTACATGACGAGGGATCCCGCCTCTTCGACGAGTACGCCCGCCAGGCTTTCCGTGGTGGCGGCCAATCGGACCTGGTGGCCATCGTGCTCGACGGCCGTGTCCAATCCGCGCCCGAGATCAACGCCGTCCGGTTTGGCGGCAACGTTCAGATCCAGGGCCAGTTCACCTCGGCGGAGGTGTCGAGCCTGGTCACGGTGCTGCGCTATGGCGCGCTGCCGGCCGAGCTCGAAGAGGTGAGCATCAGCCGCATCAGCCCGACGCTCGGGCTCAACTTCCTGCAGCAGAGCGTGCTGGCCGGGAGCATCGGGATCCTGCTGGTGATGGCCTTCATGCTCATCCACTATCGGCTGCCCGGCGCCATTGCCTGCCTGGCGCTCATCTTCTACGCGCTGGTCGTCTTCGCCATCTTCCGCGTGGTGCCGGTCACGCTGACCCTGGCCGGTGTCGCGGCCTTCGTGCTGTCGGTGGGCATGGCCGTCGACGCCAACATCCTGATCTTCGAGCGCACCAAGGAAGAGCTGCGCTCGGGCAAGACGCTGTTCTCGGCGATCGAGGCCGGCTTCAATCGGGCCTGGAACTCGATCTTCGACTCGAACGTGTCGAGCATCATCACCGCCGCGATCCTGTTCTACTTCGGCTCGCCGGTCATCCGCGGCTTCGCGCTCGTGCTGATCATCGGCATCCTGATCTCGATGTTCACGGCGATCACCCTCAGTCGCCAGATGCTGCGCTGGGTGGTTCGGCAGCCCTGGGCGCGCAGGGCGTGGCTCTACGGCGTGGAGGAGGACGAGTTCACCGTCGCGGCGCCCAGGACCCGGACGCGCGAGGCAGACGCCCGTGTTTGACATCATCGGCCGCCGGCGGTGGTACTACCTGCTGAGCGCGCTGGTGATCCTGCCCGGCCTGATCTTCACCATCCTCACGCCACTCAGCGGCGGGCGGATGGGGCTTCAATTCTCGATCGATTTCACCGGCGGGACGGTCTGGGAGGTCCACTTCCGCGACTCCACCCCGACGCCCGACCAGGTTCGCGGCGTGATGGAGCAGCAGGGCCTGACCGGCAGCGTCGCTCTGACCACCTCCCAGGACCGCCAATACGTGCTCATTCGAACCGAACCCATCGGCCTGGTCGACGAGCCGGCGCCGACACCTCCCCCCAGTCCCTCACCCGACGCCTCGCCGTCCCCGGACGGCACGCCCGCTGGCAGTCCGGCACCGGGCGAGACCCCAGCCGGAGCACCATCGCCGGCGGGAACGCTCGACCCTGCTGCGTCGCCCGTGCCCGGCCAGACCCCGGCCCTCAGCCCGGATCCCAGCCCTGCCGCCGAGCCGACGCCTGCCGGCGCTGCAGTGGCGCCACCGACGCAGGGTCGGCTGGGTGAGCTGCGCGAGGCCCTCGAGGCCGACTTCGGTCCGATCGATGAGGTTCGCCAGGAGGCCACCATCGGCCCGGTCATCAGCGCCGAGCTGGGCCAGCAGGCGATCATCCTGATCGTTCTTGGCTCGGCGGGCATCCTGGGCTGGATGACCTTCCGCTTCTCGGACTATCGGATGGGCGCTGTCGCCATCGCGGCGCTTATCCACGACGTGCTGCTGGTGGTCGGCGTCTTCGCCATTCTCGGCACGCTGTTCGGGTTGCAGATCGACGCGCTCTTCGTGACGGCGATGCTGACCGTGATCGGCTTTTCGGTTCACGACACGATCGTCGTCTTCGATCGCATCCGCGAGAACCGGGTCCGCCACGCGGGCGAGCCCTTCGACGCGATCGTCAATCACAGCCTGCTGCAGACGCTGGGCCGGTCGCTCAACACGTCGATCACGACGGTGCTCGTGCTGCTCGGTCTGATGCTGCTCGGCAGCGAGGCCACCCGTCCGTTCATCTTCGCGATGGTCATCGGCATCACCGCCGGGGCGTACTCTTCGATCTTCAACGCCGCCGCCCTGCTGGTCGACTGGAACGCCTGGAGCGAGCGTCGACGAGCCCGCGAGTTTGCCACCGCCCGTCCCCGCTGAACGCGCGGATTCGGCAAGCGGCCGCTAAGCCGCGCCTGTCACCATGGGGGCAGTGGACGGTCCTACGCCGCGCTACACCTGGCGCCTCAGACCCTCGCCCGAGGTGGACCCGGTACTCGTCGAGGCCGGCCGCATGCTGGGCATGGGTCATCGCCTGGTACACCTGCTGGCCGCCCGCGGCCACGACGATCCGGCGGCCCTTCAAGCGTGGGTCGGCGATCCGGTAGCGGCTCTGCACGATCCCCGGCAGCTGCCGGACGCCGAGGCTTTCGTCGCCCGCGTGGCACGAGCAACGGCGGACAACGAGCGGGTCATGGTCTTCGGCGACTTCGACGCGGACGGCCTGACCGGGCTGGCGATCCTGACCCTGGCGCTGCGGCGACTGGAACTCGATGTCGTGCCGTACGTACCGGACCGGACGGAAGAGGGCCACGGGCTGTCGCGGCCGGCGCTGCAGCGCGCGGCGGCGGAGGGAAGGACGCTGATCGTGACCGCCGACTGCGGCACCTCCAGCGCGGACGAGATCGAGCTTGCCCGCCAGCACGGCATAGACGTGCTCGTGACCGACCATCACCGTCCGCCGCCCAGGCTGCCCGCCGCGGCGGCGGTGGTCAACCCGCTGCGCGCGGACTCGGCCTACCCTGATCGGCACTTGAGCGGCGCCGGCGTTGCGCTCAAGTGCGCCCAGCTTCTGATTGGTGGTGGCGAGGCAATGAAGCTGGCCGATCTGGCGGCGATCGGCACCATCGCCGACGTCGCGCCGCTGGTCGGCGAGAACCGATCGATCGCGCGACTCGGGCTGGACGCACTTGCGGGCGGTCCGCGTCCCGGGCTGGCCGCGCTGCTGGCAAACGCCCGCATCGAGCCGGGCCGGATCAACCCGGAGACGCTTGCCTTCGGCCTGATCCCGCGGCTCAACGCAATGGGCAGGGTCGGAGATGCTCAGCTCGCTGCCCGGCTGCTGCTGAGCGATGACCCCGCCGAGGCGACCGATCTGGCCGCGCAGCTGGACCAGGCCAACGTCACGCGGCGCGAGCTCCTTGCGACGGCCCTCGAGGAGGCTCGGACGGCCGTGGGCGAGGCCCCCGACGGGCCGGTCATCGTCATCGCCGGCCCGTGGGCGGCCGGGATCATCGGGCTGGTTGCCGGGCGGCTGGCTGAGCTGCACGGACGCCCGGCCGTGGTCTTCAGCAACACGACAGACCCCTGGCGTGGGTCGGCACGAAGCCCGAGCATGGACATCGTCAGCGCGCTTGCCTCGATGGCGGACCTGTTCGAGCGTTTCGGTGGGCACTCGGCGGCGGCTGGCTGCCATATGCCGGCGTCGAACATCGATGCGTTCAGGCAGCGCATGGCGCTGGCGGCGGGCTCGCTGCGCCCGATCGAGCCGACGCTCGACATCGACCTCATCGTCGAAGCGGTGGAGGTCGACTACGGCCTCCGGACGGACCTGCTGCGGCTGGAGCCGGCGGGGCCGCGCAATCCGCTGCCGCTGGTTGGTATCCGTGGGCTGGTGGTCAGCCGAGCGCGGCGGGCCAATGGTGGCCACACCCAGCTCGTCCTGCGCAAGGGCAGGGAGGTGCTCGACGGGATCTGCTTTGGCCGCGACGACCTGCCCGACGTCGTCCGTGAGGGTGACCGGCTCGATGTCGTGGCCCGGCTGGACAGTCGCACCTTTGGCGGCTACGAATCGCTCCAGCTGGAGGTTCGCGACGTGGGGCCGGCCGGCACGCTCGATGCGCTCATGTCGGCCCGCGCTCCGGTCGAGGTGCTGCGCGAGGCGGTTGCGCTGTCCGCGTGAGCTTCCTCGAGCGCCTGGCGGCACGAACCGAGCGGGTGGGCAGCTGCCTGTGCCTGGGCCTCGATCCGCATCCGGACCAGCTGCCGCGCGGCTTCAGCCGCGACGTCTCCGGCATCGAAGACTTCGCGCGGCTGGTGCTGGAGGCTGGCACGCGACATGCGGCTGCGGTGAAGGCAAATCTGGCTTTCTTCGAGGCCTTCGGCAGCCCCGGCATGGCCGCCCTGGAAAGGCTTCGGGCGAGCATCCCGGGAGACGTCCCATTCATCGCCGACGCCAAACGCGGTGACATCGGCTCGACCGCCGAGCGCCACGCGTCGGCCCTCTTCGACACCTTGGGCGCCGACGCCGTTACCGCCAGCCCGTACCTCGGACGCGACGCGATCGAGCCGTTGATCCATCACCCGCGAGGTTTCGTGTACCTGCTCTGTCGCACATCGAACGCCGGCGCGGCAGACGTGCAGGGACTGCCGGTTGACGGGGAACCCCTCTTCGTACGGGTGGCACGGATGGCGGCCCAGTGGGACGGTGGTCGGGGCGCGTTGGGGTTGGTCGTGGGAGCCACCGCACCGGCCGAGCTGGAGACGGCACGGCGCACCGCGCCGGGACTCGCCTTCCTGGTGCCTGGTGTCGGTGCGCAGGGCGGCGCGGCGCAGCCCGTCCTGGAGCACGGACCTGCGGCGACGGCGCCGGCCGGTGGCCGGCGGGCCGGCGGCCTGCTGGTCAACGTCTCGCGAGGGATCGCCGGAGCCGCGGTCGAAGATCGCGCCGCGGACCCGTTCGACGCCGTCGCACGGACGGCGGCCGACTGGGCCGCCCGTCTCGAGTGCTAGGATTTAGCGGTTAGGGCTACCCATCCAGGCGGAGGCTGACACTGGCATATGCCGATAATCGGTAACATCGGTCCGCTCGAGCTGCTGCTGGTGCTCGCCCTGGCGCTGCTCATCCTCGGCCCCGGCAAGCTGCCGGAGGTGGGCGCCGCGTTCGGTCGCACGATCCGCGAGTTCCGCAAAGCTACGACCGAGGTCAACGACGCGGTCAATCCGGTCGCTCCCTCGCCAACGCCTGCCCATCCGGCACCCACAGCTGCGGCTGCCCCGCCCGTCGCAGGCGTCGCCCCCGCCACCCCGCCGGCGGCTTCGGCAGCCCATGCAGAGCAGGTCGACGTCCCGGCGGGCCAGTCAGAGGCCAGCCAAACGAGCACCACCGGCGCCTGACGCGCCGAGGTCGACCGGGTCGGACCCGGTTCAGGGGCCCGAGCGGATGAGCGAGCTGATCCAGTCGCCTGACGACCGGGCGATGCACTCCCCGCCTGCGCCGCCTGCGCCCGTGGAGCACGAGCCGGTCGACCGGCTGATGACGCTCGGCGAGCACCTGACCGAGCTGCGCCGGCGGCTGGCCATCGCCATCCTCACCGTGACCGTCGGCTCCATCATCGGCTTCTTCCTCGCGCCGGAGGCGATCCGCATCCTGGCCGATCCGATCCTGGCCGGCCCGAGCGACGAGCCCCTGCGCTTCACTCAGCCGGCGGGCGGGTTCATGCTCCAGCTCAAGCTGGCGCTCATGATCGGCATTGCGCTGGGCTTCCCGATCCTGCTTTACCAGATCTGGGCGTTCGTCTCGCCCGGCCTCAACGAACGCGAGCGAGCGCTGGCCAGGCCCTGGATCCCGCTGGCGCTGCTGTTCCTCGTCCTCGGCATAGTGCTGGCATACACGGTCCTGCCATACGCGGTCGCCTTCCTGCTCGGCTTTCAGGTGCCGGGGGTGGTCGAGCCGCTGATCACCGTCGATGCCTACTTCGGCTTTGTCACGACCATGTTCCTGGCCTTCTCGCTGGTGATGCAGTTCCCCGTGGCGATGATCCTGTTGGCGAGGGCAGGCGTCATCAGCCCGGACCGGCTGCGGCGCAGCCGGCGATACGTCGTCCTCGGACTCTTCATCGTGGCGGTGGTGGTGACCCCGGGCGACCCGTTCAGCAGCATCATCCTCACCCTCGTGATGTACCCGCTGTACGAGGTCAGCATCGTGCTGGCTGTCCGCGCCGAGAAGCGCAAGCTGGCCGGCAATGGCTGACACGCCCGATCCCACGCCCATGCCCACGCCCACGCCGGCGACGGAGGCCGACGACCGCGCCGTGGACGCATCGCGTCCTCACGTCGTCATCATCAGTGGGCTTTCCGGAGCGGGAAAGACGTCGGTGAGCAAGCTGCTCGAGGACGTCGGCTACACCGTCGTCGACAACCTGCCGCTCGAGCTGCTGGGGCGACTGGCCGAGATGGTGCTCCAGGATCCCGGCCGCTTCGAGCGCCTTGCCCTGGTCGTGGACGCGCGCTCGGGCGACCCGGAGATGACATTCGCGGCCGCCAGTGGCGCTTTGAAGGGCAGGGGCATCGAGCCGCAGGTCTTCTTCCTCGAGGCACGCGACGACGTGCTCATCCGCCGGTTCAGTGAGACCCGTCACCGTCATCCGCTCCAGAGCGAACACGGCGTGGCCGCGTCGATCCAGCGGGAGCGCGAGCTGCTCGAGGAGATCCGTGCCCGCGCCGACGTCATCGTCGACACCTCGGAAATGTCCAGCCGGCAGCTGCGCGAGCGGATCTACTCGGCTCTGGGCACCGGCAGCGCGCAGGACCAGATGGCACTGCACATCGTGACCTTCGGGTACAAGCACGGCATCCCGCTGGAGGCCGATCTTGTCTTCGACGTGCGCTTCATGGAGAACCCCTTCTACGTGGACCGGCTGCGGTCGCAGTCAGGGCTGACCGAGCCGGTGCGCAGGTTCGTGCTCGACCAGCCGGTCACGCAGCGCTTCCTCGACCATGTGGACCGCTTCCTGCACGACTTCGTGCCGGCCTACCAGAGTGAAGGCAAGCAGCGCCTGACCATGGGCATCGGCTGCACGGGCGGCTATCACCGCTCGGTGGCGATAGCCCAGGAGATTGCCGAGCGCTGGCGGGCATACAACCGCGGCCCGGTCAGCATCTGGCATCGGGAGCTCGATAGAGCGTGACGGCGAACCGCTCGAGGCCCAACTGGCGCTGGCTGCGCCCGGGGGTCGGCGTCAAACGATGGCTGCTGCTCATCTTCGCCGGCCTGCTGCTGCTGGCGCTGGCCGGTGCGCAGCTGTTGCGCGAGATCTACCGCGACCTGCCGCCGGGCGGGCCGACGGCATCGTTGCTCGACGTTCTCAGCCTGCAGTTCCTCGATCCCTGGCTGCGGGTCGTCATCCTGGCCGTTGCCGGCGCGGCGCTGTTCCTGGTGGGCGGCTGGGGGCTCATGCGCGTGGTCCTCGAGCCTTTCCGGGTCAGTGATGAACCGCTGTCCGAGCTGATCTACCGGCGCCGTTGGCGCGCACGCGGCCCGCGCGTGGTGGCCATAGGCGGCGGACGTGGCCTGTCCGTCCTGCTGCGCGGACTGAAAGAGCACACCAGCAACATCACCGCGGTGGTGACGGTCGCCGACGACGGCGGGTCGTCGGGCAAGCTGCGCCGCGAGCGCGGGATCCCGCCGATGGGCGATATCCGCGACTGCATCGCGGCCCTGGCCGACGCCGAGCCGACGATGACCGAGCTGCTGCTCTACCGCTTCGGCGGCAACGGGGGCGGCAAAGGCCAGGGAGGGCCCGCCGACCTCGGAAGTGCTGCCAGCGGCGCCACCGGTCACGATGCCGACGGCCTGTCAGGCCACGCTTTCGGCAACCTGCTCATCACGGCCATGACCGATCTCTCGAACGGGGACTTCGAAGAGGGCGTTCGGCGCTCGAACCGCGTGCTTGCCGTGCGCGGCAAGGTCGTGCCGGCCGCCCCCATCGCCTTGACCCTGCATGCTCGCTACCTCGACGGTACCGAGCTGGTCGGCCAGCAGGGCATCACCCGGCGCGGCGGGATCGACCGGATCTGGCTCAGCCCGCCCGACGTTACGCCGTCAACCGAGGCCCTGGAGGCGATCGCAGAGGCCGACCTGATCGTGTTTGGGCCCGGCAGCCTCTACACGAGCATCATGGCCGGCCTGCTGATCCCCGAGCTGCGCTGGGCGCTGGCCGATGCGGCGGCGCTGCGTGTCTACATCTGCAACGTTGCGACCCAGGTCGGCGAGACCGAGCACTACATGCTCTCAGACCACCTCTCTGCTCTGCGTCGGCACGACATGCTCGGCCTGATCGACGCGGTCCTTGCCAATGACAACCTCGCCGCCCGCGCGCCCCGCGGCTATCCCGCCGAGCCGGTGCGGGCCGACATCCGGCCCGATGATCCCGACTGGCCGCCGCTGGTCCTGCGCGACCTTGTCGACGAGGTAAAGGCACACCACCATGACCCGCACAAGCTGGCAGCCGAGGTGATGGCCCTGCTCGTCTCGAGCGAGCCGGCCCGTCGGCCGGTCACGGCGAGAAGCTAGTGCTGGCAAGCAGCCCGGCGCGACCGCGGGAGAGGCCCGACCGCGACCTCGTCGCCGCCGTGCGCGCCGAGCTGGCCGCCATCGAGCCGGCCCGCCGCTGCTGCCGCGCGGCGGAGCGGCTTGGATTGGGCCGAGCGGCGAGTGGCCGCGCTCCCTCGCCGGCCGTCGGGCGCCTGGCGATCCGGCTGTCGGAGAGCGGATACGGCGACGAGCAAGGGGACTTCGATTGGGAGGCCGCTCCGAGCCACTGCCGCCTGGCCTGGCTGCGGGGGGTATTCCTGGCGCGCGGGTCGCTGAGCCTGGCCGGGGGTCGGACGCACCTCGAGCTGGTTGTCGAGCTGGACGACGTCGAGACGCTGGCGCGCCGGCTGGCCGAGGCCGACCTGCCCACCGCCACGCGGGTCCGCCGCGGCCGCGGAGTGGTCACGGCGAAGGGCAGCGAGAAGGTGCTGGCCCTGCTCAGGCGGCTGGGCAGCACGGCAGCAACGCTGGAGCTCGAGTCGCGGCTCGTCGCGCGATCTCTGCGTGGACACATGAACCGGGTCCTGAATGCAGAGACCGCCAATCTCGCTCGGTCAGTGGCGACGGCGCGTCGGCAGCTGTCGGACATCGAGGCTCTCGAGGCGGCCGGGGTCCTGGCGCGCATGCCCCCGCCGGTTCGAGCGGTGGCCAAGGCGCGCCGCACTTCACCGGAGTCCAGCTTCACCGAGCTGGCCGAGAAGCTGGGGGTGAGCCGGGCAGTTGTGCAGCGCGCGTTCGAGCAGATTGCCAGCCGCGCGGCGGGGCTGCCGGCCGCCACGTATCGTCGCGCGGGCCGATAATCGACGGCGTGCGCGAGCTGATCATCGCCGGCAACTGGAAGATGAACACGACGCCAGCCGAGGCCGGCAGGCTGGCAGCTGAGATTGCCGACGCGACGCAGGTCGAGGGCGTGACGCGCGTGATCTGCCCCTCCTTCGTCAGCCTGGCAACCGTGGCCCGGGCGTTGCAGGGCTCCGGGGTAGAGGTGGGCGCGCAGAACGTCCACAGCGAGTCGATGGGGGCCTACACGGGCGAGGTATCGGCGGCCATGCTGGTGGGGCTCGCCGGCTGGGCGATCTTGGGCCACTCGGAGCGGCGGCGCGATCAGGGCGAGGACGACGCGCTGGTTGCGCGCAAGCTGATGCGCTGCCTTGAGCACGATCTCCGGCCCATCCTGTGTGTCGGCGAGCAGCTCGCCGAGCGGGAGGCCGGTCGAGCAGCGGACACGGTTCGGTCCCAGCTCGAGGGAACGGTCGCCGAGCTTCGCAGCCACCGAGCCGAGCTGCCTTCCGCGCTGGTCGTCGCCTACGAGCCGGTCTGGGCGATCGGGACGGGCAGGACCGCCCGCGGGGCCGACGCCGCGGCGATGGCGGGCGTCATCCGCGAGGTGCTGGCCGATGCGGCGCTGGGCGAGGCTGCGGATCGAGTGCCGGTCCTGTACGGCGGCAGCGTGACCAGCGCGGCGATCGAGGAGTTCCTGGCCGAGCCGTCGATTGACGGCGCACTCGTTGGCGGTGCCAGCCTGAAGGTCGACGAGATGGCCGGCATCGTCGCCAGCGCCGGTGTGGTGGCGGCGGCTCGCCGACGCGCCGCAGGGGAGGGGGCCCCCGCTGACTGATCGGTCGGCGGGCGGGGAGGGTCGGACGCGGGCGTCGGCAGGTCGTCCCCGCCCGCTGGTGCTGGTGGTCCTCGATGGATTCGGCATCGGCCGCCGGCCGGAGGCGGACGCTGTCGCGGCGGCGCGGATGCCCGCCTGGCGCGGGCTGCTGGCTGAGTGGCCGCACGCCCAGCTCGAGGCTTCCGGCGAGGCGGTCGGCCTGCCCGCCGGGCAGATGGGCAACAGCGAGGTAGGCCACCTGAACATCGGCGCCGGCACGCCCGTGCTGCAGGACCTTCCACGCATCGACGCGGCACTCGCCGACGGCTCGTTCGAGGACAACCGAGCGCTCCGCCTGGCTGCCGAGCGGGCGGTCGGCGGCGGGCGGCTGCACCTGGTCGGGTTGGTCGGTCCGGGTGGGGTCCACTCGGTCGACCGTCATGCGGTGGCGATCGCCCGGATGGCTCGCCGACTGGGCGTGGCGGACGTGGTGGTGCATGCCCTGCTCGACGGCCGGGACACCCCGCCGCGCAGCGCGTCAAGCTTCGTGCCCGACCTCGAACGCCGCCTGGCTGAGGCGCATCCAGGCGCTCGCATTGCCACCGTCGGCGGTCGTTACTTCGGCATGGACCGCGACCGGCGCTGGGATCGCGTCGAGCTCGCCTACCGCGCGATCGTTCACGGTGAGGGCCAGCGCGCGGCGAGCCCGCTTGCCGCCGTGGAGGCGGGCTACGAGCGTGCCGAGAACGACGAGTTCGTGCAGCCCACGATCATCGACGGGGTTGACGGCGGGCTGCGCGATGGCGATGCCGTCATCCACTTCAACTTCCGCGCCGATCGCGCCCGCCAGCTGACACATGCCCTGGTGGATGGCGACGAGTTCGATCGTACGGCGTTCGCCCGCGGCGAGCGGCCGCGCGACGTGCTGGTGGTCACGATGACCGAATACGAGGGCGGGCTGCCCGTCGAGGTTGCCTTCCCGCCATACGTCGCCGGCGGGCTTGCGCAGGAGTTCTCGCGCCTCGGCTGGCGCCAATTCCACGTCGCCGAGACCGAGAAGTACGCCCACGTCACGTACTTCTTCAACGGTGGGGTGGAGCCACCCTTCGACGGCGAGGAACGGCTGCTGGTGCCGAGCCGAAAGGTGGCCACGTATGACCTGGCGCCGGAGATGAGCGCCGGAGGCGTCACCGATGCACTCGTAGAGGCGATCGCCGGCGGCAGCTTCGACTTCATCGTGGCCAACTACGCCAACCCCGACATGGTCGGCCACACTGGGATGTTTGATGCGACGGTCGAGGCGCTGGAGTACCTCGATGAATGCCTCGGCCGGGTTGCGAAGGCGGTGCTCGAGCATGCTGACGGCAATGCGCTGCTCTGCATCACCGCCGACCACGGCAACGCCGACGAGATGCGTGACGAGGACGGAAGGCCGGTGACCGCTCACTCCAACAACCCGGTGCCGATCGTGCTGGTCGGGTCGGCCGCACGGGACCTGCGGCTGGGCGATGGTGTGCTGGCTGACGTTGCACCGACGCTGCTCGAGCTGGTCGGCGTGGACAAGCCGCAGGGCATGACGGGCACCTCGCTGATCGAGGACTGACGGCCGGGCCGTGCTATGCTGCGGCCTCCCGCACAGGACTCGACGGAGGTATCGCGCGCTCGTGGATGCGCAGTCCATTCTCGGAATCGGCCAGATGATCGTGGCCATCGCCCTGATCGCCTCGATCCTGATGCAGTCCCGCGGTGCGGGCCTGGGGGCCGCCTTCGGGGGAGACTCGTCGGTCTACCGAAGCCGCCGCGGCATCGAGAAGCGGCTCTTCCAGTTCACGATCGTGCTGGGCTTCCTGTTCGTCCTCTTCTCGGTCGCCAACTACGCCTTCCGCACCAACGTCTGACAACCGTCGGGCCGCCGGTGGCCTTCGGCGGCGGCGAGTGCTAGACTCAACCTTCGCTTGGGACGCATCGGTGTCTCGGGCTGCGCGCCGAGGTGGCGGAATAGGCAGACGCGCTAGGTTCAGGACCTAGTGACCGCAAGGTCGTGTGGGTTCAAGTCCCTCCCTCGGTACCAGTGCCCAGGTGGCGGAATTGGTATACGCGTACGTT
>DATLGJ010000016.1:0-3627 GCA_035540555.1 Candidatus Limnocylindrales bacterium | reverse complement strand
GCTGCCTCCCGTAGGAGTCTGGGCCGTGTCTCAGTCCCAGTCTGGGTGATCGTCCTCTCAGACCACCTACCGATCGTCGCCTTGGTGAGCCATTACCCCACCAACGAGCTAATCGGACGCAGGCCCCTCCCGAAGCGCCTTGCGGCTTTGGACGTATGGCCTTTAGCCGTACGACCACATGCGGTATTAGCCACCCTTTCGGGCAGTTATTCCCCACTTCGGGGCAGGTCACCCACGCGTTACTCAGCCGTCCGCCACTAGCGACTCGAGCAAGCTCGAGTCGCCCGTTCGACTTGCATGTCTCATGCACGCCGCCAGCGTTTATCCTGAGCCAGGATCAAACTCTCCGACAAAAAGAACTGGCCTCGCGACCAGCTCAAGGTTCGGGGTTTGCCCGCTCGCACTAGCTGATTTACCTACCACTCTTCACTTGTTAAGGTGCAGCGCCCGACGATCTTGGTAGTCCCGTTGGGGCAGCCACATATTGTGGCACACCCGTTGGGGGCTGTCAAGGATCTTTCCGGGATTGTCTCAGATGCCCGTAGGGCTTCTGGGGCCACCTCGGCGGCCGCGGTCGCTTAGGTTAACTCCCCTTCCGCCGGGCGTCAAGGCGGTCCCGAGAGCTCAGATGGGACCCGATTCGACCAGCAGGACGACGCCGGCCCCGACCAGCCAGGCAAGCAGCGCCAGGGCGACGCTGGCCTGTTCCCCCAGCGCCAACGCAGCGATGAAGACGACCGCGCCGAGCAGGGTTGCCACGACGGGCTTGACCAAGCGGAGCATCAGCTCGATCACAAGGTCGCTCATCGCTCGCCGGCGACCTCGAACTCGCGCCTGCCCTGGAGCGCGCGAACAAGGGTCACCTCGTCGGCATATTCGAGATCGCCGCCCACCGGCAGGCCACGCGCGATGCGGGTGATCGAGCCGACCTGCCCCGCCAGCCGCTCGGCCAGGTACATCGCTGTCGCCTCACCCTCGAGCGTTGGGTTGGTGGCCAGCACGACCTCGGCGTAGGGCATCCCCTCCGCGCTGCGCGTGCCGGCGCGGTCCAGCAGCTCGCGAATACGCAGTCGATCGGGGCCGATGCCGTCCATCGGTGAGATCGCCCCATGGAGCACGTGGTAGCGCCCGCGAAATGCTGCCGTGCGCTCGAGCGCCAGCACGTCAAGGGGCTCCTCGACGACGCACAGGCGGCTGTCATCGCGCGATGGATCGGCGCAGGTGGCACACAGCTCCGAGCTGCTGATGTTGAAGCAGCTGGTGCAGTAGACGACCTCATCGCGGACGGCGACGAGGGCCGCCGCCAAGCTGCGCGCCTCGCTGTCGGGCGCCCTGAGGAGGTGGTACGTCAGACGCTGCGCCGTCTTCGGGCCAACTCCTGGCAGGCGTGACAGCGACTCGATCAGCCGGACGACCGGTTCGGGAAGTGCACTCACTCTCAGCCGAAACCGGGCGGCAGGCTCAGCCCGCCGGTGACCCGCGACATCTTCTCCTCGGCTGTCTGCTTGACCAGGCGCAGGCCGTCGTTGACGGCCGCGGTTACCAGGTCCTGCAGCATCTCGACGTCATTCGGGTCGACGACGTCGCGATCAATGTGCAGCTCAACCAGCTCCTGACGGCCGTTGACCACGGCCCGGACGGCACCACCACCGGCCGTGCCCTCCTGGGTGAGCTCCTCGAGCTCGGCCTGTACGCGCGCCATCTCGGCCTGCATCTGCTGGGCCATCTTGGCCAGGTCACCCATCTTCATCGGCGGCTCCTCATTCGACTTCGGCGACATCCACTACGTCGTCGGCAAAGACCCGCCGCGCCTGGGCGACGAGCTCGTCTGCGCCGGCCGGCTCGGTTCGCGGCAGCTCAACGTTGGCCGCCACGATGCGAACTCCCACGCGCGTGCCCATGACCCGACTCAGGCCATCTTCGAGAGCACCGCGCTTGCGCTCGGCGATGTCGCGCAGGAACAGCTGGTCCTCGGGGAAGCCGAGCACGACCGCTCCGTCGCGCACCTCGATCGGACGGCAGGCCAGGATGAGCGGCCGGTTGGCCGGGTTGGCACCGACCTGCTCGACCACCTGTGACCAGGCGGCTAGCAACGACTCGAGTGACGCTGCCGCTTCAGTGGGCAGTGGGGTCGGCCCGGCGGGAGCTGGATCAGGCGCCGCCGGCGCGGAGGGGCTCATCGCGGCCCCCTGCTCAACCGGCACCGGCGCCGACTCGGGGGTCTTGTCCTCCTGGCCGGGCCTGCCATCACCGTCGCTCGAGGGGGCCGGTCGGACCGGCGCCGGCTCAGAAGCAGGATCGTGCCCCGCGGCTGCGGGCTTGGCTGCGGCTGCGGGCTTGGCTGGCGCCACGACCTGCGCGTTGGTCGACGCCGTGGCGGCCGACTCGAGCAGGGCAAGCTCCAGTTGGAGACGGTATCCGCCTGCTGCGCCGCGGTTCACGTCGATCTGGCTCAGCCGACGGGCGGCCCGGGTGAGCGAAGCCGTGCGCGAGGTGCCCCGCTCGCCTTCGTCCAGCGCGGCTATCAGCCGCATGCGCAGGGCATCGACGACCTGCTCGGCAAAAGCGACCAGGTCGCGACCGTCGCGCTCGAGCTGGTCCAGAAGTCGAACACCGGCGAGGGGATCCCCACCGGCCAGTGCCTCTACGAAGTGGCCCACGGTCTGGCTCTCGGCGAGCCCGAGCAGATCACGAACCATGTCAGCGTCGATGGTCGAGGCGCCGCCCGCCAGCACCTGGTCGAGCATCGATTCAGCGTCACGCATGCCGCCAGCCGCGCGCGTCGCGATCAGTCGGAGAGCTTCATCGCTGACCGAGCGCCCTTCCGCCTCAACGATGCGGCGCAGCTTCGCCTCGATCTCGGCCGCCGGCAGTGGCCGGAAGCTGTAGCGCTGCAGGCGAGAGACGACGGCCGGACGAATGCCGCTCGGGTCGGTGGTGCAGAAGATGAAGAGCACGTCGTCGGGCGGCTCCTCAAGCGTCTTGAGCAGCACGTCCCAGCCTTCCTTGATGCGCTGGACCTCGTCGATGATGAAAACCTTCCGACGCAGGTCGGCCGACCCGGTGTAGACCCGCGGCAGCAGCTCACGCATGTCATCGACGCGGTTATTGCTCGCCGCGTCGAGCTCGACCACGTCCAGGGCGCGGCCCTCGCGAATGGCCACGCAGGGCTCGCAAGTGTCGTCCGGCTCGCCATCGGTGGGGGCTAGGCAGTTGACCGCCTTGGCGATGATCCGCGCCATCGAAGTCTTGCCCGTGCCGCGTGGCCCGACGAACAGCAGGCCGTGACTAAGCTTGCCCAGCCGAACGGCATTGCGCAGGGTCTCCACGACAGCCTCTTGGCCGAGCATCTGGCCGAAGGTCTGCGCACGCCAGCGCCGATAGAGGGCCTGATGGGGAGTTTGGGCCGGCGCCTGTGTCGACATCGTCCTCGATTATGGGGCCGCATAGTGTCTTTGCCGTGCACCCTCCGTCGACCGGGGACGAACGCGGGCCCAACGTGACGACCGACTCGGACCAGGCCGATCCGCGGCACCCGGCGAAGCTGCGCTTATCGCTGCTTCCTTCCGGACCTGACGAGGTTCACGCGTCGCCGCTGCGCGGGACCCGATCCTCAACGTCGATCAT
>DATLGJ010000015.1:0-28071 GCA_035540555.1 Candidatus Limnocylindrales bacterium | reverse complement strand
GCCCACGCCGGAACCGCAGCTGACTCCGGGCGGCACCTACACAGTTCGCCCGGGCGACACGCTGGAAGGCATCGGCCTGCGCTTTGGCGTTCCGTGGCCGCTCATCGCGGAGGCAAACAACCTGGAGCCGCCGTACGTGATCTTTCCCGACCAGGTGCTTACCATCCCCGTCCTCGGTGAGCCGGCCGAGCCGGGTGAGGAGGGAAGCTTTTACATCGTCCAGCCGGGCGACACGCTCGAGCTGATCGCGTACTCGCTCGACGTGCCGACGGCCCTCCTCGCGGAGGTCAACGAGATCGAGAACTGGAACCAGATCTATGTCGGTCAAAGGCTGATCGTCCCCGGCCGCCAGCCGGCCGAAGGGTCGCCGTCACCGAGCCCCTGACGCCAGGCCTGTGACCCAGCGATCTCGCGCTTCCCTGGCCATCGAGCGCCTGGGGCGACTGGTTCCGCCCTGGCTGGGCGGTCACCTGCATCGCCTGCCCGAAAGGTTGACCTTCGGCCTGGTCGGGCCGTTCAACGGCCAGCAGTGCCGTTCGGCTGCGGTGAGCGCAATCTTCGAGCGCATCGCGTTCGCGGCGATCATCGAGACGGGCACCTTTCGAGCCGTCACCACGCGATATCTGCGCACGCTCAGCATTGCGCCACTCGCCACGATCGAGATCAACCCGCGCTACCACCGATATTCGCGTCAGCGACTCGCCGGCCAGCCCAACCTGTTCATGTTCCTCGGCGACTCGCCGGCCGTGCTCGAGCTGCTGGCGGCCGACGCCTCCTGGACGACCGGCCCGACCTTCTTCTACCTCGACGCCCACTGGCTCGACAACCTGCCCCTCGTCGACGAGCTGCGCATCATCCGCGGCGGCTGGCGTGATTTCGTCGCCGTCATCGACGACTTCAAGGTCGATGGCGACGGGGGCTACCGCTACGACGACTACGGGCCCGGCAAGAGCCTCGAGCGTGGCCTGCTGGAGGTCCCCGAGCTGGCCGGCCTGCACCTCTTCTGGCCCGCTGCGCGGTCGAGTGCCGAGACCGGCATGCGCCAGGGCTGGGCGGTCGTCGCCTCGCCCGGCGCGATGACCGACGCGCTGTACTCGCTGGCCGATCTGCGCGACGCCGGCCTGCTCGGCTCGGGGCAGTGAGGTAACATCGGAAAAACCCCGGAGGAACAGGATCTGTGGCGAAGTATGTCTTTGTGACCGGAGGCGTGACCTCCTCACTCGGCAAGGGCATCACCGCCGCCAGCATCGGGCGGCTGCTCAAGAGCCGGGGCCTCAGCGTCTCGATCCTGAAGCTCGATCCGTACATCAACGTGGACCCCGGGACGATGAGCCCGTACCAGCACGGCGAGGTCTTCGTTACCGACGATGGCGCCGAGACGGACCTGGACCTGGGCCACTACGAGCGCTTCATCGACGAGAACCTTACCCAGCTGTCGAACGTCACAACCGGTCGCATCTACCAGGCGGTGATCGCCAAGGAGCGGCGCGGCGACTACCTGGGGGGCACGGTCCAGGTCATTCCGCACATCACCAACGAGATCAAGGAGCGCATCCAGCGCGTCGCCCGCGACACCCGTGCCGACGTGATCGTGGTGGAGGTCGGCGGCACGGTCGGTGACATCGAGTCACTGCCGTTCCTCGAGGCGATCCGGCAGATGCGCAAGGACGTCGGCCGCGGCAACGTGCTGTACATCCATGTCACCCTGCTGCCCGCCCTGTCAGCGACGGGCGAGCTGAAGACGAAGCCGACCCAGCACTCGGTCAAGGAGCTGCGCGGCATCGGCATCCAGCCGGACATCATCATCGCCCGGGCCGAGGGCCCGGTGGCAGACGAGCTGCGCGAGAAGATCGCCCTGTTCTGTGACGTCGCCACGGAGGCGGTCATCCCCGCACCCACCGCCGAAACCATCTACGAGGTGCCGCTTCAGTTCCACGACCAGGGGCTGGACGCGCTGATCGTGCGGGAGCTGGGCCTCACCGATCGGGCGGGTGAGGCCGATCTGGCCGGCTGGCGGCAGCTCGTGGACCTCATCAAGAAGCCGAAGCCGGAGCTGGAGATCGCTCTGGTCGGCAAGTACATCGAGCTGCCAGACGCCTATCTGTCTGTCACCGAGGCACTTCGCCATGCCGGTTGGACGGAGGGTCGCAGCATCATCATCCGCTGGGTCGATTCCGAGACCCTGAGCGAGGAAAACTATCGACAGCGGCTCGGGGGCGCGGCCGGTGTGCTCGTCCCTGGCGGCTTCGGCCATCGCGGCATCGAGGGGAAGGTGCTCGCCGCCCGCTTCGCGCGCGAGCAGCGCGTGCCCTACCTCGGCCTGTGCCTCGGCCTGCAGTGCGGCGTGATCGAGTTCGCCCGCGACGTGGTCGGGGCCAGTGACGCGAACTCGACCGAGTTCGACCTGTTCACGGACAACCCGGTCATCGACTTCATGCCCGACCAGCGCGAGATGGAGGAGAAGGGCGGCACCATGCGGCTCGGTCTCTATCCAGCTCGCCTGACCCCGGGCTCTAAGGCGGCCGAGGCATATGGCGAGGAAGTCGTATACGAGCGTCATCGGCACCGCTTCGAGGTGAGCAATCGCTACCGCGAGGCGCTCGAGGGTGCGGGCATGCTTCTATCCGGCCAGTCGCCCGACGGTCGGCTGGTCGAGATCGTCGAGCTGCGCGATCACCCTTGGTTCGTGGCCAGCCAGTTCCACCCGGAGTTTCGCTCTAGGCCCGATCGGCCACACCCGCTCTTCACCGGGTTCGTTCGGGCTGCCGTCGACCACGCCAGCCAGCCGCGGCCCGACGAGCAGGTCCCTACGGCCGTCGCGATCGAGGGGTAGCCCACCGGGTGCCCGGCCCGCAAAGCGCTTCAGCTCGCCTGACGCGAGCCCAGATCTGCTCAAGTCTCCGGGCGCGGCCTTCGGCTGACGGCCGCTGGGTGCACGCTGACGGCGGACTTGTTACGTCAGGCCCTCCTTCGGCCTGCGGCGCGTAGCAATGGCCGGCCTAGACTGGCTGCGAACTACTCAGGAGACAAACATGAAGATTTTTCTTGACACCGCCGACATCGAAGAAATCCGCACCGTGAAGCGGTGGGGCGTCCTCGACGGCGTGACGACCAACCCGTCGCTGTACGGCAAGATCGGCGGCTCGTACGAGGACATCCTGCGCGAAATCTGTGATCTCGTGCCCGGACCGGTCAGCGCCGAGGTCGTCGCAGAGGAAGCGGACGAGATGGTTCGCGAGGGCCGGGAGTTCGCCAAGATCGCGCCCAATATCTACGTCAAGGTGCCCATGAGCGAGGCCGGCCTCGAGGCCATCTCCCGCTTCGCTGAAGAGGGCATCAAGACGAATTGCACGCTCATCTTCACCGCCAACCAGGGCCTGCTGGCGGCCAAGGCAGGGGCTTCCCTGCTGTCGCCTTTCATCGGCCGGCTGGACGACATCAGCGAGGACGGCATGACGGTCATCCGCGAGCTCGTCGCGATCGTCGAGCTCCATGACCTGGAGACCGAGGTCCTGGCTGCGTCGACGCGCCATCCCCGCCATATCACCGACGCGGCGCTGGCTGGCGCCCACATCGTGACCCTGCCGTTCAAGGTGCTCCAGCAGATGGTTCACCACCCGCTGACCGACAAGGGCATCAAAACCTTCCGCGACGACTGGGACAAGGCGCTGGCCGCAGCCGCCGAGAAGAACGCATCTGCGCCTTCACCCGCGGCGGCGGCCGCCGCAAGTCAGCGCTGAGCTCAGGCCCGGCGCCGCCTCGCCGGGCAGAGGCCTGGCGGGACCGTTGTCGGGTTACGCTCGGGGTCGGCCAGCGCCCGCAGCCAGTCGGCCAGCGCGTCCATCGTCGGGCGCTCGGCCATGTCGTGGCTCAGGGCGACGAGCGCGGGCACTGACGCGGCCGCCGCGGCGCCGGCAATGGCGGATGGTGGCCGCAGCTGGTGGCGGGCAAGGGCGTGGGGGTCATCGGCCGGGAAGGGCAGCCGCCCGCTGAGCGTGAGGTACAACACGACGCCGACGGCGAAGACGTCGCTGGCCGGATGTGGCGGCTGTCCGGCCAGCTGCTCGGGAGCCATGTAGGCCGGCGTGCCCACCGCTGTCCCGGCCTCATCCGTTGGCCGGCCGACGTCGCCCGATACTCCGAAGTCGAGCATCCGCACCCGGCCATCGGCGCCGAGCAGCACGTTCGACGGCTTGACGTCTCGATGGACGAGCCCGTGACGATGCGCGTGGGCGAGGGCCTCCGCGACCTGGCCGAGGATGGTGCAGGCGGTTGCCGGCTCCAGCACCCCTTCGCGAGCCAGCCGGGCGGCCAGCGATTCGCCCGGAACGTACTCGAACGCAAGGGCCTGGCGCGGCCCATCAAGGTGCGCTGCGAGCAGCGGCACGAGACCGGGGTGGCTGGCCGAACCCGCCGCCTCCGCCTCTCTGCGCAGACGGGTGATTGCCGCACCGTCCTGCGCCAGGTGCTCGTGCAGCAGCTTGAGCGTCACCTCCCGGCCGGACTGCTCGTCAAGTGCTCGCCACACCGTCGAGCTGGCACCCTCGCCAAGGCGCTCGACCAGACGGTAACGGCCAAGCGAGTATTCCGAACCTGGCCCGGGCCCGGGAGCCTTCACCTCCATTGCCGGGCATGCTGATGAGCCGCTGGTGCCCGCCCATCCGCTGTGATCGAATGCCGGCTAGCGAGGTGGTTACAGAAGCTCGCGTCGCTATTGACCGACGTTTGCAGGGTGCTATGATCCACTCATCCCCGCTTCCCCCTTCGTGCGGCCTGTGCCGTCCGATTAGGAAGCCGTCCCACGTCGCGACTGCGCGGTCCAGCACGTGTGCGTATGGAGCGGGTCGACTGCCCACTGACAGGCCGCGCCATCGGCGCTCGCCCTCGCACGAAGGAACCGTCCCCCTCAATGAACATCAATGAGCTGAAGAGCAAGAACTTCAACCAGCTGGTCCAGATCGGCGGCGACCTCGGCGTCGCCGACGCCCGCGACATGCGCAAGGAAGACCTCGTCGAGCGCATCCTGCAGGGCCAGGTCGAGAAGAGCGGCCAGCAGTACGCGACCGGCATCCTGGACATCGTCGACGATGGCTACGGCTTTTTGCGCCGGCGCGGGCTGCTGCCCAGCCCGGACGACGTCTACGTCTCCTCCAGCCAGGTGCGCCGCTTCGGCCTGCGTGCCGGGGACCGGGTGGGAGGGGTCACCCGTGCACCCAAGGACGGCGAGAAGTACTGGGGCCTGCTGCGCGTCGAGTCGGTCAACGGCGTCGACCCGGACACGGCAAAGCGGCGGCCGCACTTCGATGCCCTCACCCCCGTGCATCCGTACGAGCTGATCAACCTCGAGACGGACGCCAAGAACCTGAGCCAGCGGCTGATCAACCTTGTCAACCCGATCGGCAAGGGCCAGCGCGCACTGATCGTCTCGCCGCCGAAGGCTGGCAAGACGATGCTGCTGAAGCAGATCGCCAACGGCATCACCGCGAACTACCCCGAGATCCTGCTGATGGTCGCGCTCATCGGTGAGCGGCCGGAGGAGGTGACCGACATGCGCCGGTCGGTGAAGGGTGAGGTCATCTCGTCAACCTTCGACGAGCCGACCGAGAACCACACCCACGCGGCAGAGATGGCGCTCGAGATCGCCAAGCGGCAGGTCGAGACGGGCCGTGACGTGGTCATCCTGCTCGACTCGATCACCCGCCTGTCGCGTGCCTACAACCTGGCCCTGCCGCCATCGGGCCGAACCCTCTCCGGCGGCATCGATCCCATCGCGCTGTATCCGCCCAAGCGCTTCTTCGGCGCAGCCCGCAAGCTCGAGGAGGGAGGCTCGCTGACGATCGTCGCCACCTGCCTTATCGACACCGGCTCGCGAATGGACGACGTGATCTACGAGGAGTTCAAGGGAACCGGCAACTCGGAGCTCATCCTGGACCGCAAGCTGGGCGAGAAGCGGGTCTTCCCGGCGATCGACGTCCAGCGTTCGGGCACCCGCCGCGAGGAGCTGCTGCTCGAGGAAGGCACGCTGCGGATGGTCTGGACCATGCGCCGCATGCTCAGCGCCGTCGGCACCAACGAGGGAATTGAGCTGCTGCTCAACCGGCTGGCCAAGTCTCAGTCGAACGCCGAGTTCCTGGCCTCGCTGACAAAGGCCGGCAGCGTCGAGGCCTGACGACCGGCCGCCCGCAGGCGGCTACCATCCGAGCTGATGTTCCTTGATGAGGTCACGATCACCGTCCAGGCGGGCGATGGCGGCGACGGTGCGTCGACTTTTCGCCGGGAGGCGCACGTCCCGCGCGGTGGGCCGGATGGTGGCGACGGCGGTCGTGGCGGCTCAGTCTGGCTGCGTGTCGATGCCGGCCAGACGACCCTGCGCGACTACCGCTACCGGCATCACTTCCGCGCGGACGCCGGCGGCCGCGGCCAGGGATCGAGGAAGCACGGCAAGGCCGGCCGGGACATGGAGCTCGCGGTTCCCCCCGGCACGGTCGTCAGCGACCAGCAGACTGGCGACCTGATCGGCGACCTCGTCGCGGCCGGGCAGCGCCTGATGGTCGCTCGCGGCGGCCGCGGCGGCCTGGGCAACGTGCACTTCGCGACCTCGACCAATCGGGCTCCAACGCATTCCCAGAAGGGGGAGCCCGGCGAGCGCCGGCGGCTGAAGCTCGACCTGCGGCTGATCGCCGATGTTGGGCTGGTCGGGCTGCCCAACGCCGGCAAGAGCACTTTGCTCGCCGCCCTGACGGCGGCCACGCCACAGGTCGCGGCCTACCCGTTCACCACGCTGGAGCCCAACCTGGGCGTCCTGGACCTGTTCGCCCACGACGACGCGGATGAGCGGCGGGTCGTCGTGGCCGACCTGCCGGGCCTGATCGAGGGAGCCAGCGCCGGCGCTGGCCTTGGCCATGCGTTCCTCCGTCACGTCGAGCGGACGCGCGTGCTGCTCCATGTCGTGGATCTGGCCGCCGCGGATCCGGAACGGGATTATCGGATCATCCGCGACGAGCTTGAGGCCCATGATCCCGGTCTGCTCGAGAAGGTCACCGTGGTCGCGGCCAACAAGCTCGACCTGCCTGCGGGCGCCGAGCAGCTCGGCACGTTCCGCCAAGCACGTCGAGGCGAAGGCCTCGAGGTGGTCCCGATAGCCGCCGCGACCGGCGAGGGTATCGGCGACCTTGTCGTTCGGCTGGCCCAGGTGCTGCCCGATGCCGAAACCCTTGCCCGGCCGGGCGAGCCGGCGGGGGTCATCGTCCATCGCCTGGAAACCGCGCGAGACTCCTTCTCCGTCGAGCAGCAGGATGGCCTGTACGTCGTTATGGGGCGGCGCATCGAACGCATTGCCGCACAGACCGACTTCGAGAACGAGGAGTCGGCGGAGCGGTTCCAGCGCGACCTGGCCCGACTGGGCGTCGAGCGCGAGCTGCTGCGGCTCGGGATCGAGCCCGGCGACACGGTCCGAATCGGCCAGGTCGAGCTGGAGTGGCAGGACGACATGGGGATCGGTGAACCGGCTTGACCTCTCGCATCGGCGTGCTCGGCGGAACCTTCGACCCGGTCCACTACGCACACCTCGCCATCGCCGAGCACGCCCGCGAGGAGCTGGCCCTGGAGCGCGTCGTCTTCGTGCCGGCTGGGCGGACGGTCCACAAGGATGTCAATGCGGTCAGCCAGGCAGATCACCGCGCGGGGATGCTGGCGCTGGCGCTCGCAGGCAATCCATCGTTCGAGCTCGACCGCCTGGAGATCGAGCGGGACGGTCCGAGCTACACGGTGGACACGCTGACCGAGCTGCGCGCGCGGCTCCCGGACCGCGAGCTGTTCTTCATTCTCTCGGCGCAGGCCCTGCGCGAGCTGCCCGCCTGGCGGGAGCCGCTGCGCATCCTCGAGATGGCACGACTGGCGGTCGTGCCTCGGCTCGGCTACCAGCTACCAGATCGACCGTGGCTCGAGGCACAGTTCCCCGGGCGGGCCGACCGGTTCCGCGTCCTCTCAGCCCGTGCGCTCGGCCACTCCGCCTCGGACATCCGCGCGCGCGTGGCGGCCGGCAAGTCGATTCGCTATCTCGTGCCCGACACCGTGGACACGTACATCCGCCAGCATGGGTTATACAAGTCACGTGACTGACCCGACCACCCCGCCTCTCGAGCGCAAGGGATTGCCCCGGCGCTCGACCCGCCCAGCCCAGCCCGAGCAGCCCGCCGCCGAGACGGACACAGCCTTTGAGCCGGATGCGGGAGCTCTTGCCCTTGCCCGCCGCATCGTCGAGCTGGCTGCCGACAAGAAGGCCAACGACGTGGTGCTGCTGGAGATCGGCCAGCTGACCGCGCTTGCCGACTACTTCGTCATCTGCTCGGCGCCTTCGGAGCGCCAGCTCGGAGCGATCGCCGACGGGGTGATCGAGGGCCTCCGCGAAGAGGGCGTGCGCCCGATCGGCCGCGAGGGGTCGGCAGGGGCGCATTGGCTGCTGATCGACTACGGCTCCGTGATCCTGCACGTCATGGGCACGCCCGAACGTGAGTTCTACCAGCTCGAGCGTCTCTGGGCCGAGGCCCCGCTTCTCCTGCGCGTCCAGTAACCACCTCGCCCACGGGTAGGACGGTCCCCGTCAGATGCCGTACCTCTTGGCCATGTCTGACCCAACGCCACCGCACCTAGCATCTCGGCTATGGCCTGGTTCGATGATGGCTGTCCGCAGTGCGGACGGCGCCTGATCAACTCTCGCTTCGATGCCACCTTCCGCCTCGACGATGGCGAAGAGAGGCACTGCTTCGCGATGCCGGCCGGCCTGTGCGAGGACTGCCAGCAGCTGTACCTCGACCCCGATCTGATCGAGATGCTCGACCTGCCCAGGGGGCGCTGCGTGTTCGCCATCGAGAGCGACATGGTGCTGCAGGACGGGGCCTGGTCGGGCGCCGAGTAGACTTCCTGTGCGCGCCCGAGTGGCGCGCACCCGGCGCCGTCTGACGACAACCCCAACGCGGCTGGCTGTTACTGCGTGAAGATCGGGATACTCACATACCACCGGCTGGTCAATCGCGGCTCGGTATTGCAGGCGTACGCCCTGCAGAAGCTGCTTTCGTCGAAGCTGCCCCGGGCACAGGTAGAGATCGTCGATTACAGCAGCCGCAAGATGGAGCTACTGTCGGGATGGCGCTTCGTGCGCAATCGGTGGCCGATCCCCTTCGACTTCCATGAGTTGGCCGAGCTGCGTCGCATGCGTCGGTTCGGCCGGCGCCATCTCGTCGTATCGGGAAGGAAGCTGCGCACCGATAGCACGCGGCGCACGATGAGCTGGCTGGCCGAGTCCGGCTACGACGCGGTCGTGGTAGGCAGCGACGTGGTCTGGGAGGTCCAGCCGCGGCGCTACTCGATCGGCGGCATCACGCCTTACCATCTGCCCGGCGCGACGCCCTTCACGAAGGCGAGCTTCGCCGTCTCGATGGACCCGGTCGTCGATTACCCCTCCCGCATCAGGCCCAGGCTGCGCGAGATGGCTGATCACGTCAGCGCCTTCGACTTCATCTCGATCAGGGACGAGGCGACGCGCGGCGTGCTGCTGGAGCACGGCGTCGCCCCGGAGCGCATCCATTACATGCCTGACCCGACCCTGCTGGTGGACATCGGCGAGCTGGTCGCCGAGGCGTCGCCCGTCAAGCGCGCCGATCGACCCGTATTGGCCGTCGACCTACCCCCTGCCCTCGCTCGCCGCGCGCACCTGGCTGGCCGGCTGCTGGACTGGGAAGTGTGGGACTGGCGCCATCTGCGCGGGCCGGCCGTCGATCGACCGCTGCCGCTGGGCATGGACATCGGCCAGGTGCTCGCCGCTTACCGAGAGGTCGACGTGCTGGTCACGGATCGCTTCCACGGATCAATCCTGGCCAGCTGCATAGGCGGCGCCGGAGTCGTGTTCCTCGAGCACTTGCGCAAGTGGCCGGCAGCCAACAGCAAGGGCCGTGACCTGTTTCAGCGCGCTGGCGCAGAGGGCCTCGTATGCCGCGCTGAGGCGGAGGGCCCCACGCCACGCCTCCTCGCCGAGCACGTGCGGCTGGCTGGGCACAGCGCTGCAGAGCTGCGCGCTGGGCTGGAGCGAGTCGGCCGGAACGCGGGCGCGAGCTCGATGGACAGGCTCACCGACCTGTTGCTCGCGAGGTCTGCCGCTTGACTGTCCCGCCAAGCCAGGCCAGCAGGAAAAGTCGCGAAGCGCCGTCCGAGAGGGACCTGGGGCCGCCGTCGTCCGCGATGCCTTTGTTGAGCATGTCCAGATCCAGCAGCTCGACGAGGGCGCGATCGAGCTGATCCTGCTGCCACGTGCGGGCCTGCTCGACGAGCTTCTGGGCCCGAAATGGTTGCAGCTTGAGCAGGCGTGGCAACTCGGCCGCACGTGTCCCAGCGGCCAGGTGATCCAGCACCACGATGAGTTCGCGCAGGCGTCTGTGGAGCTGAGCGACGAGCACCTGTAGCGGCATGCCGCCGTCGAGCAGCAGCTCAGCCAAACGGGCGGCCTGGGCCGGCCGCCGGTACCCGACGGAGTCAAGGAAGGCCCACGTCGAGCCCGGCACGGCCTCGGCGACCAGTGCCTCGACGTCTTCCCGGCTCACCGTTCCGCCGGGCCGGTACAGGGCAAGCTTCTCCAGCTCGGCGTTGGCCAGCTCGGACTGGCGGCGGCGATCCACATCGCCCTCGCGCACCCAGGCGCCGACGCGCTCGGCCAGGCTGCGCGCCGCCCCAGGGCCAAGGAACACGCCCAGCTCGGCAGCCCGCTCGGCGAGCCAGGTCTCCATCCGCTCTCGGCTGAGGGCGGGCAGCTCCTCAATCCGGCCTCCCGCCTCGCGTATCGACTCGAGCAGCGCTCCGCTACCGGCGGCCGCCTTGCCTCCGGCCGCGATCAGGTCGATCACGCACAGGGCGTTGCCGGGGGCCACGAGGGCGGACAGGCGCACGGCACGGGCGCGCGCGCCCGCCTCGCGCAGCAGCGTCCCCGGTTGGCGCATGACGACCAATGTGCCGGCCCCGAACAGAGGCGCGGTGGCCAGCCGCTGCTCGAGCTCGTCGAGCAACCGACTGCGCCGACGAGCGGCACCCTCACCGGCAGCGGCCGCGTCGGCATCGTCTCCGGCCGTGACCCGCCATTGCTCGAGCGGCTGGCCTGCCTGTGCGGCGAGGCTGTCAGCCCAGCGCCGCGAGGCCTGCTCCAGCCGAAACGCGTCCTCGCCCCACAGGTAGGCGAGGGCAGGGACGGGTCCACCGTCGCGAATCACCGCGCCTGCCGGACCCGCTCGATTGCCTCGGCCGCCCAGGCCAACCGCTCAACATCTTCCGGACGAAGCCCGCCGGCCATACAGACGTCTTGTTCGAGCAGCTGCGCTCGCTCCTCGGCCAGGGCTGTTCGCTCGGGCACCTCGGGGTAACGCCTGCGCCAGTCGGCGAACCGGGCGGCCATCGGCACCAGCTCGGAGGTGACGCGTTTGTCGGCGTAGCTCACCACGCGTGCTTCGATCGAAGCATCGTTCCACCACCTTCGCCAGGTAGGCTCGTCGGCCAGTCGCGTCACCGGGTGGTCAGCCACGACCGGCCCCAGCTCGCCATAGCCAAGCCCAACCAGCCAGTCGGCGCCCGCATGACCGTGGCCCATCGCCTGTCGCCGCTCATCCTCGGGCAGCGCCTTGTCCAGGTCGTGCAGCAGCGCGGCCGTCTCGACCAGCTGCCGGTCGATGCGATGGCCGCGCTGGGCGGTGGCTGCGGCGATAAATGCGGCGACGTCCGCCACCGCGCTCGAGTGCTCGATCAGCCAATCTGGGGGCTCGAGGTCGAGGAGCAGGCGCGCGGCTTCCAGCCGCGAAGGGACTACCATCGGACCGATTGTAGGCAGGTGCCGCCGCGCCCGGCGGGAGTGGGATCGGACAGAAGCCGGCCGTGGTCGGCGCCGGCCGGGGCTCCTCGAGGTGGGCCGAAACCGCGCGTCGGCCGCTGATCTCGTAGCGGAGGTCGTCGCCGTCAGTGCTGATGCTGACCGAGCCGTCGCTGTCGGTGCGCAGCACCTCCGCGCCGGCCACCCGCAAGCGGCTGATGGTTCGTGGTGATGGGTGGCCATAGGCATTGCCGGCGCCTGCGCTGATCACGGCGAGGCGCGGCCGCACCCGATCTAAGAAAGCATCCGTCGTCGCCGTCGCGCTGCCGTGATGAGCAACCTTCAGCACGTCGACCGCCGCCGCGCCGCCAAGGCCGGCCGCCGTCAGCTGGGAGTCGATCTCCTCCTCTATGTCGCCGGTCAGCAGCAGCCGGCGCGTGCCGAAGCTGACGTCGAGCACGATCGAGACGTTGTTGACCGCTTTGCCGCCGTTGGAGGGCGTGGTTGGCACGCGGCCCCGTAGCGGCCAGCGGACGTCTACACGCGCCTGGTCGAGCAGGAGCTGGTCGCCGGCGGCAAGCACACTGGTGGTCCTGCCCAGCTCCGAGAGCCGCGCCCGATAGGCAGCATCGCCCGGCCCCAATCCGCGCATGCCCGGCTCGGCGATGACCCCGATGCGATACCGGTCCAAAAGCAGCGCGAGGCCGGCCACGTGGTCCTCGTGGGGGTGCGTCAGGACGACCATGTCCAGCCTGCGGTCCCACGCCGGCAAGCGGGCATCCAACAGGGCCAGCAGCCGGTCGGCATCTGGACCGGTGTCAACCAGCATCCGGCTGCCAGATGGCCCGATCAGCAGCACCGCATCTCCCTGTCCGACGTCCAGCACGATCATGTGCAGCCGGCCGTCCGGGCGTGCGCCGACAAAGGCAGCCACCGACAGCGCCACCGCGACCAGCACGGCCGCTGCTGCCAGACCCGGGCGGCGGGCGGTCGGCGCGGAGGCACGTCCGGTGGCACGCGGCTCAGGGAGGTCCGACGAACCTTTCTCCCGGCGGGGGCCCGCGCGTCGCAGGAACCACAGCCCAGCACCTGCAGCCAGCGTCGCCGACAGGAGGTCGAGCGGCGGCTCGAGCTCGATGCTGGCAAAGGGCAACGCCGCGCACATGCGGGCGACCGAGATCAGCGCACCGACGGCCAGCGACCCCATGAGCTGCAGCGGCGCCAGCAGGATCTCCGCCGGACCGCCTGCCCCGAGAGCTCCGGTCCCGAGGGCGACCCCCGCAGCCGCCATCGCCGGCGCGATGAGTGGCGCAGCCAGGACGTTGGAGATCGGTGCAACGACGGATAGCCGCCCGAAGTGGAGCAGCACGAGTGGCAGCGTGGCCAGCTGCGCCGCGAGCGACACGGCGAGGGCCTCGATCAGCCAGCGGGGAACCGCCGCGGGCAGGCGGCCGGCGAGCCAGTCAGCGAAGGGGCCGGCCCAGCGCAGCAGGCCGGCCGTCGCGGCAACCGAGAGCTGGAAGCCGACCTCGGTCACGGTTGCCGGGTCGATCAGCAGCAGCGCCACCACCGCCATGCCGAGCGCCGCAGCTGCCTGGCCGCGCCGCCCGCCGATGCGCAGGAGCAGCACCGTCCCGGCCATGGCCGTTGCGCGCAGGACGCTGGGCGAAGCGCCGGCCAGCAGCGCATAGGTGACGAGGAAGATGAGCAGCACGACCGAGCGGGGCCGGCGCGACAGCGGGCTGAGTACGGCACCGGCAAGGGCCGCGACCAGGGCGACGTGGAAGCCGCTGATGGCGACGACATGGCTGAGGCCGGCAGTCCGAAAGTCGGCGGCGACGTCACGCGAAACCCGTTCGCGCAGGCCGATCACGATGGCAGCCGCCAGCCCCGCCTGCGGTTCGGGAAGCATCCGCGCGATGGCATCGCCGGCAGCGCGGCGGACCTGGGCCAGCTCGGATGCCGGGGTCAGGGCCGTCTCGACCAACCTGAGCTGCCGGGCGCGCAGCGTGTAGCCGACGCGGGCGCGGTCGAGGAACTCGGCAAAGCCCGACGCTTCCGGCGAAGGGGCAGGCTCCAGAGGCCCATCCACCTCGACCAGGTCGCCCACCGTCAACGTCGGATAGCGCGGCAAGCTGGCAAAGGCGCGACTGTTGGCTGTTTCGGGTGGCCCCGTGATCTCCAGCACGGCACGCTGCTGGCCCGCCTGGGGCGCATACAGCGTTGTGACCACCGCCCGATGGGCGCTTGCCGTCGGGCCATGCCGTGCCGGCTCCACCCCTGCATCCCCACCCAGCAGCAGGCGCACCAACAGCAGGGCGGCGCCCAGCACGAGCAGTCCGGACTGCCACCGTCGCCCGCGCAGGAGTGACAACGCCAGCGCGACCGCGGCCAACGCGCCCGCGACGTGCAACCAGGTTCCCTGCGATTGGTCGATCCGACCGGCAAGGAGCGCGACCGATACCGACCCGCAGGCCAGCCAGCCGGTTCGCGGCATCGGCGTCAGTTGCCGACGGTTACGAGCTGACGGATCTTCTCGAAAGTCGCCGGGCCGACGACCTTCCTGCTGAGCAGGTCCTCCACCGAGGTGAACGCAGCTTCAGAGCGAGCGGCGATGATCTTGCCGGCCATCACCGGGCCGATGCCGGGAAGCGTCTCGAGCAGGCGCTGGTCGGCGTGGTTCACGTCGATGAGGCCATTCACCTGGCCGCTTGGGCCGGTCGCTGCAGTCGATGACGCCAGTGGTCGCGGCTCGCCGCGCCGGGGCACATACACCTTATCCCCATCGTCCAGGCGGGCGGCCAGGTTGAGCTGGGCAGCAGCACCCTCGAGATCGACCGCCGCGCTGTACCCGCCGGCTGCCGCTATCGCGTCTCCAACCCGGCTGCTGGCTGGCAGGCTGTAGAGCCCCGGCGCCGACACCGCGCCGTTCACGTCGACCATCAGCGCTGGCTCCGCTCCGGTCTGTGTTGGTGCGATGGTCTCAGGGGCTGGGCTGATATTGGCGGGCAGACTCAGCGCGAGAGACCTGCCTGGCGAGGCCCCCGGACCAATGAGTAACGCCATCAGTGCACCGCCGGCCAGCAGCGCAACCGCCACGGCGATCACGGCAACCAGCTGCCAGCGCGCCACGGCGTCAGTCGTCTCAGATCCGGCTTTGATCGCCGTCCGCCCATCCGGCGCCTCCGCCTCGACGGGGCGCCAATCGGGCAACCGGTCCATGCGTCCCTCCTCGGCGGGAGCGACGGCGGGCGCCGGCGGGCTGACGGCTCGGCGGTGGTCGCGCCCGCCGCCCACCCTGGGCACCTCGAGCGGTCGGAGAGCGCGTGCTGCAGAACCTAGCTGACGTTCCTTATCAGCTGGTTACGCGCGATGGGGAGATTGGCCCGTCAGCCGAGGAGAGGCCGAACCTCCTGCGCCAGCCGAGCCATGGTCTCCTCGTCGTATGGCGACGGAAGTCCGACGACGAGGTGCCGATAGCCGATACCGAGGTAAGGCGCCAACGCTTCCGCGACGACCTCCGGCGGCCCGACCGGCTGGTCGGCAGGTGAGCGGCCGGCCCACATCTTCGCCCCTCCGTTGTGCTGAAAGATGTCGACCAGCGCGCGCTGCGCCTCTTCGACCGTATCGCGAATGATGATCGGGCCGATGTTGGCCGTGCGCTCGATCTCGGACTCATCTCGACCCACATCGGCGCAGTGCTGGCGCAGGATCTCCTCCTTGCGCCGGACGTTCTCGAAGCCGCCGCCGACGTTGTTCATGTCGGCGTGGCGAGCCACCAGCTTGAGTGTCACCTTCTCCCCGCCGCCGCCGACGAGCACCGGCAGTCGCTCCTGCAGCGGCGGTGGATCGTTACGCACGCCGCGCATCGAGTAGCGCGGCCCGCTCGCCGATGGCGCCTGGCCGCGGAGCATGCCACGCATGACCGGCAGCGCCTCGCCGAGCCAGCGCAGCCGCTCGCCCGGGCTCGCCCCGAAATCGATGCCGTAGGCGGTGTGCTCGGTCTCGAACCATGCAGCCCCGATGCCCAGGATGGCTCGACCGCCGCTGATGTGGTCGAGCGTGGTGACCATCTTGGCCACGAGCGCCGGGTTGCGGAACGGGTTGGCGCCGACCATCAGGCCCAGTCGCACGCGCTCCGTCGCCTGGGCCCAGGCGGCCAGCATCATGTAGCCCTCGAGTATCGGGCCATCGTCGGATCCCACGATGGGATAGAGGTGATCCCAGGTCCAGAGGCTGTGGTATCCGAGCTCGTCAGCCCGCCTGCCTGCACGGAGCAGGCTCGGCCAGTCCGCGTACTGGTTCCAGCAGAGTGCGCCGAGCTTGAGGGTCTCGTTCATCTCCGGATGGTACGGCCCGCCGGGAGGAGGTCTCGGCGGGCCCACCGGAGGGGTTCTTGCGAAGTCGTGGCGATCGCTGCGCGGCTCAGCGACCTCCCACGCGCGGCCCGGGCAGGAAGTCGAGCAGATCCAGCTCGCGAGTCGGTCCGAGCTGGCCGCGCTGAAGAACGAGCTGAACGCGCCGGCGCAGACTCGATCCTGCGTGGGCAAGTCGGTCAACGCCAGAACGCAGGCCCCCGAGGCGGACCTGGGCCGGTGCCCGACGCCGGTGTGCCACCGTCGAGGTAATGTTGCTCATCGGCTCGTCCTCTTGGTGTAACTGGTAAACCCTTCAGTAGGGGTTACTGAGTCGACTATAGGACTTGCCGTGTAACCTGTCAATGCTGTAGTAATGGTTACCTATGACCGTCTTGCAGCCTCCCCTCGAAGACCGCTCGGGGCATCATGATCACGCGCGCCACGGTCACCACGCCTCGCTCCAGGACGCCCTCGACTTCGTCAACACGTCCGATCCAACCGGTGCCAGCGAGCGAGATGACCTGGCCCAGCTCGAGCCGGCCCTGCGCTGGCTTCATGCTCATGAGCTGATGCACCGCGAAATGGTCGAGGAGCAGCTGGCGCAGTATGCCGGCGATGCCGCCGGCGCTTCCCGTCTGCTGGATCGGATCGGGCGGGTCCGTCAGGCCCTGCGCGAGCTCCTGGACGCCACTGTCGAGCGTCGTCCGCCCGATCCGACCGCGCTGCGCGAGGTCAACCGAGCGCTGCGCGCCCAGTACATCTACGAGCTGATGCCGGCACCCGACGGAGTGTCGCTCGACCATCGCCATGAGGGCGATCCCGTGGCTGGCGCGCTGGCTCGGCTGGCCGAGGCGATCGGCCGTGAGCTGACCGCCCCGGACGGCAATCGGTTGCGCGTCTGCGCCAACGAGACCTGCCGATGGGTCTTCCGGGACTCGTCACCGGCCGGCCGACGCAAGTGGTGCGACATGCGGACCTGTGGCAATCGGGCCAAGGTCGCGCGTCACCGGCAGCGGCGGCGCGAGCAGGAGCAGCCGGTCAGTAGCTGACGACTCGGTCGGCTTCGACGATCAGGCCAACGAGCCGGTCCGGCGGGGCAAGCTCGACGCCGTCATCAGCGCTCACGCCACGCGCCTTGCTGGACATTCCCGACGCGTAGAGCCGCGCCCCGCCCTCGCGCAGCGCCTGCCAGTGCTCGGCCGCGTTGCCCGTACCGACGCCGTTCAGCGCGTCGCGCGTCTCCCGGCGCAGCACGTCAACCGCGTCGCCGGCGACAAAGACGTCTACTGCGTGACCCTGCCCGAGAGCGGTCCTTGCGACGAGCAGCCCTAGAGCCAGCCGAGTCGGGTTCTCGGGGCCTGTGGCGATATGGACCAGGATTCGCATTTGATTCCTCCGGCGCGGGCTAGGCCCTAGGTCGGGTCACCAAGTTCACCAGGCGGCCCGGGACATGGACGATACGCGCGACCTCGGCGTCGACAAGGTAAGCGCGGACCTTGTCCCGAGAGAGCACGATCTGCTCAAGCTCGATCTCGGAAAGCCCCGCCGGCACGGAGACCGTGTCGCGTAGCCTGCCGTTGACCTGGATGGGCAGCTCCATTTGGTCGGCGGCGACCAGCTCGGGCCGGTACTCAGGCCAGCCCTCAGAGTGGACCGAGCGCCATTCCTCGCCGGCTGCGGCAAGCCGCCGGCTCCACAGCTCCTCGGCGATGTGCGGGGCAAGCGGCGCCAGCATCAGCACGAGAAGGCGGGCGGCCTCGTCGTACTCGGATCGCTGAGCGACCTCAGTCCCGCGCAGCCGCATCAGCCGGTTGGTCAGCTCCATCAGTGCCGCGATCATCGTGTTCCAGCGGAAGTTGGCGTGGTCCTCGGTAACCTTCTGCAGCGTGCGGTGCGCCTGCCGGCGTAGGTCGTCGGCCGCCTCGTTGACACTGACGCCCGCCGCCATGCGGTCGCCCTCTGCATCCCCCGGCTCACGACCGTGCGGGTCGAGGACAACGGTCCAGGCTCGGCGCAGGAAGCGATGGACGCCGTCGATGCCTGTGTCGCTCCAGGGACCGCCCTGGTCCCACGGGCCCATGAACATGAGGAACAGCCGAACGGTGTCCGCACCGTAGCGGGCGACCAGCTCGTCGGGGTCCTGGACGTTTCCGCGCGACTTCGACATCCGCTCGCCGTCGGCACCCAAGATCTGGCCCTGGTTGAAAAGGCGCTTGAACGGCTCCCGCTCGCTGACCAGGCCCATGTCGTTGAGCGCCTTGGTGAACCAGCGCGAGTAGAGCAGGTGCATGACTGCGTGCTCGGCACCGCCGGTGTACTGGTCGACGGGGCACCAGGCATCGGCGCGCTGACGATCCAGAGGTGCGCTGGTCAGGCCAGGCGACAGGTAGCGCCACCAGTACCACGACGAGTCAACGAAAGTGTCCATCGTGTCCGTCTCGCGCCGTCCGGCCCCGCCGCAGCGGGGGCACGGTGCATTGACGAACTGCGCGTCGTGGACGAGCGGGTTGCTGCCGCCGGCGGCGTAGTCGAACGTGTCGGGCAGCCGTACCGGCAGTTCCTCGTCGGGAACCGGCACGATCCCGCACGACGGATCTGCCTGGCAGTAGATGACCGGAATGGGCGTTCCCCACGGGCGCTGACGGCTGATCAACCAGTCGCGCAGGCGATACGTGACGGCCGGCCGGCCGAGGCCGCGGCGCTCCAGCTCGGCGGTGATGCGCCGGCCGCCGTCGTTGGCGGAGTAGCCGGAGAAGTCGCCGGAATTGACCAGCACCTCGTCATTCGAGTGGGCGGCGTACGCCTCCGACATGGCCGCCTCGAGCTCCTCGCCCCGGCGTGCGACGACCCGCCGGACGGGCAGCCCTGCCCAGCGGGCGAACTCGAAGTCCCGCTCGTCGTGGGCCGGAACCGCCATGATCGCGCCGGTGCCATAACCGACCAGCACGTAATCCGCGATCCAGATCGGGATGCGCTCGCCGTTGATCGGGTTGATCGCGTGCGCGCCGAGCGCCACGCCGGATTTGTCTCGATCGGTCGACAGCCGATCGATCTCCGACTTCCTGCGGGCCTCCTGCCGGTAGCTCTCGACCGCCTGGAGCTGGCTGGCGTGGGTCAGCCTGTCGACCAGCGGGTGCTCGGGCGCGAGGACCATGAAGGTTGCTCCGAACAGGGTGTCCGGGCGGGTGGTGAAGACGGTGATCTCGTCGCCGCCGGGCTGGCTGTCGTCGGGCGCGACGGCAAACGTGATCTCGGCCCCTTCGGATCGGCCTATCCAGTTGCGCTGCATCACCACTATCGGCTCGGGCCACTCGATCGACGAGTGGTCGAGCAGCTCGTCGGCGTACTTCGTGGTCCGGAAGAACCACTGCTCGAGGTCGCGCTTGGTCACCCGCGCACCGCAGCGCCAGCAGACTCGATCGGCGCCTTCGACCTGCTCGCGCGCGAGCACCCCGTCATTGGGGCACCAGTCAACGGGTGCCATCTGGCGATAGGCCAGGTCGTTCTCCAGAAAGCGCAGGAAGAACCACTGGTTCCAGCGGTAGTACTCGGGTTCGCAGGTGATGACCTCGGCGTCCCAGTCCCAGGTGGCACCCATCGTGCGCAGTTGGCGGCGCATCTTTTCGACGTTGCGTAGCGTCCACTCGCGCGGCTGTACGCCGCTTCGAATGGCGGCGTTCTCGGCCGGCAGGCCGAAGGCGTCGAAGCCGACCGGAAAGAAGACGTTGTATCCCTGCATCCGCCGGTGACGTGAGATCACGTCGGTCGGCACCTTCACGAACCAGTGGCCGATGTGCAGGTCGCCCGACGGGTAGTCGTACATCGTCAGCACGTAGTAGCGCGGCCGGCTGCCGTCATCGAGATCGGTTCGATGCATTCCCAGCTCATCCCAGCGCGCCTGCCAGCGCGACTCGATCTCGGCTGGCTCGTAGCGGTTGGTTGTGCGAGCGTTGGCGGTGGCGGTCATGGGCACGGCCCTCAAGAGGGGGTAGGCAGGACGACGGCGATCGGGTGCGGGTCGCGCAGCGCGGTCAGGCGCCGGCGACCCCGCTAAGCGCAAGGTTCGGGCGTGCGTTCAGCATCCGTGCCTTCTCGAACATGCCCGCTGATCGTAGGCGACGGGCCATCGATCGGCAACCGGCGCCCGGCGAGCCCACTGAAAAGCCTCCGCGGCTGCGGAGGCTTCATGGTCGCGCGGGGAATGGTGGAGCGACGGGGGCTCGAACCCCGGACCTTCTGCATGCCATGCAGATGCTCTCCCAGCTGAGCTATCGCCCCGCCGACCGAGAATTCTAGCAGCAAGCTTCTGCAGGCCCTTGGTGGCCGGCTGGAAGCAGGTTGGCGCGCCGCGCCGCGGGCCTCGCGACGCGGCGCTTCGTCAGCGGCTGACGGTGCTCGATCCCACCGTCGTCCAGGGGCTGTATGTGAACGCCTCGGCCGCGTTGCGCACCGAGCCGACAACTCGATAGGCGCCCGTACGGCTGAGCGTCGCCACGATCGAGAAACGGGCATCCCCCTTGCTCGGCAGGCGGAACGAAGATGTATTCCAGCGCACTCCGGCGCCTGAGCCGCTGGCCGGATTGAGTGCACTGCGCGTACCGCTGAGATGCCGACTGCTGGCCAGCGACCAACGGCCGCCGGAAAGGTGACTGACCCGCACCGTGCCGTTCCAGGCAACGTCGCCCGTCCGCAGCACGAAGTCGATCCGCTCGCGTCCGTCGGGGGCCACCACGCGAATGCGCCACATGCCCGTCCGTGAGCCGCCGGTGACGGTGGCGGTCAGCCGATCGCCGCTGGCTGTGGCAGTGGCGCCCGGCGCGGCGGCGGCCAGGCCTGGGACAAGCAGGAATGCGGCCAGCGCGACGACACCTGCGACGGACAGCGGACGAACGGTGCCGACGCTGCGGGGCTGGTTGACATACACGGCGATTTCCCTCCACGAAAGTTGCTAATGGGACGCTACGGGGTGGCGTTGGTTCCGCCCATCCGAGGTGACCCGGATGCGCACCCTCTGTTTCCTCTCCGTACCCGTAGTCAGGTCTCCGCACCGCGTCAGCCGACTACGATGCACTGACCATGAAGATCGACCTCAACGCCGATGTCGGCGAGAGCTACGCGGCCTGGGCGATGGGCGATGACGAGGCGCTCGTGCCACTGGTGAGCTCGGTCAATGTCGCCTGTGGCGCGCATGCCGGCGACCCGCTGGTCATGCAGCGCACGGTCGAGCTGGCGCTGCGCCATGGCGTGGCGCTGGGCGCCCATCCGGGATACCCGGACAGGGATGGCTTCGGTCGTCGCGAGATGGAACTCTCCGCCGCCGAGCTGCACGCGTCGCTGCTCTACCAGCTCGGCGCATTGGGCGCTTTCGCACATCCGGCCGGCCTTCGGCTGCGCCACGTAAAGCCGCATGGAGCTCTGTACAACCGGGCTGCACGCGATGCCGCTGTCGCCGAAGTTGTTGCCGAGGCGGTAAGCGCCTTCGACGCGGAGCTGGTCCTCGTCGGGCTCGCCGGTTCGCTGCTGCTGGACGCCGGTCGCGCCGCCGGCCTCGCGGTGGCCGCCGAGGCGTTCGTCGACCGAGCTTACGAGCCGGATGGCAGCCTGCGCCATCGGCGGCTGGCGGGAGCGGTGCTGCGATCGCCCGCTGAGGCGGCCGAGCAGGCGCTCTCGATCGTCTCATTGGGCCAGGTCGTCGCTCATGACGGGAGCACGGTCGCCGTACGCGCTGACACCCTGTGCATCCATGGCGACACGCCCGGTGCCGCCGAGCATGCGCGCCAGGTGCGGCGTGCGCTGGAGGAGGCGGGTGTGACAATCGAGCCGCTCGTGGCGACGTGATCGATGGCGGTCAGCTCACCGTCAGGCCCTTTGGCGAAGCCGCCCTGCTGGTCGAGCTCGGTCGGCACGTCGATCCGGCGCTGAACGCGCGCACCGTCGCTCTCATGCGGGTGATCGCCCAGGCTCGTGCCAACGGGCAGGCCGACTGGCTGGGCGCCCCGGTCCATGCCTATGCCAGCCTGCTGCTGCCCTTCGATCCGCGGCGGGTTGAAGCGCGGGATGTCGAGGAATGGCTGCGCGCACGCGCTGATCACCCGGCTTATCCGGACCTCGGCTCGGCCGCCCCGCTCGAGATCCCGGTCCGGTACGGAGGCGAGAACGGGCCGGATCTCGAGGAGGTTGCTGGCCTTACGGGGTTGACGCCTGAGGAGGTCGTCCGCCTGCATGGCTCGGTCGACTACAGGGTGTACATGCTCGGCTTTGCGCCGGGCTTTGCCTACCTGGGGGAGCTGCCCGAACAGCTGGAGCTGCCGCGGCGCGACACCCCGCGACCGAGAGTCCCGGCCGGCAGCGTCGCGATCGCTGTCCGCCAGACGGCGGTCTACCCGCTGGCTACGCCTGGCGGCTGGCACATCATCGGGCGCACCGACTTGAGCCTGTGGGAACCCCAGCGCGAGCCGCCGGCTCTGATCGAGCCGGGATGGTCGGTCCGGTTCAGGGCAGCCTGAGACGATGCTCGAGGTCATCGAAGCCGGCCTGCTCAGCACCGTCCAGGCCGGCAGCCGGCGCGAGGCGTTGGCTTATGGTGTCCCGCCAGGGGGCGCCTGTGACGGCTGGTCACTGGCCCTGGCCAATGCCCTGCTGGGCAATGCCGCGCAGGCGCCCGGAGTGGAGATGACGCTGACAGGGCTGACGGTGCGGGCACTGGCGGATTGCTGGCTCGCTCTGGCCGGCGCGGACATGGAGCCGAGCATCGATGGCCGGCAGGTGCCGGCGGGGCGACCGGTACGTCTGGCCCAGGGCGAGCGGCTGGTCTGCGGAGCGGCGCGTCCGGGCTCCGGGATTCGCTCATACCTGGCTCTGCCTGGTGGCCTCGACGTTCCCGAGGTGCTCGGCTCGCCATCGACCTGTCTGGTCGGGGGCTTCGGCGGCCTCGACGGGCGCAGCCTGCGCGCCGGCGACCGCCTCCGACCGGCAGCCGGTGGGCCCTCGGTCATTGGACGCTGGGAGGACGCACGGAGCGACCTCGGGGCGCCGCTACGGGTCGTGCCCGGGCCGCACGCCGATGAGCTGCCGGGCGCCTTCGAGGCTTTGCTGGCGGGCGATTTCGTCGTCTCCGCTCGAGGGGATCGACAGGCAATCCGACTGGAAGGCGGGCAGCTGCCGGCCGGAAGCGGCACGATCGTCTCGCAGCCGATGATGTGGGGAGCCGTCCAGCTGCCGCCGGATGGCCGACCGATCGTTCTGCTGGCCGACCACCAGACCGTCGGTGGCTATCCGGTGCCGGCCGTTGTCATCTCGGCCGACCTGCCGCGGCTGGGCCAGCTCGGGCCCGGCGACACGCTCAGGTTCATTCCGATCGGCCTGGCGCAGGCCCGGGCGGAGCTGGCCGCTCACCGTCGGGCGCTGGGGCGGCTGCCTGAGCTGGTGGCCGTTGGTGCCTGAGCCGCCCTACGCGCTCCGCCGCTCGGGTCGCGCCCGCCGGGCTCGGCTCACGCTCACCGCGGAGGGCGAGGCCCTCGTGGTTCTGCCCGCCGACGCCGACGAGTCGGTCGCCGGGGCGCTGGTCCAGCGTCACCACCGCTGGCTGGAGCGCCACCGCAGCCGGATCCTGGCCGAGCGCCGGGCGCTGGCCTCGCGTCCGGCGCTGGATGCGGGCAGGCTTGTGCAGCTGGGCGGTGTCGGCCATCGGATCAAGATCGACCGGCGTGCCACGCTCGCGCGCCCCAGCGTGGTTGTGCACCCGGACGAGCCTGTGCTGGTCGTGCGGCTGCCCGGCGACAAGGGGCACGACCTGCCCGCCGTGCTGGAGCGTTGGCTGCGGCGGGAGGCCCGCCGGGTTCTGTCCCAGGCGGTCGCCGCCCGATCAACAGAGATGGGCCTGCGCGCCGATCGGGTCAGCGTGCGCGATCAGCGCACCCGTTGGGCGAGCGCGTCTCCGACCGGCACCCTGTCATTCAGCTGGCGGCTGGTGATGTGTCCACCCGAGGTGCTCGACTACGTCGTCGTCCACGAACTTGCGCATCTGCGCTGGCGCGGCCACGGGCCGCGGTTCTGGAGCCTGGTCTTCCGTCACGTGCCGGACACCGACCGCCACAGGCGCTGGCTGCGTGAGCAGCGCGGCGAGCTGCTGCGAGCGCTCGACTAACCGGCCGTCGGCTGGTTCGCCCGCTCAATCCCCAGCAGGCGCAGGAACGCCTCCTCGGAGGGCTCGCGGCCCAGGAAGGCACGCAGGTGCTCCATCGCGTCGCGCGAGCCGCCCCGCTCGAGCACCTCGCGGCGGTAGTCGGCGCCCACCACCGGCGAGGTCACGCCTTCCTGCGCGAAACGGCTGTACATGTCGTCGCCGTAGACCTTTGACCACAGGTAGCCGTAGTAGCCGGCATCGTAGCCGCCTACCAGGTGGGCGAACGAAGCCGGATCAAAGGTGCCTTCATGAAGCGGGAAGCCGGTCACGTCCCATGCCTCCCGGTAAATGCAATCCAGGTCACGCTCCTGCTCCGGTCCGTGCAGGGCGCGATCGAGCAGGCCGTAGTAGCACTGACGGAGGGTTTTGACGCAGACATTCAGGTCACGGGCGGCAGTCAGCTGTCCGACCAGGCGGGAGGGGATCGGCTGGCCCGTCCGGTGGTGGCGCGCGAAGCGAGACAGCACGTCGGCGTCCCAGGCCCAGTGCTCCATGATCTGCGACGGCGCCTCGACGAAGTCCTGCTCGGTCTCGGTGCCGCTGAAGCGCGTCGTCTCGGCCCGAGAGAGGCACTGATGGAGGATGTGCCCGAACTCATGGAACAGCGTAAGCACCTCGTCGTGGCGGAGCAGCGACGGGCCGTCTTCCGACGGACGGGTGAAGTTGGCCACGATTGCTGAGACCGGCGGCTGGAACGCGCCGTCCTGCTCGAGCCTGCCGGGCACCAGCGTGAATGCCGCGGCATGGCCGAACTTGCCGCTGCGTGGGAACAGGTCGGCGTAGAAGTGAGCGAGGTGCGCGCCGCTGGCTCGATCCCGGATCTGGTACAGGCTCGCGTCGGGGTGCCAGGCGGTTTCGTTGTCGAGCTGCTCGAAGTCCAGGCCAAATACCTCGCCGCACAGCTCGAACATGCCGTCGACCACCCTTTCGAGCGGGAAGTGAGCAGCCACCTCGGCAGCATCGATGCCGAGCTCGCGCCGACGGATCTGCTCGTCGTAGTAGCGCCTGTCCCACGAGCGCAGCAACGTCTCGCCGGTGTCGGCCTCCAGCAGCCGGGTCATCCGATCGATCTCGGTCCGGGCCTTGTCGCGCAGCGGACCGAGTAGGCCGTCGTAGAAGGCGTCGACGCGGGCCGGCTCGGCGGCCATCTTGACCTCGAGAGAGAAGGCCGCCCATGAATCGTAGCCGAGCAGCTCGGCGACCCGCCGGCGGAGCGCGAGGATCTCTTCTAGTATCGGCCGATTCGCCCGTGCCGCCCGATTGAGCAGCTTGTGCTCGAGCTGCTGGCGAAGGTCGCGGCGTTCCGCCTGGTCCAGAAAGGGAAACACCTCGGGATAGTCCAGCGAGACGCGATAGGTTGCCTCGCGCCGTCCGGGCGTGAGCCGGGCGATGTAATCGTCGTCCAGGCCAACCAGCTCCTCACGCGTGAGCTCCAGGGCATCGTCGTACTCGTCGACGTTGCGCTGGAATAGGACCTCCAGCTCGACCAGCCGCTGGCGCAGCCGCTGGACCTCGTCGCGCTGCTCGGCCGGCGCGTCATGTCCGGCACGGCGGAAGTCGCGCAGCCAGTGGTCGAGCAGCCGACGGCGCTCGCCGATCAGCGTGCCGGCCTCGTCCGTCGCGCCGTAGTCGCGAACGGCCTTCGCCAGCTCGGTCCGGAACGGCAGCTCGACCTGCCACTTGGTCAGCTTCTCCTCGGCCGCCTGGCCTGCGTCACGAACCGCGGCTTCGGGGTGGACACGGGCCATGAACGCGCTGCGGCCGTAGGCCAGCCAGATTCGGGCCACGGCCTCATCGAGCAGTCGCAGCGTGTTGTCATAGGACCGCTTGCCAAACTCGGGAGTGATCCGCCGGATCAAGCGCTCAGCTTCAGCCAGCCCGCTCTCGACCTCGCGCCGAACGGAGTCGGCAGTCACCGCCGAGTAGTCGTACAGCATGGCCGTCGATGTTAGTGCCCGGTCGCTCACCCGTCCGCTTCGGCCGACTCGTGGAGCGCTCGCCAGGGACGGGTCAGCGTGTCGCGCTCGAGGTCATCCAGTCCGTCCCCAGCGAGCATGCCCACCACTGCATCGAGCACCGCCGGGCCGGCGAGCATGCGCAGGCGAGCGCCGTCGTTGGGCAGCCCGAGCAGGCCACCAATGCCGTGGTAGTCGGACCTGCCGGCGGCCGCCCAGCGGGCGACGGTGTGGCGGGCGTGCTCGAGCGAGCGGTCAAGTCCGCGCTGGCTGATCTCGGTCTTGGCTCGCGTCCACGCGCGGCGGCGCGCAGCCTCATCCTCGCGCTCCCAGGCCTCGACCAGCACGAGCATGTCGTCCTCGGTCAGCGGGCCCAGCTGTTCGAGCAGCAGGTCGACCTGTTCGTCGACGCGTTGGTTCATCGGGGAAGGGTGGTGGAGATGAGGGGACTCGAACCCCTGACCCCCGCGATGCGAACGCGGTGCTCTCCCAGCTGAGCTACATCCCCACGGGGCACGGCCGAGTATAGCCGAGCCTCCCTCTCAGGCCTCATCAGCCTCCCCCTGTTGGAGGGCCTCGGCGGCGACGCGCAGATCACGCACGAGCTCGAGTCGGGCGTGTTCGCGCGATACCCGGTCGGGCGAGCGCAGGATCGCCGACGGGTGGACCGTCGCCACGAGCAGGGGCCCGAGCGTTGACTCCAACAGCTGGCCACGCTGGCGGGTGACGCGAAAACTGTTCCCCAGCAGGGCCTGAGCGGCTGTGGATCCGAGCAGCACGACGATTCGCGGCCTGACCTGTGCGATCTCGGCCTCGAGCCACGGCCGGCAGGCGGTCACCTCGTAGGAGCTCGGCTTGTCGTGAAGGCGCCGCTTACCCGGCGCGCCCGAGCGACTGGTTGTCTGCTTCCACTTGAAGTGCTTAACCACGTTGGTCACATATGCCAGCCTGCGTTCGATGCCGGCCTCCTCGAGGCAACGGTCCAGGAGGATCCCGGCCGGCCCGACGAACGGCTGGCCGGAGACGTCCTCGCTGTCGCCGGGCTGCTCGCCCACGAGCATCACCTCTGCCTCCCGGCCGCCCTCGCCAAAGACCGCCTGCGTGGCGTTGAGGTACAGACCGCAGCCGCGGCACTGCTGGACCGCCTCGCGCAGTGCCGGCAGCGTCTCATGCGGCGGGAAGAAGTCGCGCGCCGAGCCCGTGCCCCGGTCGCTCTGCGCGTGGCCCTTCAGGGAGCCCACTGGCCGGGCGGCAGGACCCCCACGTCACTCGTGAAGGCCTCGTGCAGCTGCGCGATGGACACCTGGGATCCATCGCTCGGCACCAACCAGCCAAAGACGCCCGCATGCCATGCGGTGAAGACGATCCATGGCTCTCCCGCTGGCTCGAGGTAGCAGAGCTCCATGCCGCGCATCTGCTCGGGGGTGTCGTTGTAGTACCAGGCAAGCTCGGCCGGCAGCTCGGTCGGGCAGATTCCGTCCTCCGGTCGTGGCGATAGGCCTTCCTTGACCGCCTGATAGGCATCCTCGAGGTCGTCCTGGTCCTCGAACAGCGCGAAGCCACGGGTGATGCCGCCGGCCTCACAGAGGACTCCAGCGGTTGCATCATCCAGCAGGTCGCGCGGCCGAATGCGCTGGCAATCGGGGCGCAGCCCTGGTGAGATCCAGCCGAGAAGCCGGGCCTCGGCGCTTGGGGATGCCGTCGGGGTCGGCTCCGGCGGGGGTGGAG
>DATLGJ010000014.1:0-4430 GCA_035540555.1 Candidatus Limnocylindrales bacterium | reverse complement strand
GAGATCGAGATCGGCGGCCCAGTACTCGAGCTCGCCGTCAAGCGCGTAGCGCCGCAGCGACGCCGAGTGGCGCAATGGCTCGTAGTCGTCACCGTGCCACGCGTAGCGATCGTTGTAGAGGACCTTGCCGCCATCGATCGCCCCGCGCCGCGTCCGGAGCACGACGCGCAGCGTCGAGCGGCCCGTGCCGTACGCGAACGGCTTGTCGGGGACGTGGAGCAGCTCAGCCTCGGTGAGCGAAGGAGCCAGCCCCTACCCCTTGACGCCGCCTTGCGCGAGCCCACCAATGAGCTGGCGCTGCAGGACCAGGAACATGATCACGATTGGCAGGGCACTGATGATCGCCGCTGCCGCGAACACACCCCAGCGCTGCGTGAATTGCCCGCTGATGAACAGGCTCATGCCCACGGCCACGGTGTAGTTTTCGGGGCTGCTCAGCATGACCCTGGCAATCAGGAAGTCGCTGTACGTGCCGATGAAGGTCAGGATGCCGATCACCGCCAGGATCGGCCGGACGAGCGGCAGCACAACCATCCGAAAGACCTGGGTATGCGTCGCGCCGTCGACCAGCGCTGACTCATCGAGATCGTATGGAACCGTGTCAAAGTAGGACTTCATCAGCCAAGTGTTGAAGCCAAGCGCCCCGCCGGTGTAGATCAGGATCAGGCCGCCCAAGCTGTTAAGCCCGAGTCGCGGCAGATCTATCTCGCCGAACCCTGCCACCGCGATGGTCGTCGGCATGGCTTGACCCACAGCCTGGAGGAGCAGGAATAAGGCGACCATCGCCAGCATGTTCGGGAACAGCTGGATAATGACCAGAGAGATCAACCCGAGGCGACGACCGCGGAACCGAAACCGCGAGAACGCGTAGGCGGCCATGGCGCAGAGTACGGTTACGACGACGGCTGAAATACCGGCGACGGTGACCGAGTTGATGATCCATTTCGCCCATGGATAGATCGGGCTGCTGAAAATTGTCTCGAAGTGCGCGAAGGTGACTCTCGTCGGGATGAGCGAGGCGGCGGAGATTGTGTTCAGCGGGTTCAGCGCAGCCGTGACTACGAACGCGACGGGAATGAGGGCGTAGATCGCGGTCACTACCGCGACCGCCACCTTGAACGTGATGGAGATCCTCCGTCGCGTTCGTAGCCCGATCTGACGTTGGCGAACACGTTTCAACGGACCGGTGCCGGTGGCCATCAGATCATGTTCTCCAAACGACGGCTGATACGGAAGTTGACCAGCGTAATGAGAGCTACGAGCGCGAAGATGAACACCGAGATCGCGGCAGCGAAGGCATAGTCCTGACCGCGCCCGGAGGCAAACGCCAGCCGGTACGAGTAACTGATCAGTATGTCTGTCTGGCCCGCTGGTGTGACCGCGCCGGGATTCGCCGGCCCGCCGGCTGTAAGCAATTCAATGATCGCAAAGTTGTTGAAATTGAAGGCAAAGGAGCCAATCAGCAGAGGGGCAACGGCGACAAGGAGAAGTGGCAGCGTGATGGTCCGGAAGCGCTGGTAGGCGCTGGCGCCGTCAATCTCTGCCGCTTCGTAGAGATCACCGGGGATTGACTGGAGCGCTCCCAGCGTGACGATGAGCATGTATGGATACCCGAGCCAGAGGTTCACTATCAAGATCGCGGACTTTGCGAGCGTGCCATCAGCAAACCATGCCGGGCTGATACCCACCATTTCGCGCAGGAATGCGTTGATCGGCCCGAACGTGGGGTTGAGCAGGCCCGCCCACACCAAGATGCTGATGAACCCGGGAATGGTGTACGGAATGATTGCCAGCGTCCTGAACATGCCTTTGAGTGGCAGGCGCTGATCGTTGAACACGAGGGCCAGCGCAAGCCCTAGAGCGAAGGTTAAGAGGACGCTGAGAGATGCGAAGGCGAAGTTCCAGGTGAAGACTCCAAAGAACGCATCTCGGATCCGGTGATCGTCCACGACACGCAGGAAGTTGCGCGGACCGATCACGTCGACGAACCCAGGTCCAAGGACACGGACGCCTTCATCCGAGACGAAGAAACCCTCACGCGGCCGGTACTCCGCTTGGCTGAGGTGATCGATGATGACGTCGCGAGCAGGATCGTAGGTGTAGCGCTGGACTCCGAGTTCGGCCCGATCCAGGGACACTATTCGGAGTTGTGCCTGCTCGTCGCGGATCTCCAGCCGCGAGATCGGCGTCAGGTACCGGAACGACTCGATCCTGCTGATCTTGCCGTACTCGTTGATCGACGCGGGTAGGCCGTCGGCCGGGTCGATGGGCCCGAAGTCAGCATCGTACTCGGCGACAGGTATCACACCGCGCTCTGGGTCTCCGATAAGCTCGCGACCTGTCGCATCCTCAAGCCAGATCAAGAACCCCCCGCCTGGCGAACGGTATGCACGCCACGTCAGGCTCGCCTGATCATCGGGCGTATAGAACTGCCTTTCGAGACGGTCGATGACCTGCTGCTTGCTCAGGATATGCTCGGCGCCATAGTTGGTGAAGGCGGCATACACGGTGAACATCACCGGGTAAACCACCATCAGTACGAGCAGGAAGACGCCCGGCGAGATCCACCGCAGCGGATACAGGCCGGGCACCAGGAAAACGATGTTGATGGCGCCCGTGACCACCAGCAGCATCACCGCCGCAAGGGCCAGGCCGCCTGAGTAAAAGGAATAGGCGAATACGAGGGCTATCGCGTCGATGAAGGCAAGCGCGACCAGCCGACCGATGAGTGAAGCGACGGGCGAGGAGGCGCCGCTACGCGGCGCCTCCTGCTGCCCTCCAGTCACCTCAGCGGCTCAGCACTAAGGCTGGGCGATTGTCTCGCGGATCCGTTCGGCGGCGTTGCGGAACGCCTCCTCTGGATCCTGAGCCTGTTCGAAGACCAGGTTGATCGCCGTGGTCCAGTGCTCCCAAACAGCGGACATCTCCGGGATCGCGGGCATGGGATCACCATGCGAGGCGCTTTCCGTGAATGCCAGCGTGTCCGGATCGTCGACCCGCTCGGCGAGCGGTAGCCAGACGGGGAGCCGCGGATCAGCCTCGAAGAGGGCATCCATGCCCTCGTCGGTGGCGATGAACTCGGTCAGGAAGGACTGCGCCAGCAGCATGTTCGGAGCAAATGCGCTGACCATCATGCCCTGCACGCCTACGAATGGTCGAGGCTGCTGCTCCATCATCGGGATGGGGGCCACGCCGTAGTTCAGGCCCTCATTGTCGCGTGCGGTGCGGAAGTCGTTCAGTGCCCACGGGCCGGTCATCCAGAACGCGGCCTGGCCGGTGGTCATCATGGTTATGCACTCGCCGTAGCCCACGTTGTCTCGAAGGATGCCTTCCGCTACCAGATCGTTGAGCTCGTTTGCATAGGCCAGACCGCCCGGTGTGTCGAGGCCAACGTCATCGGGGTTGTACGCGCCGGCATCGTCGCGGCCAAAGATGTAGCCACCATGACCCGACAAGATCGGGTACGAGTGGTAGGGATCACCCTTCTGCAGGCAGTAGCCTTGCTCGACGGTACCGTCCTCCTGCAATTGGCGCGCGGTCTCCTTCATCTCGTCCCAAGTCGCGGGCGGCTCGGGAACGAGATCGCGGTTGTAGTAGAGCGCGATCGCCTCGCTGCCGTAGGGCAGGCCATAGAGCGTTCCTTCGTAGCTGAAGGCGTCCAGGCCGACCTGTGCGAACTGGCTGGCCTTGTCACCAAGGTCTAGCGGCTCCACGACGCCGGCAGCGGTCAGCTCGCCCAGCCAGTCGTGGGCGCCGACGATGATGTCCGGGCCCTCACCGGCAGGTCCTCGAAGCTTGAGCTGGTCGCGGATGCCGCCGAAGTCAAATTCGTAGACCTGCACCGGCACGTTGTACTGCGCCGTGAACTCGGCGCCGATCTGCGTGAGCGCCCGGGCAGTTTCACCAGCCGCCCAGATCACAAGCGTGCCCTCGGTTGCGCCAGGTGGCGTCGTCGGGGTCGGCTCGGGGGAGGGGCTCGTCTCGGCCGGCGTCTCGGCCGGCGTCTGGGCCGGCGTCTCAGCCGGCGTCTGGGCCGGCGTCTGGGCCGGCGTCGCGGCCGGCGTGTCGGCAGGCGTTGGGCCCGGCGTAGCGGTCGGCTGCGCGGCCGGCGTGCACGCCGCCAGCAGCATCACGAACGCCACCAGCAGGGCGCCCAGTTGAAGGGTCAGTCTCATGTTCCGAAAGGTTCCTCCTCGTCGTCCGGCCTTCCGGCCGGAGTCTCGTTGGTTGCGGCGCTGGCCGGGCGGCCGGCGCCGTGGCGATCACCTGACCGCCCTATGTCACATGTTTCAGCCGTCGTCCATCACCTCCTGTCTGCCACAGGCGGCGGGGCCGTCGAGCGGCGAACCACCAGCCTCGTCTCGAGGACACGGTGCTCCGCGGAGCGGACGGTATCCCGTCCGAGCGCGGCGAGCAACATCCGGGCCGCC
>DATLGJ010000013.1:0-19769 GCA_035540555.1 Candidatus Limnocylindrales bacterium | reverse complement strand
GCCTGGGATACGCGTCCGGCGTCAGGATCCTGGTCAGCACGGCCAGACCGGCCGCCATCGACAGCGGGTTGCCATTGAAGGTGCCCAGGTGGGCGACCCGGGTCGCACCGCCGGGAATGGTCGTGTGGGCCAGGCCGGTCGTCGGGTCGGCCGCCCGATCGGGCAGCTTCTCGATGACCCCCATCACCTCGCCGCGCCCGCCGAAGGCACCGATCGGCACGCCCCCGCCGATGCTCTTGGCCAGGCAGAACAGGTCAGGCTTGATGCCGAACCACTCGGTCGCGCCACCGTAGGCCAGCACCACGCCGGTCTTGACCTCGTCGAAGATGAGCACCGCGCCGTGGGCGGTGGCCAGCTCGCGGACCCGCTCGAGGTAGCCGGGCAGCGGCGGCACGACCCCGATGTTGAACTGGACCGGCTCGATCAGGATCGCCGCGATCTCGCCGCGATGACGCTCGAGGATCGCCTCCAGCGCGTCGGGCTGGTTGTATGGCGCGACGACCGTCTCCTCGACGCGTGATCGGGGCAGGCCGGCCGAGGCGGGCACCGTCGCCGGCGCATCGGCCGGTCCCATCAGCTCGCGCGGTGGCTGGATGCTGACCAGCACGTCGTCGTGATGGCCGTGGTAGCCGCCCTCGAACTTGACGATCTTCTCGCGACCGGTGAACCCGCGCGCGACACGGATGGCATCCATTGTCGCCTCTGTGCCCGAGTTCGAGAAGCGGACCATGTCGCATCCAAACCGCTTCTTGATCTCCTCGGCCAGCAGCACGCCGTCCTCGACCGGGAAGGTGTAGCACGTGCCATTGGCGACTCGGTGCTGGAGCACCTCGGCAAGGACCGGATGGGAATGGCCGGCAGCCAGCACGCCGAAGGCCATGTCGTAGTCGACGTACTCGTTGCCGTCGGCGTCCCAGATGCGCGATCCCCGGGCATCCTTCATGAACAGGGGATACGGCTCGTACGCCTGGAAAGAGCTCGCTACTCCGAGCGGCATCGCGCTCTTGGCCCGCTCGAACAGCTCGGCGCTGCGGGGGGTTCGCCTGCGATACGCATGCTCCTCACGGGTGCCGATCGCGGCTATGCGCTGCCGGTCGATGCCGGGCGTGGTGGTGGTCATGTCGGTCGGTGCCTCCCGGGTTCCATCTCAACCATGGCGTGGTGTATTCCGTAGTGATCGAGCAGCGCCAGATACGAGTCGGGGTCGAGCGCCTCGGGACCGAGAACACCTGCCCCACCCCAGCTGCCGTTGGCGAGCAGCTCCATTGCGATGACCGGGTTGAACCCGGTCTGCCAGGCAACCGCGCCGAGGCCAAGCTCGCGCCAGCATTGCCGGGCGTCCGTCATCTGGTAGAGGAAGGCCTCGCGCGGCCGGCCGTCCTTTCGGCCTAGCACCCACGTACCCACGATGGCCCGGCCGACCATCTGGTCGCCCAGCCGAGCCGGGTCGGGCGTGATCGCCGCCAGCACGTCGCGCGGCGCCACCTCGGCCCCCTTCACCCTGACCCTGTCCGTCCGATCCATGCCCAGCGCGTGGATCGTGCGCAGCTTGTCGATGAAGTCGGCGCCGAGGGCGTACTTGAAGGTCACCTTTCGTGAGGGGACCCAGCGCGGCACCAGCAGCACTTCTTCGTGCTCGACGTTGACGCACTCGACCGGCCCGATCCCCTCGGGAAAGGGGAAGGCCTCGGCGCCGCTGAAGGGCTCGGTCGTGTGCCATTCGCCGTCCTGCCAGATGACCGGCGGATTCAGGCACTCCTCGATCGTCGTCCAGATCGAGAACACAGGGGCGAACGCGTAACCGGGGATCTGCAGGTCGCCACCATCGCGGATGTGGACCTCGTGCACCTCGTCGAACAGGTGCCGGGCCGCGTAAGCCGCGAACACGTCGGTCAGGCCGGGATCCATGCCCATGCCGACCAGCGCCAGCCGTCCGCTTTCCTCCCAGCGGCGCGCTTCTTCGAACTGCTCGTCACCGAGCTTCAGCCCCGTCTCCTGGAAGGGTCGTTCGGGGTGCGGCTTGGACAGGCTCATGGCCATGTCCATGTAGGTCACGCCAGCATCGAAAGCTCCCCGGAAGATGGGCATCACGAACTGCGGATCAACCGCATTCATGACCAGGTCAGCCCGGTGCTGTCGGGCCAGATCGGCGACGGCAGATGCGTCCGATGCGTCGATGCGCGCCGCGCTGAAGCGCTCCGGCCGGCCTATCGCCTCGGCGATCGCCTGGGCGCGCGCCAGGTCGTAGTCGGCCAGCACCATGTGCTCGAGCCACTCACGATCGGCAGCCACGCGCGCGATGGCCTCTCCGACCGTGCCCACCCCCACCAGGAGGACACGCATACGACTCCTCTAGTCGACGATCTTGGCCATTACGTGCTTCACGACCGTGTAATCCTCGATCGAGTAGAGGCCCATGTCCTTGCCGTAGCCCGAGCGGCCGAAGCCACCGTGGGGCATCTCGGAGGCGATCGTCAGGTGGTCGTTGATCCAGACCGTGCCGTAGCGCAGCGCGCGCGCCGCCCGCAGCGCCCGCTTGACGTCGCGCGTCCAGACGGACGCAGCGAGACCGAAGGGTACGCCGTTGGCCCAGCGTATGCCCTCCTCCTCGTCGCTGAAGCGCTGAACGGTGACCACCGGACCGAAGACCTCTTTCTGGATGATCTCTGAGTCCTGGGCCGGGTTGACGACCACGGTGGGCGGGTAGAACGCGCCCTTCTGGCCGTTGGCGGACCCGCCGGTGGCTATCTCGACGCCGGTGTCCCGGGCCCGGTCGACGAAGCCGGTCACGCGCTCGCGATGCTTCTGGTGGACGAGCGGCCCCATGTCCAGATCCGGGTCGTCGGCCGGGTTGCCGACCTTGATCGTCTCGACCGCCGAGACGATCGTGTCGAGGGCCCGATCGTAGGCCCGGCCGGCGACGAGGACGCGCGTGGCGGCGGTACAGTCCTGGCCGGAGTTGAAGAAGCCGGCCGCTTTGACGCTCTCGGCCAGCGCGTCCAGGTCGGCGTCGTCGAACACCAGCACCGGCGCCTTGCCGCCAAGCTCGAGGTGGACTCGCTTGACGGTCTCCGCGGCGGCAGCCGCGATCTTCTTGCCCGTCGCCGTGTCGCCGGTCAGCGAGACCATGTCCACCAGCGGGTGGCTGGCCAGCCGGTTGCCGACCGTCTCGCCGGGGCCGGTGACCACGTTGAGCACGCCCTTGGGGAAGATGTCGGCGGCCAGCTCGGCCATGCGCAGGGCCGAGAGCGGTGTCCAGGACGAGGGCTTCAACACGACCGTGCAGCCGGCCGCGAGAGCCGGGCCGAACTTCCAGATCGCCATCATCAACGGGTAGTTCCATGGCGCGACCTGGGCCACGACGCCGGCGGGCTCGCGCCGGATCATGCTGGTGTGAGTGTTGACGTACTCCGCCGCGGCTTTGCCCTCGATAACCCGTGCAGCACCGGCGAAGAAGCGCAGATTGTCGACTGAGAACTCGACATCGAAGTCGGCCGTGCCCTTGGGCTTGCCGACGTTTTCCTGCTCCAGCCCGGAAAGCTCCTCCGCGTTCGCCTCGATCGCGTCGGCGAACCTGAAGAGCATCTGGGAGCGCTCCTGCGGCGTGGTCTGGGACCACTGCTCGAAAGCCGCCGCCGCAGCCTCGATCGCGCGGTCCGCGTCCTCGACGGTTCCCTTGGGAACCTCGGCAATGACCTCGTCGGTCGCCGGGTTGACGACCTGCGTCGTCTCGCCCTCTCCGGCGTCGACAGACTCGCCGTTGATGAACATGCGCAGCTTGGTACCGGTAAGCGTCATCTTGCGGAAACCTCTACTGGGGAAGGCCCTCCGCGCCTATCGTAATGCGCGCAATGGCAGGTGACTACGCGTCCGTGTCGTATTGGCTCGAATCGGCAGGCGACGACCTGACGCCTCGCCCGCCGCTGGCTTCGTCTGGCAGCGCCGACGTCGCGATCCTCGGCGCGGGCTATTCCGGCCTGTGGACGGCCTACTACCTGCTGAAAGCACAGCCCGGCCTGCGCGTGGTGCTGCTCGAGCGTGAGATCGCGGGCTTCGGCGCATCGGGTCGCAACGGTGCCTGGTGCGCGCCGGGCCTCAACATCTCGCTCGGCCGATTGGCTCGCCTGCACGGAGATGACGCTGCCCGGCGCACATACGCCGCCGTCTGGGAGGCGGTCGACGAAGTCGGTCGGGTGGCGAAAGCAGAAGGGTTCGAGATCGATTGGCGACGTGGCGGCGAGCTGATCGTTTCGCGGGGTTCGCACGAGACGCCGGCGCTCCACGCCGAGATGAGCGAGCTCGAGAAGTTCGGCTTCGGGGACCGGGGCCGCCTGCTGACGGCCGAAGAGCTTGCCGAACGCGTGCGCATCGACGGGGGCGAGGCCGCCCTGTACCTGCCCGATGCGGCGACCATCCAGCCGGCCAAGCTCGCCCGCGGCCTGGCCCGGACGATCGAGCGAATGGGCGCAACCATCCATGAGCGAACGGAGGTTGTCGACTTCCGAGGTCGGCGGGGCAGTAGACAAGCTGCCCTGGTGACCGCGGCGGGAGAGGTGTCGGCCGAGGTGGTGGTGCTGGCTGGCGAGGCCTACCTGACGCGCCTGCGCCAGCTGCACCGCTCGCTGATCCCGATCTGGTCGCTGATCGTGCTGACGGAGCCGCTGCCCGATGAGGTCTGGGCAGACATCGGCTGGCAGGACCACGAGCTGATCGGCTCACCCCGCTATACCGTCGTCTATCTCTCGCGAACGACGGACCGCCGGCTGCTGTTCGGCGGCCGCGGAGCACCGTATCGCTTCGGCTCTCCGATCCGCGACGAGTACGACCGCCACGCGCCGACCCACGAGATGCTGCGCCAGACGGCCCGGCGTTGGTTTCCGGCGTTGCGCCAATTCGGGTTCACGCACGCCTGGGGCGGGCCGCTGGGCATGCCGCGCGACTGGCACCCCACGATCGCGTTCGACCGTCGGACCGGCCTGGCGTCAGCGCGCGGGTACGTCGGCCACGGCGTCTCGGCTGCGAACCTGGCCGGCCGCACGCTGGCTGAGCTGATCCTCGAACAGGAGACGGAGCGCACAGGGCTGCCCCTGGTCAACCACCGCTCGCGCAGCTGGGAGCCGGAGCCCTTCCGCTGGCTCGGCGTCCGTTTCACGCAGGCGGCGTTGGAGCGTGTCGACCGCATCGCCGAGCAGAGCGGCCGCCCGCCGCAGGGTCGCTCATTGGAGGAATGGCTGGCCCGTCACTGAGACTGCGGCTTCGGTGATGTGTCAATCGCCCGCTGAGGCACCCTGCATCTGCTGCATCAGTCCAAGCAGATCAATGGCCAGCCACTCCTCCACAACCTGGCCAGCCTCCAACCGCGTCATGGTGATGCCCTCCATGACCACGTCTCGGCCGCTGGGCGGGATGTCCATGAATTCGCCCGCGTGTCTCCCCCGGAACGTGAAGCGCGCGGCGACGTGGTCACCCTGCTCGATGACCTCGTGCACCTCCAGCCGCAGCCCGGAGAAGGCACCGTTGAACAGGGCGATCCCTTCACGATAGCCTTCGCGGCCGACGACCTGGCCGAACGGCGCGTGCTCCAGGTACTCCTCGGCGACGTGCGCATCGAGCAGATCGAGGTTGTCGCCCGGCCACGCCTCGCTGATCAGGCGCCGGACGATCTCGGCGTTGTTTCCCATGCTGCCACCTCCCCTTCCGGTCACGTAGTGACACGCCCCGGCAGGCACGCTGGGCGGCGGCGTGCCGGTCATTGGACTCCGGGACTGCGCTGAGACAACCCCGAGACCGGCTCCTGCCGAGCTGCCACGTTTCTGGTGCCGAAGGTGAGGATCGAACTCACACGCCCTTTCGGGCAGCGCATTTTAAGTGCGCCGCGTCTGCCTGTTCCGCCACTTCGGCCCGAGTCGATGTTAGCCCGATGAGACGAGTCGGCAGCGGCGACGGGATGGGCTGTGTGCGACTCGCGACGATGCTTCTCACATGACCGAGGTACTCGTTCCTTCGAGCGGATCGGACCTGAGCGCGCTGTCTGCGCGGCGGGACCAGGTGCGCGGCATGAAGATCTTTTCGCGCTACTCGCTTGCGCCGGTTCACAGCAACCTTCCCGTGGTCATGATCCACGGCATGGTCGTGGCGAGCACGTTCCTGCGCCCGGCCCTGCAGCGCGTTGGCAACCACCACCGAGCGTACGCGCCGGATTTGCCGGGCTATGGTCGCAGCGACAAGCCCGAACGAACGCTGTCGGTCGAGGAGCAGGGCGAGGTGCTGGCCGGCTGGATGGAGACTGTCGGGTTGCGTCAGGGTGCCGTGGTGGTCGGCGTGTCGCTCGGTAGCCAATTCGCCACCGCGCTCGCTGCCGCGCGGCCAGACCTCGTCCGCGGACTGGTGCTGGCCAGTCCGACGATGAGCCCGGAGCTGCGCAGCAGGCCGAAGGCCATGCTGCAGTGGGCGCAGGAGTTCCGTTACGAGCTGCGCATGACCCCGATCATGCTGCGCGATTACCTGCGCGCCGGCCTCAAGGCGACCACATCGAGGACCGCTTGCCGCGGCTGACAATGCCCGGCCTCGTGCTCCACGGCGAGGCCGACCACCTCGTTTCGGGCGAGTGGGCCGATCAGGTCGCCAGCCTGCTGCCAAATGGGGCGCTGATTGACGTTGCCGGAGCCGCGCACGCCATGAACTTCTCCACACCCAACGAGTTCTCGCGCCTGGTCGTTGCTTTCGCGTCGGAGCTGGCCGCGAAGTCCGCCACCGGCGCGGAGGAGGTCGCCGCATGAGCCAGGCCTTTTTTGTCGCCGACTTCGACTCGGCCTCCGCAATGCTGCGCGCGAACGCCCGCTACCTCGAAGGCAGGGACTTTCCCGAGCTGGGCATGGACAACCCGCTTTCGCCCCTGATCCCGGTGGCCAACCTCTTGCCCAACATCCTGCGCGAACAGGTCTACATCTGGAGCGGCTGGGGCGAGGCTGTGCCGGAGGCAAAGCTGGGTGAGATCGACATCGAGGAAGCAAACGAGTGGGCAGTCGGCGAATATCCGGAGCGCTCATACCCGGCCGTTGCTGTCGGCTCGTCCAATGGGGCAGGTGTCCACCTGTGGTCCGCCCTCGGCATCCCATGGCTGCCTCAGACGGTGCTCATCCCGGTGCGTCGCCACGGTGCCCACCCGGACGAGCCGATCGACGACCTCGCCTGGGGCGTCGACCCGGGGCAGCGTCTGCTGGAGGCCAACCCGGACCTCCAGCTCCACCACATGCACGACCCCAATCAGGACCGGCTGATGATCCAGCGGATGACCTACTTCCGCACCAAGCGCCAGACCCTTGGGCCCGCCTACAAGCGGTTCATGCGCCGCTGCCTGGAGCCGGGCGGCACGATCTTCATCGTCGAGTGCGAACGCCGCTGGCCGGTCGTCAAGATCGCTGACCGCCACTATTTCCAGCCCGGCGCGATGGGCGGCGCGGAGCCCGAGGAGTACGTCAACGACAGCCCGCGCGTCGCCGAGTACCTGGAGCGCTATGGCTCGCACCGCCGGCAGTGGCAGCACATCCAGCCGACCGAGGAGCAGCCGGAGGCGGAATGGGGTTTTGCCGAGCCGCTGCGCGATGACGTCGCCGCGTTTGCGGCCGAGAACGGCTACCGCGTACGCCGGCTGCGATTCGTCGAGCCGGAGGACCTGAGCCCCTTCGTGGCCGACATGTACCGCTGGTGGTACCGCCAGCGCGGCATCGAGGACAGCAGGCTGCTGGGTTCGATGTTCATCCAGATGGACCCGTGGTGGACGCTGCGCACGGGGAGCGTGCCGTGGTGGGCCAAGTTCGGCACCCATCCGTCGGCCGACAAGCTCGAGCGGTACCTTGACAGCAGCGATCCATTCGACGAGATCTACCTGATGCTCTTCTCGCATGGCATCGAGGGTGTCGGCCAGGCACCGATCGACCGCTGGCGCAGGATCCTCGGCCGTGCGCGCCGCCAGGGCGACTTCATCGGCGTGGACGAGGACAGGTTCCCACGCGACTTCGCCACCCTCAAGCGCTATCACGACGAGCTGCCGGAGAAGATCCTTGCTCGTTATTCGCTGCCCGGCCCGCTGGCGCTGGCCGACTTCGATCGTTTCATTGAGGAGTTCCGCGGCCGCCATGCCGTCGCGCTCGAGGACCTCGAGCCGGCGGGTGTCCCCGCCTAGCAAGGAGAAGCCGTGTTCGGCTGGATTTTCAGGATCTGGATCCTGCGCAAGATCTGGGGAGCAATCACCGGCGGCAGCCGTCGCGGCCGCCGCTAGCTCGGTCGCATAGCCGACACTCCAGGCGCCTTCAACGTGACAGACACGCCGGCCGCCGGCCCATAGCATCCGGGCCGTCGTCCCCGTCCGTTGGTTGGAGCGTTGGAGGCCAAATATGCGCAAGCTCATCAGTTCCATGCTCGTGACGGGCCTGCTCGTCGCTGCTCTGGCCGGCCCGGCCGCAGGCCGCGGCCTTACCGCCGAACGGTTGACCGAAGCGGGCTGGTACTGCTTCCCGGTGAACACCCTTGGCGTGCACTGCATGCCCCCGGGAACCGCCTGGGGTGACCGGCACATCCAGCTGCTGTACTTCGACCACGAGACCCGCGTCTACGCCGGGACGGAGTCGCTGGTGCGCGCGGATGCGTTCAAGGGCAACCGCCAATGCCGAACCGATCCGAGCGGCGGGTGGCTCGACCTGGTTGCGGCGATCGGGTACTACGCCTGCCACCGCAACTGACCGCAGGCAACAGCACGGCAGGCGACAGCCTGCCGTGCTCATTTTCAGCGGAGAGTCAGTTTGCGTAGATCTCGCCGGTCATGTCCTTGGCGCGCGGGTCGATCGCGACTGCGAGGGGAAGGTCCGCCAGCAGCTCCGCTGGCTGCTCGGCAAGTACGTCAATTGCGTGCCGGTTGACGATCAGCGTCTCGACGTCGCGCATGATCGTCTGCCCGTTCATTGGCAACGCAATCGTGACGTCCGTGAGCGGCACCATCGTTCTGCGCAAGTGCAGAGCCTGGAAGGCGTCGGCCGACGGTGGGGCGTGCAGCCGCCCAAGGACGCGGTACGGGCCCAGCACGAGGTCAGCCCGGCGGGTCTTCGTGCGCACGCGTCTTTCCGGGTGGCCGCGCCAGCCGGCTGCCTCGACCGCGAGGACCTCGTCGAGCCGTAGATCGAACTCGTCGGCCGTGATGACCATTCCGTCCGCGTGGCCCTGCAATCTCACGTTGTGCAGCGTCAGCTCACTGTGGGCGTTGAGGAAGTCGCTCAATCGCCTGTTGGCGAGCTCCAGCTCGGCGTGCACGAGGCAATCCTCGGCGTACGCAATGAATGGAATACGTTCGTCCAACCCCTCACCCTCGGACTACTTGGATAGGTGCACTCTGAGGGACGCCTGAAGGGTGTGACTCCTCCCTGACAGTACTGGGCCCGTGGGATTAATGGCTGGGCCCGGCCTGCGGGACGGCGCACGTGAGGAAGCGTGGAGATCCTAGCGACGCTGCGCCTATCGACGAGTCCGCACTACCAGGACGCACACGACGACCACGGCAACCACGACGAGCAGCAGCGGGATCGGAACTTCCCCCCGTCGCAAGTCTCGGCCGATCCTCAGGCACCGTCAACCAGCGGCCAGACGAGGTTACCGCTCACTGAACACCCAGCGGCCCTCGCGGTAGACGTACCAGCGTTCCCACCCCCCTCGGTCGGTGATGCCACGGAAGACCCTTGCCTTGGGAAAGCGCTCGCGCAGCCGTCTCTCGAGAGCGTCGGGGGTCTCCAGGCCGTCCGCCAGCAGCGTGTCCGACAGCTCTCGCAGCTCTCCGTCGCCGCCTGGGTTGGTGATGATCCTCTTGCGGTCTCCCGGCATGGCGCCCGTCCTCAGTAGCTACAGGGACGGGGAAGGCTCGGCAGTGTCTCCGCCTCGTGGTTGACCCCTCGGCGGGGCCTGTGAGCCATGATGGGGCCCGTCCTCACGGCGGGCCTTGCAGTCACGTCCTGAGCCTTGCAATCGGAGCGGAGCGCTTATCCCCGAGAGCCACGCGGTCCCGCGACAGGTCCGCGGTAAGGAGGGCGCTGAGGCGCTGCCTGCGTTCGCCGTCGGCTGTAGGCTCCGAATCGTGCAGCGAGACCTACTCGTCTACCTGATGGACCACGCGTTCGAGTCGGGGGAATTCCATTCGCTCATGGGAAACCTGAGCGAAGTGGATGAAGCAATGTGGACGCAGCCGCTGCCCAACTCACTCCGGACCATAGGGGAGATCGCCCTGCACCTCGGCAGCTCGAAGGTGATGTATACCCACTACGCCTTCGAGGATGGCACGCTGACGTGGGAGAGCCCCGAGGTGGAGCCGTGGCCTCCTGGTAGTCCGCCGATGACGGAGACAGTGGAGTGGCTACGGAACACACACCGCCATCTCATGACATACGTCCGTGCTCTCTCCGATGAGGAGCTGCTGAAGCCCCGCAGCGCGAACTGGGGAGAAGAGAAGCAGACCAGATGGCTTCTCTCCACGCTTCTTCAGCACGACGTCTATCACGCCGGGGAAATCAACCGCATGCGGAGCGTGCTATCCGGTGAGGACCGATGGCAGTGGCAGATCGAGGTTGGCATCGAGCGCGAACCCAGCGCGACGTAGGCCGCGGCGGCAACCATCGCGGAGTCCTCCTCACCAGGACTCCCACGTTAGCGCCTCGGCCCTCCCGGGTCGGGGCGCTTCTCTGTGTCCGGGAGTGGACGCCATTGCTACCACGTTGCTACCACACGCGGACACAATCGGCCGCTGGGGCCGATGTCGAGAGTGAAAGTGGAGGCGACGACCGGATTCGAACCGGTGAATAGCGGTTTTGCAGACCGCCCCCTTAACCACTTGGGTACGTCGCCCCGCGGGGTGCCTGAATCCTAGCAGCCCCGATGGTCCGGTCGGGATCCGGGTGACTGGCTGGCCCTCCAGGATTCGAACCTGGGCTAACGGATCCAAAGTCCGCTGTCCTACCACTAGACGAAGGGCCAGCGGTACCTGCCTGGGAGCAACGGTAGAAGGGAGTGGAGCGGAAGACGGGACTCGAACCCGCGACCCTCACCTTGGCAAGGTGATGCTCTACCAACTGAGCCACTTCCGCTCGTCGACCCACCGCTGTTCCGGCGGGCTGGTGTGGTGCCGAGAGCCAGATTCGAACTGGCGACACCGCGATTTTCAGTCGCGTGCTCTACCAACTGAGCTATCTCGGCGCGTCATGCCCGACCCGGCCGCGCGGCGGCCGCTGCTATTGAAGCACATCCGTCGCCGGCGCGGCAACCGCGCTCAAGGCTGAGTGGGAGTCGTCGGTGCCGACTGAATTGGCGTGTCCACGCCGCTCGCGGGCGGCGATGGCTGCTGCACTGCCGCGCCGGCCGGCTGGCTGCTGAGGGCCGCGCCCAGCCCGACGAGCAGGGCGAGGGTGGCCACGACGAGCAGGCCGCTGGCATCGTCGGGCGTGAGCCGCCTGCGACGTGCACCATCCGCCTTCCAGCGCATCTCCGAGGGCCTAGCGCAGCGCCGATTGGCTGCTCAATGCGCGCAGGTCGAGCGGAGCGCCGCCGGTGAGCGCACGAAGGCGGTTGACCCGCTCGAGGATCGGCGGGTGCGTCGACATCAGGCTCGATGAGCGCAGGTCCATCTTCTTGAGCGGGTTGACAAAGTACAGGTGCTGGGTGGCGCGGTTGGCCACCTCGAGCGGCTCGCGGTCCCCGCCGATCTTGAGCAGCGCCCGCTCCAGCCCGTAAGGGTTGCGCGTCAGCTCCACCGCCGATGCATCGGCGAGGTACTCGCGCTGGCGGCTCACCGCCATCTGGACCAGCCGGGCGGCGATCGGGGCGACGATCGCCAGCACGATGGCCACGATGAACAGGATGATCATCAGCCCTCCCCCGCCGCTGCCTCCGCCACGGCTGCTGCGGCTGCCGCCCGAGCTGCGCCCACCGCCCCAGAAGGTGAAGCGCAGGAAGAAGTCAGCCAGCAGCACAATCGAGCCGACCAGCACCCCCACCAGCAGAGCGAAGCGGATGTCCAGGTTGCGCACATGCGACAGCTCGTGGCCGATCACGCCCTGCAGCTCCTCGCGGTCCAGCTTATCGAGCAGGCCCGTCGTAACGGCGATGCTTGCGCGCTGGGGATCGCGCCCGGTGGCAAAGGCGTTGGGGGCCGAGTCCTCGATCAGGTAAACCTGCGGCGGCGGGATGTTCGCCGCGATCGAAAGCTCCCGGACGACGTTCATCAGCTGCGGGTGGGTGTGCTCGCTGACCTGCCGAGCCTGGGAAGCCGCCAGCACGATCGAGTCGCCGGCGAACCAGGAGACGCTGGTCATCATCGCCGCCACGGCCACGGCTATGCCGACCGCCAGGTAGCCGCCCTCCGGGACGCCGGTCGCCGCGTAGCCGATAACCAGGCCCAGCACGGCGAGCAGCACGAATACCGAAGCGATGAGCAGCAGCGAACGACGCCGGTTGGCGGCGATCTGGGAGTGGAACGTCTGGACCTGGCGACCGCTCACTGCTCAGCCGGCTGTCCGCGGCCGGGTGCGCTCAGCCGGCGGGAGGTGGGGGCGGGCTCGACTGATTGGTCGACTGTCCGCCCGCGGCGCCGAAGCCAAGGTCGACGTTGGGTACCTGCGCTGCCTCTGGCTCTGCATCGAAGAATTCGCGCCTGGTGAAGCCCAGCGGCCCCGCGATCAAGAGGCTCGGAAACGTCGCGATGGCGGTGTTGTATTCGAGCACGGTGGCGTTGTAGTGCTGACGCGCGAACCCGATCTGGTTCTCGGTGGTGGTGATCTGCTCCTGCAGCTCCAGCACGTTCTGGTTGGCGCGCAACTCAGGATAGTTCTCGACCACGGCGAAAAGTGAGCGCAGCGCGCCGGTCAGCATGTTCTCCGCCTGCGCCTGCTCGCGTGGGCTCTGGGCGCCGGCGGCGACTGCGTTGGCGCGGGCGGCGGTGACGTTCTCGAGCACCTGCTGCTCGAAGCCCATGTAGCCCCTGACGGCGTTGACCAGGTTGGGAATCAGATCCCAGCGTCGCTTGAGCTGAACCTCGATCTGGGCGAACGCCTCATCGATGCGCAGGCGACGCTGCACGAGGCCGTTGTAGATGACGATGCCGCCGACCACCAGGACGGCGAGCACGATGAGCAGGATCCAGACCAGTTCCATGAGTCCTCCGGGTGTGACGGACGCGGCGGCGCTCGTGCTTATGCGCTTTCGGCCAGTCTAGCAGGGCACCTGACCGGGCCGATCGGGCCGATCACGCTGGCGCCGCCACCTGGCGAGTCAGTCGTCGCGACGGCCCCACCGGCCGACCTCGTTCTCCTCGCGCACGCCGGGCCCTGAGCTGCCGTGATCGCGAAAGTAGGAGATGGAATCCTCGCCATCGCGTGAGTGCTTCGACCGCGCCGACGTCGCCCGGCAATCAACGCCACCACGACGGCGGCCGCGGCGACGAGCGCTATTCCGGCGATGATCAGAGTGGGATCCATGGGCTCGAGGCTAACGCCGGTTGGCGAGCGGTGCACGTCGCCGTCTCAGCAACGGGTTCCGCTCGGCGTGCTGCTCGCCGGACGGGCGCACCGGCGCTCGCATCCAGCCCAGCATGAGGACCAACGTGATGCCGGCGGCAACGCTGGCCAACACCAGCGGCGAGCGGGCATAAACGAGCACGGGCCCGAGGCCCGGCCCGGCCAGCACCTGCCGGCCGACCACGTCAGCCGGGCGCACCAGCCAGGGGTCGTCAAGGCTCATGTTGTCGCCGCGCGTCCGGTAGCCACCCTCGGCACTGCCACCCACGATGCGGTGGATGACGAGGGGGGCCTTGGCGGGACCATCCAGCGGGGCCCGAAAAGCAATCACGTCGCCGACCGAGTAGCTATCCGAGGCGATGGTGAGGACGACCGAATCAGCGGCCAGCGTCGGCTCCATGCTGCTGCCCGCGACCACGATGTAGCCGGCCGGACCGCCCAGCCACGTGGGCCGGAGCACAAGCGCCCAGACCAGAAACAGCACGGTCGCGACGGCCAGCATTACGAGCTGCCTGCGTGACAGGTGCACACCGGTCATTGCCATTTTGCGCTCATGGGGCGTACGTGATCAGCAGAGTCGGGCGGCTGGAGGCCGCCTCGCGCGAGCCAAAAGACAAGGTCGAAGCGAGCAGGGACGACGCGAGTTCGCTGGTGTCGTTGATTCGCCAACCGCGGTTGGTGGCCTCCTGAGCGACGAAGGCCTGCACATCGCCCACCACGTCCCACTCGACCTGCGAGCCACCAGGTTGGCCAGCGATACGCTGGCGGTGGAGGTAACGGCCGCGACGGTGGGTTGCGACGACCATGTGGTGGATTCGGACCAGGCGCTGGTCACCATCCGTGCCTCGTAGGTCCGCGGACCGATGTTGAGCAGCGAGGCGGTGACCAGGCGAAGGGTGGCGGCGTGGATGATCGCGTCCGGCGGGATGGCCGGTGAGCAGGCCGCCAGGTCGAAGCGGACCAGGATGCGCCGTGTAGCAGAGGCCGCGTTGCTCACGTCCAGTGTCGTCGCGCCGCCCGAGACAAGATTCGGGGAATCGCTACGGATGAACGTGTCGGCAGCCGCAGTCAGCGTGCATTGAGCCGGCGCCCCATAGCTCCTGGTCTCGAGCGCGATGCCGCCGGAGGAGATCTGCAATTGGGCGGCCGAAGCGGGCTGGAAGCAACCTGCAAGCAGGGCGCCCACAACAAGCAGGCCGATACATCCCCGGCCGCCGTGTCGCAGGTGTGCCGCGCGATTGGCTGTCACGCTCTACCTCTCGTCGATGGCCACGACCACCTTGGCCACGGCGGTGGCGGCGACCGCCGGCGAGATGCCCAACGAGGCCTGCCCGCTGAAGCCTGCGCCCGGCAGGCTCGCGCTTGCGCTGCCGATGACGCTTCCGGTGGCGTTGAGTGCGACCAGGCGGAGCCTTCCACCGGCGCAGCCAGGCGCTATGTCAACGACGGTCACGTTGACGAGCTGGCCGGAGCCATTGCTTCGATGGCGCAGCAAAACGCCGTTGCTGTCGCAGGCGGCAAGCGTCGCCACCCCCGCGCCGATCGACGTGGAGTGGACTGATAGCTGGGCGGCCGACGTCGGGCCGAACAGGAATGCGGCGCCGGCCAGGGTCGACAGGGCCAGGCTGGCCAGGAGTCCCGCCGATCTAGCCGTAGAGGACGACCGCGACCTTGTGGACGTCCGACGCACGCACATTCACGTTGCTGAAATCGACATTGGTCGGGCTGGCGACGGGCGTACCGAGAGCAACGGTCACTTCGGCCAGCGCGTCGTCGCTGCCATCCAGCAACGTCACCTTCATGGTTTTGCCCGCGCAGGCCGGGGTGGCGATGTCGTTAACGCTGACGGTCGTGACCTTGTAGCCGGCCAGAGACGCGCTGAATGTCGTGCCATAGGTCGTGGTGACGCCGTTGCTGTCGCACGATGTCACCGCGCTCGATCCCGCTCCCAAAGACCCGGCACTGACGTCGAGAGAGGCCGCCGCAGCGAAGGCTGTGGAGAATACGATACCTGTTGCTAAGACGGTGACCAATAACCTGGATGGTGTCCGCACGCGTTGTGCCTCCGTGTCAACCCTCAGTAGAGTTCAACTACAGTGCGCCCGCCGACGGGCAGGGGCTGTGGCCCTGATGTCCGGTCGGGCCCGTACGATCGGGCTACGGCGTCCGGCAGCCTGGGGGGCTCTCAGGGGCTGACGGGGGGCGGGCGGTCGTATATATCCTGCGCAGTGGGGAACAGGCTTCCGTCACGAGGGGCTCAAATGCTCGTTTTCAAGTTCCTGCATATCGCCACGATGTTTGGTGCGGTGACGCTGCTCATGGGCAGCATCGTGTTCCTTGACGTCATCGCTCGCCGCGGCGACGTGGCCGCATACCTGCGCCTCGATGCCATCGTTCAGCGCACGGACCTCGTGGGCGTCGTCCTGTTCATCGCGGGGATCATCTTCGGCCTGCTCGCCGCAATCATGGGCGCCTTCGACCTGACCGCCGGCTGGCTGCTGATTGCGTACGTGCTGGTGGCAGCGCTCTTCTTCGAGGGGCTCGTGCTGACCGTCCCTCAGTACAACCGCATCAGGGAGGCGGTCAGGGCCGTTGAGTCGGAGGATCCACAGGCGACCCTGCAGCGGATGATCCGGGCACCCGAGCACGTTGCCCTGGTCATCTTCGCCGCCCTGCTCTGGCTGGCGGTCATCTTCGTTATGGTCGTCAAGCCCTCACCGTTCTAGGGCGGCCGGGAGTCGCGGGCTACGGCGTTCCGAGGGCGACGTAGACGTCGCGCGGGTAGGGCGCGTTGTCGTAGTCGACCAGCGAGAAGCCAACCATCGGCCGGCCGGCATGGCCCACTCCGAACGGGCGCTCCTCCGGCGGGCTATCGACCACGGCCTGCTGGGCAGCGCTCCAGCTCAGCCCGTCGGCGCTCTGGCTGTACCAGATGCCATGTCCGTTGCGGACGAATGCAGCGCGGAGCACGCCGCCCTTCAAGGAGATCACCGCGTCGGCCTCGGTCGGCCCACCGGGCGGCGTCAGGTTGCGAGCGGCCGACCATCTGTCGCCCTTGCTCGCGGTTCGCCGGTAACCGACCCATGAATCGAACGAGCCGTCAGGCCCGATGTGCTGATAGGCCACGTAGGCGTACTTGCCGGCGGCCGTGATCGACAGAGCGCGTGGTCGCACGATATGCCCGTCGGGCCAGGCGAAACCGCGCTCGCTCCACGACGCACCACCGTCCAGGCTGCGCCTGATCGCAAGACCAAGGTCGCTGCCGCCGAAGCCGTCGATGGCGACGTAGGCAACGCCCTTCCCGGCGGCCGCCACGGCCTGCCAGCCCGAGCCCAGGTTGCGCGCCGGACCGAAGCTCGCCCCGCCGTTGGTGCTGACCCGCGCCATGACCGTCCACATGCCGTCGCAGCAGGGCACACGCTTGACCTGCAGCCACGACACGACGACCAGGCCGTTGGCGCCTCGCCCGACCGACGGATCCATGACCAGCACTCCGCTCGGCGAGAGCTCAACCGGCGCGGAGAACGATGCGCCCGAGTTCGTGCTTCGGGCGTACCGGATTCGATCGTTCTGTGCCCACACCACGTCGACCGCACCACCACGTCCGGCAGCCGCGGGGCTGTCTCCGCCTTCGGCCAGGCGTACCGGTGAAGACCACGTGCTGCCCGAGTTGGTGCTGCGTCGAACGACGATCCGCCCGTTGTTGACGTAAACGGCGACCGCAGTCGAGGTGCCCAGCGTGACCAGCGCATGGCCGTAGCCCTTGCCTGATGTCGTCAGCGCCGTTGGTGCGCTCCATCCCGCACCCATCGCCTGGCCCGCCAGGAGAAGCGATAGCAGAATGGCTGCCCCCGCCGAACGCCCCGCTCGCCGCTTGGCCTTGTCACCCATCGAACCGTCCTCCGTCTTTCGCCACGCACCGGTCGCGTTGACCAGTAGATGCGCGAGATGGGCAGACTGACGCATCGGCGCCCAAATTTGTGTCGACCTGGACGCCTGACATGAAAGTAGCCGCCCGGCCCCAGCCGCGCGGCTACTGATCCGTCGACTTGCTGCCTCGGGTGGCGACGGAACCCTCTCGTTGCCCCAGCGCCAGGGGGTGAAGCCGGGGCTCAGCGCACAATGACCGCGCCTCGCACGCGGGTCAGTGCGCATAGTGGCGTACTGGCCCCGAGGCCCCAGCGCCGATCAGTGACGCGGGACGTATGACGGCTCGACCTCGAAGTCCCAGAGGAAGTCGTTTGCCTCGAGCGCTTCCAAGGTGATGACGTGATCGGTACGCGACATGTACTCGATGCCCACGAAGCCGGTGCCGTCGTCATTGTCGGGTTGGGCATCGCGGAAGGTGACCGTGTACGACTCCGCGCGCGGCAAGGCAACCTCGTAGGGGCTGAAGTACCGGCAGCCGGGATATTGCCAACCAGCTGTGCCCTCGCCGAACTCGAGCAGCTGGTAGGCGATCGGGCCCGACACGGTCTCGGTAAGGGCGCCCTCGGGCGTCCGAAACCTGAGCGTCACGCCAGCGAGCTCGGGAGGTGCGTCGGAGACGCGGCACGGGCTGTCCATGTTGAACTCGATGTAGAGGGCGCCCTTAAGCTCGACCACGCCCGCCTCGGTCGGCGGTGGCGGCAACGAGACACAGGCCACCGCCAGCGGGATAGAGAGTGCCGCTATGAGCCACCTCATTGGCGTGCTCCGTCGACAGTCCGATCTCCGGTACGAGCATCCTGCACGTCCCGGGACATCTCCTACAACGCCGACCAGGCACCAGCGTAGACCCGGCGCGCAACATGCCCGGGCAGACGTCCTCGTCTTCCGCAATGCGGCTTGGCTTATCGCGGGTACCGCTTACCGGGCACACGGTCACGAAGCGGCCAGATAGCGAGCCATCGTCCGCCATCCGGTGTCCGGAGCCCATGCTCAGTGTCAGGCGGGATGTAGACGACGTCGCCCGGTCGAAGCTGAGCCATACCCTGCGCGCCGTGAAGCTCCACCTGGCCCTCCAGAATGATGAGCGCCTCGGGCTCGCCCGGGTGGAGGTGCGTCGCGACTGTCTCGTCGGGAAAGGCCGTCACTTCACCGAGCCGCCAGCGACCGCCCGTATCGGACCCGCTGATCAACTCGCGCCATCGCGACCGTGGGCTCTCGCCATGCTCGCCGTCTGCCTCGGCGATGATTCGCATCCCGTCAAGCGCGCACTTCCGCCTCCACTGGTTGACGACCCCTGTGCATGCGGGTCGTCCGCTCGCTGCTGGACAGCCATGCCCGCGCACCCAATACTGCCCGTAGCGGAAGCCCCAAACTAGTCCGCCAATGACCGACGCGGACCCGCCGATGCTCCGTGAGAGGGAACATGGATACCCACGCCGACCGTCCCGGCAACATCGCTGCCAGCGGGACTGCGCTCGTCAGTGCCGGGGGTGACTACCTTGATGCCGATCCCGTCCTGCTGGATCTGTACGGCGTCACGCTCGACGTCGTCCGCGCGAAACGGATAGGGGACTTTTCTCCACCGCAATACGCAGAGCTCGAGCGGCTCCTGTGGTCGCTCTGGACATTCTCGGGTAACGAGCACGCTGAAGGCAGCGGGACCGTGGTGCGTCCCGATGGGGCGACGGTTGAGGTGTCGGTCGCCTTGGATCGCCTATCCGACGGAAACGTACGCGTCTCCATCACACCGGTAGACGAACCTGTCAAGGCCGCGCCATCCCTGCGCATCCAAACTGTCCTGGGTCACTGGCGCGAGCTCGAGCGCCATCTTGCTGATCTGCCACCCGACGATCCGGCTCGGCATGACCTCGAGGCGCGTATAGACGCATTACGCGAGGAATATCAGCGCCGGGTCCGCGAGGGGTGACGGGCCTCACCGGACACCACCGTCGCCTCCAAGCGCCGGCCTCCTCGCCTGGGTATGGTGGGCGGTGAGGGATTCGAACCCCCGACATCCTCGGTGTAAACGAGGCGCTCTGACCAGCTGAGCTAACCGCCCCAGCGTCGCGGAAAGTGTAACGGCGGCCTGGTCGGCCGCCGTTCAGGTCAGTTGTGGTGCCCAGGCCGGGACTTGAACCCGGATGACTTGCGTCATACGCCCCTCAAACGTACGCGTATACCAATTCCGCCACCTGGGCACTGGTACCGAGGGAGGGACTTGAACCCACACGACCTTGCGGTCACTAGGTCCTGAACCTAGCGCGTCTGCCTATTCCGCCACCTCGGCGCGCA
>DATLGJ010000012.1:0-19635 GCA_035540555.1 Candidatus Limnocylindrales bacterium | reverse complement strand
GCCCTGACATTCCATACCGACGCTTCAAGGTCCTGCCGCCCGACCCGCACCGATTCGACGGCGATGGCGACGGCGTCGGCTGCGAGAGCGGGTAACAAAAGAGGCGGCCGCCCTCAGGCGACCGCCTCAGTCGGCCGCCGGATTACCAGCCTCTTTGCACCCAAGTGTGAATCAGGGTCCCGGACGAGTTTCGGAGGTAGGCCTTCTCGGGCGAGCTGTTGTTCCACACGGCCCCATACGAACGATGCCAGTAGCGGGTGGTTGACGAATTGGTACCCTTGCCGCTGCGCAGCGTCACCGCCACCCCCGGTCCAATCTTGAACGTGGAAGCGAAGGTGTAGGTGTGCTTTTTGCCGTAGTCGTGGATCTTCCAGCCGCCGATGGCCTGGGTCTTGGCGCACACGTTCTTGATGCGCACCCACTCCTGGTTGAGTTGCGGCATGTAGTTATCGTCGCCCGGCGCGTCCCAGTTGCTGGCGACGAACTTGACGCACGTTGCTGCCGAGGCAGGTGACGGCGTCGCCATGGCGAGAGCCGACGCAAAGACGACGCCGATCCCCAGCGCTGCGGCGAGCACGCGCGATCGAACGGATGCTGTTGAGTGCATGAGTCCCCCTCTGACTGGCGGCTCAGCCGCCGGACGGCGGGTCCCTCGCCCGCCAAGATGCGGATTATGCACTAGTTGATCAACAGTTGACCCCGGACCTTCGTTAAGCGGGTCGGGCGAACCTCCCAGTTCGGAAGCCCCCATCATTCCTCTCGTGAAGCACCTGCTCCTGGCAGTTCTGTCGGGCGCCCTGTTGGTTGGCTGCGCACCGGCCCCGGATGGGGCGCCTGCGTCTCCAACAGAGGGCCCTGCCGTCGGCCCGCGTCCGGTCGGGCCCGTCGACGAGGCGATCGTGACCCGCGTGGTCGACGGCGACACGATCGTGGTCCGCATCGGGGAGCAGCAGATGCGACTGCGCTACATCGGTATCGATGCGCCCGAGCTCGGTGACCCGGCGCCCGAGCCCTGGGCCGACGAGGCTACCGAGGCAAACCGCATGCTGGTGGCCAATCAGACCGTGTTCCTGGAGCGCGACGTCTCTGACACGGACCGCTTTGCCCGCCTGCTCCGCTACGTTTGGCTGCGGGCCCACTTCGCAGACGGCACGGAGCGCTGGACGATGGTCAACCTCGAGCTCGTTCGCCTGGGCTTCGCGCGGGCGGTCAGTTACCCGCCCGACGTCCAGCACCAGCACCTGCTGCGCGACGCCGAGCGCGAGGCGCGCCATGCCGGCGCCGGGCTCTGGAGCGAGGATTAGCGAGGCGCGGCAAGGACCGGCGGCTTGCGGCTACGACGCTGTCAGCTGAGGCGCAGCGCTGGCCGCGCCGCTGACGCCCAGGTCGGTGCGTACCTGTCGCGCGAGCGCCTCGGCACCCATCTGCTCGTAGATCTCGAGGGCCTCGCGCCCGGCGGCCTGGGCGTCGGGGTGGTCGCGACCCAGCAGGCGCACCATCAGCCGCAGCAGCAATGCCAGATCCAACCGGCTGTCCGTGTCACGCAGCACGCGGGCACAGTCTCGGAAGGCGGAGAGTGCGAGCTCGGGTTGCCCTTCGCCTGCCTCCAGGCCAGCCGTCACCGCGCGGACCACGGCTGCACTGGCGGGTCCGCCGAACCTGCCACCGGGAAGGGCCGACAGGTACTCGCGCGCCAAGCCGGTGTCTCCGGCGATCAGCGCCTCAAGCGCCGACAGGGCCTTCAGTGGTGCGCTGGACTCAGGGCGGGCCTCGGCAGCCTTGGCCCGCAGGCGGGCGCTCTCCAAGAGGTCTCCCCGGGCGCCGACCACCACGGCGGTCACGAGCAGCCGCTCGCGCCAATCCTGTGGATCGTCGTTGTCCTCGTCTGACCCATCCGCCGCCGCGGCATCCGACGGAATCCCCATCAACGCTTCGAGCATCAGTCGATAGCGCATCAGCCGGGCGCGGTCGTACCGGTCCATGTCGGTGTCGAGCATGTCGATGAGCTGCGCGTGGACCGGCGGCAGCGTCCGACCGCTGAAGATTGACCCCCAGCTCAGGTTGCCCATCAACCAGAACTCATAGCCGCGGTCCCCGACCTGGCGGGCAAGTCCGAGGGCCTCGTCTATGACTGCGGTTGCCTGCTCGACGCTGCGGTAGAACGCGAGCGGCTCACCGATGTTGGCCATGCCACGCAGGGCGCTGCTGATGCGTCCGTCGCGGCGGGCCATGTCGATGCCCTCGCGTAACGTCGCGATCGACTCGTGCGGGCGGCCGACCATCGACAGCGCCGTGCCACGGGTCATCAGCAGCTCAGACGCCACCTCGCGCAGGTCAAGTGCTTCGGCGATCAGCATCGCCTCTTCCGCCACGGCAAGCGAACGCTCGGGCTCGAGGTTCCGATAGTAGGCGCGGGCCAGCTCGGCCAGCACTGAGGCGCGAACTTCCGCCGGCATGTCATCACCCTGCCGCTCGACCTCCTCGGCCAGCTCGGCTATCGCGTCGGCGGGCCTGGCTTCCTGGATCAGCCCCTGCGCAACCAGCACCCTCGCTCGCGCCCGGCCTGCCGCATCGCCGATAGAGGCGTACAGGTCGCGTGCCTCCTGCGCCAGCTGGGTGGCCTGGCCGTAGCGCCCCGTCTGCAGCAGCTCGGCGCTGGCCCGCTCGAGCAAGGCCGCCCGCTCGGGTTGGTCGGCTGTCACCGCGATGGCCTGGCGGTAGAAGTCGGCTGCCTGGGCGTGGCCACCCAGCGCCGCCGCTCGCTCGGCGGCACCCCGCAGGGCCAGCCGGGCCTGATTGGCCAAAGCGTCGGCCTCCGGTCCGGCCGGGGATGCCCCATGAGCGGCGGTGTAGTGCTGCGCCAGCACGGCCGCGACCTCATCGCTGGCCACGGCCTCGAAGTAACGGGCGGCCGCCAGGTGGCGTGACCTCCGCTCTGGCCGCGCCAATGTCGAGTAGGCCACCTCGCGCGTGAGTGACTGCATGAAGGCGTACTGGCCCCGCTCGGGTGAACGCGGGTCAGCTTCGACCGCGAGCAGCTCGCGGCGCACCAGCTGGCGGAGACGTTCAGACAGTTCCGATTCGTCCGCCCCGTGGACGGCAGCAAGGGCGGGCAGGCCGAACGACTGGCCGAGCACCGATGCGTCCTGCAGCAGCCGCCGATCGTCGGGCGCAAGGCCGTCCAGTCGGGACGTGATCAGCGAGCGCAGGCTGTCGGGCACCTCCAGGTCGCCCAGCTCGCCCGTCGGACGCAGCTGGCCGTCCTGCTCCTCCAGTCGGCCGTCGGCCACCAGCATGCGCACCGTCTCGACGGCATACAGCGGGATTCCGTCCGAACGGGCGACGATGATCGAGCGGGCCGACTCGGGCAGGCCGGGCACGAGCGCCGACAGCATCTCGTGCATGGCGTCTTCGCTCAGCGGATCGAGGGCCACTGCCGTGTAGGTCCGACGGGCCGCACCCCAGCCCGGTCGCCGGTCGAAAAGCTCCGGGCGGGCCAGCGTGACAAGCAGCAGTGGCACCGACTTCGACCAGTCGAGCAGGTGGTCGATGAAGTCGAGCAGGCCGTCGTCGGCCCAGTGAAGGTCCTCGATCACCAGCGCCGTCGTACCACGCGCCGCGATGTTCTCGAAGAAGCGTCGCCAGGCCGGGAAGAGCGAGTCGCGGCCGCCCTGCGCCTGCGGCTCGACGCCGAGCAGGACCAGCAGAGCCGTCTCGATCCAGTCCCGCTCTGACGGATCCGTGACGTACTCGTTGACCGTCTCGCGGACGCGCTGGCGGGTGGTCGCCTCGTCGTCGGTCTCCGACAGCCGGGCGCGGCTGCGGACCATCTCGCCCAGCGCCCAGAAGCTGATCCCGTCGCCGTAGGCGGGGCAACGACCGCGATGCCAGTAGACTGGCTCGACAACGCCGTCGACGTACTTCTCGAGCTCCCATGCCAGCCGGCTCTTGCCGATGCCGGCTGGACCTGTGATCGAGACCATCCGGACGCGTGGGTCACGCCCGGCGAGATGGAGCTGGTCGCGCAGCAGCCGGAACTCCTCGTCGCGTCCGACGAACGGTGTCTCGAGACCTTCGCTCCGTCCGGCACCACCGCGCTGGGCGACGACCCGCAGCGCTCGCCAGGCAGCGACGGGCGCCTGTTTGCCCTTGAGGTCCTGCTCACCGGCCGGCTCGAACGCGATCGCCGCGCTGGCCGCGTGCATCGTCGACTCGCCGACCAGCACGGTGGCGGCGGGCGCAACCGACTGCAGGCGGGCGACCGTGTTGACCAGGTCACCGGCCAGCAGCCCCTGGTCCGTGGCGCCCAGGTTGACGGCTGCCTCTCCGGTCAGCACGCCGGCGCGAGCCTGGATGCCGGGACCGATGGTGCCGATCACGTCGACCAGCTCGAGCGCGGCCCGCACGGCCCGCTCCGCGTCGTCCTCATGGGCGACGGGCGTGCCCCATACCGCCATCACCGCGTCACCGATGAACTTCTCGATCGTGCCGCCGTAGCGGGTGACGGTCTCGCCGGCCAGCTCCGAGTAGCTCTCGAGAGTGGTGCGGACCTCTTCCGGGTCACGTTCCTCGGCAAACGGCGTGAAGCCGACCAGGTCGGCGAACATCACCGTCACCAGCCGGCGCTCTGGTGACGGGCCAGCGCCGTGCTCCGACTGGACGGCCGGCGCGCTCCCACCCGCGGTGGCTGAGCCGGCAAGCTCGTGCCCGCAGTTGCCGCAGAAGCGTGCCTCAGGCTCGTTGCTGATGCCGCAGCTGGGACAGGCCTGTCCGAGCGCGCTGCCGCAGTTCAGGCAGAAGCGACGCCCCGATCGGTTCTCGGTGCTGCAGCTGGCGCAGATCACGCCGCCAGACTACCGGCCGAGGGTGGCCGAGTCCACGCCTTTGCGGCGGCCCGGAGACGGTAGCTGGGAAGCGGCGGCGGGCGAAGGGCCGCGTAGCGCTGCGGCCGCTAGCGGTCCGTGCCCGTGCCGGCCTGCTCGGCGGCCTTGGTGTGCGTGGAGCGGACGTCGCCGTCGCCGTCGGCGTCGCTGCGCAGGTTCTCGGTCAGCCGCGCGACGTCCGCGTCGGCGATGGCTTCCCTGCGGTCATCTTCGTCGGGACGGCCGCCCGGGTTGGGGCTGCCACCGGTGCCCGGCCCGGCCAGGTCGCCTTCGGCGCGTGCTTCAGCCTGAGCCGCGTGATCAGAGAGTTCTTCGTCGGCAGTCATGGCCTCCCTCGCTGCAACTCCAGCGAATGCTCGGGCCACCGCAGTTGCCGGCGTACCGGCAGGGTCCGTGGAGCGGTTGCACCGATCTATCGGGCCGGTGCGGAACAAGCAGCATTGTGCGCGCCCGGTCGGCGGAGTATGGTCGCCGGGCAAGTCGCAAAGAATGGGTTGCGGAATGCCACTGTTCCGATCTATCGGTGCATGGACGATGCAGCGAGGGGTGGACTCGCTGACCATGGTCATCCTTGTCAGCTTCGTGCCCATCCTGCCCCTGATCCTGGGCGTCGGCCTGTTCTACGAGCTCTTCAGCAGGCTGGACTTCCGCGATGCACTCAGCACGCGGGCCCACTGGGTGCTGGCCACCGCAGCCACGATCGCGCTGATCGCGGTCGTGTTCTGGCTGTTGCTGGCCCGCGCCTGACCCGCCAGCCGGGCGCGCCTTGGTGCCCGGTCGCCCTATTTGCTGACCGAGCGGTACTTCCTCACCCCGAGCGGCACGAATACGGCCAGGATCACCAGCACCCACAGGATGGTGACCAGGATCGGCTGCTCGGCTGGCAGCCCGGAGCCGACGAACGGGTTGGGGTTGCCCCACAGCCCGCGCAGCGACGAGGCGAGCGTGGAGACCGGGTTCCACTCGGCAATCGGGCGCAGGAAGTCCGGCAGCGTCTGCGGCGGAACGAACACGCTCGAGACGAACGTGAGCGGGAAGATGGTCGTGAAGGCGACCTGCTGCCCAACCTCCACGTTCGGCACGGACAGGCCAAGCCAGACGCCGATCCAGGACATCGCGTACGTGAACAGGCCGAGCAGGGCGATGCCCGCCAGCAGCTCGCCGACGCCGGTGTGCACGGTCCAGCCGACCGTCCAGCCGGCGGCCATCAGCACGAACAGGATGCCCGTGTTGTAGACGACGTCGGAGAAGGTCCGGCCGACCAGCACCGCCGAGCGGGCCATCGGCAGCGAGCGGAAGCGGTCGATGATGCCCTTGGCCATGTCGTCGGCCATGCCGATGGCGGTGGTGGCGGAGGCAAACGCGATCGTCTGGGCAAAGATGCCCGGCATCAGGAACTCGCGGTAGCTGCCGCCGCCGGGCAGCGGGATCGCGCCGCCGAACACGAAGGCGAAGAGCAGGACGAACATGATCGACTGGAGCACGGCGAAGATGGCCAGCTCCGGGATGCGCGGCACGCGCTTGAGGTAGCGCCAGGCAAGGATCAGCCCGTCACGAACCGGCTGGCGCAGCGAGAAGGTCGACAGGGTCATGCCGCCCGCGCCTCCTGCTCCACAGCGCCCTCTGCACCAGGCTCGGTCGTTCGGCCGGTCAGGCTCAGGAACACATCGTCCAGGGTCGGTCGGTGGAGCGCCAGGTCGTCGATGTCGATGTGCTCGGTGGCCAGCTGGCGGACCAGCGCGACGAGGGCGTCGGGGCCACCGTTGGTGGCCATTGACAGCCGGCGGGTGTGCTCGTCGAGGTGGACGCTCGGCGCGGTGCTGTCCAGCGAGCGCATCAGCTCGATGGCTCGCTGCACTCGCGCCGGATCGCGCACGACGACCTCGATGCGCTCGCCGCCAACCTGGCGCTTGAGCTCGTCCGACGTCCCACGGGCGATGATCCGGCCCTGGTCGACGACGGCGATCGTGTCGGCCAGCTCGTCGGCCTCTTCGAGGTACTGGGTCGTGAGCAGCAGGGTCGTGCCCTCACGGACGAGATCGCGGATGACCTCCCACATGCCGAGCCGGCTGCGCGGGTCGAGCCCGGTCGTCGGTTCGTCAAGGAAGAGCAGCCGCGGCCGACCGATCAACGACGACGCCAGGTCGAGCCGGCGGCGCATGCCGCCCGAGTAGGTCTTGACCACCCGATCCGCCGCGTCCACCAGGTCGAACTGCTCAAGCAGCCTGCCCGCGCGGACCTTTGCCTCCTTGGATGGCAGCTGGTAGAGGCGGCCGAACATCCAGAGGTTCTCGCGCGCGGTCAGGTTCTCGTCCACGGCGGCGTACTGGCCGGACAGGCCGATCAGCGAGCGGATCTTCTGCGCTTCCCGGACGACGTCCAGCCCGTAGACGGTCGCCTGGCCACGATCCGGCTTCAGCAGGGTGGCCAGGATGCGCACCGTTGTCGTCTTGCCCGCGCCGTTGGGCCCTAACAGGCCGAGCACGCTGCCTTCGGCGACGGCAAGGTCGACCCCGTCCAGCGCGCGTACCTCGTTGCTGCCGCGGCGCCCGCGGTAGACCTTGACCAGCCCCTCGGCCGTGATGACGTTCATGTCCGGGTAGAGCCCTCGCCTCGAATGGAAGTGATCGGCGTCGTGGCCCCCCGGCAGCCGCGGCTGTCCTTCCTGTGCCGGCGGGAAGATTGCCACACGTGCGCCGATTTTGCCCTTGACTGCCGCAGCGGCCGACGCGCAGGATGGCGAGCCTGCCACCGTCACCTTCGAGGGGGGATCCGTCGCTTGAACCAGCGCCTGCTAGTCGTGCTCCTCAGCGTCCTGATCGCCCTGGCCGCGGCGGTCGTGGCGCCGGCCTTCGTGCCGGCCGTTGCGGCGGCGGCCAGCCCCGGCCCACTGCCGGAATGCCGTTACGCCGACGTGCTCACCCCGCGCCGGGCATACCGCGACTGGGACAAGACGCTGCTCGACACCGCGCTGATGGTGCCCAGGTCGTACGTGCCGCCCGGCCTGGTCTCCATCTCGAACGCGAACATCGGTGGCACGGGCAAGGTGCGCCACTTCGTGATTGCCGATCTCGCCGCACTGGCCCGCGCGGCGCGCAAGGCCGGCAACCCGATTGCAGTCCAGTCGGCCTACCGGTCCTACAGCACCCAGGCAGCGATCTACGCCAGTAACGTCAAGCGGCTGGGCGAGAAGCAGGCCCGACTGCAGAGTGCCCGGCCGGGCCACTCCGAGCACCAGCTGGGGACCACGCTCGACTTCAAGGCGGCCGCCGGATCGGTGCCGTGGACGGGCAGCGGCTTCGGCAGCACGGCGGCAGGCAAATGGCTTGCCGCCAACGGCTGGCGCTTCGGGTTCGTCATGAGCTACCCGCCGAACAAGCGCGCGGTCACCTGCTACATGTACGAGTCTTGGCACTGGCGTTACGTCGGCCGGGAGAATGCAGCCGCCATCCGTGCATCCGGGCTGACCCTCCGCGAGTGGCTGTGGCGCAAGGGCTACGGCAAGCGGTAGCCGCCCCAGCGGCCGGGCCGGTGGCATGATCAGGCCGATGAGCAGAGGCCAGATCGTCACCGTCACCGGCCCGATCCCACCTGACGAACTGGGCCCGACCGACGCCCACGAGCACCTCTTCCTGGAGACCCCGGCGCAGCCCGGCGAGGGCTTCAGTGATGTCAACCGGGCCGAGGTCGAGGTGGAGGAGGGGGCAGCGACCGGCATCCGGGCGATCGTCGAGCTCACACCGATCGGGCTGGGCCGGCGGCCCGACCTCCTGCGTGCGCTCTCGGAGTCGACCGGCGTGCAGATCATCGCGGCCAGCGGGTACCACCGCGACGCTCACTACGCCTCGGACGACTGGGTCTGCCGGGCCAGCGTCGAGCAGCTCACCGAGCGAGTGCTGGTGGAGCTGCGCGAGGGAATGGACGGGACGGACATCCGCGCCGGGGTGATGAAGGGGGGCGCTTCCCACGACGAGATCAGCTCTGGGGAGGAGCGGCGTCTTCGGGCGATTGCCCGGGCCAGCCACGAGACCGGCGCGCCACTGGTCGTCCATACGGAGGCGGCCACCTGTGGCCACGAGATCGTTGACCTGCTCCTCGACGAGGGCGCGACGGCGGACCGGATCACCCTGGCCCACCTCGACCGCAACATGGACGTGCCGCTCCACGCAGAGCTCGTCCAGCGCGGTGTCAGCTTGGTCTACGACACGATCGGTCGCGAGAAGTACGCGCCCGATGAGGCGCGGATCGAACACATCGAGCGGATGGTCGCCGCCGGCCACGCGGGCAGCCTGATGCTCGGGCTCGACCTCGGCCGGCCTGACTACCACCGAGCCTGGGGCGGCGGGCCGGGTCTGCGCCACCTGATGGCCGACTTCGTGCCCGGGCTGCGCGCTCGCATCGGTGACGAGGTCAACCGGCTGCTCGTGGACAATCCGCGCAGGGCCTTCACGTGGACATAGCGGGCCGGCCCATCGGTCAGCGGCGGCTCCGTGAGCGCTACGACGTGGTCGTGGTCGGCGCCGGCTCAGCCGGCTCAGCGGCAGCGATCAGCGCCGCACGAACGGGCGCGACCACGCTGCTGGTCGATCGCCTCGGCTTCATGGGCGGCACCTCGACCAGCGTGCTGGACACCTTCTACGCCTTCTACACCCCCGGCGAGGCGCCGCAGCGGGTGGTCGGCGGGCTCGGCTGGCAGGTCGTCGAGCGCCTGGCGCGGGAGGGCGTCTGCTTCGAGCGACCTAACACCTACGGCGCCGGCACGGGCGTGACCTACGACCAGGAGACGCTCAAGCTGGTCTGGGAGCAGCTGGCGCATGAGGCCGGCGTCGAGCTGCTGCTGCACACCTGGGTCACCGGTGTCCGCGCCGACGCCGGCCGGCTCGACGCGGTAAGGGCCTGGAACAAGGGCGGCGAGCGATGGTTCGAGGCTGCGGCTTTTGTCGACGCGTCCGGTGACGCCGACCTGTGCTGGCTGGCTGGCGTGCCCTACGAGGACATGCACACCTCCGGTCAGGTGCAGTCCCTGTCGACACTGTTCCGACTGGCCAACGTCGACCTGGAGCGCGCCCGGCAGACGCCCAAGAAGGAGCTCTGGGAGCTCATGCGCGCGGCGGCCGAGACGGGCGAGTACCGGCTGCCCAGGCTCGAGGGCTCCTGGCACCGCACTCCCTTCGAGGGCGTCGTGATGGTCCACATGACCCGCATCCCGCGTGTGGACGCGACCGACCCGGTCGCCCTCACCGACGCCGAGCTGGAGGGTAGGCGGCAGGTGCGCGAGTACCACCGCTTCCTGCGCGACCGGGTGCCCGGCTTCGAGCACTCGGTGGTCGTTGGCACGAGCCCGTCGATCGGCGTGCGCGAGAGCCGGCGGGTGATCGGCGACTACCAGCTGACGCGCGACGATGTCCTCGGCGCGCGCCGCTTCGAGGACGAGATCGCACTGTGCGGCGCGCCGATCGAGGATCACCACGCCGGCGGCGACACCGAGTGGCGCTACGTCGAGGGCGGCGGCGTCTACGGCATTCCTTATCGGTCGCTCCTGGCGAGCGGCATCGAGGGTCTGCTCGTCGCCGGCCGCTGCTTCAGCGCCACGCACGATGCGCACGCCTCTGCCCGCTCGATGGCGACATGCATGGCGATGGGCCAGGCAGCCGGCACGGCGGCGGCCATGGCGGCGGCTGCGGGAGTCACGCCGCGCCAGGTGTCGGCCGACCAGCTGCGCGTGCAGCTCCGCCGGGACGGCGCGCTGCTCGAGCCCCTTCCCGCGCCGACGGCGGTGGCGACGTGAGCACGGCCGAGAAGCTGCGCCGCGGGGCGGTCGCCGACGAGATTCGGCGGCGGCGACTGGTCGTGATCCTGCGCAGGGTGGAGCCACAGTCACGGCTTCTCGAGCTGGTCGATGAGCTGGGCGAGGCAGGCGCGGCCATCTTCGAGGTCACGTTCGATGCGCCATCCGCCGCCGACGACGTGGCAGCACTGAAGGAGCACCTGGCGGGGCGTGACGCGCTGGTCGGCGCGGGCACTCTGCTGACTGCCCAGCACCTTGCCGCGGCCATCGAGGCGGGCGCCGACTTCGGCGTGGCGCCGGTCCACAACTTCGCTCTCACTCGGGCGGCTGTCGAGACCGGCCTGCCATTCATGCCGGGCGCCTTCACGCCGACCGAGATGCTGGCGGCCTGGTCGGCCGGTGCCACGTTCGTCAAGCTCTTCCCGGCGTCGGCCGCCGGTCCGCAGGCGGTGAGGGAGCTGCGCGGTCCGCTGCCGGAGATCGAGATCATCCCCACCGGCGGGGTGGACCGCTCCAATGCGGTGGCCTTCCTGGAGGCTGGAGCGGTCGCGGTCGGCATCGGCTCTGCGCTCGTGCGCGCGGCGGCAGGGGAGCGGCGCGAGCTCGTCGCGCGGCTGGCCCGCCAATGACCCGCGACCGGTTCACGGGACGCGTCGTCCTGGTCACCGGCTCGACCGGCATGGCCGCGGCGGCGGCCCGCGCCATCGCCACCGAGGGCGGCTCGCTCTTCGTCGTCTCGAAGACGGAGCCTAATGCGCGCGCTCTTGCCGAAGCCATCCCGGGCTCGAGGTGGCTGGCCGCCGACCTGGCCCAGGAGGAAGCTGCGGAGTCGGCCGTCAAGGAGTGCGTCGGGGCCTTCGGTCGCCTGGACGCGGTCTTCAACGTTGCCGGCATCAGCGGCCGGCGCTTTGGTGACGGTCCCGTTCATGAGCTGACCGCCGAGGGCTGGGACACCGTCATGGCCGCCAACGTCCGGTCCATGTTCCTGGTCACGCGCGCAGCCATCCGGCAGATGCTCACGCAGGGCGGTGGCGGCGCGATCCTCAACATGTCCAGCGTCCTCGCGGAGCACCCCGCCGCGCCGATCTTCTCGACCCATGCCTACGCCGCGAGCAAGGGCGCGATCAACGCCTTCTCGAAGGCGGTCGCCGCGCACTACGCGGGCGATGGCATCCGGGTCAACGTGATCGCCCCTGCCATGACCGCGACGCCCATGAGCCGCCGTGCCCAAAGTGACGAGGCAACCATGTCGTTCGTCCGCGGTCGCCAGGCCCTCGCTGGTGGCGCGCTGGCGGCGGAGGACGTGGTCGGCACGGCCCTCTACCTGCTCAGTGACGACGCCCGCATGGTCACCGGGCAGGTGATAGCGGTGGACGGAGGCTGGGGAGTCAGCTAGCTCGGCGCGCTACTCCTCGCGCTTCCGGCCGGCGAGCCGGATCAGATCCTCATGCAGCTCGAACCAGACCGAGTGGTACGAGTCGACACGAGGTGAGGCGACAAACCGCTGGTCGCCGCCCTGGGCCTGCTCCAATGCGCGGCCCAGCCGCGAGCGGTAGGCCGCATAGCGGGGGAAGCGATCGGCCAGCGCACCGAGCCAGGCGGCGGTCTCGCCGTGCAGCTCGCCCAGCCGTTCGAGCAGGGCGGCGTCATAGGCGACGTCGGTGTGGTCGTTGAGCACCTGCTCGCCACCGACATCGCGCAGCTGCCAGTCCGTGACGATCTGCTTCATCCGTCCGTCGAAGGCATGGAACTGCTCCAGCCTCGCGATCGACTCCGCCTGCCCCAGGTCCGACCGATCGGAGCCGAACAGCTCCAGCGCGGCCAACCTGCCCCGCGCCGATGCGGTCCACGAACCGGCGCGATGGTCGGCCAGCCCGTCGACCTTCAGCGAGCCGGCGTGCTGCTCGACCAACGAGCCGTCGGCCTGCATCGATTCGGCAAGCTGGTCAGCCGTCGCGGAGCCCTTGATCAGCAGGGCTCGCAGGACGTCGTCGCGGCTGATGTCCGCCGGCTTGCCCGCCGACTGAGGCTCGGCAGCCACAGGCCCGGCAGTCTCGGGCGCGGACGGAGCGCCAGCATCGGCTCCCGGCGAAGCGGGCAGCTCGATGCCCAGCTCGCGCGCCCACTCGAGGAGCGTCGCCGCCTCCGGCGCAACCTGCCACTCGCCTTCCAGGCGGCCGAGGTACACCTCGCCGGTGCTGCCGTCGATGCTGATCGTGTCGCCGGCGGAGACCCGGTGCTCGCCGATCCAAGCCCCGTGCTCGTCCAGCCGAACCTGCTCGGCGCCAACTACCGCCGGGATGCCCCAGCCGCGGGCGACCACGGCCGCGTGGCTGGCGAGGCCGCCGAGCGCGGTCAACACCCCGACCGAGCGCGACATGCCGGGCACGTCCTCGGGTGAGGTCTCGGCGCGCACCAGGATGACGGGCTCGGCTTGCTCGGCGAGCAATTCGGCCATGGCGGAGGAGGTGGCCACGACGCCGCTCGCAACGCCGGGCGAGGCAGGCAGCCCGACAGCCACCGGCGCGGGCGCGTCGGCAGGCTTGACAAAGACGCGCGGCGGGTCCGTGAGCTGGGGCAGGACCCGGCCCACCGCCTCTTCGCGCGTGACCGGGAAGTCGGTGTCCTCCGCCATCTCGATGCCCATGCGCAGTGCCGCGCGCGGGCTGCGCTTGCCGACCCGCACCTGGAGCATCCAGAGTCGGCCCTGCTCGACGGTGAACTCGATGTCGCACAGGTCGGCGTAGTGGCGTTCCAGCGCGTCGGCGTAGCGGCGGAGCTCGCCAGCCACCGCCGGCAGGCGTTCCTCGAGTGCCTCGACGGGCTGCGTCGCCGCGCCCCCGGCGACGACCTCTTCGCCCTGCGCCTCGAACATCACGTCGCCATAGAGCCGGCGCTCGCCGGTCGATGGATCGCGGGTGAAGAGGACGCCGGTGGCGGAGTCGTCGCCGCGGTTGCCGAAGACCATCGCCTGGACCGTCACCGCCGTGCCCAGGTGGTCGGAGATGCCTTCGCGCCGGCGGTATGCCACCGCGCGCTCGCTGTTCCACGAGCGGAACACGGCCTCGATGGCGGCGCGCAATTGCGCCCACGGATCGGCCGGCACGTCACCTTCTCCGACCACCGCGCGGTAGCCCTCGCGGAAGCGTCGCAGGCAGTCCGCGGCGAACTCCTGCCTGCCGGTCACGCGGGCCAGTCCCTGCGCCGTCTCGTCGTTCAGTCCGAGGTTGAGGACGGTGTCCATCATCCCGGGCATCGAGACCGGTGCGCCCGAGCGAACGCTGACCAGGAGGGGGTCGGCGGGATCCCCGAAGCGTCGCCCGACCCGCTCGCCCAGAGCCTCCATCTGCCGACGCAGCTCGTCGTCCAGCCGTTCCGGCCAGCGTCCGGCGAGGTACTCCCGGCAGGCGGCGGTGGTGATCGTGAAGCCGGGCGGCACCGGCAGCCCGAGCTCGCGCGCCATCACCACCAGGTTGGCGCCCTTGCCACCGAGCAGATCGCTCAGTTGCGCGGGCGGGAGCGCCGGGGGCTCTTCGAAGGCGTAGGTGTACCGGTCGGTCGGCTCCGTCAAGGGTCGGTCGGCTCCGTCAAGGGTCGGTCGGCTCCAGTCGGTCTATCATCGATCATCGATGCATTGACTGCAGTGATGCAGCGACCGCCAGCAGCCTCTCTGCCGTGGAGGGCACCCGCGTGACGAGCACCATCGACGAGCCGATCCTCGATCAGTTCCTCGGCAGCGAGGAATTCCCGATCGAATGGGGCTCGGAGCAGGAAAAGAGGCTGTTCTGGGTCTTCGATGACCTGCATTGCCCGCATCCGCTCAGCCCGATGTTCTACGAGATCGGCGGCTGGTGGCTGACCTGCGACCACATGTTCCGCCGTTTCGGCACGCCCTTCGCCGTTGACTGGATCACCAAGAACGTCAACGGCTACCTGTACACCGCCGCCGTCCCGGCCGACCCGAGCGTGAAGGTCGACGCGATGGAGTACGGCAACCGCTACGGCGCCCGCGTGCCTTTCGATTCGTTCTACGCCGACAACATCGGCAGGTACCTGGATGCGGTGCTGCCGGTCTACGGCGAGGGCTTCGCGGACTGGTGGCGCGACCGGCTCGTGCCCGAGATGACGCGCAACTTCGAGTACATCGAGGAGCAGCTGGCTCGGCAGGACGAGATGAGCCTGATGCAGCTGGCCGTGCTGCTCGAGGACGCCATCGACATCCATGATCGCCATTGGAAGATCCACTGGATGCTCAACTTCGGTCAGCTGTCGGCGACGCTCAACCTGCGCGCGGTGATGGAGCGAATTCGCGCCTCGATCGACGAGGAGCTGCTCGGCCGTCTGCAGAACTCGGCCGACGACCGCAACTGGGACTCGATCAGGGCGCTGTGGCAGATGAAGGAGGAGGTCAAGGCCGACCCCGAGCTGTCGGATACCTTCGACCACGAGACGGCAACGGAGATCATCGTTGCCCTCGAGCGCTCCGAGCGCGGACAGCGCTTCATCAGTGAGCGCGTCAAGCCCTACCAGCACGAGTTCGGTTGGCACTCCGTCTGGAGCCACGAGTTCGTATTCCCGACGGTCTACGAGAAGATGGAGCCGGTGATCGAGCTCGTTCGCGGCTACATCGAGACCGATTACGACTTCCCGGCCACCATCGGGGCGCTGAAGGCGGACATCGAGTCGGCGGCGAAGGAGATACTCGAAGGCCTGGAAGGTGAGCAGCTGGAGGAGATGCGCGCGGCCAACGAGATGAACATGCGCATGGCCCCGCTCACGCCGGATCACCACTTCTACATCGACCAGGGCGCCAACGCCCACGTCCGCTTGGTGCTCATCGCGATCGGTCGGAAGCTCGTCGAAGCGGGCGCGCTCGACGAGCCCGACGACGTCATCTTCCTGCGCTACAACGAGCTGCGTGTGCTGATGGCCGACCAGGCCGCCTTCGACGCCCGCACACTGGTGGCGGAGCGGCGCGAGCAGCGGGAGCGAGCCTACGAGTTGCGCCCGCCGGCCTGGATCGGCACGGCAACCCAGAGCCAGCTCGACTTCCCGTACCTGACCAACTGGGGCTTCCCGGACAAGTTCCACCGAAAGGCGAGCGAGGTCGCCGGGCGGCTGGAGGGCATCGCGGGCTCGCCCGGCGTGGTGGAGGGGGTGGCTCGCGTGGTCCTGCGCGAGGACCAGTTCGACGATGTCCGCGCCGGTGACATCCTCGTCTGCCACATGACCAACCCGGCCTGGGTCGTCCTGTTCACGAAGATCGCCGGGCTGGTCACGAATGCCGGCGGCATCACGGCGCACCCGGCGGTGCTCAGCCGCGAGTTCGGCATCCCTGCCGTGATCGGCACGCAGGACGCGACCCAGAAGATCAACGACGGTGACCGCGTCCGCGTCGATGGCGGGACCGGCGTGGTCGAGATCCTCGAGGCAGCCGCGCAGCCGCGCAACGACCTCTTCACGGCAAGCTGAACATGACGACGACCGACCTGCAGGCGCTCAGCCCGCTTCAGCGGACGGCCCAGACACAGACCGACATCTGGAACGACTCGTGCGCGCTGGATGAGCTCCAGTACGCCATCGAGCACGGCGCGGTGGGCGCCACGGCCAACCCGACCATCGTCCACGACAACTGGAAGAACGATCCCGAGCACTGGGCCCGGCGTGTGCGCGAGCTGGCCGATGAGCGGCCCGGTGCGACGGAGGTCGACCTGGCCTGGGCCGTCGTCGAGGAGATGTCACGCCGCGGCGCCGAGCTTCTGCTGCCCGCCTTCGAGCGCTACGGCGGCACCCAGGGCCGGCTGTCGATGCAGACGAACCCGACGTTCTGGCGTTCGTATGCCCAGATGCTCGAGCAGGGCGTCCACTTCACCGGCGTGGCGCCCAACATCATCGTCAAGTTCCCGGCCACCGCCGTCGGCATCGATGTGATGGAGGAGGCGACGTATCGCGGCGTGTCGATCAACTGCACCGTTTCCTTCTCGGTCGCCCAGGCGGTGGCTGCCGCCGAGGCCGCCGAGCGCGGCCTCCAACGGCGCGAGGCCGAAGGGCTGTCCACGGCGGACATGGGGCCGGTCATCACGATCATGGTCGGGCGGATCGAGGACTGGCTGCGCGTGCTGGTCGAACGCGACGGCACGGTCGTCCATCCCGCAGCGCTGGCCTACTCGGGCGTGGCCGTCTTCAAGCGTGCCTACGGCATCTTCCGACAGCGGGGCTTCCGCGCGCGGCTGCTGGCCGCCGCCATTCGCCACCACCTGCACTGGTCCGAGTTCGTCGGCGGCGACGTGGTCATCACCCTGCCGTCCGCCTGGGCGCGCAAGTTCAACGGCTCATCGGTCGAGGTGCGCGAGCGCATGGACGAGCCGGTGCCGCAGGAGTACGTGGACGAGCTGACGGCCGCCTTCCCCGACTTCCGTCGCGCCTACGAGCCTGACGGCCTGTCGGTCGCCGACTTCGACCGCTTCCCGCCGACGACCCGCACCCTGCGCGCCTTCATCACCAGCTACCACGACCTGCTGGCAGCCGTGACCGACGCGCAGCTGCCCAATCCCGACACCAGGAGGTAGTCCGATGGCCTACGTCATTGCCGCCACCTGGCGGGCCAGGGAAGGCGAGGAAGACGAGATCGTGCGCATCATCGCGACGGTCGGGCCGCTTTCGCGCGAGGAGCCCGGCTGCCTCTTCTACCAGGCCCATCGCTCACCCGACGATCCGCGGCTCTTTTTCCTCTATGAGCAGTACGTCGACGAGGAGGCGGTCCGCCAGCACACCGAGTCCGAGCACTTCAAGCAGCACGTCCTGGGCGACGCGGTGCCACGCCTGGAGAGCCGCGAACGGGCCTACTACTGGACCATCGACTGATCTGATGGCCACCGAGCAGGCGGCCAGCCCACTGGCCCGCAGCGTGCTCTCGGCGCAGGTCAAGGACCGCATGCTGCAGTGGATCCTCGCAGGGGAGCTGCGGCCCGGCGCGCGGATCATCGAGACGCGCGTGGCACGGCAGCTGGGCACCAGCCAGGCGCCCGTGCGCGAGGCCCTGCGCGACCTGGCCACGCTCGGGCTGGTCGAGATGCACCCGTTCCGCGGGGCGCGCGTGCGCCAGCCCGCAACCAGGGAGCTGATCGAAGCGATGGAGCTGCGCGGCGAGCTCGAGGCGATCGCCGCCCGCCACGCCGTGGTCCACATCGATGAGGCCACCCTCGCGCGGATGGGAGGGCTGCTCGATGACATGCGTGCGAGCGCGGCAAGCGGCGACGCCCACGCCCAGGCGCTGCACAACTCCCAGTTCCACAACTGCGTCATCGGCGCCTCGCGCAACCACACCCTGCAGAGGCTTTGGTCGATGCTCGAGCCGTTTGCCACCACCTACCTGACCGCCACGGTGCCCGGCGCGGACCTGCACTGGCTGGCCGAGCGCCACGTGGCCATCCTCGAGGCGCTCGAGTCGCGCGACCCGGAGCGCGCGGCCGAGGCCATGCGCACGCATGCCCGGGAAGCGGAAGCAGAGGTACTGCGCGGGGCAGAAACGAGCATGACAACCGGAGAGGGGCAGGCCGCCGAGTGATGCGCCGATTCGCCTACGCCCGGCCGACCGATCTGGCCGCCGCCATCGCACTGTTGGCCGAGCACGGGCCCGATGCCCGCGTGCTTGCCGGCGGCACCGACCTGGTCATCGGGCTGCGCAACCGGGTGCAGGCGCCGGCGGTGGTGGTCGACGTCAAGCGCGTGCCCGAGCTTGCGCCATCTATCGGCGAGCAGGATGGGGCGCTGCGCATCTCGGCCGGCACGACGATGACCGACCTGTTGGAGTCACCGCGGGTTGCCCGGCACTTCCCGGCGCTGGCCGAGGCGGCGAGCATCGTCGGCTCGATCCAGATCCGCAATCGGGCCACGCTGGTGGGCAACCAGTGCAACGCCTCGCCGGCGGCCGACACCGCGCCGCCACTGCTCGTCTATGGGGCCGTCTTGAGCATCCACGGGCCGACTGGGGAGCGGCGACTGCCGCTCGACCAGTTCTTCGTCCGCTCAGGCGTGACCGTGCTGCAGTACGGCGAGCTTGTCACCGCGGTCTGGCTGCCGCTCCCGGAGGACAGGACGGGCTCTGCCTTCCGGCGACGGACGCGCCGGCGAGGCCACGACCTGGCCTCTGTAACGCTGGCCGTGTCGGTGTCCGAGCAAGGCCGCACGCGCCTGGCGTTCGGCAGCCTCGGGCCGCGCCCGCTCTTGTTCGAGCATGCCGGCACGGGCGAGCCGCCGCTGGAGCAGTGGTTCACCAGGGCTCAGCCATCTGCGCGGTCGCTCAGGGCCGACCCGGAGTACCGCCTGGCGATGCTGCGCGTTCTCGCCGGGCGGGCGCTGGCGGCCGCTCGGGAGAGGTTGGACGCCGCGTGATCGAGATCTCGGTCGCCATCAACGGTCGGCAGCGCACCTTCAGCGTCGAGCCGCACCAGACGCTGCTCGAGGTGCTGCGCGACGCGCTCGGCCTGACCGGCGCCAAGGAGTGCTGCCTGGTCGGCGAGTGCGGGGCGTGCACCGTTCGGCTCGACGATCGGATCGTCGATTCATGCCTGGTCCTGGCAGCCGAGGCGGACGGCGCGAGCGTGACCACCGTCGAGGGGCTGGCCGAGGGCGGTCGGCTGTCGCGCCTGCAGTCGGCCTTCCTCGAGAAGGGCGCCGTCCAGTGCGGCTTCTGCATTCCCGGCCAGCTGATCGCCGGCGACGATCTGCTGCGCCGGCACGCCCACCCCAGCCGGCCCGAGATCGAGGAGGCCATCGGCGGCAACCTCTGTCGCTGCGGCTGCTACTACCAGATCGCCGAGGCGATCGAGGCGGCGGCGGGCGACCACCGGGAAGAGCAGCCGGTGCTGGCCGAGTCGGAAGCCGTGCGCGAGATGCCGCCGCACGTGGTCGACCAGTGACCGCCGACTCGCTCATCGGCCAGCCGGTGGCGCGGGTGGGCGG